>DAINQU010000013.1:0-90862 GCA_036742455.1 Steroidobacteraceae bacterium | reverse complement strand
TGGGGCGGTAGCTCAGCTGGGAGAGCGTCGCGTTCGCATCGCGAAGGTCGAGGGTTCGATCCCCTTCCGCTCCACCACTATTCAACGCCCAACTGATCTCAGTTGGGCGTTTTCGCTTCTGGATCCCGCAAACACGCGGGGTTCGCGCGCGTTTTGCGTGTGCCAGGGGGCGGTCAAACACTGTGCCAATGGAACCTTCGATGGTACGTGGTCGACGGTTTCGCTTGGTCCGCCGCAATGTACGCAGAATCCTTTTTGTCTATCGTCGCCGTAGCACCGCAACTACTGCATTTGGTAGTCCCTTCATCCGGAGCAATCAGCGCATCGCGTTCAATACTTTTTCGGCTTCTGGCCAGGGCAGCCGTCGCTTGCCTGACTTCATTCGGTCGATTGCCTTGAAGGCGTCGTCGACAGTCAGCAGTTGGTTCTCGATCATGGCGCACAGCAAGCCAATGGTGCCCATGACGTTGACCTGCTCTTTGTTGGCAACAATCCGCAAATTGGCGTCACCGCTTAGCAAGGTGCAGGCCTCCTGCTTCGCAAGCGCCAGTGCCAAGTAATCGTTGTGACTGGGCTTGGGGCCGTTCTTCGCGGGAAGCAGATGGTTGTGGTGGCCTGGCAACTGCTGGGCATAAGCCACGAAGTCGCCGCTGACCTCCATGACCTGCAAGCCCAGGTCTTCAAGGCCTGGACTGCCCGGTTCAATTTCTTCGTAGTACAGCAGATCAGGAATGCCAAACTGCATCGGAAGTTGGAAGAGCGTCTCCATCAACGCTCCCGCTTCCATGTCAATCAAGATGTTGGCATCACTGATAAGCAACCGCATCCGATGACTCCAACTGGCGTTCTTTGTGGAAGCGCATCATCGGGATGCCCAGCAGTTCTGCCGCCTTGCCTTCGGAAATGTATCGCTCGGCCAAGGCGCGGTACACCAGCTGATCAAACAGTCGTGGATGCTCTTGCGGCAGTGGTTCGCCCGGCTCAGTCTTGCGCCAACCCTTGGCCGAAAACCACTTCACCATCGAAAGGTGTGCGGCCTCGGTAATCACGCCACACTGTTTGGCGCGCTGGAGCCAACCGGCCATCGATAGGCCAAACTCGTGTTTGAGCACATACAGCTCGTGCCATTCCAGCGCATGGCGCCGTGCCCCAAGCAACTGGAGTACCGCGACACGCGGAACCAAGAATGCGCCAGCGAAACGGTCACAGGCTTTCTCTTCGTCGATGCCGTCAGCCAGTCGTCCTTCGAGCAGCAGATGCCCCAGTTCATGCGCCACGGTGAAACGCTGCCGATCACCGGGCCAGCGCTTCGAAACAGCCACGACCGGATACTCCCTGCCATCTTCGGTCCGAGCCTTGGCCGTCAAGCCCGAGAAGCCCTGGTTCTCTTCATCGACCACGATGACCAGCAAGCCAAGGCCTTCGAGGGCGTCGGTGAGGTCGGCAATCGGGTTCAGTCCCAACTGCCAAGCGTTGCGAACCGTATCCGAGAACGCGTCGATCTCATCCAACGACGCGACGTGTTCAGGCAGGTTCGCGGGCGGTGCAAACGCCGGGAACGGTAGCTCGGGAAAGGCACCGAGCAACTCCACGCGTTTTTCCACCAACTCGATGACCTTGATCTTCAACGCATCCTGCGCCGTCTTGCCAAAGGTCGAGAGCTTGCGGAACTCGGGCTGCAGCAGCTCGACCGTATGCGTGCGGAAGAAGTACTCGGTCCGGATGCCGCAGGCGCGGGCGAGCTTGAGTAGCTGAGACGACGAGGGAGTGAGCAGACCCTTCTCGTACTTCTGGATGGCGGTGTGAGAAACACCCGCCTGTTCACCCAACGCACTCAGGGTCAGACCTGCCGCCAGTCGTGCTTGACGAATGCGATCTGCAATCATGACGCCTCCTTAGGTTGGGTTTAAAACTACCCATATTCTACAAAATTTTTAAACCAAAGCGAACACCATCCGCCGAGGCGGACGTGACATCAACCGTGTGCGACTGATTCCATGTATGGTCGCATGACGTTGGCGACGCGGCAGATCTGTGCGTATCGCCACAGGTTGTCTGCCGACGCATTGCGCGTCATCCAGGCATCTTTCAGGCCTTCCAGCGGCACGTCCAGACCAATCTTGTTGCGGTGTTTGAAGCAGCTCGCCACGTTCTTGGCCACGCTGTAGACCCGCGGCTTGACGCCTTCGCGTTCGACTTCCTCGGTCCCGGCCGCGTAGGCCTCGCCAGTGAACTGAACCGATCTTGATCAGCGGATAGTCGATTCGGGGGGGCATGGCTGCCGCGCGGCATGGCGATCCAGACCTGGCGCAGTTCGATCGAGCGGCGTCATCCGATGCTCTCCAGATACGGCCGCATCACGTTCGCCACTCGGCACACTTTTGCGTACTGCCAGATGTCGTCGATCCCAGCCATATTGCGCCCTCTGGCTTCCTTCAAGGCTTCGATCGCCACGTCGAGACCGACCGTGTTGCGGTGTTTGAAACAGTCGGCCAGCGTCTTAGCCACGCTGTAGACGCGGAGCGATGTGCCGCCACGGTCAACGCCCACGATTCCTGCCGCATAGGCGTCACCGGTGAACTGGACCATTTTGACCGGTGGATAGTGGAACCGCGGTGCATGGCTGCCGCGCGGCATCGCAATCCACACCTGGCGCGGCAACTGCGTGGTTAGTTCATGAAATTGGAGGGCACTGAGCAAGCAGAAAACGGCTTGCGGCACCCTCGTAGCCACGGTGACCAAGCTCTCGTGTTCGGTCAAGCGCGTGTCAGGCAGTCGGTATAGACCACGCTCGACACGGTCGAGCAAGCCCGCGTTGGTCAGGCGCGTCAGAACGACTCTCGGCACATTGATGGTGTCCAAGTCGCTGGCACGCACAAGACCTCTCTGGCGGACCAAATCGAGTACGCGTTGGCTCTGATTGACGGTAGTCATGCTTGGATTGTGTTCCTTTTTTTCGTTGAAAGAAATATATCGACGAAATAAAGGAACATCGGCGTACGACACGGCGCGGAGGGCGGGTGGCGCTACCTCTTCGAGTCTAAGGTGGCGTTAAGCCTTTCGGTCGCCGCGATCGCCGCCTGGGCCGAGCGCTTCCCGCTGGGTCTTCACGGTGCGCTTTTCAGTGTTCATCCAGGGCTGCACGGTCCTCGATCCGCACGTCGTCGCGACTTACGGACGTTTCGCACCCGACGCTGGTGTGCGACTGAAGCGATAGGACAGCGCGGGCAATAGCACCAGATTCAACAGCGTTGACGATAAAAGGCCGCCGAGTACGGTGATCGCCATGGGCCCTTCGATCTCCTGACCCGGCTCGTGCAGTCCCACGGCGAGCGGCGCAAGGCCGAGCGCCGTGACCGCGGCGGTCATCAAGATCGGCACCAGTCGTTCGTTGGCCCCGCGAATCAAGGTGTCGCGGTCCCACGGCGTACCCTCGGTGTCGACGAGGTGTTCGTAATGCGCGAGCTGGAGTATCGAGTTTCGGGCGCTGACACCGAAGACGGTGACCAAGCCCACGACCGCACCCAGCGATAAGCCGATTCCGGTGGCGGCGATGGCACCGACGCTACCGATCAGGCTGAATGGCAAATTCACGAGGACCAGTGCCGCATTGCGGCGCCACCGGAAGGCGATCGTCAGGATCATGACGATGAGGGCTAGGCTAAGGGCGGAGTACAGCAGCAACTCCGTGCGCGTTTGCTGTTCGGCTTCGGCCGCGCCGGTAAATTCCAGATACACCCCGGGCGGGAGCTTGACGGTCTTTTCGATCGTCCGGCGGGCGTCGGTCACGACGTCTTGAAGTGCGCGCCCTTGCGTGTTGAAGGTCACGCTGACGCGGCGTTGACCGCCGTCGTGCTCGATGCTGTACCGATCCTCCGCCAGACGGACGCGGGCAACCTGAGCTAAAGGCACAGGCCCGTAGGGGCCGGTGATCGGTAACTGCTCAAGGCTCAGCAAGTTGTGACGTTGCGCGGGGTTGAGGATCACCACCGCATCCACCGTGCGAATCCCCTCGAACGCTTGGCCGACGATATCGCCCGCGTAGGCAGTCTGTACCGCATCCAGAACGGTCTGCGCCTTTAACCCGTTGGCGGCCATCGCCGCCGGCAGCAGTTCGATGCTGAGTTCGGGCGTGCCGCTTTGCCGAGCAAATTTCAGATCCGTGATGCCGGTGACGTGGGTGAGCGACGCACTGATTGCATCACCCGTTCGGTCCAGGGCTTCGAGGTCGTTGCCGTAGACTTTGATCGCCACTTGCGCGGTTTCGCCGCTCAAGCTCTCGCTGATCCGATCCCCGAGGAAGGTGACAACTTCCGACTGCAGGCCCGGGACTTGCAGCGCGATCTGGCGGATCGCGTCTTCCGCGACCGACTCATCAACGGTCGCACGGGGCTTCAGTTCGACGTGGAACTCGCTGCGGTGCGGCCCCCACGTGTCCTCGCTCAGTTCGGCGCGACCGATCTGCTGCTCGACGCTTTGCACGTACGGGAGGGCAAGCAGGGACTTGCTGATGCGGATCCCCGCATCCCGCATCACCTCAAGTGAAGTGCCGGTGACGGTGCTCGTGGTCTGCACCACGAAATGCCCTTCCTTGAAGTCAGGCATGAACGACCCGCCGAGAAAGGGTAACGCCGCGAGAGCGGCCAGGACGAGGACCCCTAAGCCCGTGCCAAGCGTGCCGATGCGCTCGCACGCGGCGCCGATCGCCTGCGCCTGCCAGCGTTTGAGGGTCGTCAGCCACCGCGCGTCACCGTGGTGCTGGTCGGCCGTCAAAAAGAGCGCACACAGGGCCGGGGTCGTCGTCATCGCAACCGCCAGCGATGCGACGACCGCGAGAATGAATGACAGGGCGAGCGGGCCGACGAAGTGACCTTGGACGCTGCTCGTATACAGCTCGGGCAAGAACACCGCGATCACCACAGCGGTCGCGTAGATGACGGGTCCGCGGACTTCGACGGCCGCTTCGGCGATAACCGCCAGACGCGGTCGCGGCGCCGGGTCGCGCGCATTGAGACGCAACCGGCGGAGGATGTTTTCAATGCCGATGATGGCGTCGTCCACCAACACGCCGAGTGCGACGGCAAAGCCGCCCAAGGTCATCGTGTTGAGCGTCTGGCCTTCGTGCGCGAGGACGAGGACGGCCGCGAGCAGCGACAGGGGGATCGCGGTGAAGGCGATGAGTGCCGAGCGCCAGTCGCGCAAGAAGGCGTACAGCACCGCAAGGATTAACAGCGCCGCGATCACCAGCGAGTTCTGCAAATCCGCGAGCGCACGTTCGATGAAATTCGCCGGTCGATGCAGGCCGCCGACGAGGTGTATCCCTTGGTTCTGGAGCGCCGGCTCCAGATCGCGTAACGCGCTTTCGACCGCACGAGTGGTTTCCAAGGTGTTGGCGCCGTACTGACTCGCCAACGACAGCAAAATGCCGGGACGACCCATGATGACCGCGTCGCCGAACTGCAGCGCGGGCGCCTCCACCACGTCTCCGAGGTCGCGCAGGCGGATCGGCACGGCACCGCGTGTTGTGACCACGGCGTCCGCCAGCACCGTCGCGTCGGGTTTCGGTGTCGGCGTCTTGATCAAGACCCGTTGCGCCTGCAAATCGACAAAGCCGGCGCCGCGCAACGCCAGCGCCCCGCGCGCGGCATCGGCGACATCGCTTAACGTGAGCCCGTACTGCGCGAGGCGAGTCGTGTCCGGGCGTACCTGCAACTGCCGGACGGCGCCGCCGAATACGGTGACGCGCGCGACGCCGGGGACCGCGAGGAGGCGCGGCTTGACCGACCAGTCGGCGGCATCGCGGAGGGTGTACGCATCGGCAGTGTCCGACACCAAGCCCACCTTCAGCAGATCCATCGTGCTGGATACCAACGGCGAGAGCTTCGGCACGCCGACCCCTAAGGGCAGACTGCTGCCGATTTCGCCGAGGCGTTCGGCGATGCCCTGGCGCACGACGTGCAAATCGACGCCGTCTTTGAAGGTGACGATGACGATCGATAAGCCGGGGATGGACTCCGATCGCAAGGTCGCGAGACCCGCCGCCCCGTTGACCGCGTTTTCGACGGGTTTGGTGACGAGTTCTTCCACCTGTTGCGGCGCAAAGCCCGGTGCTTCGGTCTGTATCTCGACTTGCGACGGCGCGAATTCCGGGAAGACATCCAAAGGCGTTTTTAACGCCCCCCAGGTGCCGAGGAGCAGCGCGAGCAACGACAGCACGCTGATGGCGCCGGAGCGGCGCACGCACAACTGGATCAGCCGCTCCATCATGGGGCGGCGTCCGCGCCGACGCCCATCATGCGGGCGAGCAACAGTCCGGCCCCGTGGATGACGACGGCATCACCGACGGCCACGCCGGTCGTGACGACGTAGCCGCCGTCCATGGGGCGTTCGGTGGCCACCGCGATGCGTTGATAGGTCCCTTTGGGGCGTTCGACGAAGCACCAGGTTTGATCGTCGCTGACGACGAGGGCGCTCGCGGGGATCAGCACTCCCTCGGTACCGGCGCCGCTCGAGGCCCAGGCGATCACGCGGCTGCCCTCCGCGAGACCAACGCCCGCGGCGCTGACCCACAGGCTGTAGCCGGGAACGGCCGGGTCGGCCGGCGCGGCCCACGCCGCCTCAACGGGCCAGTCGGTCGTGGCGGCGGACGGAACGAGCGGGGCTAAGCGCACGTGCTCCGGCCGACGCTCGGGGGCGGTGCCGGCGGGGAAGGTCACCCGAACGAGCTTGCGATGGCCGCGGGCCCAGTCGGTGAGGTGCGCGGTACCGCCGGGCGCATCGCCGAGGAACGCGGAGAGCTTCTGCTGCGCCAAGTGCAGCGCGGCGGCATCGGTGGCGGCCTGTCGTGTCGCACTGTCCAACAAATCGCCCGGGTAGGCGCCCGGAGTGGCCGCGAGTCCCTGCAATCGCGCTAAAGCCGCCGCACTTTGGCGACTGGCGGCCTCCGCGGTGGCGAGGTCTGCGGTGTATTGGGCGATCGCGTCGTGCGACCACACGGTCGCATACCCTTGCGTCTCGCGGCGATAGCGTACGCGCCGGGCCGGTGCCACCACGAGGTCCAGCGCCTCGGCTTGCGCAGCATCCAACGTGACGGGGGCTCCCGGTGCGGCAGCGGCAGTCTCCGGCTCGCTGTGTGTTGCGGGAGCGTCAGCGGCATCCGGTGGCGCCGCGCGATGCCCGCAGGCGGCCAATGCGGTCAACGCGATCAGGGCGTACAACAAACGGCCATTCATGGTCGGGTTCCCGAAGTGAGTTCGGCGGAAGGGTGGGGGACGGCGGCTTGCCAGCCGCCGCCGAGGGCTTTGGCAAGGCTCACGGTATTGAGGAGGCCATCCAGGCGATACGCCGTCTGTTGGCTCCGCGCGGCGTTGACCGCGCGCTCGGCCTCGAGGACGTTCAGCGCGTCGCCGATGCCGGCTTGGTAGCGGGCCTGCGCCACCGCGAGCGCGCGTTGGCTCTGTTCGAGCGTGTCGTGTTGCGCCGCCGCCGCCGTGCGCAGGGCCTGACGTGCGCTGAGCGCGGTCTCTACGTCCAACAGCGCATTGCGGATGACCGCGCGGTATTGGACCAATAATTCGGATTCGCGCGCCTCGGCCTCGGCGCGCAGCGCGCGACGACGTCCCCCATCAAATACCGACTGGAGCAGTTGCGCGCCCAAGGTCAGCGAGGCACCCGTCCCGGTGAGTGTGGTCACGGCTGCCTGTACGGCGGGGTTTTGCACGCCGCCAGCCGCCGTCAACGCGATCGACGGAAACAACGCGGCGCGTGCGACGGCCACGTCGGCATGACCCGCCGCGAGCGCACGTTCCGCCGCCTGGATGTCTGGGCGGCGCTGCAGCAAGGTCGCGGGGAGGTCGGGCACAACCGATGGCAGTTGCAGGCCGCCGAGGTCGGTGGCGGTTACGCCAAACCCTTCCGGATCGCGTCCCGCGAGGACGGCGAGCGACTCGCGTGCAACCGCCTCTTGTGCCGTGAGGTCGACCACGGTCAACGTCGCCGCTGCCACCCGGTTGCGCTCGTTAGCGAGTTCCGCGTCGCCGACGGCCTGCGCGGCGTGACGAGCTTCGACGAGCGTGAGTATCCGTTGCGCCGTGGTGAGATCCACCTCGGCCCAATGCAGTCGCTCGCGCAGCGAGACGACGGTGAAATACCCGGCGGCCAATGCGGCTTGCGTGGCGAGTACTACCGTGTCGCGCTCGGCGCGGCTGACGGCCGCTTGGGCCCCAGCGCTGTCGGCGATAGCGCGGTTTTTACCAAAAAAATCGAGTTCGTAGCTCGCGCTCAGAAGGACGCCGGCATCCGTCTCCTGGGCCGTCCCCGCATTGGAGTGTCCGGCGTAGTGCGTGGCGCCAAGTCCGGCGTCAACCGTCGGGAGCACGGACGCATGCGCGGCCCGGGCGCGGGCGCTGGCCGCCTGTAAGCGCGCAATGGCGGCCTGTATATCGAGATTGTCGCGCGCGCCGGCGGCCAACAGGGTGGACAGTTCGTCGCTCGCGTACGCCGTCCACCAGTCCGCGGTCAGGGCCGTCGGCGCCTCGTCGAGTGCGCTGCCCGCAAAGTGTGGCGGGAGCGTGGGGGCATCCGTGGCGGCGAACGCCAGCGGCGCTGTGAGCCAAAGGCTCGCCACGAGGAGGCCCGCGCGGGGGTTAATCGATGAGGTCATGCGCGCCGCCCCCCACGGAAGCACCGTCGGCGCGCTGTCATGGACAACGTACCGGCAGCGCAATGCTGGCTGTCGATCCATCGCGAGGGTGGCCGCGTCCGCATGGTGTCTTGTCCCCGATAATCGAGGCGGTACTCTAGCGGTCGCCGTCCTGCTTGGGAACGCTTCCGACGCGTTGTCGACGAAGTTTGCGGCGATGCGTCGATTGTCATGTATCGCGTGGTAGCCTGAAGCGACTTGGGATCGTCCTGAGTCGCACACTGTTGCTTGTTGCCTGAGGAGACTTCCGGTGTCTGTGACCCGTGCCGTTGCTGTGATTCTGACCCTGGCGAGCCCATCGCTCGCGCTCGCTGCCGCCGCGCCCGCCGCACCGGCGGAGCCCGGGTATGCCGTGTCGGGGCACTATACGATTGGCGGAACGGACATGGGCTACGACTACTTGCGCGCGGACGCCGCAGGGCATCGCTTGTACGTCGCGCACAGCACGCGGGTTGAAGTGCTGGATTTGCCGTCGGGCACGAAGCGTGGCGAGATCACCGGAATCCGCGGTGTGCACGGGATCGAAGTGGTGCCGGAGGTGAACAAGGGTTACACGACCGACGGGCAAGATCGCACGATCACGGTCTTTGATCGCGACACGCTGGCGGTGATCAAGAAGATCCAGCCCACCGGCGTCAAGCCGGACGCCATTCTCTACGACAGCTTTTCCAAGCGGGTCTATGCCGTGAACGGCGGTTCGACCGGCGATCTGACGGTCGTTGATCCGAAGACCGATACGATCGTTGCCACGTTGGCGCTCGGTGGCGCCAAGCTTGAGAACATCGGATTCGACGGTCGGGGCCACGGATTCGTGAACGACGAAGAGAAGTCCATCGTCCACGTTTTCGATACGCAAACGCTCAAAAAGACGGGTGAATGGAAGATGGGCTCCTGCCAGGAACCGACCGGCATGGCGGTTGATACGGAGCATCACCGCATTTACTCCGTGTGCGGGAATAACGTCATGGCCGTGCTCGACAGCGATAGCGGTCATGTCGTGGCTGAAGTGACGATCGGCTCGGGGCCGGACGGCGCCGCGTTTGATCCACGCACGCACCGTGCCTTTGCCTCGAACAGCGACGGCACCCTCGACGTCGTTCAAGAAGAAGCACCGAACCGCTATGTGCGCGTGCAGTCCGTGAAGACCGGCACCGGCGCACGCACGATCGCGATCGACGAACAGACCGGTGTGCTGTACGTGCCGACGGTGTCCTTTGGTCCGGCACCGGCCGGCGGTGGTCGCAAGCCGGTGCTGCCGGACACCTTTGGTGTGCTGGCGGTGTCGGTCGCTGCACCGACGAGCCACTGACCGATCGGGCGGGCGACGGGGTCGGTCTCGACCCCGTTCTCCGCCGGGCCTCTTCTGCCGAGGCGCACGAACGGCTAGGATCGCGATCCGTTGCCCCGGTAGCTCAGCTGGATAGAGCGCGCCCCTCCTAAGGGCGAGGTCACAGGTTCGACTCCTGTTCGGGGCGCCAGTGTTTGAGGTGCCCAACGGCACCCCTCACGCATTCGACGGTGCCGGCGGCGAGGACGCGAGCGCCGCATCGCACTCATCAACGCCCGCCGCGACGCCTGCCGCGGCGTAGTACCCGCGGGCCTCCGCCCAGACCGGCAGGGCCTCGTTCCAGCGATGGTGCATTTGCAGAGCCAGCGCCGCGACCCGCAAGGCGTTCGCAAGGTCGAGCGCAGGCAGTCCCTCGATGGCTCGGGCTATCGACACGGCCTCCAAACCGGCCGATAACCCGATGTCGGCATGCTGCTGGGTACGGGCGACATCCGACAGATGCCGAAGGCTGTGCGCGAGCGCGACCGGCGCATTCGTGCGACGCGCTTCGTCCACCGCGCTTTGGTACAACCGCTCGGCATCCTCGACCCGCCCTTCATTCCGGGCGATGCGGGCCGCGCGTAAACGGTCATCGACGGTCATGGTGCGAGTACCTCTGAGTAGGGCGGGGCGAGGGCGGCGTTCCGTCCGGGTCTCCGTGCAGGTCACGCCGCCGGCGGGTGACCGGCGGTGGTCCCGCCAGGCAGCGTACCCGAACCGACGGTCGTACAGCGGATCGAGGCCGTGTGGAGAAGTCCGTCGCGGGCGAGCCCCAGAGGCGGTCAGGGTCGTGCCGCGGCAACCACTTAGAACAATAAAACGAACGGTTGTGTTTTATTATTTTAACCGTTGACGCGGTCTTACTTTGCCTTAGACTCGTGCGCATCCTTTCCACTGCGAGTAGGTACGTGAGCGCACGACTGACCGAATGGTTCGCCTCGACCCCGTTGTCCGGCGCCAATGCGACGTTCGTAGAAGAACTCTACGAGAGCTACCTCGAAGATCCCTCCAAAGTCCCCACGGAATGGCGGACGTACTTTCAAAACATTGCCCAATCCCCCGGTGCCGTCAGTCGCGACGTGGCCCACGGACCGGTGTTGGCGGAATTTGCCTCGCGGGCGAAGGCGCCGCGCCTCGGCACGGCGCCCAACGCGGTCTCGGCCGACGCCGCCGCGAAGCAAGGCTCGGTGTCACGAATGGTTCAGGTCTACGCGAACCGCGGACATCTGGTCGCTCGCATTGACCCGCTCGAGATGATGCAGCGGGAGCGCCCGCGGGTGCTGGAGCTCAGCTACTTCGGGCTCGGCGAAGCGGACCTCGATACCGAGTTCTATACCGGCTCGAAGACCGAAGCGATTCCGACGCGGATGAAGCTGCGCGACATGATCGCGCAATTGAAGTTCATGTACTGCGACACGATCGGCGCCGAGTTCGCACACGTCTCGTCCAGCGAAGAGCGCTTGTGGTTGCAACAAACCTATCAAGAGCAACGCCTGCGGCATCGTTTCACGGCGGACGAGCAGAAGAACATCCTCTGGCAGTTGACGAGCGCCGAGGGGTTGGAGCGCTATCTGCACACGAAGTACGTGGGCCAGAAGCGCTTCTCGCTGGAAGGCGGTGATGCGTTAATCCCGATGTTGGACGACCTCGTTCAGTACGGCGGGCGCACCGGCGTCGAAGAGTGCATCGTCGGCATGGCCCATCGCGGTCGCCTGAACGTGTTGGTCAATCTCCTCGGCAAGTCGCCGAAGGACTTGTTCTCGGAGTTCGAGGGCAATTACGACCTGTCGCATTTGCGCGGCTCCGGCGACGTCAAGTACCACAAAGGCTTTTCCTCCGACTTGCGCACGCCGGCCGGCAATGTCCACGTCGTGCTCGCGTTCAACCCATCCCATCTCGAGGTGGTGAACCCCGTCGTCGAAGGCTCGGTGCGTGCGCGCCAAGAGCGTCGCGGCGACGTCACCGGCGAGCGTGTGCTGCCGGTGGTGATTCACGGTGACTCGGCGTTCGGCGGTCAGGGCGTGGTCATGGAGACGCTGCAGCTGTCGCAGGCGCGCGGCTTCTACACCGGCGGCACCGTCCACATCGTGATTAACAACCAGGTGGGGTTCACGACGTCGGATCCGCGCGATGTGCGCTCGACGCTGTATTGCTCCGACGTGGCAAAGATGGTGGAAGCGCCGATTTTCCACGTGAACGGCGACGACCCGGAGGCGTGTGTCTTCGTGACTCGCCTCGCGTTGGACTACCGCGCACGCTTCCACAAAGACGTCGTCATCGACCTCGTCTGCTACCGCCGTCACGGCCATAACGAGGCGGACGAGCCGGCGGCCACGCAGCCGCTCATGTATCAAGTGGTTCGCAAGCACCCGACCACCCGGGCGTTGTACGCGCAGCGGCTGGCGAGTGCGCAAGTCATGTCGGCTGCCGAGGCGGACGGGCTGGTCGTGAAGTATCGCGAGGGGCTCGATTCGGGCAAGCCGCTCGCCCGCGCGGCACTCGGCCTGATCGGCAACAAGTACACCGTGGATTGGTCGCGGCACTTGACGGCGGATCCGTTTGAGTCGCTCGAAGAGACGCTCGATATCGAGCACCTGAAGGGCCTCGGTGCGCGCATGGTTCGCGTCCCGACTGACGTCACGTTGCATCCGCGTGTCGCCAAGATTTACGAAGACCGCACGAAGATGGTTGCCGGAGCGATGCCATTGGACTGGGGCGCGGCCGAGACCTTGGCCTATGCCTCGCTGGTGGACCAAGGCTACTACGTACGCTTGACCGGCCAAGACAGTGGTCGTGGCACGTTCTTCCATCGCCACGCGGCCTTGCACGACCAGTCCAGCGATCAGGTCTACGTGCCGCTCGAGCACGTGACGCGCACGCCGCGGTTCCGGGTCACCGACTCGGTCCTTTCGGAGGAGGCGGTCCTCGGCTTCGAGTACGGCTATTCGACCACGACGCCGGACACGTTGGTGCTCTGGGAAGCGCAGTTCGGCGATTTCGCCAACGGTGCGCAGGTCATCATCGACCAGTTCATCAGCTCCGGTGAATCCAAGTGGGGTCGTATCTGCGGACTGACCTTGCTGCTGCCACACGGCTACGAAGGGCAGGGGCCGGAGCATTCCTCCGCGCGTCTTGAGCGCTTCCTGCAGCTGTGTGCGGAAGCGAACATGCAGGTGTGCGTGCCCTCGACGCCGGCACAGGTCTTCCACATGCTGCGTCGACAGATGCTGCGCGCCCTGCGCAAGCCGCTCATCGTGATGACGCCGAAGTCCCTGCTGCGTCATAAACTGGCGGTCTCCGATCTGCACGAGCTGGCACGCGGCCGATTCCAGACCATCATCGATGAGATCGACCCGATCGAGCCGAAGTCGGTGACTCGCGTCGTCTTCTGCAGCGGCAAGGTCTATTACGATTTGCTCGAGCAGCGTCGCGAGGAGGGCCTCACGAACGTTGCGATCGTTCGTATCGAGCAGCTCTATCCCTTCCCGGCGGACGGCTACGAGGCCGTCCTCGCGCGCTATCCCAACGCCCACCAAATCGTCTGGTGTCAGGAAGAGCCGCAAAACCAGGGCGCGTGGTACCAGATCCGCCATCGGTTGCAGGAACCGCTCGTTGATCTGGACACGCTTTTCTACGCCGGACGGGCGAGCGCAGCGGCGCCCGCCGCGGGCATCTACCAGATGCATGTGGAAGAGCAGCAGCGTCTCGTGAAGACCGCACTCACCGGGCAGGCGCCGGCACCGCGCCGGTCACCGCGCGCAGCGCGCTGATGCCCCGTCACCCCTCATTACGCCATTTCAGGATATATCCATGACCATCGAAGTACGCGTTCCTCAGTTACCCGAGTCGGTTGCCGACGCGACCCTCGTGACCTGGCACAAGCAGCCCGGCGATGTCGTCGCGCGCGATGAAAACCTCGCCGATCTTGAAACGGACAAGGTCGTTCTCGAAGTGCCGGCGCCCATCGCCGGCGTGCTGGTCGCAGTCACAGTCGCCGCCGGGACCACCGTCACGGGCGGCGTGCTCCTCGCGGTGATCGACGAGACGGCGACCGCGGCCGCCGCCGCTGCGCCCGTCGCAGCCGCTGCAGAGGCCGTGGCCACCGCACCGACGGCGACCGATCCGAAAATGAGCCCGGCCGCCAAGCGCGTGGTCGAGGAGCGCGGTCTCGACCCGGCGACCGTGCCGGCATCCGGGCGCGACGGTCGGATCACGAAGCAAGATGCCAGTAAGGCGGCCGTCCCGGCGCCGGCGGCTATCGCGCCGAGCGCGGCGCCCAGTCCCGCGCCGGCGACGACGACCCGCGCGGGGCGTACGGAACAGCGCGTGCCAATGACCCGCCTGCGGGCGCGCATTGCCTCGCGCCTCGTCGAGGCACAGTCGACGCAGGCGCTGCTCACGACCTTCAACGAAGTCGATATGACGGCGCTGAACGATGCTCGCTCGCGCTACAAGGATCGTTTTGAGAAGACGCACGGCGTACGCCTCGGGTTTATGTCGTTCTTCGTCAAGGCCACCGTCGAGGCGCTGCGCCGTTTCCCGATCGTGAATGCCTACGTCGACGGCACCGACATCGTCTATCACGACTACTACGACATCGGTGTCGCGGTATCGACCGAGCGCGGACTGATCGTGCCGATTTTGCGCGATGCTGACCTCATGAGCTGCGCCGATGTCGAGAAGTCGATCGGCAACTTTGCCAAGAAGGGCCGTGACGGCACCATCACGATCGACGAGCTGACCGGTGGCACGTTCTCGATCACCAACGGCGGCGTCTTCGGCTCACTGATGTCGACGCCGATCGTCAACGCCCCGCAAAGCGCGATCTTGGGGATGCACAAGATCCAAGACCGGCCGATGGCCGTGAACGGGCAGGTGGTCATCCGTCCGATGATGTACCTCGCACTCACCTACGATCATCGCATCATCGACGGTCGCGACGCCGTGCAGTTCCTCGTCACGATTAAGGACTGCCTCGAAGATCCGGCCCGCCTGTTGTTGCAGGTCTAAGGAGTCGTCATGAGCGAACATTTTGACGTGATCGTCATCGGTGGGGGACCGGCGGGTTACCCCGCCGCGTTGCGCGCCGCCCAAAACGGCCTCTCGGTCGCCTGTATCGATGGCTGGAAGAACACCGACGGACAGTACGCGTTCGGCGGCACCTGCCTCAACGCCGGCTGCATCCCCTCGAAGGCGTTGCTCGAGTCCTCCGAGCTCTATCACCGCGCACAGGTGGAGTTCGCGGAACACGGAATCGCCGTCAGCGGCGTGGCGATGGATGTGGCGAAGATGCAGGCGCGCAAGGCCGGCATCGTCAAAGCGTCGACGCAAGGTATTTTGGGCTTGTTCAAAGCTGCGAAGGTGACCGCGTTGCAAGGGCACGGTCGTTTGCTGAGTGGCAAGCGCGTGGAATACACCGCCGCCGACGGCAGCGTGCGCGTGCTCTCAGCCAGCAGCGTCATTCTGGCGAGCGGATCGACGCCGATGCCCTTGCGCACCGCGCCGTTCGATTGCGTGCAGATCGTCGACAGTTGGGGCGCGCTGGAATTCACCGAGGTGCCGAAGCGTCTCGGTGTTATCGGCGCCGGCGTGATCGGCCTTGAGCTCGGCAGTGTCTGGCGTCGCTTGGGCGCCGAGGTCACGGTCTTGGAGGCCATGGACGCCTTCCTACCCATGGCGGATGAGGCCGTTTCGAAAGAGTCCTTGAAGCAGTTCAAGAAGCAAGGCTTGGACATTCGGCTGGGCGCGAAGGTCTCGGGCGCGACCCCGGGCAGCACGGGCGTCGCCGTCACCTACGAGGATGCCACCGGCAGTCACCAGATCGAGTTCGACCGTGTCGTCGTTGCGATCGGCCGTCGGCCGCACACGGAAGGGCTGTTTGCCGAGGACGTCGGCATCACCCTCGATACGCGCGGCTTCATCGTCGTCGACGAGCACTGCCGCACGGCTATCGAGGGCGTGTACGCGGTGGGTGATTGCGTGCGTGGGCCGATGCTCGCCCACAAGGGCAAGGAAGAGGGCGTCATGGTCGCCGACCTGGCTGCCGGGCGTTGGGGGCACGTCAATTACGCGACCATACCGTCCGTGATCTACACGGCTCCGGAGATGGCGTGGGTCGGGCTGACCGAGGCGCAAGTGAAAGCCTCGGGCCGTGCCTACAAGGTGGGGTCGTTCCCGTTCTTGGCCAGTGGTCGTGCGCGGGCCATGGAAGCCGCCAACGGCTTCGTCAAGGTCATCGCCGCCGTGGACGACGACTCGCTGCTCGGCGTGCACATCATCGGCCCGATGGCCGGTGAACTGATTGCCGAGGCGGTGTTGGCGTTGGAGTATTCGGCGACCGCCGAAGACCTGCAGCGCACGATCCATGCCCATCCGACCTTGTCCGAGGCGCTGCACGAAGCGGCGTTGGCCGCCGACAAGCGGGCGATCGATTACCCGAATCGCTGAGTCAGAGCCGTTGGGCGCGGATCACATCGGGTAGACCCCGGATCCGCGCCAGACACTGCTCCAGCTCCTCCAGGTCGTGCACCCGGGTGCCCATGCGCATGTCGGCGATGCCCTCGGGATTGGTGGTCGAGTTCATGTGCTGGATCGACAGGCGCGCATCGGCCAGGATGGCGCTCACATCCCTTACGAGACCGCGTCGATCAAACGCGCGGACCTGAAAGTCGACCGAGTAGTCTTTGTCGCGCTGCGTGCCCCAGGTGACGGGCACCAACCGCTCCGGCTCGGCCGTCGCGAGGCGGGTCAGGTTCCGACACCCGGTGCGGTGTATCGTGATCCCGCGGCCGAGCGTCACGTAGCCGGTGATGGGCTCGGGCGGTACCGGGTGGCAGCAGCGCGCGTAGTGGGAGAGCAGGTCACCCACGCCCATGACGTGGATGCCGTCGGCCGATTGCGGTCCCTGGGTCGGGGCGGTGGCGAGCGGTGGTTCGGCCCGCTCCGTGGCCTTGTCGCGCCGCTGCTGCGCGGCGGCCAGTTGGGCGCCGGAAACATCGCCGCTGCCGAGCGCCACGTACAACTCATCCGGACCCGCGATACCGAGCATCGCGGCCAAGCCGGCGATCTCGACGCCGGTGGCCCGGCGTCCTAACTCCCGCTCTGCAATGGCGCGTCCGCTGCGCAGGTGCTCGTCCCGGTCCGCTTGACGGAACCAGGCGCGTACCTTGCCTTTTGCCGATTTGCTGGCCAGAAAGCCGAGGCTGTCGATCAACCAGTCGCGGCTCGGCTGCGGCTCTTTGGCCGCGATGATGTCCACCGTGACCCCGCTCGCCAGTCGGTGATCGAGTGGCACCATGCGCCCGTCGACGCGCGCACCGCGACAGCGATGGCCGAGGTTCGTGTGCACGTAGTAGGCAAAATCGAGGGGCGTGGCGCCTTCGGGCAGTTCGACCACATCGCCTTTGGGACTGAACACGTATATCCGTTCACGGAACACCTCGCGGCCCACGGAGGCCAGCGGGTCGTCGTCGTTGCCGGTCGGTTGCAGCAGCCGGCGCAGGTCTTCCACCTTGCGCTCGAGCGCATCGTCGCGGCGTCCGCCCTCTTTGTAGCGCCAGTGAGCGGCGACACCGCTTTCGGCACGATCGTGCATGTCGCGCGTGCGGATCTGCACTTCGACGGTTTTGCCACCCGGACCGGTGACGGCGGTGTGGATGGATCGATAGCCGTTCGACTTCGGCGTGGCGATGTAATCGTCGAATTCCCCCGGCAAGTACGCGTACAGGCCGTGCACGACGCCGAGGGCCGCATAGCATTCAGCCACCGAATCGACCAGCACGCGCACCGCGCGAACGTCGTAGAGTTCGTCGAAGCGCAGACCCTTTTTGCGCATCTTGCGAAAGATGCTGTACAGGTGCTTCGGACGGCCCTGGACGTCGGCCGCGATGCCAGCGCTGCGAAGGTCAGCTTCCAAGCTGCGCTTCAACGCGTCGATGTAACGCTCGCGATCGGCACGCTTTTCCGCCAAGGCGGCCGCGATCCGCTTGTACTCGAGCGGCTCTAAATACCGGAAGGCGTAGTCTTCGAGCTCCCATTTGAGGGACGCAAGCCCCAATCGGTTGGCCAGCGGTGCGTACAGTTCCTGTGTTTCGCGACCGAGATGGGCTTGTGCCTCCGCGCTGTCATGGCGCGCGGCGCGTAACCGCCACAGTTGCTCGGCCACCCGGGCGAGCACGAGGCGCGGATCGGAGACCACCGCCAGCAACATCCGCCGCAGTCCCTCTGCCTGCGCCGCCGTGTAGCGATGCGCAATGTCACGGACCGGCACGTCGGTGCGACCGAGGCGCGCCAGCGCGGCGGCGAAATCCACGACGGCCGGATCGATCGCGGCATACCGCGGGTCATCCCGCAGGGGCGGGCCGTCCCATAACGCTTGGAGGAGGGTGCCGCCCACCGCGACCGGATCGGGGTCGAAGTGCGCGACGATCCGGGCGATGGCGACCGCACGCTCACCGTCGGCGGCCGACAGGCCGGGCAACGCCGGGCGAAGGGCGTCCAGGGCCTCCCGGGTGTAGCCGAGTGCGCGCTGATCCGAATCAAACGTGATGGTTTCCATGCGCTCCTACACCCCGGACGGGCGTGGCTAAGCGACGCCTTACCGGTATCATACGACCGATGCGATCCGTCCCGTGCCCCGCCGATGCCCCGTTCCAGCGCCTGGCGCTCCTATAAGCCCGGGGCGGCGGACGCCGCTCCCGCGTCGACCGCCCGGCGGCCGGGCGCAAGCACGAGCACGAGCCCGCGTCCGAGCGTACCGTACCGGGTCTTGGGACTCGATCCGGGCTCCAGAGCGACGGGTTATGGCGTGATCGAAATCGGTGCTGAAGGGCCGCGGTATCTGGCCAGTGGCACCGTCCGCGCGGCAGGCACCGATTTCGCGGCACGCCTGCGGGAAATCTACGTCGGTGTGGCGGCCGTGGTCGATACGTATCGACCCGATGAGATCGCCATCGAGAAGGTGTTCGTCAATCGGAATGTCGATTCCGCGCTGAAGTTGGGTCAGGCCCGTGGGGCGGCACTGGCGGCCACCTTCGCCCACCCGGTGCCGGTCGCCGAATACGCGCCGCGCGAAGTCAAACTGGCGGTGGTCGGGACCGGCGCCGCCGAAAAAGGTCAGGTGCACAAGATGGTGACGGTATTACTGAGCTTGCAGGGGCGGCTCGCGGCCGATGCGGCAGATGCCTTGGCCGTGGCGCTGTGTCACGCCCACGCCTCCGCGCGGCGCGACCTGCTCGCGCGGCACGGGGGCACCCCGTGATCGGCTGGTTACGCGGTCGTCTGGCCGCCAAATCGCCGCCGACCTTGGTGATTGACGTGAACGGCGTCGGCTACGAGTGCGAAGCACCGATGTCGACGTTCTACGGACTGCCCGAGACCGGCACCGAGCTCACGTTGCGTACGCACCTCGTGGTCCGTGAGGACGCACACATACTCTATGCCTTCGCCACCGACGACGAGCGCCGACTGTTCCGGGCGTTGCTGAAAGTGTCGGGGGTCGGTCCCAAGATCGCGCTTGGCATCCTCTCCGGCCTGTCGGTCAGTGAGTTTCTGCGGGTGATTGAGGCCGAAGACGCCGCCGCCCTCGTGCGCTTGCCGGGCGTGGGTCGCAAGACCGCCGAGCGCATCCTCATCGACCTGCGCGACAAGACGTCGGATTTGGCGGGCACGGGCCCGGCCTTTGTACCGACCGCCGTCGGTCAGACCGCGAGCGTGCAACAGGAGGCCACGGTGGCCTTGGTGGCGCTCGGCTATCGCCCGCAGGAAGTCAGCCGGTTGTTGAAGGCGGCCGGGGATGAGGCGACGACCACTGAAGACCTGATCCGACGTGCCTTGCGCGCGGCGGCGAACTGAACCCGAGGCCACGCCGCATGATCGACGCAGACCGCATAGTCACCGCCCAAGGCAGTCGCGAGGACGATAGCCTGGACCGCGCCGTGCGCCCCAAGCAGTTGTCCGACTACGTCGGCCAACCCGCGGTGCGCGCGCAGATGGAAATCTTCATCGAGGCGGCCCGGCGTCGCTCCGAAGCGTTGGACCACTTGCTGATCTTCGGGCCACCGGGGCTCGGCAAAACGACGCTGGCGCACATTGTGGCCAACGAATTAGGCGTGTCCCTGAAGCAAACCTCCGGGCCGGTGCTTGAGCGACCGGGCGATCTGGCGGCGCTGCTCACCAATCTGCAGCCGCGCGATGTGTTGTTCGTTGACGAGATCCACCGTCTGAGCCCCGTGGTCGAAGAGATCCTCTACCCGGCGCTCGAGGACTTTCAGCTCGACATCATGATCGGCGAAGGCCCTGCGGCCCGGTCGATCAAAATCGATTTGCCGCAGTTCACGCTCGTCGGTGCGACGACGCGGGCCGGTCTGCTGACCTCGCCGTTGCGCGATCGCTTTGGCATCGTGCAGCGCTTGGAGTTCTATTCGGTGGCGGACTTGTCGAGCATCGTGGCGCGCTCGGGTCGACTGCTTGGCCTCGCGGTTGAGCCCTCGGGCGCACGACAAATCGCCGAGCGCTCCCGCGGTACGCCGCGTATTGCCAACCGGCTGTTACGCCGCGTCCGTGATTTTGCCGAGGTGCGCGCCAACGGCGTGATCACCGGTCCCGTGGCTGCCGAGGCGCTCGATCTGTTGGACGTCGATCGGTTGGGCTTTGATCTCATGGATCGTCGCCTGCTGCTCACGATCATCGAGAAATTCGCGGGCGGCCCGGTGGGCGTCGACAGCTTGGCGGCGGCCATCGGCGAAGAGCGCGGCACGATCGAGGACGTGATCGAACCGTTTCTGATCCAGCAGGGGTATTTGATGCGCACGGCTCGCGGTCGCATGGCGACGGCGAGCGCCTACACCCATTTCGGCCTCGGCGTTCCCGCGGCGTTGCAGAACAACCTCAGTCTCTTTCGGGACGAGGCGTTATGAGGTCGGTATCGATCCCGATTCGGGTCTACTGGGAAGACACCGATGCCGGTGGCATCGTCTATCACGCCTCGTACGTCCGCTTTATGGAGCGCGCACGGTCGGAGTGGTTGCGCGCGTGCGGCATCGATCAGGTCCAGCTGCGCGCCGCCGAGCGCCTGCAATTTGCGGTCGTCGATATGCAGATCGCTTGGAAGCGGGCAGCCCAACATGACGATTTGCTTAATGTCAGCGCGGAGCTCTTGGAGATGCGCGGCGCGAGCTTTACCTTTCGCCAACAGGTTCGCCGCGGCGACGAACTGATGGTCGAGGCCACGGTACGGGCTGCGGCGATCGATGCGGATACGTTGAAACCTCGGCGGCTGTCGCCGGCACTACTACAGCAACTAGGCACATGAACCCCAGCGTGACGGAATTTTCGATCGTGGCGATGGCGCTCAACGCGAGCATCGTGGTCAAACTGGTCATGGTGACCCTCATGGCGGCGTCGGTGGCCTCCTGGGCGATCATCCTGCGCAAGCGGCGCATGATCGTCACGACGCGCCGCCAGGCGGAAGCCTTCGAGTCGACCTTCTGGGCGAGCAGCGACCTCGGCGGTCTGTTCCGGACGTTGGAGGCTCGTAAGATGCCCACCATCGGCATGGAAAGCCTCTTCGAGGCCGGCTTTCGGGAGTTCTTCCGGTTGCGCAAGCAGCCCGGTATCGACGCCACCCAGTTGATGGAAGGGGCGGGGCGCTCGATGAAGGCGGCCCGGCTGCGCGAGATGGAGCGACTCGAAGCCAATCTCGAGATGCTGGCCACCATCGGTTCGATCAGCCCGTACGTCGGTCTGTTCGGCACGGTGTGGGGCATCATGCACGCGTTTATCGGCCTCGGTAATGTGCAGCAGGCGACGCTTCAGGCCGTCGCGCCGTCGATTGCCGAAGCCCTCGTGGCGACCGCCATCGGTTTGTTTGCGGCGATTCCGGCGGTCGTGGCCTATAACCGGTTCTCCGACCAAGTCTTCCGACTCGAAAACCGCCTCGACACGTTCGTTGAGGAATTCTCGACGATCTTGCAGCGCTATTCCGCTGCCTCGAAGGTCTGAGCCGTGGCCTCCGTGGGCGGTCGCGGGCGACGCCGCTTGGTCGGCGAAATCAACGTCGTGCCCTACATCGACGTGATGCTCGTGCTGCTCGTGATCTTTATGGTCACGGCGCCGCTGCTGACGCAAGGCGTCAAAGTGGATTTGCCGAAGGCGGGGGCCCAGGCGATTCCCGACCAAAAAGACCCGCTCATCATCAGTCTCGATAAAGACGGCCATCGCTACATCAACCTCGGCGACGACAAGAGCGCGCCGGTCGATGAGAAGACGCTGGCGGCGCGCGTGCGCGCGGTGCTGGAGCGCGACCACGACACGCAGGTGTTACTCAAGGCCGATGCGCGTCTGCCTTACGGGGACGTTATGAAGACGATGGTGCTCATGCAATCGGTGGGTGCGACGAAGGTCGGCTTCATCACCGATCCGTTGCCGCCTGAGCCGGGACAGTGATCGCGTCGCAACCTCACTTCTTTCGTGATCATTCGGGGTCCTTGATCGGCTCCGTGTTGTTGCACGGTCTCCTCCTAGGGGCCGTGCTCTGGGCCGCGGCCTACACGCCGAAGACGACCCACGTCGTGCCGGCGATGATTGAGGCGACGCTGGTCTCACCCAAAGCCCGCCAGTACGTCACGCCGGATCCCCCCGCGGCCGCGCCGGAGCCGACACCTACGCCTGCGCCTACGCCGCCGAAGCCGACACCGACCCCAAAGCCCACGCCGAAGGCGCACACGCCGCCGCCGCCGAAGCCGCAGGTGAAGCCCGAGCCGACCCCCAAGGTCCCGACCGTCGCCCTGAAAAAGCCGGCCGGCCAGACCGAGAAAGCCCCGCCAAAGGCGGAGCCACCGGCCAAGGCCAAACCGGAGCCGAAGGTACCGCCGAAAGACAAGCCGGCGCTGTCGAAGTCGGTGGAGAGCGAGATCGATCGAGAGATCCGCGACACGGAGAAGGCCAAAGCGGCGGAGATCACGCGCGCTCAGCAGGAGAATCAGCGCCGCCAGGCGGAGGCCGCGCGGCAAGCGGCCGCGGCCGAGCAGCAGCGCGCCAATGCGGCCCATCAGCAGCAGTTGGCCGGGGCGACGAATCAGTACGTGTCCGAGGTGAAGGCGCGGGTGGAGCGATCGTGGACGCGCCCGGCCTCCGCCAAGAAAGGCGTACAGTGCACCCTTGAGGTCACGCAATTGCCCAACGGGACGGTGTTACAGGCGCAAGTGATTGAACCGTGCAACGGGGATGCGGCGCTGCGCGCGTCGATCCGCGACGCCGCCTATCGCGCGTCGCCCTTGCCCGTGCCCAAAGATCCGGACGTTTTCCAACGCACACTCCACTTGGTGTTCAGCCCCGATGACTAACCGACTGTTCCGATTGATCGCCGCGCTCGGTCTGTCCGTAGCGCTGTTCGGCACTGCCGAGGCGCAGCTGACGGTGGATATCACCAAAGGCAACACGAGCCCGATCCCGATCGCGCTCGTGCCCTTTGGCGGCGAGCCGGTGCCGCTTGACGTCGCCGGGGTGGTGGAGGGCGATCTCGCGCGCAGCGGCCGCTTGGCGCCGCTGTCGCGGTTGTCGATGCCGCAGCGTCCGTCGGTCGCCAGCCAAATCGACATGGCGCAATGGCGTCTCGTGAAAACCGATTACGTCGCGATCGGTCGGGCACGGGCGGACGGGGCGGGTTACGTTCTCGAAGTCGAGTTGCACAACGTGCTCACCGGGGAACGGGTCCTTGGGGTGTCGATGAATTCGACGGCAAGCGGCTTGCGCCTCACGGCGCACCGTATCGCCGATATGCTGTACGAGAAGATCATCGGCGTGCCGGGCGCGTTCGCGACCCGTATCGCCTACGTCGCCGTCGAAGGGCCGGTGGCGTCCCGCCGCTGGCGGCTCGTGGTGGCCGACTCCGACGGCGAGAACCCGGTGACGATCGTCGATTCGAAGGAGCCGTTGATGTCGCCGGTCTGGTCGCCGGACGGCACGAAACTCGCGTACGTCTCCTTTGAAAACCGCGTGTCGTCGGTCTTTGTCCAGTCGATCCTGACGGGCGCCCGCGAGCGGGTCTCGGGCCGGGCCGGCATCAACGGGGCACCGGCGTGGGCGCCGGACGGTCATCGCTTGGCGCTGGCGCTGTCGCAGCCGGACGGCAACGTGGACGTGTTCGTGATGGATCTGGACACTCGCGGCCCGCCGTTGCGGGTGACGGACGACCCGGCGATCGATACCGAGCCGTGCTTCAGCGCGGACGGACAGTCGCTCTATTTCACGTCGGATCGGGCCGGTCGTCCGCAGATTTACCAGATCCGCCTCGCAGCGGGTGAACGGGCCAAGCGCGTGACCTTCGAAGGGAACTACAACGCGCGTCCGCGGCTGTCGCCGGATGGCAAGACGCTGGCCGTGGTGACGCAGGATCAAGGCGGCTACCGCATCGCCCGGGTGGACCCCAGCAGCGGGCAGTCGATCATCCTGACCACGGGGCGCTTGGATGAAAGTCCGACCTTTGCCCCGAACGGTCAAACGATCATTTATTCCTCGCGCGAGCGTGGCCGGGGTGTCCTCGCCACCGTCGCTGTCGACAGCGGCGTGGTGACCCACATCACCGCGCCCAGCGGCGACATCCGCGATCCGGCTTGGTCCCCACGCCTTTGACGCTGCCGAGGGGCAGGTCCTGTGGCAAAATGAATTATTCGCTGGTCATTCGCGTGACCGATTTTAGTATGGAGTTTTCACCCTATGAATCGTTTCAATAAGCTCACCTTGGCTGCACTGATCGCCGTCAGCTTCACGTTGGCCGGTTGCCCGAAGAAGCCCACGGTTAAGGCGCCGCAAACCGCCGCGCAGTCGGTGGCGCAGACGAGCGATAGCGATGCCCGCACGGGCCGCACGTCGGGTGCCGATAACGGTGGCGTGCGTCCGTTGACTTCGACGAAGGGCGACATGCCTTCGGGTGACGGGGAGCTCGGCGCGACGATTCGCTTTGACTACGACAGCTCGGAGATCAAGGCGGAATACCAGCCGATCATCAGCTCGGAAGCGAAGCAGTTGGCCGCGAACCGTCACCTGCAGTTGCGCCTCGAGGGCAACACCGACGAGCGCGGCTCGGCCGAGTACAACATCGCCTTGGGTGAGCGTCGCGCACAGGCCGTCAAGAAGGCGCTCGTGCTGCTCGGGGCGAGCGACACGCAGTTGACCACCGTGAGCTACGGCGAAGAGCGTCCGGTCGCCGACGGTCACGACGAAGCGGCCTGGTCGCAGAACCGCCGCGTCGACATCGTCGTCACGGCGCGTTAATGCGTAACGCAGCCCGTTGGTGGGTCGGCTTGGGTCTTGCGGGCGCGCTGACGGCCTGCGAGACCCCGCATCCTGAGCAGGATCCGGCCTATATCAAAGCGACGTCGGTGGAATCCCGCGTCGATGTGATCGAGCGCCAGAATGCCGCCTTCTTGGACGTGCAGCAGTCGCTCTCGCAGGCGCAGGCCGACCAGCGGGTGCTGAAGGGGCAGATCGAAGAACTGCAGCACGCCCTCAGTGCCGGCGAGCGGCGGGAGCGGGACCTGTACCGCGACCTCTCCGACCGGATCACGGCGTTGGATGCGAAGGTGCGGGAACTGCAGTCCGCCGCGGCGGCTGCCGCGCAATCGGCTGCTGCGCAGGCCACGGCGGTGACACCGCCGCCAGCGGCCGCCCCTGCAACGCCGGCGCCCGTCGTCGCTGCGGTGGCGGATAAAGACGTCTATCAGGCGGCGCTGGAGCACCTGAAGGCGCGCGAGTACGGGGTCGCTGAGAAAGCCTTCCAGGACTTCCTCACGAGCTACCCGCAGAGCTCGCTTGCGGACAACGCGCAGTACTGGCTCGGTGAGTCGTACTACGTGGAACACCGCTACCCGGATGCGTTGGCGGCGTTCCAGAAGTTGATCAAAGACCATCCGGAGTCGCGCAAGGTCCCGGGTGCGTTGCTCAAGGTGGGTTACTCCTACCAAGAGCTGAAGCGGTATCGCGAGGCGCGCGAAGCCTTGGCGCACCTCGTGAAGGCCTTCCCGGACGATCCGGCCTCGGCTGAAGCGCGCGAGCGGCTGAAGCAGATCGCCGGTCGGCATTGAGCGTGGCGGCGACGCCGCGCGACGCGCTGCCGGCGACCGAACGGCTGCGTCTGACGGAGATCTTTGGGTCGCTGCAGGGCGAGGCGGACACGGTGGGTTGGCCGACCGTGTTCGTGCGCCTGACGGGCTGCCCCTTACGCTGTCGCTACTGCGACACGACCTATTCGTTCTACGGCGGTGAGTGGACCTCGATCGACGCGGTGATCGACCGCGTTCGCGAGTTTGGCTACCGACGTGTCTGCGTGACCGGTGGTGAGCCGCTCGCGCAGCCGAACGTGCACGCCTTGATGACCCGCTTGTGCGATGCGGGGTTTCTCGTCTCCCTCGAAACGAGCGGCGCCCTCGATGCGGGCGGTGTGGATCCGCGCGTGGTGCGGGTGCTGGACGTGAAGACGCCGGGCTCCGGTGAAGTCGATCGGAACCTGCTGTGCAACATCGAGGCGTCGCGTCCCTCGGACCTCGTCAAGTTCGTGATCACGAGCCGTGCGGATTACGAGTGGAGCGTGGCGTTCTGTCAGACGCACGCGCTGCCGTCGCGCGTGCAGGTACTGTTCTCGCCCGCGCACGGCGAGGTGACCCCGCAGGACCTGGCGGAGTGGATCTTGGCCGACCGTCTCGACGTACGGTTTCAGTTGCAGTTGCACAAAGTGTTGTGGGGCGAGGAGAAGGGCAGATGACGGCGCCGAAGGCAGTGGTTCTCGTATCCGGTGGCCTCGATTCGGCGACCGTGTTGGCACTGGCGCGCGCGGCGGGCCGCGAGTGCTATGCCTTGAGTTTCGATTACGGGCAGCGTCATCGCGCCGAACTCACGGCGGCGGCCAACGTGGCGGCGGCACTCGGCGCGGCCGAGCATCGGGTGGTGCCGATCGGTCTCGGTGGCTTTGGGGGGTCGGCGCTGACCGATACCGCGCTCGCGGTGCCGGAAGACGGCTCCACCGGTATCCCGATCACCTACGTGCCGGCGCGCAATACCGTCTTCTTGGCGCTGGCGCTCGGCTGGGCGGAAGTGCTCGGCGCGCGCGAGATCCACATTGGCGTGAATGCGATCGACTATTCCGGCTATCCCGATTGCCGTCCGGAGTTCATCGCCGCGTTTGAGCAGGTGGCGAATCTCGCCACGAAAGCTGGCGTGGAAGGCTCCCACTTCAAGATCGTGGCCCCGCTCATCGAACTGACGAAGGCGGGGATCATTCAGGCTGGGGTTGCGCACGGTGTGGACTTCTCGACGACCGTCTCCTGCTATCAGGCCGACGCGGAGGGTAGGGCGTGTGGGGTGTGCGATTCCTGTCGATTGCGACGTGCGGGTTTCGCTGATGCCGGTGTGGCCGATCCCACGCGCTATCGCCCAGGCTGACGATCGCCGCCCTTGGGGCGGTTATTTTGCGTCTGCAGAGTCAGCACAAACGCGTTTCCCCTGCTAGAATCGCGCACCGCTGGACGACCAACCAGCGAATCGTTTGACCGCGCGTTGGGGCGGTAGCTCAGTGGTAGAGCATTCGGCTTTTAACCGATTGGTCGTGGGTTCGATCCCCACCCGCCCCACCATTTATTTTCCCGAATGACCGCATCGTTTCCATGGCGCGCCGAGGCTGCCCCTGGACCGTTGTGTCCGCCATTTTGACGGTACTCTCTCGGGACCCGCGAGTCGGCTCGTTGCAATAAAAAAAGCCCGGCAGCGAACTGCCGGGCTTTTAACGCCGAGGGGATTATTCCCACCCGGTCGACGCGATCAGTTCGCGAAATCGACGCGTGAGACCGACACAAATTCCATTTCGTTGCCGGTGTTCTGCAGGTTGGTCAACTCAGCTGGGTTCTTGTTGGCGCGCACTTCGACCGACACAGAGGTCAGCGCGGAGAGCGCCTTCGAGAGGGTGCCCTTGCTGCACTTGAACGACGACAGATTCACCTTGTAAGTGAACATGGCGTGGATGCGGTTCATGAGGCCAGGGCCAACCGGCAGGCCGTCACCCTGGGGACCGTTGAGTGCAACGTCAGCCGAGCAAATCGCGGTGGCCGATGCATCGAAATGCGGGTCGGAGTACAGCGACAGCGAGCCGGCGCCGTTGGAGAGCACGACCGTGAACGTCGTGGCCACACCCGGGCAGCCGTACTGACCGCAGTGGTTGGCCATCTTGACCAGCATGTACTTGGAGTCCGACACGTTGATCTTCGGAGCGACGGTCGCGCCGACGGCCTTCGGTGCCGTCATCAGCACGCCGAAGTAACCCGACGGTGGCACGCCGTTGGTGCCATCGAGCAGGCCCCATTCGTCGAACTCAGCAACGTACCAATCCGGACGAGAGTAGTAGTAGTTCCAATCGGGTGCCGCGCCCGGTGCGCAGGCCGCGAGACCGCCGCCGCACGAACTGTAGCCGTACACAATGCCCGACTGGACGGTGGTGATGCCCGAGGCACCGATCGCGAGGTCCGAAGCGAACGGAGCGCCTGCATCGGCCATCGCGGCGGATCCGCCGACGAGGAACGTAGCGGCAACCGCGGCTTTCAACAAGGAAGATTTAAACATGCGTCATCCCCAAAAGAGTGGTGGTAAAAGCGTTATGTCGTCGTTGTATCCACTTCGCTGAAACCGCTTTCAGCGATGGGCTAGTTTTAGCACAGGTGATTTGTCGAGTACTCACCTAATTAGACATAACGCAAAAAATATTTTTGATATTGAGCGCGAAAGACTAGAGCGGCACCCGTAAAAAGCCCTGAAATCACCGTCAAACGGATGCATTCGTCGAGATTGCCTGGATCGGCGGGACTCCGTGACAGATGCAGTACTCGACCTCTGAACCGAGCATCGACCGGCAGAGCCTGACAGCGTTTTCAAAACACAGACACCCGTCCAGTACAGGCATAAAAAAGGGCGGCATCATGCCGCCCTAAGTAGACCCGATCGTTAGGGCGATCGGGTCCCGTCAGTGTCCTCTGTGTTGTTTACTGGAACGAGATACCGCCTACGGAGATGGCGTCAATCGAGCCTGCCACCACCTTCGGGTTCTTGCTGCCGACGACCTTCACGGCCACTTGCGTGACACCGGTGGACTGTAACGCCGCCATCGTCGTCGCCGTACCCGTGCCGGCGTCGTTCGTCAGGCACGTGAATGCCGTGAACGGAATGACGTAGTCCAGCAGGCCCGTCTGCGACACATAGGTGCCCGTCGCCTGACCGAGGTACGTGCCGGTGAATGACGCGGGGCCTGGGCCCGTGGTGGTTCCCGTTGCAGGGGTTAGCAGCGTCACATCGACCGAGCAAGCCGCCGGGTTCGTCGCCGGCCACGTACCGGTCACACCCTGATTCTTGATCGTGACGGTGATGACGTTCGCGAGTCCATTGGTCGCGCTCGGCGTGACCATGTTGGCCAGCTTGATGAGCATCGACTTCGAGTTCGCCATGCTAACCGGCGTAATGGCCGCGTTGGCATTGGCGTACGGGGCGAGCACCGAGAAGCCGAAGTAATCGGTGGCCGCGGCGTATGCGCTTCCTGCAGCGGCTTGATAAATGTAGTAGTCGCCATACGCAGTACCCGTCTGCGACGAGTCATAGCTGTACGCATAGTTATTGCTGGCAAACGCGCAGAGATCGCCGCCCTGGGTCGTATGCACGTATGCGCCGCCTGCGGTGGTCACACCGCACCCAGCAACGCCGGTCGTGCCCGGGTAACGCTGCGGTGGGCCGGCCATAAAGAGAGCCGTCTGCGTGCCGTTCACGGGCGCGGCGGTTTCCCACGCCGGGATCGGTGCACTGGCAGAACCGGTGAGCGTCGTCGACACGGCGGTGACGCCGGTGGTCGTCGACGAGACCGTCACGGTGCCGGTGGCGGCCGTGGTGCCGGTCGCGGTGTAAGTGACGTTGATCGCACAGGTGCCGTTCGCGACGAGCGACGTTGCGCAGGTATTCGACTGCGTGAAGCCGCTGCCGCTAATCGCCACGGCGACGCCGGCGATGGCCGCCGTGCTCTTCACGGTGATCGTCTGCGCGGCCGTGGCAGTACCGACGACGCCCGCGAACGACAGCGACGTCGGGGAGGCGGTGAGCGGCGAGGTGCCCGTACCGGACAACGCGATCGTCGCCGTCAACGTGCCCGACGTGACGGTCGCGGTGGCCGTGGCTGCGCCGACAGCGGCAGGCTTGAAGCTGATCGTAAACGTGCAGGTGCCGGCAGCCTTGAGCGCCGCGGTGCCGCAGGTCGAGGCCGACAACACGAAGCTCGACGCGTTGGTACCGCTCAACGCGACGGTGGGAGCCGCGGTGGTCGCCGCGGAGCTCGTAATCGTCACAGTATTGGCGGCGCTGGTTGCGCCCCACTGCGTGGCGGCAAAGCCGATGGACGTCGAGCTCGCGGTGAGTGTGGCATTCGCAGCGCCAGCGGCCACGAGGCCCACGAGACCCGCACAAGTAATAAGGGTGCGACGCAGGCGGCCGCGACCCAAAGACGATACGTTCATGCGTTACCCCAAATGTGAAGATTCATTGTTCTATACGTGATTGACCTGAAACCGCTTTCAAGCCATGATTTGAGCGTACACGCTGAAATTCGCAATTTCAATTGGGGGTCGGTACAAAAAATGGCTGCTGTGTCCAGTACAGATCGCGCCGTCGTGGCGTTTCGACCCGCGGCCCTGTGGGCCGTTCTGTTTGCAATCCTTTGTACCCTTGCGGCGGTGCGATCGGATGCGGCGGTGACCTTGTCCGTGAGCCCGACGTCCGCTGCGTTCGGCAGTCAGACGGTCGGCACGACGAGCGCAGCAAAGAGCGTCACCGTGACGAACTCCGGCAGCACGGCCGCGACCCTCACCGTGTCGGTCACCGGCACCGGTGCCGCCGCGTTTAAGCAGACCAACACCTGTGGAACGAGTCTTGCGGGCGGCAAGTCCTGCACGGTGAGCGTCACGTTTGCCCCGACGGCGGCGTCAAGTTATAGCGCCTCGCTGTCCGTGGCGGCATCTGGCGCGACCACGAAGACGGCGTCATTGACGGGCACCGGCGCGGCCGCCACGTCCTTGACCGCGAGCGCGAGTCCCACATCGCTCACGTTTGCCTCGACCACCGTCGGGGCGACGAGTGCGGCCCAAACCGTGACGGTCACGAACACCGGCACCGGATCGCTGACGGTGTCGGGCGTGACCCTGGGCGGCACCAACGCGGCGTCGTTCGCCCAAACGAATACGTGCACCGCGAGTATCGCGGCCGGTAAGACCTGTACGGTGTCGGTGACGTTCAAGCCGTCCGCGGCCGGTACGGCAACGGCGTCGCTGTCGATCGCCAGCAACGCGACGGGCAGCCCGGTAACGGTCACGTTGTCCGGAACCGGCGCTGCGGCCGCGGCGAGTTACACGTTGACCCCGAGTGCCGTCACCTTTGCGTCGCAGTCCGTCGGCACCACCTCGGCGGCACAAGTCGTGACGCTCAAAAACACCGGGACCGCGTCGTTGACGGTCACCTCGGCCACGCTGTCGGGCACGTCGGCGGCCGTGTTCAGTCTCACGAACGGATGCACCGCGGCGCTGGCTGCGAACGCGACCTGCACGCTTTCACTCGCGTTCAAGCCGACCGCGGCCGGCAGTGCGTCGGCCACCTTAACGGTGCTCGCGGGCGGTAAGTCGGCGACCGTTGCGCTGAGCGGCACAGCCACCGCCGCTGCGTCACTACGGCCGTTGCCGGCGGTCTACAAGATCGGTAAGGCCGTGGCGTACAGCCCGTTCCGCGCCGGCGGGCCCGGTGTCGGTGAGGTGCCGACCGATGCGCAGATTCTGCAGGACTTAGGTCTGCTGCAAGCCGCGGGCTTCAACTTACTGCGCCTGTACGGTGCGGACGTGAATGCCTCGAACATCCTGCGGCTGATCGCGGCGAATTACCCGACGATGAGCGTGCAGTTGGGGGTCTATCTGGAGGGCGCGCCCGCCACCTGCGTCGACACCGTCAACGCGAGCGAGATTTCGACGGCCATCAGCCTCGCGACCACCTACACGCAGGTTGTCTCGGTGAGCGTGGGCAATGAGACGTCGCTTGCCAATAACTTGCCGGTCAACTGCCTGCTGAGCTACGTGCAGCAAGTGCGCGCCGGTGTCACTCAACCGATCACGGCCGATGATACGGCGAGCTTCTACGCCGGGACGGCCGCCAACAGCGAGAAGCCGGATACGGTACTGCCGTACCTCGATTTTGCGTCGATCCACACGTATCCGATCTCGAATCCGACGCTGTGGAACTGGCAGCAGTTAGCGGTGGCTTCGAGCGAAGCGCGGGGTATCGCGATGATGAATGCGGCGCTCACCTTTGCGAAGGGTGACTATTCGGCCGCTTCGGCGTATCCGTTCACGACGACGGCCGGTGTCAAAACCACCGTGGGGGCGGCCATGCCCATCGTCATCGGCGAAACCGGTTGGAAGGCGGCGTGGACGAACCCGAATTCGGCGATCGAGCTTTACACCGCCACGGTGATCAACGCGAAGGACTACTGGGACTTGCTGAACGGTTGGAAGGGCACGACCGGTGGTCCCACCACTATTTTCTATTTCGAGGCCTTTGACGAAGCGTGGAAGGGCACCGATGACGGCTGGGGCTTGTGGGATGCCACCCGCAGTTCGCGTTACGCCCTTTGCGGCATCATGGCCGATGCCGGTGCGTGCGAGTCGCCCGATCCGTATTTGGGTCTGGGCTATTACCCCTAAAGGGAGCAGGCCGATCGGGTAAGACGCCCGATCGGCCGTTGGGCCCGCCTAGCCGACTCCGAAATCGCTTAGAAAACAGTCGTCTATTGGACGGGATGGGGCGGTTTTTGGTACTCTTTTCGGACTTCTAATCGCTCGCAGCGGCTTTGGGCCGGCCGAGTCCGACCGAGTGTGTGAACCAAATGCCTGCCGCTGACATCACCCCGCTCTTTGGGCGCCGCAAGTATTGGGCCCATCGCTTTGGCACTGCGCCGTTCTTGCCCATGACCCGGGCGGAAATGGATGCCTTGGGCTGGGACTCCTGCGACGTGATCCTGGTCACCGGTGACGCCTACGTGGATCACCCGAGTTTCGGCATGGCGTTGATCGGCCGCATGCTCGAAGCGCAAGGGTTCCGGGTGGGCATCATCGCGCAGCCGGATTGGCGTAACGCCGACGCGTTCCGCGAACTCGGCGCCCCCAACCTGTATTTCGGCGTGACCGCGGGCAACATGGACTCGATGGTCAATCGCTACACGTCCGACCGGAAGATGCGCAGCGACGATGCCTACACGCCGAACGGCGAGGGTGGGAAGCGACCGGACCGGTCGGTGATCGTCTACACGCAACGCTGCCGCGAAGCTTTCCCGGACGTCCCGGTCGTCATCGGCGGCATCGAAGCGTCGTTGCGTCGCGTGGCGCACTACGACTACTGGTCGGAGAAGGTGCGCCGCTCGGTCTTGGTCGATGCGCAAGCGGATCTCTTGCTGTACGGCAATGCCGAGCGTGCGCTGGTTGAGATTACCCATCGACTCGGTCACGGCGAGCCGATCCATCAGATCACCGACGTGCGTGGGACGGCGTTCTTGCGTCGCGGTACGCCCGAGGGTTGGATCGAGATCGATTCGACCGACGTCGACGAGCCGGGGCGTATCGATCCGCCGATCGATCCGTACGCGATGGAACCGACGGGATCGACGCCCGAGACGCCACCGGCGGTCAGCGAAGTGGCGGTCTCTGTGGTCAAACTGCGGCGGCGCGTGAAAACGGTCGATCGCGAGCGCAGCGTCATTCGCCTGCCGTCCTTCGATGCGGTCCGTGAGGATCCGGTGCTGTACGCGCACGCCTCGCGCATCGTGCACGCCGAGGCCAATCCGCACAACGCGCGATCCATCGTGCAGCGTCACGGCGATCAAGACGTGTGGTTGACTCCACCGCCGATTCCGCTCGATACGAAAGACATGGACGCGGTCTACGAGTTGCCGTACCAGCGCGTACCGCACCCCGCCTACGGGGACGCGAAGATCCCGGCGTACAAGATGATTCGCTTCTCGGTCACGATTCAGCGTGGCTGCTTCGGCGGCTGTACGTTCTGTTCGATCACGGAGCACGAAGGGCGGATCATTCAGAGTCGGTCGGAAGACTCGATCATTCGCGAGGTCGAGAAAGTCCGTGACACGGTGCCTGGGTTTACGGGGATCATCTCCGATCTCGGCGGACCGACGGCGAATATGTACCGCCTGGCCTGCAAGTCGCGCGAGATTGAGGCCGCCTGCCGGCGCCCGTCGTGCGTGTTCCCCGGCGTGTGCCCGAACCTCGACACCAATCACACGCCGCTGATCAAACTCTATCGTCGCGCCCGTGCGTTGCCCGGCATCAAGAAAGTGTTGATCGCCTCGGGCGTGCGCTACGACCTTGCCGTGGAGTCGCCGGAGTACGTCAAGGAATTGGCGACCCATCACGTGGGCGGCTACCTCAAGATCGCCCCCGAGGCGATCGCCGAAGGGCCGCTGTCGAAGATGATGAAGCCGGGGATCGGTACGTATCACCGTTTCAAAGAACTCTTCGATCGCTACTCCAGCGAGGCCGGCAAAGAGCAATACCTGATCCCGTATTTCATCGCGGCGCATCCGGGCACCACCGATCAAGACATGTTGGATCTCGCGATCTGGCTCAAGGCCAACGGCTTCCGCGCGGACCAAGTCCAGGCCTTCCTGCCGGGGCCCATGGCGACCGCGACGGCGATGTGGCACACCGGGCTCAACCCGCTGAAGAAGATCACGCGCGACGGCGAGCAGGTCACGATCCCGAAGGGTGTGGCGCAACGCCGTCTGCACAAGGCGCTGTTGCGCTATCACGACGCCAACAATTGGCCGCTGATTCGTGAGGCGTTAAAGCGCATGGGCCGGGTCGACCTGATCGGTAACGGCAAACATCACTTGGTCCCGGCGTGGCAGCCGGCCGGCACCGGGGGGCTGCCGCCGAAAGAGGCGACGATCAGTGCCCGCACGGCCCGTCCGGCGCGGCCGGGGCAGATCCGCACGCAGCACACCGGTTTGCCGCCCTTGCCGCGCTCGGCGCCGAAGGGGCGAGGCAAGCGATGAACGACGCGGTGCGACACGAGCCGCGCCCGGGACTTTACGACGGGTTGTTGGCGCGGTACGCGCTCTCCCCACGAGACCGCTGGATCGCACGGTGGTTAGTGCGCTTGGTGCGGGTTCCCGGGGTGGTTCGACTGCTCGCACTCTGGCACGGTGCACGCGCCGGCAAAAAATAGGGCGGCTGCTTGCTCGGGCACCCCCCGGACAGTAGATTGTGCGCTGCAACGAATGGTACTGGACGGCTAGACAATGACGACACACGACACTTCTGCACAGGCCCCGGGTTGGGTGGTCCACAAATTCGGCGGCTCGTCGGTGGCCGACGCCGAGTGCATCGCGCGCGTTGCGGGGATTATTGAATCCACGCCGGTGCCGCAAGTGGCCGTGGTCCTGTCGGCCTGCAAGGGCGTTACCGACGGCCTTCTGAACCTCGTGGCATTGGCGGAAGCGCGCGACCCGGCGGCGGCGGTGCGGCTCCAGGCCCTCGAAGACAAGCACGTTGCGCTCGCGCACACGCTGCTCAGCGACGCCGGCGCGGCCGGTTATATCGAGATCCTCAAGTCCGACTGCCGCGATATCGCCGGTCTCTTGCAAGCGGTCAGCTTGTTGCGCTCCGCCGGTCAGAACATCCGCGACCTCGTCGCCGGCTACGGTGAGATTTGGTCGACGCGTCTCTTTGCCCGTCTGCTGGCTGAGCGCGCCCAAAGCGCCGCGCCCGTTTTGTGGATCGACGCCCGCCAGGCCGTGGTGGTGGAGTGGGGGCCGCTCGGCCCTGCCGTGCAGTGGGAGGAGTCGCAGGCGGCCTTGGCGAAACTCGTGCCAGCCGACTTCGCGGGCACGCTCGTTATCACCGGTTTTGTGGCTTCGGACCGCCAGGGCATCCAGACCACGCTCGGCCGTAACGGCTCGGACTTCTCGGCGTCGATCTTCGGCGCGTTGTTGGATGCCCGCGAGATCGTCATTTGGACCGACGTGGACGGCGTGCTCTCGGCCGATCCCCGCCGCGTTCCGGATGCCAAGGTCATCGACTCGCTCTCCTACAGCGAAGCGATGGAGTTGGCGTACTTCGGCGCCAAAGTGATCCATCCGCAGACCATGGCGCCGGCGGTGGCGCGCGAGATCCCGATTTGGATCAAGAACACCTTCCGGGCGCATCTGCCTGGCACGTTGATCTGTGCGCGTCCGACGTCGGCGCACAAGGTGAAAGGCATCACGACGATCGACAAAGTCGCGATCGTCAACTTGGAAGGCGCCGGCATGATCGGCGTACCGGGCACCGCCCAACGCCTGTTCGGTGCGCTGCAGGAAGCCGGGATCTCGGTGATCCTGATTTCGCAAGGCTCCTCCGAGCATTCGATTTGTATCGCGGTGCCGGATCACGAAGCGGTGGCCGCGGGCGACGTCGTGCGCCGCGCCTTCGATTTGGAACTGCGCGAAGGGCAGATCCAGCGCGTGGAAGTCAGCCGTGACTGTGCGATTCTCGCGGTCGTCGGCGACGGCATGGCCGGCAGTCACGGTGTGGCCGCCAAGGTGTTCCAGACGCTCGGTGATGCCGGGGTCAACGTCCGCGCGATTGCGCAGGGCGCCTCCGAGCGCAATATCTCGGTCGTCATCGACGCCAAGCACTCCACACGCGCGCTGCAGGCCGTGCACGCCGGTTTCTATTTGTCGCCGCACACGATCTCGATCGGTCTCATCGGCCCGGGTCTCGTCGGTGGCGCGTTCCTCGGTCAGCTCGGCGGCCAGATGGACCGACTGTCGGGCGAGGCGCACCTGGATCTGCGCGTACGCGGGATCGTTCGGTCGAATTCGATGCTGTTGTCCGACGCGCCGATCGCGCCGGGTCAGTGGCGCGACGTACCCGCCGAGCGCTGGCAGCCGCTCGATCTCGAGGCCTTCGCGCGGCACATCCAGGCCGAGCACTTGCCGCACGCGGTCATCATCGACTGCTCGGCGAGCGCCGATGTGGCCTCGCATTACCGCGATTGGCTCGCCGCCGGTATCCACGTGGTGACGCCGAACAAGAAGGCCAACAGCGGCCCGTACGAGTACTACGCGTCCTTAGGGGCGACGCGGCGCGCCGGCGGGACCCATTACCTGTACGAAGCGACCGTGGGCGCGGGCTTGCCGGTCATCCAAACGTTGCGCGATTTGCGCGAGACGGGCGATCAGGTGCGTTCCATTGAAGGGATTTTCTCCGGCACGCTGGCGTATCTCTTCAACGTGTACGACGGCAGCGAGGCGTTCTCGTCGATCGTCCGCACCGCCAAGCAGAAGGGCTACACCGAGCCCGATCCGCGCGATGACCTGTCAGGCACCGACGTCGCTCGTAAGTTGATCATTCTCGGCCGCGAAATCGGCTTGAAGCTCGAGCTCTCCGACGTGAAGGTCGAAAGCCTCGTGCCGGCGGCCCTCAACGACTGCTCGGTCGACGAGTTCCTCGCGCGCTTGCCGGAGTACGATGCGGAGATGAAAACCCGCTACGAAGCCGCCGCAGCGGCCGGTCAGGTGCTGCGCTACGTGGGCCGCTTGGATGCGCGCGCCGGGACGGCCACCGTCGGTCTCGTCACGCTCGACCGCAAGCACGCCTTTGCCAACATCGCGCTGACCGATAACGTCGTGCGCTTTGAGACGATGCGTTACTGCGATAACCCGCTGATCGTCCAGGGTCCGGGTGCCGGTCCGGAAGTGACGGCCGGCGGTGTGTTTGGTGATCTCCTGCGTCTCGCCGCGTACGTCGGCGCGAACATCTGACTTTGAGGTGACTCTTGCGTAATTCAGCCACCGCCTTCGCGCCCGCCAGCGTCGGCAACGTTGCGATCGGTTTCGATATTTTGGGTCATACCGTGGAAGCCATCGGCGACCGCGTTCACGTGGTGCGCACCGCGACGCCGGGCGTGACGATCAAGGCGATCACGGGCGTTGCGGTGGACTTGCCGCTCGAGGCCGAGAAGAACACGGCCGGTCGCGCGTTGCTGAGCATGGTGCAGGACGAGCAGCTCGATTTCGGGTTCGAGATGACGATCGAAAAGGGCATTCCGCTCGGCTCCGGCCTCGGTGGCTCGGCCGCCTCGGCGGTGGCCGCGGTGGTCGCTGGCAACGCACTCTTGGCGAAGCCGCTGTCGAAGTTGGAGCTCCTGAAGTACGCCATGAAAGGCGAAGCGGTGGCGTCGGGCTCTGTGCACGTGGACAACATCGCGCCGAGCCTGTTTGGTGGCCTCGTGTTGACGGTCGGTGTGGACCATCCGCGCACCAAGCAGATTCCAGTGCCGCCGGGCGTGAAAGCGGTGCTCGTGCACCCGCACATGTTCCTGTCGACGAAGGAGGCCCGCGGCATCCTCTCGAAGACCGTCGATATGTCGGACTTGGTCTGGCAGTGCGCGAACCTCGCGGGCTTTATTTCGGCCTGCTACACGAACGACTTGGACATGATCCGCGATGCGTTCGAGGACGTGATCATCGAGCGGCAGCGCCAGACGCTGATCCCGGGCTTCAAGGCGGTGAAGGCCGCCGCGATGGCCCACGGCGCGCTCGGTTGCTCGATCTCCGGCGCCGGCCCCACCGTCTTCGCGTGGTGCGAATCCGCGTCGGCCGAGGCGATCCGCTCGGACATGGTCGCGGCCTTTGCGGCGAGCGGCTTGGAGTCGGACAGCTGGATCTCCTCGATCGAGCAGACCGGCGCACGGGTGATCGACTGATGCGCTTTCATTCGACGCGTAACGCCGCGCTGACGGCGACTCTCTCCGAGGCCCTGGCCCGCGGTATCGCGCCCGACGGCGGCTTGTACGTCCCGGAGGCGTTTCCGCAGTTCCGTCCGGCGGATTTCGACGGGCTTGAGGGAATCGCGGCGGTCGCGCCGCGCTTCTTGGCGCCGTTCTTTGCCGGCGACCCGTTGGAATCCGAGTTGTCGGCCATCGTCGCGGAAGCCTTCAATTTCCCGGTGCCGGTGAAGCCCTTGCCGGTCGCGCACGACGCGGCGGTGCTCGAGCTCTTTCACGGCCCGACGGCGGCCTTCAAGGACTTCGGGGCGCGCTTCCTCGCCGCGTGCATGGCACGCATCCCACGCCCCTCGGGTCGCACGCTGACCATCCTCGTGGCCACCTCGGGCGACACCGGCGGGGCGGTGGCGGCGGCGTTCCACGGACGGCCGGGGATCGAGGTGGTCGTGCTCTTCCCGCGCGGCTTGGTCTCGCCGCGGCAGGAGCTGCAGCTGACGTGTTGGGGCGGCAACGTGCGCTCGTTGTCGGTGGACGGCACCTTCGACGACTGCCAGCGCCTCGTCAAAGCCGCCTTTGCCGACGCCGACTTGATGGCCGCGCGCGAACTCTCGTCGGCCAACAGCATCAACATCGGCCGCTTGCTGCCGCAGGCCTGCTATTACGTGGCGACGAGCCTCGCCGGCTACCGGCGGACCGGTCAGCCCGTGAACTTCATCGTGCCGAGCGGCAACCTCGGCAACGTGCTGGCGGCGGTGTGGGCGCGCAAGATGGGACTGCCCATTGGCGAGTTGCGCCTCACCTTCAACGCCAACCGCACGGTGCCGGATTTCCTCGCAACGGGCGATTGGCAGCCGCGACCGTCCGTCGCCACGCTGGCCTCCGCCATGGACGTCGGCAACCCGTCGAACATGGAACGGCTGCGGCACCTGCACCCGAATCACGCCGATCTGATCGGCGCGGTGTCCGCGACGAGCGTCAGCGATGCGGCGATACGTTCGCGCATCCAGACGGATCGCGAGGCGCTCGGTGAGACCTGGTGTCCGCACACGGCCTGCGCGGCCGAGACCTACGCCCAGATGTCCGAGGCCGACAAGGCGCGCGGCCCGTGGGTGCTGGTCGCGACGGCGCATCCCGCGAAATTCCCCGAGACGGTGGAGCCGCTCGTCGGCCACACCGTGCCGGTGCCCGAGTCGTTGGCGCGCTTGCTGGAGCTGCCACGGTCGGTCACGGAAGTCCCGGCGACGCTCGACGCATTGGCTGCGGTTCTGCGGTGACGCTGTGGGAGTGGCGCATCGCCGCCGCCGGCGGCGGTGCGTTGGTGGGATTCGCGCTCACGCTTTGCGGCGGCTGGTGGTGGCGACGCGAGCGGCGTCGCCGTCGGCGGTTGGTGGATCTTCTGGAGGCCATCGCGCCGGAGTGCTTGCGCGACGTGCTCGTCCCGGACGGGGCGGACGCGTGGTACCACGTCGATTTTCTGTTGCGCTGCTCGCGCGGGATCGTGATCGTTGACGTTCGCAACGTGCGCGGGGCCGTCTTCGGCGCCGAACACATGGACGAGTGGACGGTCATGGACGGCAACGTGCGCCGCACCTTCCCCAATCCGCTGCACGCGCTGTACGACCGGATCGCGGCCGTGCGGGCCGTGACCGGCGATGCCGTGCCGGTGGAGGGGTGTGTGGTACTGCTCGAGCGAGCGCGCTTTGCGACCGTCGCACCGCCGCACACGGTGCTGCTCGAGGACTTGGTCGATTATGCGGAACCGGCGGCGGCGTTGGGCGCGCTCTACGCCGAGCCCTTTGCGGCGCTCGCCGCGGTGACGCAACCCACGCCGCGTGAGTTGCGTCGCCGCTGAGGCGTTTAGACGGTGCCGCGCGCGCCGTGGGCGGCGATGATTTCGGCCGCGCAGGCCGTCACGCCGCGCACCATGCCGAGGTGCAGGAACTCATTCGGACCGTGCGCATTCGACTTCGGGCCCAACACGCCGGTCACTAAGAACTGCGTATCGGGGTAGCGTGCGGCGAGCATGCCGATGAACGGAATACTGCCGCCGGTACCCATGGCGAGACACGGCTTGCCAAAGTGGTGTTGCGAGGCGGTTTGCAGGGCCGACTCGAGCCACGGTGCGAGCGCCGGCGCGTGCCACCCGGACAGCGAGGAGCTGACCTCAAAATGGACCTGAGCGCCGTACGGAGGATCGCGTTCGAGTGCGGCTTTGACGTCGGTGGCGGCTTGGGTGGCATCCAAGGTCGGGGGCAGCCGCAGCGATAATTTAACGGCCACGCGCGGCAAGAGCACGTTGCCGGCGCTGCCGAGCGGCGGCAGGCCTTCCGCGCCGGTCACGGTCAGGGTCGGTTTCCAGGTGCTGTTCAGCAACAACTCGGCCGGATCGTCGGAAAGCGGCTGCACGCCGTCCGCGAAGGGCAGTTTGCCGGCGACCTCGGGCCCGAGCACGTCGGCGGCGGTGCGGGCTTCCGCCACGCGATGCGCGGGCGTCGGCACGTGGAGTGACTCAATCACGAGATCGCCGTTGTGCACGTTCTCGAGTCGATCGAGGAGCCCGCGCAAGATGCGGAACGGGGAGGCGGCGATGCCGGTCCCCATGCCCGAGTGCACGCCCTCGGTCAGCACGTCGATGCTCAACGTGCCCACGAGGTTGCCGCGCAGGCTCGTGGTCAGCCAAAACTGCTCGTAGTTGCCGCATTCGGCATCCAGGCACACCACGAGATCGGGGGTGCCGAGGCGGTCGGCGAGGTGTTCGACGTAGGCCGGCAAGTCCACGCTCCCGGACTCTTCACTGCCCTCGATCAAAATCGAGCAGGTCGCGTGCGGCACGCCTTGCTCTTGCAATAGGCGCAGCGACAGCAGGCTCGAGAAGATCGCATAGCCGTCGTCGGCGCCGCCGCGGCCGTAGAGTTTGCCGTCGCGGAACACCGGCTCCCACGGGCTGAGCCCAGGCTCCCAGCCGGTGAACTCCGGCTGCTTGTCGAAATGCCCGTACAGCAGCACACGCCCCGGCGCCGTGCCCGGCACCTCCGCATAGATGACCGGGGTGCGCCCCGGCAGGCGCAACACCTCGACCGTGAGCCCGGCGATCGGCTGCGTACGCGCCCAGCCGCTCAACAAGGCGGCAGCGCGGTCCATGTGGCCGTTCGCTTCCCAGTCTGGGTCGAACAACACCGACTTGTTGGGGATGCGCACGTAGTCGGCAAGTGCGGGCTCAATGGACTGCGTGTATTCGGCATCGATGCGCTGCGCGAGCAGTGTAGGGTTCAGCATAAAGACTTCCTAAACAATCGGTTAAAACTGTTATATCAAGTAAAAAATTAGATTTCGCTCGATAGCGAAAAACCAAAAAAACGTGCGGCCGTTTGGGTCGTGTGCGCGGCGAGCGCCGCGACGGACTCGCCGCGCGCCGCGGCGATGACCCGAGCGACCTCCGGCAGGAAGGCCGGTTCGTTGCGACGGGACGCCGGCTTCGGCTGCAGCGTGCGCGGCAATAGGTACGGACCGTCGGTCTCGATCATGAGGCGATCCTCAGGGATACGGCGGACAACGTCTTCTAAATGTCGTCCGCGGCGCTCGTCGCAGATCCAGCCGGTGATGCCGATATGGAGCCCCATCGCGAGGTACTCCTCGGCCTCCTGCACCGATCCGGTGAAGCAGTGCGCCACGCACGGCGGTAACGGTCCCGCCGCTTTCAGCACCGCCACGAAATCCGCGTGCGCATCGCGCTGGTGCAAGAACACGGGCAAGCCTCGTTCAATGGCCATTTCCAGCTGCCATTCAAAGGCTTGTCGCTGATCGCTGCGCGGCGAGTAATCCCGGAAATAGTCCAACCCGCATTCCCCGGCGGCGCGCACCCGGGGGTGGCTCATGGCCTCGGCCAAGCGCGATCGGGTCGCGTGCGTCAGTTCGCTGGCGTGGTGGGGGTGTACCCCGGCCGTCGCGGAGAGGAACGTGGGATCGCTGTCGGCGAGGGCGGCCGCGTGCTCGGCGCCCTCGAGCGAGGCGCCCGTGATCACGAGGTGGACGAGCCCCGCGTCGCGGGCCCGTTGCAGGACGGCCGCCCGGTCGGCGTCGTAACTGTCGTGGGTGAGGTTGATACCGATGTCGATGAGTGGGGGATGCATGACGCCATGTTACCGTCCCCGCGCGGATTTTGCGGTCGGCTGTCGGCGGCCACGCGCGTGCGGCGGCGCTCGGCACGAAGGACACACTCGAGAGGCCTCGAACCGGTGGGGGTGGTCCCCCGGTCGGAGGGGCGCATTGCTATGATCCGAGCATGAGCACTCCCTATCCGCATCTGTTGGCGCCCCTCGACCTTGGCTTCGTGCAACTGCGTAATCGCGCCCTGATGGGGTCGATGCACACGGGACTGGAGGACCAACCGGCGCGGTATCCGCGCCTCGCGGCGTACTTGGCCGAACGGGCCCGTGGCGGCGCGGGCCTCATCGTCACCGGCGGCGTGGCCCCGAACGGCGTCGGACGCGGCGGCTGGGGCCGTGAGACGTTCAGTCACCCCCGGGCCGTGGCGTACCACCGACTGGTGCCGGAAGCGGTCCATGCCGAGGGGGGTCACGTCTGTTTGCAGATCCTGCACACCGGCCGCTATGCCCACCACAAGCATCCGGTCGCGCCGTCGGCGATTCGGGCGCCGATCGCACGGCACACGCCCCATGCGTTGACGGAGCGCAGCATCCGCCGGCAGATCGCCGCGTTCACGCGCACCACGGATCTGGCCCGCGAGGCCGGTTACGACGGCGTCGAAATCATGGGCTCGGAGGGCTACCTCATCAACGAGTTCATCGCCGCGCGCACCAATCGGCGCGAGGATGCCTGGGGCGGCAGCTACGCCAATCGCATACGGCTGGCCACCACGATCGTCACCGAAGCACGGCGCGCGGTGGGGCCGGACTTCATTTTGATTTTCCGGCTTTCGATGCTGGATCTGGTCGAGGGCGGCAGCACCTTCGACGAGGTCGTGACGCTCGCCCAAGCGATCGAGGCGGCGGGGGCGACGATCATCAACACCGGTATCGGTTGGCACGAGGCGCGGATCCCGACGATCGCGACCCTGGTCCCGCGCGCCGGTTTTGCCTGGGTGACCGAGCGACTGCGACCGCACGTGACGCTGCCGCTCGTGGCCACCAATCGCATCAACGATCCGGCCGTGGCCGAGTCGGTGCTCGCGCGCGGCGGTGCGACGCTGGTGTCGATGGCACGGCCCTTTTTGGCCGATCCGGACTTCGTGCAGAAGGCGGCGGCGGGCCGGGCCGATGAGATCAACACCTGCATCGCCTGCAACCAGGCGTGCCTCGACAAGATTTTCGCGGGCGAGGAGGTCAGCTGCCTCGTCAACCCGCGGGCCGGGCACGAGACCACGCTCGTGTACACGAAGGCGACGGCCCCGCGCCGGGTCGCGGTGATCGGCGCCGGACCGGCGGGTTTGTCGTGTGCGACCGTGGCGGCCGAGCGCGGCCACGCGGTGACGCTGTTCGAGCGCAGCGACGCGATCGGCGGTCAGTTCAAGCTCGCCGCGCGGATCCCGGGCAAAGAGGAATTCCGCGAGACCTTGCGCTATTTCCGCCGGCGGCTCGAGGTACTGGGCGTCACCGTGCAGCTGCATACCGCGCCGGACGCGGCGATGCTCGCGACCTTTGACGCCGTGGTGTGGGCGACGGGCGTGGCGCCCCGACGAATCGCGTTCCCCGGCAGCGACGATCCGCGGGTGGTGGATTACCCGAGCGTGATCGAAGGGCGCGTGCCGGTGGGGCCGCGCGTCGCCATTATCGGGGCCGGCGGCATCGGCTTTGACGTGGCGACGCTCTTGACCGCGCCGCCACCCGCCGACGATCCGGTCGCGGCCTTTGCCGACCACTGGGGCATCGACCGCACGTTGACGCAGCCGGGCGGGCTGTTGCCGACGAGCGCCGCGGACGCGCCGAGCGGGCGGCAGGTGGTGCTCTTACAGCGGAAGATCGCCAAGATCGGTGACGGCCTCGGTCGCACCACCGGCTGGATCCATCGGGCGGAACTCAAAGCCCGTGGCGTCCAGTTCATCGCCGGCGTGACCTACGAGCGGCTCGATGCCGACGGTCTGCACGTGACGATTCAAGGCGTCGCGCAGTGTCTGCCCGTCGATACCGTCGTGATTTGCGCCGGCCAAGAGTCCGTCGTCCCCGCGGAGGCCGATGCGCGCATTGGCGGCGCCCGCTTAGCGGCTGAACTCGATGCCGAGCGGGCCATCCGCGACGGTGCCGAGTGGGCGGCGAGGCTCTGAGCCGCGTGGGCGACAGTCTGCAGCGCGAGTTGTTCACGGCGCGGTCGGTGCCGATCGAGATCCGCGAGAATGCGCGGGTACGGCGGTTGAACGTGCGGGTGTACCCGGGTGGTCGGGTGGCCGTCAGTGTCCCCAAAGGCACGCGGCCGGCCGTCGTTCAAGACTTTCTACTCAAGCACCGTGACTGGATCGAGCGCAAAGTCGCGCAGTTCTCGGTGGCCGAAGACAGCGCACTGCCGGTTGCGATCGAGTTGCCCTCGACCGGCGACCATTGGGTGGTCCATTACCGGGTGGGCCGCGCCGGGTTTCGGGTGACGGCGGATCGCGTCTTGGAAGTGCGTCACCCGCCCGAGGATCGCGACGGCGCGCATCGGGGCCTCGCCGCGTGGGCGATCGCCGAGGCGAGGCGCTCGCTCGAGCCGTGGTTTGCGGACGTCGCCGCGGAGATGGGCGTCACCTATCGGGACGTGCAATGGCGACGCCAACGCACCCGCTGGGGCAGTTGTTCGCGCAGCGGGACGATCAGCCTCAACGTCGCTATCCTGTTCCAACCGCCGGAGGTCGTTCGTTACCTCTTCGTTCACGAGCTCTCGCACACGCGTCATATGAACCACTCTGCTCGATTCTGGGGGCTCGTCGCATCGCACGAGCCGGACTACCAAACGCTGGACCGCGACCTCACCGAAGGCTGGCGGCGCGTGCCGAGTTGGCTGAACGTCGGGAGTCCCGTATGAGCGGTCACGACGAGGAGGCGGGCGTCGGCGTGCAGGTCGATGTCTCGAACGAGCCCATCCACTGGGATATCCCGAAGGCACAGACCTACGGGGAGTACCTTGATCTCGAGCGGATTCTGACTGCGCAACACCCGCGCTCGGCCGAGCACGACGAGATGCTCTTCATCATCGTGCACCAGACGAGCGAGTTGTGGATGAAGTTGGCGTTGCACGAGTTGTCGACGGCGATGGACGCGATCCGCCGCGACGAACTCTTGCGCGCGTTTACGACGTTGACGCGGATCGGCCACATCCAAAGTCAGCTGACGCACGTGTGGGATGTGCTGGCGACGCTGACGCCCTTTGACTACGCGCGCTTTCGCAACGATCTCGGGCGCTCGTCCGGCTTCCAGTCGTGGCAGTACCGCTTGCTGGAGTTCACGATCGGCAACAAAAATCGCGCGATGATCGCGGTGCACCGCGATCATCCGGAGGTCTACGCACAACTGGAGACGGCGCTCGCGGCGCCGAGCCTGTACGACGAGTGCTTACAGTTGCTCTCGCGCCGTGGCTTCGGCATTGCGGACGAGGTGCTCGTGCGCGACTACAGCCTGCCGTACGTGCCGCACAAGTCCGTGGCCGCGGCGTGGCTCGCCGTCTACCACAGCACCAAGGCGCACTGGGACCTGTACGAGCTCGCCGAGCGCCTGATGGAACTCGACCATCGCTTTCAGGACTGGCGCTTCTCGCACATGAAGACGGTCGAACGCATCATCGGTCGCAAGGCCGGCACCGGCGGCACGAGCGGCGTGAACTACCTCGCCAAGGCGCTCGAGCTTAAATTCTTCCCGGAGCTGTGGCAGGTGCGGACCGCGCTTTGAGCCAACGGCGCGCGCCGCGGTAGCCCATCAGCAGGGCAAACACGGCCGCGTAGGCAATCGGCGCACGGATGTCCTTTTTGACTTGCCACCAGTAGTGCCAGACGCCGCCGACGGCAGCGAGGTACACGCCGTAGTGCAAGGTCTGCCAGCGCCGACCGAGGCGCCGCATCATGCCGCGGGTCGAGGTGACGGTCAGTGCCAGCAAAATCAGCACTGCCGCAAACCCGACCGTGATCCACGGGCGTTTGAGCACGTCCTCGAGCAGCACCCGGATATCGAGGCGTTGATCCACCACGACGTACATCAGCAAGTGCAAAAACGCGTAGGTAGCCGCCCACAGACCCAACAGCCGTCGGTACAGCAACCACGCCGAGCTGTGGGTCAGGTAACGCAACGGCGTCAGCGCGAGGGTGACGAGCAAGAGGCGCAGTGCCCACAGGCCGAGCTGATCGATGATCGTCGTGACGGGGTTTGCCCCCAAGAGCTCCGGGTGCCAAAACGTGCGACCGGCGAGCAGCGCCAGCGGCGCGGCCGCCAGCGCATGCACCACCGGTTTACCGACCCAGCGTAACCAACGGTCCCGACTCAAAACCATTTGGTCAGATCCAAGCCCGTGTACAGCGAGGCGACTTCGGTGTAGCCGTTGAAGGGGCGGGTGGCGATGCGCGGCGCGAACACCCCGCCGCCGATGCGGCGCTCCGTTTTTTGACTCCAGCGCGGATGATCCACCGCCGGATTGACGTTGGCGAAGAAGCCGTACTCGTGCGGGTTCGAGACCGCCCAGGTGGTCGCCGGTGCGTGCTCCACGAAATCGATCCGGACGATGGACTTCGCACTCTTGAAACCGTACTTCCAGGGCACGACCAAGCGCAGCGGTGCGCCGGACTGGTTCGGCAGCGCGCGGCCGTAGACGCCGGTGGCGAGAAACGCGAGCGGGTGCATGGCTTCGTCCATGCGCAGGCCTTCGACGTACGGCCAGTCGAGGACGCCGCTGCGCTGACCGGGCATCTGCACCGGGTCTTTCAGGGTCGTGAAGGCCACGAACTTCGCTTTGGACGTGGGCTTCAAGCGCTTGATCAAGTCCGCCAGCGGGAAGCCGTCCCACGGAATCACCATCGACCAGGCTTCCACGCAGCGCAAGCGGTAGACGCGCTCTTCCACGGGATGCGGCTTCAGTAGATCCTCGAGCGCGAAGGTGCCGCGCGTCTCGACTTCGCCGCCGATCGTGACGGACCACGGCGACGGGCGCAGCGTGCCGGCGTTACGCGCCGGATCCGACTTGTCGGTGCCGAACTCGTAGAAGTTGTTGTAGGTGGTGATGTCATCCCAGCTGTTGGGCGCCTCGTCGGCGACGTAGGCGGGGTTGCGCGGCGCGTTCAGCACACGGCCCGTGGGGGTGCTGGCGGCCTGCGCGAGTCCGGCCGCGCCGAGCGCGCCGCTCGCCGCCAACGTCTTCAAGACCGCACGGCGGTCCTGCCAGATCGCTTCGGGGGTGATCTCCGAGGCTTTGGGTTCGAGGTCACGGCGATATCGCATGAGGCACTCCCGGGCTCTACGCCCCGTCAATGAAATTCCCATTCCAACTGCAGCCGCGCCGTGCTCGCCGGGGAGCCCCGCGTCAGACCGATGACCCAGGCCGCCTCGTATCGGAGGGTCGCCCCGGGCAGCCGAAAACGACCGAGCGCGGAGGGTCCGATGGAGTGACGCTGAGCCTGTATCGGCCCGAAGTGTGGTGTCGTGCCGAGGTCCGCATGGTACTCGACACCGGGCTCGAAGGTGGGACGTAAGCGCCACCGCCAGCGCGCCGCGGCGACCCATTCGGCCTCAGCGCCCGGCAAAAGTTCCTTCTCCGCCGACAGATTGACGGTGGTGACGGTGTGCGCGGTCGCGTGCTCGCCCAAGAGCCCGAGTTCGAGCGCCCACGCGTGGTTCCCGCGCAGACTCCGCGACAGCTCGCCGAGCACGCCCAAGTCCGCCCAGTCGCGACCCTGCGGATTGAGGCTGATCACGTTCTCGAACGACACTTCGGTCAGTTGGCGCGCCGCCCCCGGATCGCGGTCGGCGGTCGTCAGGACTTCGGTGGTCCACCAGGCCGTCGGCGAGTATTCGAGTTCGAGTTTGTGCTCTTCGGCACCGCCGGCATTGACGGTGGAACGCCACTCGAGCGCCGCTTCGCCTTCCTCAACGACGGGGCTGTAAATGACGTCGGCGCGGGTCGGCGCGCTCAGCCCCGCGAGGCCGCTGAAGAGGAGAGCGCTGGCTGCGACGTGCGCGGCGCGCACCTTAGCGCACCGTCAGCGTGGCTTGGGCGCTGTCCGGGTGGTCTTCGCCGTAGAGATCGTAGTCCCCGGCGTCGAGGGGGCCGAGGTACAGCGTGACGGTTTTGCCCGGGCCCACGACTTTTTCCCGATTGAGCGTGTAACTCTCAATTTCCTCGGCGTTCGAGTCTTTATTCTCGACGATGAGTTGCAGTTTCTGGCCGGCCGGGGCTTCCAGGACGCTCGGCGAGAGGCGATGCCCTTCGATGGTCAGGTGCAGGACGGCGGGGGCCGGTGCGGCGGACAGGGCGACGGCAGTGAGGGTGATCCACATGGGGCAACACTCCGTGGGTGAGTGTGCAAATGATAATCATTCGCAATTACGGAGGCAAGTCGTCTGCCCTCGGTATAAACCCTTACGTCCAGTGTTGAGTGGGCAGTCCCAAGGCGGCCGCGCGACGGGCGGTGCGCCGGGAGGCGTTGACCACGAGGGGTTGCTCCACGCTGAGCAGGTGGTCGAAATCGGAGCTCGAGTTGCCGTAGGCGGCGATCGTGCACCCCGGGTGCCGGCGCCGCAGCGCCTCAATGCACCGGGTCTTCACTGCATCGCGGTGGTTCTCGGTCGACAGCGCGCCGTGCAGGCGATCACCGTCCCAACGCACGCCCGTGCAGAGCGTCTCGGCGAAGCCCAAGCGCCTAGCGATGGCCGGCACGTAAAAATCGGTGCTGGCGGAGAGCAGCACGAGGTACGCGCCGTCCGCTCGATGCGCTTCAATGGCTGCCAGCGCCGCAGGCCGCGTCAACTGCGTGAGCCGCCGATCCAGGAACTGCTCGGTCAGGGCCGCGACTTCCGAGCGACCCAGACCGCCCATGACGGCGCGGATGAGGCTCGCCTTCAACGGGCCGCGGTCGCGATCCCAGGCGAAGCGCACGAGGGCGCCGGGCACCCGCCACAAGCGCAGGGCCCGCGCCGGATGCGCCCGCAGCACATCGCACAAGTACGGGACGAGCGTGTCGTGCCAGGTGATCGTCCCGTCCAAATCGAACACGGCGACCGCCGCGCCGAGGCGCGGGGTCGCCGTGGAGGCCTGCGCGGGACCGCTCAGGCGGCCTGCCCGCGCGAGACGAGGCTGCGCAGCACGTACTGCAGAATACCGCCGTGACGGTAGTACTCCAGTTCCTTCGGCGTATCGATGCGCACGCGCGCGGTGAACGTGCGCTGGGTGCCGTCCTCGGCGGTTGCGATGACCTGGACGCTCTTCGCGCCGCCGCCGTCGAGACCGACGAAGTCGAAGGTCTCGCGACCGGTGAGGCCGAGCGAGGCGACGTTCTGACCGTCCGTGAACTGCAACGGCAGCACGCCCATGCCGATCAGGTTCGAGCGATGGATACGCTCAAAGCTCTCGGCGATCACCGCGCGCACACCGAGCAGCATCGTGCCCTTGGCCGCCCAGTCACGCGACGAGCCGGTGCCGTACTCCTTGCCGGCCAAGACGACGAGCGGGGTGCCGGTGGCCTTGTACTGCATGGCGACGTCGTAGATCGAGCCCTGCGTGCCCGTCGGCAAGTGCACCGACACACCGCCTTCCGTGCCCGGCACCAACAGGTTGCGCAGGCGGATGTTGGCGAAGGTGCCGCGCATCATGACTTCGTGATTGCCGCGACGCGCACCGTAGGAGTTGAAGTCAACCGGTGCGACGCCGTTCTCGATCAGATAACGCGCCGCCGGGCTCGACTTCGAGATGTTACCGGCAGGCGAGATGTGATCGGTGGTGACCGAGTCGCCCAACACCGCCAGCGCGCGCGCGCCCTCAATGGCGCCGACGGCCGCAGGGGTCATGGTCATGCCATCGAAATACGGCGGGTTGCGCACGTAGGTCGACTGCGGTTCCCACGCATAGGCTTCGCCCGCCGGGACGCGGATGGCGTTCCAGTGCTCGTCGCCCTTGAACACGCTCGCGTAGCTCTTCGCAAACATGTCGGAATCGACGCACGCGGCGACCGCCGCCTGAATGTCGGCAGGGCTCGGCCAAATGTCGGCCAAGTACACCGGCGACCCGTCCGCGGCGGTGGCGAGCGGTTCGCGGGTCAGGTCGATGTCCATGGAGCCGGCGAGCGCGTACGCGACCACCAGCGGCGGCGAGGCCAGGAAGTTCATTTTGACTTCCGGATGCACGCGCCCTTCAAAGTTGCGGTTGCCCGAGAGGACCGAGGCCGTCGTCGTGTCACCGGCACGGATCGCGTCGGAGATCTCGCTCTTGAGCGGGCCGGAGTTGCCGATGCAGGTCGTGCAGCCGTAACCGACGGTGTAGAAGCCCACCGACTCCAAGTCGGCCAAGAGACCGGCCTTCGTCAGGTAGTCGGTCACGACGCGCGAACCCGGCGCGAGCGAGGTCTTCACCCACGGCTTGGCGGTGATGCCGCGTGCACGCGCGTTGCGCGCCACGAGGCCTGCGGCCACCAAGACGTTCGGGTTCGAGGTGTTCGTGCAGCTGGTGATGGCGGCGATGACGACGTGGTTGTCGCGCATCTCGTAGGCGCCGCCGGCCACGGTGGCCGTACCGGTCGCACCCGGGTTCTTGACGGCACGTTCCTCGGCGACCTTCTTCACCGCCGCTTGCGAGACCGCCTTCGCGTTCGACAGCAGGACGCGATCTTGCGGACGCTTCGGGCCGGCGAGGGACGGGACCACGGAGCCGAGATCGAGCTCGAGCACGTCGGTGTACTCGGCGTCCGGCATGCCGTTCTCACGCCACAGGCCGTTGGCACGGGCGTAGGCTTCCACCAAGGCCACCTGCTCGGCGGGGCGAGCGGTCAGTTCGAGGTAGCGGATCGTTTCTTCGTCGATCGGGAACACGGCGATCGTGCTGCCGAACTCCGGCGACATGTTGCTGATCGTCGCGCGATCCGAGAGCGGCAGCGCGGCGAGGCCGTCGCCGAAGAACTCGACGAACTTATCGACCACGCCCTTCTTGCGCAGCATCTCGGTGATGGTGAGCACGAGGTCGGTCGCGGTCGTGCCGGCCGGCAGCGAGCCGGTCAGGCGGAAGCCGATGACCTGCGGGATGAGCATGGTGACCGGTTGGCCGAGCATGGCGGCTTCGGCTTCGATGCCACCCACACCCCAGCCGACCACGCCGAGGCCGTTGATCATCGTGGTGTGCGAGTCGGTGCCGACCAACGTGTCCGGATAGGCCACGCCGTCCTGGTGGAACACGACGCGACCCAAGTGCTCGACGTTGACCTGGTGGACGATGCCGGTGTTCGGCGGCACGACCTTGAAGTTGTTGAAGGCCGTCTGACCCCACCGCAGGAACGAGTAGCGCTCGCCGTTGCGGGCAAATTCGATCGCGGTGTTCTTGGCCACGGCGTCGCCCGTGCCGTATTCATCGACCTGGACGGAGTGATCGATCACAAGCTCCGCCGGTGCGAGCGGGTTGACGCGCTTGGCGTCACCGCCCAAGCGCACGATCGCTTCGCGCATGGCCGCGAGGTCGACGATGCAGGGCACGCCGGTGAAGTCTTGCATGATCACGCGCGCGGGGGTGAAGGCGATCTCGTGGGACGGCGCAGCCTTCGGGTCCCAGCCGAGCACGGCCTCGATGTCGGCGCGTGTGACGTTCACGCCGTCTTCAAAGCGCAGCAGGTTTTCGAGCAGGATCTTCAACGAGTACGGCAGCCGCGAGAGGTTGTGTCCCTCGATCGCAGGCAGACGGTAGTACGCGTAGTGGCGTTCGCCGACGGTGAGGGTCGAGCGGGTCTTGAAGCTGTCGGTCATGGAACCTCCGGGGTAACCGGTCAATTATATCTTTGCGGTGCAACAAAAACTAACGGATCGGGGCGCCGCCTAAACAATCGTCGCCTTGATAGAACGCCGCGTATTGCCCGGGCGCAATCCCGCGCAGCGGCGTCTCTAGGCGGATCTCGGCGCCGTGGTCCGTCCAGTGGATATGGGCCGGTACCGGCGTTTGGCGGTGGCGGATCTGCACTTCTCCGGCGAACTCCGCCGCCGGTGGATCGACGAGCCACTGCACCGGTTCGGTGCGAAACCGGTCCTGCGCGAGCGCCGGATGATCGGCGCCTTGCACCACGATCAGGGCGTTGCGGGCGACGTCCTTACCGGCGACGTACCACGGCAAATCCGGGTAATCCTTCCGGCCGCCGATGCCAAGGCCGCCGCGTTGACCGACGGTGTGGAACATGAGGCCGGTGTGCTCGCCGACGACGTCGCCGTCCGGAGTCTCGATGGGCCCTGGGTTCGGGGCGAGATAGCGGCTCAAAAACTCCCGGAACGGGCGCTCGCCGATAAAACAAATGCCCGTGCTGTCAGGGCGTTCGGCCACCGGCAGGCCCGCCTCGCGGGCGAGTTGACGGACCGCGGCTTTGGGCAAATCCCCCAGCGGAAACAGCGCCTGCGCCAAGGCGGCGCGCGGCATTTGCTGCAAAAAGTAGCTTTGATCCTTGGACGGATCGACCGCCCGCAGGAGCCGCGGCCCGTTCGGGCCCGGGGCGATCCGTGCGTAATGCCCGGTGGCCAAGCGCTCGCCGCCGAGGCGGGCGACGTACTCGAGGCACGCGCCGAATTTCACTTCGCGGTTGCAGAGGATGTCCGGGTTCGGGGTGCGCCCGGCGGCGTAGCCGGCCAGAAAATCGGCAAACACCTTGGCGCGGTATTCCTCGGCGAAACTGACGCGATGGACCGGGATCCCGAGGGTCTCACCGACCGCGCGGGCCGCCTGCCAGTCGTCCGCCGCCGTGCAATAGCCGTCGTCGTCCTCGACCCAATTGGTCATGTGCAAGCCCTCCACCGCGTGGCCGGCACGCAGGAGTAAGAGGGCAGCAACGGCGGAGTCGACGCCGCCGGAGAGGGCGACGATGGTGGGGGCGGTCATCCCCCTATTATACGCGTGCGCTCAGAGCGCGACGGCCGCGTCGTCGGCGGCGGGGCTCACTTGCCAGAGACTCTCGAAGTGCGACAGGTGCGTGCGGGCGGCCGCTGGGTTTTCCAGCGCGTACATGCCCGACCATTCGCCGGCGTTGAGGCGCAACACCGTGGCGTCGCGATCCGCCACGAGGTAGGTCGCCGTGGGGGTGGGCACGCTGGCTGGGATCACGCGGATCTCGAAAGAGGTGGAGAGTTTGCGCGACAGCGCGAGGAGCGCGTGCTCGGGCCCGGGCGCCGCCTCGGCCGCGGTCAAGAGGATGCGCACACGGGTGTAACCGGGCCCGAGGATGAACCGGGTCAGGGCCTGCAAGACGGCGGGGTGCTCGTAGAGCTCCGGTTCGAGGCGTGGCGAGGCGATCGTGATCCGCCGCTGGGCGCGGCCGATGACTGCGCGCATCGCGTAGCGGGCATCGTCGAGCGAGGCAAACACGAGACGCGGGACGATGGGTCCGAGCGTCGGCATCAACGGGGTAATCGACATTCCGGTATCCGTGGCACCCCCCAAATACGGGGGTGCCCAGACTAGCCGGGTTCGCCGCGCTGTCCTGCGGACTGGGTCACGGTTCCGGCGGGTGCGCTCAGATGTCGCCCGCGAGGTCCGTGGCCAAGCCGATGTACCGCGCCGGCGTGAGGGCCGAGAGGCGCTCGCGCACGTCGGCCGGCAACGGCAACGTCGCCACAAAGGCTCGCAACGCCTCCCCATCGACGCGTTGACCGCGTGTGAGGTCCTTCAGGCGCTCGTAGGCGTTCGGCACGCCGTAGCGACGCATGACGGTCTGGATCGCTTCGCCCAACACCTCCCAGTTCATGTCCAAATCCGCGGCCATGCGCTGCGGGTCCGCGGCGAGGCGGCCGAGGCCTTTTTCCAAGGACTTGAACGCGAGCAGCGCGTGGCCAAGCGCGGGACCGAGGTTGCGCAGCACCGTCGAATCGGTGAGGTCGCGCTGCCAGCGCGACACCGGCAGCTTTTCCGCGAAAAAGCGCAGCAGGGCGTTGGCGATCCCGAGATTGCCTTCGGCGTTCTCGAAGTCGATCGGGTTGACCTTGTGCGGCATGGTGGAACTGCCCACTTCGCCGGCGACGACGCGCTGGCGGAAGTAGCCGATCGAGACATAGCCCCACACGTCGCGCGAAAAGTCGATCAAGATCGTGTCGATCCGCGCGAGCGCGTCGCAATAGGCGGCGATCCAGTCGTGCGGCTCGATCTGGATGGTGTATTCGTTCCAGGCAAGACCCAAGGATTCGACGAAGCGGGCGCCGGCCGCGCGCCAGTCGATGTCCGGATAGGCCGACAGGTGGGCGTTCCAGTTGCCCACCGCACCGTTCATCTTGCCGAGCGGCGCGACGGCGGCGAAGGTCTCCATGCCACGGCGCAGTCGATCGGCGACGTTTGCCAGCTCCTTGCCAAGGGTCGTGGGGCTGGCCGCTTGGCCGTGCGTGCGCGACAGCATGGGGACTGCCGCGTCGGCGTGCGCCCGCTCCACCAACCAGCCGCGCACCCGCTCCAGCGCCGGGACGAGCACTTCGGTGCGCGCGCGCGACAGCATGAGGGCGTAGGAGAGGTTGTTGATGTCCTCGGAGGTGCAACCAAAGTGCACAAACTCCAATTCCGCGGCGGTCGCGCCGGCCGCGCTCAGGCGGTCGCGAACGTAGTATTCAACGGCCTTCACGTCGTGATTGATCTTCGACTCGGTCGCCTTGACGGTCTCGGCTTCGTCGGGGCCTGCGCCCGCGGCGAGGGCTGCCGCGGTGGCTAGCACCGCCGGGTTGAGCCCAGCGAGTTCCGGCACTCGCAAGTCCAGCGCGAGGAAGCGGAACCACTCGGCCTCCACCCGCACGCGATGGCGGATCAAGGCGGCTTCGCTGAACAAGTCACGCAGGTCGCGGACTCGCTCGGCGTAGCGGCCGTCTACAGGGGAGAGGGCGTCTAAGCCCGATGGGCGGGCGGCGCGGTCGGTCACGGTAATCTTCCAAGTGGTAGGATGCCCGGACAGTTTACCATCCCGCGCGCATGAGCCTGACCCGACTCCCCATTTTGACCGCCGCGCGGCGCGAGCGTCTGCCATGACACTCGCCGTCGATGCGCTGCGCACGCGCGTGCGCACGGCTTTGCACGGCTCCCGGCCCGGTGACGAGTCACGCCTGTCGCTCGGGGGGTTGTCCCTGTCCGAGACCCTCCAGCACCTGCACCTCGTCCCGGAGCAGCTGACGCCTGCTGCCGTGCTGATTCCGATCCTGGACCGCCCGGAGGGCCTCAGTGTGTTGCTGACCCAACGCTCTGCCGCGCTCAAGCACCACGCCGGCCAAGTGTCGTTTCCCGGGGGCCGCTGTGAGGCGACCGACCTCGACCCGGCCGATACCGCCCTGCGCGAGGCCGAGGAAGAGATCGGCTTGGCGCGCGAGCGCGTCGAGATTCTGGGCTATCTCGGTGACCATTTGATCCTGACCGGGTACCGGGTAACCCCCGTGGTGGCGTTGGTCCGCCCCGAAGGGGAGCTGCGGATCGATCAGTCCGAGGTGGATTCGGTGTTCGAGCTGCCCCTCGACAAGGCGCTCGATGCGAGGCGCTACCATGCGCGGCATTGGTCGATGGGCGGTGAACACGTGCGTTTCTTCGACCTGTACCACGCCAATCGACGCATCTGGGGGGCCACGGCCGGCATGCTGGCGTCCTTGGCGCGTGTGCTCGGACTCTGGACGGACCCTGCATGAGACGGTTACTGGACATCATGGCCCGATTGCGCGACCCGGCGACGGGCTGCCCGTGGGACTGTGCGCAGACGTTTGCGTCCATCGCGCCGTACACGCTCGAAGAGGCCTACGAAGTGGCCGACGCGATCGACCGCGCCGACATGGCCGGACTCGAAGAGGAACTCGGCGATCTGCTGCTGCAGGTGGTGTTTCACGCGAGGATGGCTGAGGAACAAGGGCTCTTCGACTTTGCCGCTGTCGTCGACGGGATCGCCGACAAAATGGTCCGCCGCCATCCGCACGTGTTTGGCGAGGAGTCGGTGAGCGGCGCCGACGAGCAGCAGCGCCGCTGGGAGGAGATCAAAGCGCAGGAGAAGGGCGACCGTGCGACGGGCGGGAGTCTGCTCGACGATGTACCGGTCGGCCTGCCGGCGCTCACACGGGCGGTCAAACTCGGCAAGCGGGCGGCGCGGATCGGCTTTGATTGGCCGGACGCAACCGGTCCGCGCGCGAAAGTGAACGAGGAGTTAGCGGAACTGGACGAGGCCTTGCAGGGCGCGGATCGGGCGGCGGTGGAAGCCGAGTTCGGCGACGTCTTGCTCGCCCTCGCCAATCTTGCCCGGCACCTCGATCTGGATCCGGAAGCCGCTTTGCGGGCCGCGAACGGGCGCTTCACGCGTCGCTTCCACGCCGTGGAGGCACATCACCGTGCCCATGCGGGGGCGGACCTCGCTGCGCTGGAAGCCGCCTGGCAGCGCGCCAAGCAGCACGACGCCGACGCGAGCTGAGCGTGACGGCGCCGCCCCCATCGACGCCGTTGCCCGCGCAACGGGTACTGCCGCCGATCACCTATCCGACCGATCTGCCGGTCAGTGCCCGGCGCGAGGACATCCTTGCGGCCTTGGCGCGCTCGCAAGTGGTGATCGTGGCCGGTGAGACGGGGTCGGGCAAAACCACCCAATTGCCGAAGATGCTGCTGGAAGCGGGCGTCTTGCGGCGGGGCATCATCGGACACACCCAGCCTCGGCGGATTGCGGCCCGAGCGGTCGCCGCGCGGCTCGAAGCGGAGTTGCCCGGCGCTCCACCGCGGTTTGTCGGCCACAAAATACGCTTCAGCGACGGCACCTCGCGCGACACCGCCATCAAGGTGATGACCGACGGCATTTTGCTCGCCGAAGCCCGTCACGATCCGCTGCTGCGGCGCTACGACGCGATCATCGTCGATGAGGCGCACGAGCGCAGTCTCAACATCGATTTTCTCCTCGGGTGCCTGAAGCGCATCCTGGCGCGGCGGCGCGACCTCACCCTGGTCGTGACCTCGGCCACCATTGATACGGAGCGCTTCTCGACGTATTTCGGGGACGCGCCGATCGTTGAAGTCTCGGGACGCAGCTACCCGGTGGAGACGCGGTATCGGCCGCTCGATGCCGACGACGACGATCGCTTCGATCCGGGACTCAATGCCGGCATCGTTCGGGCCTTGGAGGAGATCACGGCGGAGCGCGGCGAGATCGGTCGGGGCGATGTGCTGGTGTTCCTACCCGGCGAGCGCGAGATCCGCGAGGCCGCCGAGGCCATCGAGCAAGCCTTCGGGCCGAAGCTGGCGGTATTGCCGCTCTATTCGCGGCTCGCCTGGTCGGATCAGCAACGGATTTTCGACCGTCGCGGCGGTCGGCGGGTCGTGTTGTCGACGAACGTGGCGGAGACGAGCCTGACCGTACCGGGGATCCGCGCGGTCATCGATTCGGGGCTCGCGCGCCTGTCGCGCTACAGCCCACGCACCAAGATCTTGCGCTTGCCCATTGAGCCCGTCTCGCAGGCCAGCGCCAATCAACGCCGCGGTCGGTGCGGGCGCACCGGGCCGGGCTTGTGCATCCGTCTCTACGCGGAGTCCGATTTTGAGCTGCGCGAGGCGTTCACGCCGCCGGAGGTGCTGCGCACCAACCTTGCGAGCGTCATTCTGCAGATGGAGGTCTTGGGTCTGGGCAGCCCGGTCGATTTCCCGTTCATCGATCCGCCGGACACGCGCCTCATCAACGACGGCTATCGGCTGCTCGAAGAGTTGGAAGCGGTGGACGAGCAGGGTCGGGTGACCGAGATCGGCCGCACGGTGGCGCGCTTCCCGGTGGACCCAAGGCTCGGGCGCATGTTGGTCGCGGCCCACCGCGGTGGAGCGCTCGCGGAGTTGCTTGTGCTAGCCGCCGGACTGTCCATCCAAGACCCGCGGGAGCGGCCGTCCGATCGCCAGGAAAAGGCCGATGCGGTGCACGCCGAAGGCGCCGACCCGAAATCGGACTTCATGACCCTCTTGCAGTTGTGGGGCCGGTACCGCGAGGAGCGCAACGCGCGCTCGCGCAACGCCGTGCGACGCTGGTGCGCGGAGCGCTTTCTCTCCGCGGCCCGCATGCGGGAGTGGGAGGAGTTGGAAGGTCAATTGCGGACGATCGCCACCGAGATGCAGTGGCCGATCGCGACCGAGGCGGGCGATCCGGATGCCTTGCACCGCGCCATCCTCGCCGGACTGCTCGGCAACGTCGGGGTCAAGACCGAGAAAGGGGACTACCTCGGTCCGCGTGGGCGCCGTTTCTTGATCGCGCCGGGCACGCCGTTGCGTAACAAGTCGCCGCGCTGGATCGTCGCCGCCAGCGTCGTCGAGACGCAGCGCGTCTACGCACGCCTCGTCGCGTCGGTCGAGCCGGCGTGGATAGAACACGTGGCCCGGCATCTCGTGAAGCGTGAGTACACGGAGCCGGAGTGGGACGAGTCGCGCGGGATCGTCGCTTGCCGCGAATCCGTCACCTTGTGGGGCTTGCCGCTCGCCAGCGGCCGCCGCGCCAACTACGGCAATGTCGCGCCCATTGAGGCGCGCGACGTGTTTGTACGGGAGGCGTTGGTGCACGGGCGCAGCCGGATCCGCTGTCGTGCACTCGGCCGCAACCGCGGCGTGAAGGAACGGCTGCGGGCCGAGGAGGCAGCGTTACGCCAGCACACGGTGCTGCTCGACGAACCGGAGGAGGCGGCGTTGTACGCCAGTCGTCTGCCGGAGACCGTGCATTCCGTGGCGGCCTTCGAGCGCTGGCGTCGCGATCCCGGCGCGCGCGATGGCGACGCCTTGCTCTTGACCGACAACGATCTGCGCCAGCCCGGCGCGCGGCCGCTGGATCGGTCGACGTACCCGCTGCACCTCTCCTTGGCCGGTAATCGGTTGCCGGTCAGTTATCGGTTCGACCCCCTGGTCGCCGACGACGGCGCGACGGTGATCGTGCCGGAGGCCTTGGTCCCGCGCCTCACCGACGGCGAGCTGGGCTGGGGGATACCGGCGTGGTTGGCCGATAAGGTGACCGCCATCGTACGGGGGCTGCCTAAGCCCATGCGCCGTTTGTTGGTGCCGGCCCCGGACGCGGCCGCGAAGGCGCTGGCCCTGCTTGAGGCGCAGCGCGGCCAGGCCTTTGATGCGGCCGTGGCCGAGGCGTTGACCCGCTTGGCGGGGGAAACGATCCCGTTCGAGGCGGTCGCGTCCGTCGCGTTGGAACCGTACCTGCGCCTGAATTTGCGCGTCATGGACAGCGCGGGGCAGGTGGTCGTCGAGAGTCGCGAGCTCAGCGTCGTGCGCCGTGAGGCCCGACGGGTCGGCGCGAGCGCAGCGCCGTTAGCCCCCGTCGCGAGCGGCCCGGGCAACCCGTGGGAGCGGGACGATATCCGCACCTTTGACTTCGGGGTGATTCCCGCCGGCGTCGAGGTGGTCCGTCAAGGCGTGCGCCTCGAATTGCATCCCACGCTCATCGACGCCGGCACGCATGTCGCCTCGACGCTGGTCGCGGATCCGGCGGTGGCCGAGCGCGGCTTGTGGAGCGGGATGGTGCGCCTCTGGGTGCTCGCCTTAGCCGGCCCCGTGCGGCACGCCGAGAAGCTCGTGCTTGCCGACCGCGACCTCATGCTCTTGCATCAGGGGATCGGCGCCGCCAAGGGGCTCGCCCGGGACATTGCCGAGCGCGCGGTGCGCCGCGCCTGCGCCCCGGAAGGCTCGGTCTTGCCGCGCATGCTGGCCGACTACTCGGCGGCCTTGGAACGCGGCCGCCCGACGGTTGTCACCGACGCGGAACGGCTCGCCCAGCACGTGAAGCTCTGGTTGACGGACTATCGCGCGGCCCGCACGGACCTCGCGCGCGTTCCGGACGGCTGCGACGGCGCCATCGTCGACGATCTGAAGGCGCAACTGAGTACGCTCGTCTTTGAAGGGTTTGTCCGCGACATCCCCGACCCGTGGCTGGACGGCATCGGCCGCTATCTGAAGGCCCTGCGTCGGCGGATCGCCAAGCTGCCGGGCATGCGCGGCGCGGTGGCCGATGCCCAGTACGAGTATTTGCAGGCGCGGCAACGCTACGCGGCGGCGGCGGCGAAGGCGCAGGCCGCGGGCGCGGATCCCGCGCTCCTCGCCGAATGGCGCTGGCTCTTGGAGGAGTACGCGGTGCAGCTGTTTGCGCAGGACCTGCGGACGCGGGTGCCGGTGTCGGCCAAACGCCTCGCGACCGTGGAGGCGGCGGCCGTGGCGGCGCTGCGGCGCCACTAGGGCGGAAAAGCGTGTCTGGTGCGGTGCAATAGGACAAACCCCGATGCTATGCTAGTCGGCTATGGCTAACGCAACGCAACACTCCTCTTGGACACCGGACTCGTGGCAGCAGAAGAAGACCCTTCAGCAGCCGACCTATCGAGATCCCGTGGCACTCAACCGCACCGTCTCGGCTCTGGCGAAGCTCCCGCCGCTCGTCGTGTCGTGGGAAGTGGATGCGCTGCGGGCGCGCTTGGCGCAAGCGAGCCGGGGCGAGGCGTTTATCCTGCAGGGCGGTGATTGCGCCGAGTCCTTGGACGCCTGCTCCTCGGACCGCATCGTCAGCCAGCTGAAGATTTTGTTGCAGATGAGCCTCGTGCTCACGCACGGCTTGAAGCGACCGGTCGTCCGCTTGGGACGCATCGCCGGCCAATACGCCAAGCCGCGGTCGGCCGATACCGAGACCCGCGACGGCGTCACGCTGCCGTGCTACCGCGGTGACATCGTCAATCGCGCGCCCTTCGACGCGGCCTCCCGCGAGCCGGACCCGGAGCTGCTGCTGCGCGGTTACGAGCGCGCGGCGCTGACGTTGAATTTCGTGCGATCGCTGGTCGACGGCGGGTTTACCGATTTGCACCATCCCGAGTACTGGGACCTCGACTTTATGCAGCACTCACCGCTGTATGAGGAATACCGGAAGATCACCGACTCGCTGGCCGATTCGCTGACGTTCTTCGAGCACTCGACCGGCCGACCGATGGCCGATACCCAGCGCATCGATTTCTATGCGAGTCACGAGGGCTTGCACTTGCACTACGAGCAAGCGCAGACGCGTTTCATCCAGCGTTGCGGGGCCTGGTACAACCTGTCGACCCACTTGCCGTGGATCGGCGAGCGGACGCGCGGGTTGGACGATGGTCACATTGAATACTTCCGTGGAATCGCCAATCCGGTCGCTGTGAAGGTCGGTCCGACCACCGACGCGGCGTACTTGCGCGAGCTGTGCCATGCGCTCAACCCCGAGAACATCCCCGGGCGTCTGTCGCTGATCCATCGCCTCGGGGCGAAGTCGGTGGAGGAGAAGTTGCCGGGGTTGATCGACGGCATCCGCGCGTGCGGCGCGAACGTCGTGTGGATTTGCGATGCGATGCACGGCAACACCGAAAGCACGAAGACGGGCGTGAAGACGCGCCGCTTCGACAATATTTTGGCCGAGATTGAAGCGTCGTTCCGCATTCACGCGGAGATGGGCTCGGTCCTGGGCGGCGTGCACCTGGAAATGACCGGCGACAACGTCACCGAGTGCACGGGCGGTGCCCGTGGACTCAGCGACGAGGACCTCGCGCGGGCCTATTTGTCGACGGTCGACCCGCGTTTGAATTACGAGCAGGCCCTCGAAGTGGCGATGCGGATCTCGCGCTGGCAGACCCGCCGCTAGGCGCATCGAGGCGCGCCACGAAGGCGCGCAGTTCGGCGGGCGTCGCTTCGCGATGGGCGCCCGGCGGCAAGCCGTCGAGGGTAAAGGGACCGATCCGCACGCGCACCAGGCGCAAGGTCGGCAGACCCACGGCCGCCGTCATGCGCCGCACTTGGCGGTTCCGTCCTTCGCGGATCTCCAGTTCGAGCCAATCGGTGGGCAACTGCGCCCGATAGCGTATCGGCGGATCGCGCGGCCACAGCGTCGGTTCCGGGACAAGGCGCCGCGCACGCGCCGGGCGGGTAATGCCGTCGTTGAGCAGCACGCCGTGCTCGAGTTTGCCGACCGCGTCGGCGGTCACGAGGCCGTCCACCTGCGCCCAATACACTTTTTCCACCGCGTGGCGCGGATCCGTGATGCGCGCTTGCAATCGACCGTCATCGGTCAACAGCAAGAGCCCCTCGCTGTCGTGGTCGAGGCGGCCGGCGGGATGAAAGTCGGGTGCCCGCAGATGATCGGCGAGGATGGGTCGATCGTCTTGCGGCGAGAAGCGCGTCAGGACGCCGTAGGGTTTGTTGAAGAGCAGCAGTCGCATGGCGGCAGAGTAGCGCAAGTAGGGCCTGCACGCGGCACTTGCAGTCGTGCCGCGCACCCCAAACAATCCGCGTATGGAAACGAACGAACCGGCCGCCGTTGATGCCCCTGTAGGCCTCGCCCTCGAGGAGCGCGCGCCGGAGACCTTCGATCCGAAAACCTACGTCGCGGCGTTGCCAGCACGACCGGGCGTCTATCGCATGCTCGATGCGGCCGGTGCGATCATCTACGTCGGCAAAGCGGCCAACTTGCGCTCACGCGTGGCCAGTTACTTCCGCGCGGATGTCATACAGCCCAAGGTGGTGGCGCTCGTTCGTCAGATCGCCGGCATCGAAGTCACGGTGACGGATTCGGAGACGGAAGCGCTCATCCTCGAGTGCAACCTCATCAAGAAGCATCGGCCGCACTACAACGTGCTGCTGAAGGACGACAAGAGTTTTCCGTACATTCATCTGTCCACGCAGCAGACCTTCCCGCGGCTGAGTTTTTATCGCGGCAGTCGGCGGGGGCCCGGTCGCTTCTTTGGACCCTATCCGAATTCCGTCGCCGTCCGCGAGACACTGTCGCAGTTGCAGAAGCTGTTTCGAGTCCGGCAATGCGATGACACGTACTTTCAGAACCGTTCGCGGGCGTGCTTGCAGTACCAGATCAAGCGTTGCTCGGGCCCTTGCGTCGGTCACGTCAGTCAAAGCGATTACGCGGAGGACGTGCAGTCGGTGTTGCGCGTCTTAGAGGGACGCGATCAAGAAGTCGCCGGTCGTTTGGGCGAGCGGATGGAAGCGGCCGCGAATGCGCTCGAATTCGAAAAAGCGGCGGTGCTCCGCGACCAATTGGCCGCACTCAAGGTGATCCAGTCCTCGCAGATCGTCAGTGCGACCGCGGACGTCGACTGCGACGTCGTCGCCGCCGTGAGTGGGCCGACCTTGCACGCGATCGGCGTGATGTTTGTGCGCGCCGGGCGCAGCCTCGGGACGACGACCTACTACGCGCGGGCGCACCTGGCGGAGGCCGACGAGGTCATCGAAGCCTTTCTCGCGCAACATTATCTGGTGCACGAAGCGCCCTCGGAGATCGTGCTCGCGGTCGCCCCCAAGGAGCCGGAGCTCTTGGCACAGGCCTTGGGCGATCGGGCCGGGCACAAGGTCACGCTGCACGTGCCGAGCCGCGGGATCAAGGTGCGTTGGCTGGAGATGACGGCCGACAACGCCGACCAAGGGCTGCGATTGCGCTTGGCGACGGAAGCGGGAATCGGTGCGCAGTTGGAAGATCTCGGTCGTGCACTCGAGATGGACGAGGCGCCGCAGCGTCTCGAATGCTTTGACATCAGCCACACCCGTGGCGAGGCGACCGTGGCCTCGTGCGTGGTCTTAGGCCCCGAAGGGCCGATGAAGTCGGACTATCGGCGCTTCAACTTGTCGCCCGACGCACCGGGCGATGATTACGCGGCCATGCGCGAAGCCTTGATGCGTCGCTACAAGCGGGTGAAGGCGGGGGAGGCGAAAGTCCCGGACGTGTTGCTCATCGACGGCGGGCCCTACCAGATGGCCGAAGCGGCGCGCGTGTTAGCGGAACTCGACGTCACCGTCCCGCGTCTCGTTGGGGTCGCGAAGGGTGCGGACCGGCGCCCGGGCCAGGAGCGATTGTTTCGCTTCGGTCACGAGACGCCGCTGATCTTGCCACCCGATTCGCGGGCCTTGCACGTCGTGCAGCGCGTGCGCGACGAGGCGCACCGCTTTGCGATCGCGGGTCATCGGGCGCGGCGCTCGAAAGCGCGGCAGGCCTCGGTGCTGGAAGAAGTGCCGGGACTCGGGCCGGCGCGACGCCGGGAACTCCTCAAGCGGTTTGGCGGTCTGCAAGGCATACTCGGGGCGGGCGTCGGCGACTTGGCGGCAGTCCCTGGCATTGGCCCACGGGTGGCCGAGGCCATCTATCAACACCTGCATCCGGATCAGTAATCGTGACGCCGTACACCATTCCGAATTTGCTGACCGTGCTGCGGATTTTGCTCATTCCGCTCATCGTCACGTCGTTCTTGCTGCCGTATTCCGGTGCGGACGTCGTCGCGGGGTTGTTGTTCGCGGTGGCCGGTATTACGGATGCGTTCGACGGCTACATCGCCCGGCGGCTGGGGCAGGTATCGCGCTTGGGCGCGTTCTTGGACCCGGTGGCGGATAAGTTGATCGTGGCCGTTGCCCTCGTGCTCATCGTCAGTCGCAATCCCGTGTGGTACGTAACCTTGGCCGCCACGGTCATCATCTGTCGCGAGATCACGGTATCGGCCTTGCGCGAATGGATGGCCGGCATCGGGTCGCGGCATAAGGTCGCGGTGAGCGCGTTGGGCAAAGTCAAAACCGTCGCACAAATCGTCGGTCTGTCGATGCTGTTGTTCCGCGAGGACTGGCTCGGACTGCCGGTGTACACAATCGGCCTCGGTCTCACGGCGGTTGCGGCTGTATTGACACTGTGGTCGATGGTCGCGTACCTGCAAGCGGCATGGCCAGAGCTCATGGCGCGTGACGAAAGTGTGAAATGAATCTTGACTCTGAAGGGTTTTTCGTTAGAATTTCGTGATCGCCGCGGGCGGGAATAGCTCAGTTGGTAGAGCGCAACCTTGCCAAGGTTGAGGTCGCGAGTTCGAGCCTCGTTTCCCGCTCCAGTTTGTCGGCGTCGTGGCGGAGTGGTTACGCAGCGGATTGCAAATCCGTGTACCCGAGTTCGATTCTCGGCGACGCCTCCATCACTTATCAGCGGACTGAACCAAACAGTCGCCCGATCGGTGTGGAGGTCGGGGTAGAGTTGTGATCGTGTGCGGGAATAGCTCAGTTGGTAGAGCGCAACCTTGCCAAGGTTGAGGTCGCGAGTTCGAGCCTCGTTTCCCGCTCCACTTCTTTAATCTCTTTCACCAGTAGGTTCGCTTCAGTTACGGACTGCGGGCGTGCCTGTCGTGGCAGTTAACGCCACCACGACAGGAGTCTTCTATGCCTTAAGGCTCGAAACTTGGAATGACCGGTTTAAAGTCAGGTGCTGCTGGCCGCTGAAAGGTTGCCACAGGATGTGCGTCGAGTTCAGTCATCGCCGCATCAATCGCAGCATCTAACTGCGGATCACCGCCCAGACGCATGAGCGCAGGGTCCTGTTCCACGGTGAGAGTCGGTGCAATCCCGCTGTTCTCCACTTCCCACGCGCCGACAGTGCCGTAGATTGCCCAACGCGGTGCAGTCACGCTTCCTCCATCGATGAGGGGTGGGTAACCGGATATGCCGACGAGTCCGCCCCAGGTACGGGTGCCCACTAAGGGGCCCAAATTGGCCTTCTTGAAGAGCCAGGGTAAAGCGTCACCGCCGGAGCCGGACATCTCATTGATGATCATGACCTTTGGCCCGAAGATGGCTTGAGCCGGTTCGACGGTGTCTTCGCCCTCGCGCGTGCTATTGATCATTTGCGGTGTTTTTCTCAATTGGTCCACGATGAAGTCAGCGATGTCTCCGCCATGGTTAAACCGCTCATCCAAGATCACGCCCTGCTTGCCGACCTGAGAATAAAAATAGCGATTGAAATTCGGGTACCCGTTTGAGGCCGTATCCGGTAGGTAAACGTAGGCAATTTTCCCGCCGGTGCGCTCCTGCACATGTCGACGATTACGCTCCATCCAATCGTAAAGGCGTAACGCGCTCTCGTTGGCGATGGGCACAACGATTACCTGACGCGCGTCTTTGCCATCAGGCTTGCTGCTGACTGTCAGGCGAACTTGACGACCCGCGAGGCCCTCGAAAGATTCGTAGACATCGTGATGCGCATCGACGGGATGGCCATCAACGGCAATGAGAAATTCGCCGGCTTTGACCATTGCACCGGGCTGGTTCAGTGGTGACGTGGCCGCCGGATTCCACGGGTCGCCAATCAGTATTCTTGAAAACTGCACGCGGCCGTTATTCACGACAAAGTCTGCGCCCAACATGCCTACGGGGACCTTCTCTCCGACTGGGCTGCTGCCGCCCTCGACGAACGTATGTCCCACACCGATTAATCCGGTCATTTCCTGCATTAGCGCCGTCAAATCAGCACGACTCGTCAGACCCTCCAAAAAGGGTGCGTAAGCGCGTTCTGCGAGTTGTAAATTCAAGCCGTGAGCGTTCGGGTCGTAAAGGAAATCTCGCTCAATGCGCCATGTCTCGTGATACATCTGGCGCCATTCGGCGCGCGGTTCCACCCAAAGTCGCGCCTCTGACAGTTTGATTGCGCCGTCACCTGCTTTGGGCGCTTTATCGGTGGATACGATGAACCACTTGTCGTCCGCGGCGTATGCCGCGTGCGTACCGTCGGCAGACACCGTAAACGTGCCGGATTCGACCCCGTCAACGAACGGTATTCCCTTACGACGCTTAAAGTCGTAGAGGGTGACGGTTACACCGCGGCCGTCCTCATCATGGCTCAGGTAGTCGGTATCCGTTACGGCAGTCGCGGTACTTAGGGCAAGGAGGTCTGGCCCGTTGGCCAGATTAATGCCCGTGTAGTTGGCACTCGCGAGCGGTAAGCGCACTATCCGTTCGCCGATGTCATCGAAATCAATCCGTACAACGGGGGTGGTCTTTTTATCGGCCGTGCTCTCCGGCGTGGCAGAGTCAACGTCTTCATCGCTCTCCGGGGCCACCGGCGACACCCCATCGCGCTTCAAAACGGCGGCATAAATGGCCGCAGAGCGCGCTCGGCCTAAGCTACTCATATCGAGCCAGCCTGCGCCAATGCCCTCATCCGTTGATGCAACGAAGTAGAGCCATTGACCGGTTCGATCAAATTGAGGTGTACGAACGTCACTGGCGCCGTCGGTCACTTCACGAGAGTGATGCTCCCGTACCGAATACACATGGAGTGAGTGCAAGTGGCTCTTCAGCTGCTTCGTATAGGCCAGCCACTCGCTGTCTGGCGACCACGCCGGCGTCATCTGAAAGAGCGGACTATCGTAGCGGTCGGTGTCGACCTTGACCGGTGTCGGGTTTTCTAGGTCCACGAACCACAGGTTCAGGCGCTTGTCGGTATAAGCAATCTTTTTGCTATCGGGTGACCAGGTGGGGTGATAGTAAAACGACGGCGGCGTACCCAAGTTAATGCGGCGTAGGGGCGCACTCCCATCAACGCTGCCAACATGCAGCGCATACTCGCCCGATTCATCGGAAAACCAAGCGACGGACTTGCCGTCAGGCGAGGGGGATGGAGAGCGATCGGCGGTGCCCGGGCTATGGGTCAAGTTACGTACGTCTCCCTTCTCGGCAGGGATGGACAAGATCTCGCCGTGTGTTTCCACGTAAAGGCGTTTGCCGTTCGCGGAGAGTGCCGCCGCCAGTACGGCTTTCGTATCCACGGGCTCAAAGTGTGGGCGCGTTTCCATCGGTTCGTCGCGGATATCGACAGGCACTGCACGCGCTTGCCCGCTGACAGGGTCATACAGATGCAAAGAACCGAATTGGGTGTACACGAGTCCGCCAGGTCCCGCGCCTAAACCCGTGAAATCCGGTCCCTTAGCATTGTCGAGGACGCGTTGAACGATGCGACCGTCATATCGATACAGCGTTACCGTGCCGTCTCGATCCGATAAAAAGTACACATCAGAGCCGTAATAGGCAGGATGCCCATCATTCGAGTTCTCGCGAGGGATAGGCGTAACCTTCGAATCACTCAGATTAGCGACCCAGATCCGGCTGGTCTGGCCGCCACGGTATTTTTTCCACGCGGGTTGCCATTGATTAAACGGCGTATAAGCGAGGTGGTGACCGTCCGACGAATAAGCAGCCTCCACACCCGTAGGCAGCGGTAGGGGCTCCGGGACACCGCCGGTGATGGGCACTTCAAAGAGCTTTGGTAGATCGCGCGGACTGGAGCGCATGGATCTCAGCAGGACGTGCTGACCATCTGGTGTAAATGCGACCGGAACGTCGACGCCGGGATAATAGGTGAGGCGTTTCGGCTCACCGCCACTAGCGTCAACGACGTAGACATCGGTGTTGCCGTTGTATGTGCCGGCGTAGGCAATATAGCGACCGTCCGGCGAGTACACCGGATAGTCGTTGGCTGATTGTCCCGTGACGAGACGGCTGGCGCGTCCGCCTTCTCGCGGTACCGTCCAAATCTGGCCGGCGTGCGCGAATGCGATATGGGTTGCGCTGAGGGTGGGATTTTGTAAGACGACGAGGGGTGTCGACGCCAATACCGCACTGGGTATGAGCCCGACAAAACACAGCAAGAGCCTGAAGGAATAGCGCATAGCGAACCTCAGAGTTCAATCAACCAATTGCGGGTGGCTTTCTCGCGTTCAAGCGTTGTTCAAGAGCGTACGCGACTTGTAGCAGGTGACCGTCTTCAAAACGCGGCGCCACGAGGGTGAGACCGACGGGAAGACCATGAATCATGCCGCCGGGCAGACTCAAACTCGGATAGCCGGCGATTGCGGCAGCCGAAGCGATCGGCGCGCCGCCACCTCCGGCACCGCGGTCGCCCCATAGCGGATCGATCAAGCTTGCAGGACCGCCGCCGGTAGCGAAGAGGATGTCCGCACCCGAGCGGCTAAAAAGTGCTCCGAGACCGTCGATATCGGCAAGTTGGTTCAAATGCTCGCGGATGGCGATGTACGCGGGGTCCGTCAATGGACCCTTCGCATCGGCACTTTCGAATATGTCTTGACCGAATAACGATAACTCCCGGCCAGCCTCGGCTTGATTGAACGCGACTAAGTCTTTTAAGTTGCGATGAGGGACTCGGGCCGGATTCAATTGCGATAAGTAGATGTTAATCGCGTCTTTGAATTCGTACTGCAACGCCTCCCATTCGGGTTCGCCCATGTCTCGGAAGCTGGGTGGATTGTCCAACGGGAGGAGTACAGCGCCCGCGTTCTGCAGCGTTGTGAGTGCCGCGGTGCGTAAATTGCTGGTCATCGTATGAGCGGATTCGTCTAACGGCATTACCCCGACACGCAGCCCCTTCAGGCTATAGCCCGTCAGGCGCCCGGCTTTGCCGCGATAGCGTAGCGATTGCTCGGCCATGACCTCGGCTAAGATCGCGACGTCTGCCACACAGCGGCCCATGGGTCCTGCGGTATCTTGCCGAGGTGACAGCGGCACGACGCCGCGTCCACTCACCAGTCCTAGAGTTGGCTTCAATCCTACAACGCCATTGTTCGCTGCCGGCGAAAGGATTGATCCATCGGTTTCCGAGCCGATGGCAGCGGCGCAGAAACTCGCTGCTGTTGCGCTCCCGGAGCCGGAGCTGGAGCCTGATGGATTCCGACGGCGATCGTAGGCGTTGCCGGTTTGGCCACCGACGCCACTCCAGCCGCTGCAGGAGTGGTTGGAGCGAAAGTTGGCCCACTCGCTGAGATTGGCTTTACCGAGTATGACGGCGCCGGCATCGCGCAATCGGGCCACCAGCGGGGCATCTGCGTCGTGGAATGATTGCGCTAGCGCCAGTGACCCGGCAGTAGTCGGTAGTGGATCCTTGGATTCGATGTTGTCCTTGAGTAGCAGCGGGATACCATGCAGTGGTCCGCGGACATGGCCGGCGGCCCGTTCGGAATCCAACTGCGCAGCGGCGCGCTCAGCATCCGGATTGAGTGCCAAGACGGCGTGCAATCCGTCCGGGCCCTGATCAAAACGATGTATGCGGCTGACATAGGCGCGCACCAGCGCGCGCGAGGTGGTCGCCCCTTGGATCATCGCCTCGCTCAATTCGCCTATAGACCGTTCAGTCGGATCGAAACTCGGGGCATTCTTGGCCTTCGCGACCGATGCTGTTGCCACCACTCCGACCGCGCCGACTGAGGCGAGAAAACCGCGACGATCCATGAGTTACCCCTTCGATTCTTGGAATGTGCACTGAGCGTAGCGTGAATTCGCGGTGTTGCGCAGACTGCTTCAACTGTCCAGTACAGTGTGGCCTACGCGCGACAAAGGGCTGTGAAGTTAAGTCACGGCGTTATTGACCGCGGTAATTGTATTGTGAGACTCTTTTCATAATTCTGAAATTTAAGTTGCTCAAACGCAACGCGCCAGGGGATTGTTCATGAATGACGTGGTTTCAGGGTCTCGAAATCGCCAGCGAACGATCGCTGTAGTGTCGTCTTTGCTCGCCATGACCGTCGCCGCGACGTTGGCGGACGCGCAGCAGAAAGCGGCCAAAGACAAGGATGACGTGCTCGAGGAAGTGGTCGTTACCGGCTCGCGCATCGCGCGCCCGGACCTTGATCGCCTAGAGCCCACTACGGTCATATCTGCAGCAACGATGGACCAGCGCGGGTACACCGATGTGGGCGCTGCGCTGTCGGAGCTGCCGGGCTTCGGTGTACCGCCGTCGAACGCATCGAATGTGCAATCAACCAACGGTATCGCTCAAAGCTATGTCGATCTTTACGGCTTAGGCTCACAGCGCACGCTGACATTGGTCGACGGCCGGCGCTTCGTCTCAGGCAACTCGCCGGCTGCAGGCGGCGCCGTATCGCCGGGCGGTCAGGTTGACCTAAACGTCATTCCGACCAAACTGATCGAACGCGTGGAGACTATTTCGGTCGGCGGCGCGCCGATTTATGGTGCTGATGCCATTGCCGGTACCGTCAACATCATTTTGAAACATAACTACGAGGGCTTCGACCTCGACGTTCAGGCCGGTCAGTCCAGCCGCGCCGACGCCGCCTCGCGGCGTATACGCGCCCTGTGGGGTACCAACTTCGCTGACGGCAAGGGTAACGTGACGTGGTCGGCGGAGTACTCTGACGCCAAGGGCCTGCTCGGCACCGATCGTCCGGAATATGCCAAGGACCTGTCGTTCATTAAGCCGCTCAATGCCGGAACGTATACCCAGACCTTGGTGTCGGGACTGACAGTCACCGGCATCAACTTTGGCGGGGTGCCGTTGGTCGACGATTTCTTCTTTGCGCCCGGTATCGGAATTCCGGCATCGGCGTTCGGCGTGACGAATGCAGCGGGACAGGTTCTCGCCTTCCCGAGCGTCCCGCATTCGGGCACGTCACTCGTTCCCTACAACCTCGGTTCGACGTTCTACAACAATCCGGTCTTCTCCTCAAACGGTGACGGCGAGCGTCTGTCGCAAACGTCGAATCTGCTCTCGCCACTGCAAAAGCTCAACACTCAGGTCTTGGGCTCGTATCAGTTGAACGATCAGGTGCGACTGTTTGGTGAAGGCTGGTTCTCCTCGACACACGCCCAGAATCTTATTGCGCAGCCGCAATACAACACCTATTTCTTCGGTGCTGCCGGGCAGCCGAACGGTAGCGTTAAGATCGACATCAACAATCCGTTCCTAACCACGGGCGACCGCGCGCTGATCCAGTCCGCACTGAACGCCTACGGCGCAAATCCGTCCTTTGGGGCGTACCAGGATCCGAATTGGAACAACCACACGTTCTACCTGTCTCGAGCCAATATGGATCTCCAGAGTGGCGTGGCGACAGGTGATCAAATCACCGACCGCTTCGTTTTGGGCGCGGACGGCAAGTTCAATTTCTCGGGCCACGAGTACCGCTGGGAAGTCTCGGGCAACTGGGGCTACAACCGCAACACTGCGGTTCAGCCCTCTGTCATCTGGCAGAACTTCCTCAATGCAGTGAATGCGGTGAAGGACGCTAACGGCAATATCGTTTGCGCGCCGGGTGCAGTGAATGCACCGGTGTCATCCGTGTCCTCAAACTGTGCGCCGTTGGACCTTTTCGGTGCAGGCACGCCTAGCCAGGCGGCGCGCGACTACATTACGCACCTCGCGACGGCTTCGTCGATCACCACTCAGCGTGATTTCGTCGCCAATATCAGTGGTGGGCTGTTCCAGATGCCGGCCGGAGAGGCGAAGGGCTCTTTGGGGTATGAGAACCGGCGCGAAAGTGCGGATTTCCGTCCGGATTCCTTCTACACGGGTGCGTACGGCGAAAGTGCCGCGGTGCTTCCGATCGCTGGGTCTTACCGCACGAATGAACTCTTCGGTGAAGTGCTGATCCCGCTCACCTCGGTCGCGCAGAATCTGCCGCTCCTGCGTTCCACGGAGTTTGAGGCCGCTGCTCGTCGCGTAGACAACACGATCGCGGGTAATTCGACCACATGGACCGCCGGTTTACACTGGTCGCCCATCCAAGACCTCATGTTCCGCGGCAACAAGACGCATTCCATTCGCGCACCCGCTATTACGGAACTGTTCTTGCCATCGGTGCCGACGTATAGTTTCGCCAACGATCCGTGCGACGTGAATTTCATCGGTCAGGGCTTGGATCCAGCAACTCGCGCGAAGAACTGTGCCGCTGCAGGTATCCCTGCAAGTTTCAATTCGAACGTGGTTAACGCGACCGCTCTCGGTTCAAATTCCGGTAACACGCATTTAACGAGTGAAACGGCCGCGTCGCAGTCAGTGGGCGTCGTGATCCAGCCGCGTTGGATTCGTCACTTGAACCTGACGGTCGATTACATCGATATCAATCTGACCAACGCGATTTCGTCGTTGTCGCTGACAAATATCATGGACTCCTGCTACGACGCGACTAGCTACCCCAATAACCAGTACTGCTCGCTGTTCCAGCGCGACCCAAAGACACATCAGGTCGTCAACTTTGAGCAGGGCTTCGTGAACGCGGGCGTTCTACACTTCACCGGCGTACAACTCGGCGCGGATTACCGCTTCGACCTGCCGCAGGGTCTTGGCGACATGGCGCTGCGTGCTAATTACCTCGATACGCGCAAGCTGACGTCTCAGATCGGTTCGGTGCCGGTTCAGGAGACGGCGGGCCAGATCGGTACGAACAAGGGTCGCGGCTCGCTGGACGCGATCTATCACCACGGCAAGTTCGCGTGGGATTGGCAAGGGCTTTACACCGGTTCGGCGAATTTCTCGAATACGAACCCGGTGAACTACCAGAACTACATGACGGTGCATCCGTGGTGGGTCATCAATTCGACCCTCTCGTATGAGTTGCCGCATGACGTCACAGCCCGAGTCATCGTCGATAACGTGTTCAATAAGTTGCCCCCGTTTCCGGCGATTGCAGGTTCCGGCGGTAACTATGCAACGGGTGTTTCGCAGTACTTCTCTGGCCTGATGGGCCGGTACTTCTTGCTCTCGTTGGACGCGCATTTCTAACGTCGATTCGGTCGACGTCCCCGGGAACGGCGCTTCCCGGGGACGTTCGAACGGGCTGGCAGGAGGGTAGGGTGTCCTGGAAAGTGGCTGTAGCGTCACATTTCCGCTACACTGCTTGGCCTACCCCCCCGTGCGGATACCCCTATGACCACCTCCGCGACGGAAGCGGTTCGCTTTTCCGACCTCGGCCTGCCCGAGTCGATCCTCCAAGCGCTCACTGACGTCGGCTACGAATCGCCGTCGCCCATTCAGGCCGCCTGCATACCGGCGTTGCTCGAGGGCGGCGATTTGCTCGGCCAAGCGCAGACCGGCACCGGTAAGACCGGTGCCTTCGCCTTGCCCATCCTCGCGCGCATTGATATTGCGCGGCGCGAGCCGCAAGCGCTCGTTCTCGTGCCGACGCGCGAACTGGCCATCCAGGTTGCCGAGGCGTTTCAGAAGTACGCGGCACACATGCCCGGCTTTCACGTCTTGCCGATCTACGGCGGGCAGAGTTACACGCCGCAGTTGAACGCGCTAAAGCGCGGCACCCACGTGATCGTGGCGACGCCCGGTCGTGTGATCGACCATTTGGAACGCGGCACGTTGAACGTGTCGACGGTGAATTGCGTCGTGCTCGACGAAGCCGACGAGATGCTGCAGATGGGCTTCGTCGATCCGATCGAGTCGATCTTGGCGCGTTTGCCGGAGACCCGACAGATCGCGCTGTATTCGGCGACGATGGCGCCGGGTGTGCGCCGCATTGCCGATCGCCACCTGCGCAGCCCGCGGGTCATCAACATCCGCGCGAAGACCAGCACCGCCACCAACATCCGCCAGCGTTACTGGATGGTCGAGGGCACGCACAAACTCGACGCCTTGACGCGCATTTTGGAAGTCGAGACGTTCGACGCGATTCTCGTCTTCACGCGGACCAAGCAATCGACGGTCGAGTTGGCCGAGAAACTGGAGGCGCGTGGCTTTGGCGCCGCGGCGTTGAACGGCGACATCCAACAGAACGAACGCGAACGGACCGTCCAAGCGCTCAAGTCGGGAAAGATCGACATTATTGTCGCGACCGACGTGGCCGCCCGTGGCCTCGACGTACCGCGCGTCAGTCACGTGGTGAACTTCGACGTACCGTACGACAGCGAGTCGTACATCCACCGCATCGGTCGCACGGGACGTGCCGGTCGCAGCGGTGAGGCGATCCTGTTCATATCCCCGCGCGAGCGACACATGCTGCGGATCATCGAGCGGGCGACGCGCCAGCCGATCGAGCAGATGACGTTGCCGAGCGTGCACGACGTCAACCGGAAGCGCGTCGAGAAGTGGAAGACCGGCCTGACCGCTGCGTTGACCTCGCCGCCGCACGCGATGTACCGCGCGATCATCGAAGAATACGTACACGAAACCGGTGCCGATTTATTGGATATCGCGGCGGCTCTTGCCGGCCTCGGTCAGGGCGGACACTCCTTGCTGCTGCCCGATCGCAGTGGCGAACCGTCGGCCGCGCGCGAGAGCGATGACGGCGGCCATGCCGAGCCGCGTGGCAAAGGCAAGCGCGCACCCGCCACCAAGGCGATGTTCGCAGACGGCCCGAGCGACGAAGGCGGTGGCAAAGGTCGGCGCTTTGAGCGTCAGCAACGCTATCGCTTGGAAGTGGGCCGCATGCAGGGCGTACAACCCGGCAACATCGTCGGATTGCTCGCGCACGAAGCGGATCTGGCCGGATCGCAGATCAACAAGATCGATATCTACGACGAGCACACGCTGGTGAGCTTGCCGGACCTGCCGCCGGCGCTGATCACGAAGTTGCGCAAGTTGCGTCTGAAGGGTAAGCCGCTCGATATTTCACCGGTGGAGGACACGCCGCGTGGGCGCGGTCCGGCGCCGGCAGCGGCCCGTCGGCGACCGCGCTACTGAGGCGCGGTCGATACCGGATCGGAGGTGTGCGCGGGGCGGGAATCGAACCCGCACGCCTTTCGGCGGCAGATTTTAAGTCTGCTGCGTCTACCAGTTTCGCCACCCGCGCAGACGGCGAGCATGATAGCGGTTACCGCGCCACGCGTCAGGTTTCAGCGCGCCTTTTTATCGATGTTGCCTAGGCCCTCGTGGCGCGCACCGGCACACGGTGTGTGCAATGGGCAGGCGCCGCTGCGCGGACAGATCAAGGTCGCGGGACGCTCGGCGGCATCGGCGATCCACGCGATGTTCTGCACCCGCGCAACGGTGAGCAACGCGTCTCGCACAGCCGGGCTTAAGTTGGCTTGACCCTTGCCGCGACGGCACGCCGAGGCCACCGAGGCGATCAGTTCCTCGGCCGGCAGTCCCTGCGCTTCCAAGGCGGGCGCCAGATCAATGCCGACCGAGAGCACGTGCGGTTGATGCCCGGCGTCCTTCGTGTGCAACGAGTGACAGCAATACAGCCGGGGCCCAAGGCCCGCATCCATGACGGAGATCTGCGAGATGGGTGCGCGGCCTGTCGAGCCCGTGGGGGCATCTTCCTGCAACAGTTTGAAGACCGCCCAACGCGGGCACGGGTCGGGAACGAGACTCATGTTGCCCCACGGCAAGGCAATCCCGTTGCCGCGATAGACCGCCCGCAGGTAGCCGGGGGGATACCCGTCAAAGAAATGCCAGTGCCGATACGGTGAGACGGCCGTCATGCGGCGCATCACCACCGCCGGGGTCACGCCGAGTTTCGAGCACGCGGTGACGCTGTGGGACTCGCGCATCAAGTACTGTCGGAACGGCTGGCGAGGACATAACAACGCCCCGGCAAACATGCTGCACTCAAAATCGCGCCAGGCGTAGAGCACGTCTTGCGCGGCCATCCCTGGGCGCGTTTGCTCGGACATGTCGTCGCCCAAGATGCCAGACGCGGTGTGCGGCGAGATCATCCCGTCACCGCCGTGCAGCACTTGGTGACCGAGGAAGAAGGCGAGTTCGTACTTCAGCCGCTCCTCGCGCTGGTTCATGCGGCGATTCACGATGAGCGTGCCGGGTGCCTCGTAGCGGGCGCGCAAGAGGGTGCGCCCGTCGGCGGCGCGTTCGCCGTCCGACCACTGCAATCGCAAGCCGTGGGCGTGGCAGATCTCGATCAGATCTTCCACCGACAACGGCATGCGTCGGCCGCCGGCCTCTTCGGCGGCGCGCTCAATTTCCGGAAAATCGTTCTGCTTCGTCTCTTGCCAGACGCGGATCAGCAGTTGCGCGAAATGCCGACCGCTGGTCCCGGTTTGCGCCAGGAGCTCCGGCAAGGCGGCTTGCAGCAAGCCTTTGGAGAACAAGAACGCGGGTTCCAGCGGGGCCGCCGTGTCGATCGGATCGGATCGACGGCCGGGGCGGGGTGCGGCGGTCGGCGGGTCCTGCGAATCGTCCAAGAACCACTCGGGGGCCTTGCCGAAGACACGCGCCAACAAGTCGAGCAGGTCGCGCGACGGGGAGCGTTTACCGTTCTCCATCATGCTCAGATACGACGTGGAGGGCGCGAGCTCGACGTTCAGTTGCACACAGCGGGCCGACAATTCGTCGAGCGTCAGACCGTTGCGCTTGCGCAGGCCTTTGAGCTTGGCGCCGAAAAAATGGGCTTGGCGAGGGGCGACGGACATACGGACTCCGTTGTGAACTCTTGTGAATTTCACAATGTGAAGTTTCTATTGTGAACCTGACAGCCAGATTTCACATAGGATTTTTTCACCGACTCAGCTTGAGCCCGTGAGGAGACCGCCATGACCTTTCAGACTGCCGCAGAACTGGCCCACGAATGGGCCACTCATCCCCGTTGGCACGGCGTTCGCCGTGGCTACAGCGCCGACGACGTCGTCCGCCTGCGTGGCTCGGTCCACGTGGAGCACAGTTTGGCGCGGTTGGGCGCCGAAAAGCTGTGGCGCCACATGCACGAGATGCCCTTCGTCAACGCCCTCGGTGCGCTCACCGGCAACCAGGCCATGCAGCAGGTCAAAGCGGGCCTTAAGGCCATTTACCTGTCCGGTTGGCAGGTGGCGGGTGACGCGAACCTGGCCGGCGAAATGTACCCGGACCAGTCGCTCTATCCGGCCAACTCGGTCCCCGAAGTGGTACGCAAGATCAACAACACGCTCCTGCGCGCCGACCAGTTGCACCATGCCGAAGGCGACGCGAGCATCGACTGGTTGCAGCCGATCGTGGCCGACGCCGAAGCCGGCTTCGGGGGCGTGCTGAACGCCTTTGAACTCATGAAAGCGATGATTGCCGCGGGCGCCGCGGGCGTGCACTTCGAGGACCAACTGTCGTCCGCGAAAAAATGCGGCCACATGGGCGGCAAAGTGCTCGTGCCCACGCAGGAGGCGGTGAGCAAACTGGTCGCCGCGCGCCTCGCTGCCGACTGCGCGGGCGTGCCCACGCTGCTGGTCGCCCGGACCGACGCCGAGTCCGCGAACCTGTTGACCTCCGACATCGACGAACGGGACCGCCCGTTCATCGCCTCCCTGGAGCGGACCGCCGAAGGGTTTTTCTACGTCAACGCGGGTCTCGAGCAAGCCATTGCGCGCGGACTGGCCTACGCCCCGTACGCGGACTTGATCTGGTGCGAGACCGGCAAGCCGGATCTCGTCGAGGCCCGCCGCTTCGCCGAGGCGATCCACGCGCAGTACCCGGGCAAGCTGCTCGCCTACAACTGCTCGCCGTCGTTCAATTGGCGCAAGAAGCTCGACGACGCCACCATTGCGAAGTTCCAACGGGAACTGGGTGCCATGGGCTACAAGTTCCAGTTCATCACGCTGGCCGGCTTCCACGCGCTTAACTTCGGGATGTTCGAGCTCGCGCGCGGCTACAAGGCCCGCCAGATGGCCGCCTACGTGGAACTCCAGGAAGCCGAGTTCGCGGCGGAGCCCGTCGGTTACACGGCGACCCGGCACCAGCGCGAAGTGGGCGCGGGCTATTTCGACGAGGTCACCCAGGTTTGCACGGGCGGTACCTCGTCCACCACCGCCATGAAGGGATCGACCGAAGAGGGGCAGTTTCACTGATCCGATCGACACCGGGGCGAGGGCGGACTCGCCCCGGTGAGCGACGCAGCGCGACGCGCTGACCTCGCTATACTGAGATCCCTCGGGCGCCTGCGTCGTGCGGTGTGCCGTGGCCCGGCGACGGATCGTCGCCTCCCGAAGGAGCGTCAGTGAAAGCGTCCGAACTGTTCGATCTGGCCGGCCGCGTCGCCGTGGTGACGGGTGCGAGCCGCGGCATCGGCGAGTCCATCGCCCGAACGCTTGCCGCGAACGGCGCGCACGTGGTGGTGTCCAGTCGGCGTCTTGCGGCCTGCGAGCAGGTCGCCGCGTCGATCCGCGAGAGCGGCGGACAGGCCACTGCCATCGCCTGTCACGTCGGTGACCTGGCCTCCATCGCGGCGTTCTGGGCGGAGTTTGACGCTCGCTTCAGCCGCTTGGACGCGCTCGTCAATAACGCCGGCACGAACCCCATGTTCGGTCCCGTCACCGAGACGGACCCGGCCGCGTTCCAAAAGACGCTCGATGTGAACTTCCGCGGCTATTGGTACATGAGCCAATACGCGGTGGAGCGCCTGCGGCGCCAGTCCCGCGGTTGCATCCTGAACATCGCCTCGGTGACCGCCGAGCGACCGATGGACGGCATCGGCGTGTACGGCGCGACCAAGGCGGCCGTCGTGAACCTCACCCAGGCTTTTGCCCGCGAATGCGCCTCGTTCGGTATCCGGGTGAATGCGATCCTGCCGGGCCTCATCAATACGAAGTTTGCGGCGGTGTTGCAGACGGAAGGACCGGTGCGGGATGCCGCCTTGGCGCAAATCCCGTTGCGGCGCATCGGCGAGCCGGAGGATATCGCCGGCGCGGCGCTCTACCTCGTCAGCGACGCCGCCGCCTACGTCACCGGGGCGACGCTGCGCATCGATGGCGGCATGCTCGCCTGAGCAGGAGACTGGTATGGATTTTCGACACTCGCCCCGCACCCTCGATCTCATCGCCCGTCTCGAGGCGTTCATGGCCGAGCACATCGTGCCGCTGGAGGCGCGCTTCGAGGCGGAGATGGCGCCGGCGGCGGTCGGTGACTTCCGCTATCCGTCCTTCTTTCGCGAGCTGCAGGCTAAGGCGCGGGCGGCCGGTCTGTGGAACCTCTTCCTGCCGGATCCCACCCACGGCGCGGGCTTGCGCAACGTCGAGTACGCGCCACTCGCCGAGATCATGGGCCGCGTGTACTGGGCGCCGGAGGTGTTCAACTGCAACGCCCCGGACACCGGGAACATGGAGTTGCTCCACGACTACGGCAGCGAGGCCCAGAAGGCGCGTTGGTTGGCGCCGCTTTTAGAGGCGCAGATCCGCTCGGCGTACTGCATGACCGAGCCGGACGTCGCGTCGTCCGACGCCACGAATATCGCCACGCGCATCCGCCGCGACGGCGACGCGTACGTGGTCGATGGCCACAAGTGGTGGACCACGAACGGCATGCACCCGCACCTCGGCATCCTGATCGTCATGGGGGTGTCGAACCCCGAGGCCGAGCCGCACCGTCGGCACGCCCAGATTTTGGTGCCGCCGTCGACGCCGGGTGTGCGCATCGTGCGCCACTTGCCGGTCTTCGGGTTTCACGAAGCGCCGGCCGGCCACGTCGAGATCCGCTTTGAGAACGTGCGGGTGCCGGCCGATCATCTGATACTCGGCGAGGGGCGCGGCTTTGAGATCGCCCAAGGCCGGTTGGGCCCGGGACGGATTCATCACTGCATGCGCTCGATCGGCGCCGCCGAACGGGCGCTCGAGGCCATGTGCCGGCGGCTGCAGTCCCGGCACGCCTTCGGTCGCGCGCTGGCCGAGCAGTCCACGTGGGAGCAACGCATCGCCGAGTGCCGCATCGACATCGAGGCGTGCCGGCTGTTGGTGTACAGGACAGCGTGGCTGATGGACGAGGGCGGCAACAAGAACGCCCGAACCGAGATTGCGGCGATCAAGGTCGCCGTGCCGCGCATGTTCCAGCGCGTGGTCGACACGGCTATTCAAGCCTTCGGCGGCGCTGGCGTCACCGACGATTTCGGGTTGGCGAGTCTGTACGCCCGGGCGCGCACGATGCGACTCGTGGACGGGCCGGACGAAGTGCACAATCGGAGCATCGCGCGCCTGGAATTGCGTCGCTACGCCGCGCCCGCGGCGGGCTGACGGCGGGGCGGCGCTTGCCCAAACCGAAACCGGAACGCATCGCGGGTGCGGTATAGTTCGGGGATGTGTTTCCAACGCCTGGCCTAGGTGGGAGCGACTCTGTGGCGGATCCCGCTGACGCCCGTCTTGAAGCCGATGACCTGCAGTTGTGGCGAGGCCAGCGACACGTCCTTCGGGGCGTGAGTTTCGTGGCGCGCGCGGGCGAGTTCATCCACCTCAAAGGCCCAAACGGCAGCGGCAAGACGTCGTTGTTGCGGACGTTGGCCGGCTTCCTGTGGCCGGAGGACGGGGTGATTCGTTGGTGCGGCCAGCCGGTCAGCGAGGATCGCGACGGCTATGCGGCGGCGCTCGCTTATCTTGGGCACGAGAACGCGCTGAAGGGGGATCTCACACCGCTTGAGAACCTGCGCTTTGCGACGCGACTGCGCTACCCGACGAGCGATCCTGCGTTGCGTGATGCGTTGACCCGCCTCGGCGTGGCCGCGCAGGCGGATTTGCCGGCGCGCGTGCTGTCCGCGGGGCAAAAACGGCGGGTGGCCATGGCGCGCGTGCTGTTGTCCCAAGCGCGGTTGTGGTTGTTGGACGAACCGTTCACGAATCTGGACGGGCGCGGCGTGGCGGACTTGGTGGCGATCATTGCCGCCCACACCCAAGCGGGCGGTATCGCGCTCGTGACCAGCCATTCGGACATCGATCTCGCGCCCGGTACGGTGCGCGAACTGGTGCTCGCATGAACGCGCCGATGACCTCGCCGTGGGCCGCCGCCGGGCTCGTCTTGCGCCGCGACCTTGCGCTCGCGTTCCGACGCTGGGAACAAGTGACCCATCCGGTGGTCTTTTTCTTGATGGTGGCGACGCTGTTTCCGCTCGCGCTCAGCCCGAAACCGTCGCTGCTTGCGGACATCGGCGCGGGTGTTGTGTGGGTGTCCGCGTTGTTATCCTCCATGCTGGCGCTGGAGTCCTTATTCCGCGCCGACGTGGAGGATGGCACGTTGGAGCAGTTGACCTTAAGCGGTCAGCCACTGGCCATACTCGTGCTGGCCAAAACAGTCGCGCACTGGCTCTTGAGCGGCGTGCCGCTGGTCTTGGCCTCGCCGGTGGTGGCGACGGCGTTTGGCGCGGCCGGAACGGCGTATGGGGTGCTCATGGGCTCCATTGCGCTGGGGACGGCGGTGCTCAGCCTGATCGGCTCGGTGGGGGCTGCGCTCACCGTGGGCTCGCGGCGCGGCAGTGTGCTCTTGTCGCTGCTCGTGCTGCCGTTGGTCATGCCGGTGCTGATTTTCGGTGCTAGGGCGACCGACCTCGCGCTGCACGGCGATCCCTCGGCCGCGGGGCCGTTGTGGTTGCTCGGTTCGATGCTGATTTTGGCGCTGACGTTAACGCCGTTTGCGACCGCCGCTGCACTGCGGATCAGCTTGGAATAACGACGAGGATACCGATACGTGGGTACCTGGACTTGGTTTCATAAGCTGGCCTCACCGCCACACTTCTACCGCATCGCCGGTAAGATGATCCCGTGGTACGCCATTCCGGCGGTGGTGCTCATCGTCTGCGGCGTGTACGGCGGGCTCGTGCTTGCCCCGGCGGACTACCAGCAAGGCGACGCGTTTCGCATTGTGTACGTGCATGCCCCGGCGGCGTGGTTGTCGCTGCTCTGTTACACCGTGATGGCCACCGCCGCGGCCGTCGGACTCGTCTGGCGGATCAAGCTGGCGCACGCATTGGCCGCCGCGACCGCGCCGATCGGAGCCTCGTTCGCGTTGCTGTGTCTGGCGACGGGCTCCATCTGGGGTCGCCCGATGTGGGGGACGTGGTGGACGTGGGATGCACGGCTCACCTCGCAATTGATCCTGCTGTTTTTGTATCTCGGCTATCAGGCGTTGCGCTCGGCGTACGACGACATCACCAAGGCCGACCGCGCGAGCGCCGTGCTGGCGGTGGTGGGCGTCGTGAACGTGCCGATCATTCATTTTTCGGTCACCTGGTGGAATTCCTTGCACCAGGGCGCGACCGTGATTCGCGCCGGCGGCCCGGCGATGCCGCCGTCCATGTTGATCCCCTTGATCCTGTGTTTCTTCGGCTTCACTTTCCTGTACGCGGCTCTCGCGTGCGTGCGGGTGCAAGCCGAAGTGTTGCGCCGCGAACGCAATGCCCATTGGTTGCATGACGCGATGGGCGCGCGCGGCGCGAAGGAGTAGAACGTGCAGACTTTTTTCGCAATGGGCGGGTACGCCGCCTACGTGTGGTCGTCGTACGCCTTGGCGGCGCTGATCGTCGCCTGGAACGTCGGCTCGGCCGTGCAGTCCCATCGGCAAGCGCGCGAGCGCGCGTTACGCCAAGTGGCCATGGCTGCGGCGACCGCATCGTCGCGTGCGCCGTGATGGGGACGCATTCATGACCCCGCGTCGCAAGCGTTTGTGGACCCTGATCGCCGTGTTGACGGGCTTGGGCTTGGCGGCGGCCGTGGCCTTCAAGGCCTTCGATCGCAACCTGCAGTACTTTTACAACCCGAGTGAGGTCGCCTCGGGGACCGCACCGGCCGGCAAATCGATCCGCGTGGGCGGCATGGTGGCCAAAGGCAGCGTGGTGCGCTCGCCCGGTAGCCTCGACGTGCAGTTCACCATCACCGATTTCGCGAAGAACGTGACGGTTCGGTACACCGGCTTGTTGCCCGATCTGTTCCGCGAGGGGCAGGGCATCATCGCGCGCGGCGAACTCAAGAACGGCGTCTTCATGGCGGACGAGGTGCTCGCGAAGCACGACGAGAAGTACATGCCCCCGGAAGTGGCGAAGTCGTTGAAGCATCCGCCGGCGGCCGACGGTTCCCCTGACAGTGCAGCACCCGCGGCAACGCCGGCGGTGGAGAAGTCCCGATGATTCCGGAATTAGGCACGTTTGCGCTCTTAATCGCGCTGGTGATGACACTGCTGCAGGCCGTACTCGGCCTTGTTGGGGCGCATCGGCAGGATGCGGCGTGGATGCGCGCGACGACGTCAATCACGCGCGGCGTCTTCGCGTTCGTGTTGTTGGCGTTTCTGATCCTCGTGCACGCGTTCATCACGCACGACTATTCGATCGAGTACGTGGCGCACAACTCCAACAACGAGTTGCCGCTGATGTACCGGATCGCCGCCGTGTGGGGCGCGCACGAGGGCTCGTTGCTGTTGTGGGTGTTCATCCTGTCGACCTGGTCCTTGCTGGTGTCGCAGTTCTCCAAGGGCTTGCCGGACACCTTCCGCGCGCGGGTGCTCGGGACACTGGGCCTCGTGGGCTTCGGGTTCTTGGCGTTCACCGTGTTCACGTCGAGTCCCTTTGCGCGCAACTTCCCGGTGCCGACGGACGGCGCTGACCTCAATCCGATCTTGCAAGATCCGGCGCTGGCCGCGCACCCGCCGATGCTCTACATGGGCTATGTCGGCACCTCGGTCGCCTTTGCCTTTGCCGTGGCCGCGATGCTCTCCGGTCGCATGGACGCGTCGTGGTCGCGTTGGACGCGGCCGTGGACGGTGGCGGCGTGGATGTGCCTCACCATCGGTATTACGCTCGGCAGTTGGTGGGCGTATTACGAGCTCGGTTGGGGCGGCTGGTGGTTCTGGGACCCGGTTGAGAACGCCTCGTTTATGCCGTGGCTGGCGTCTACGGCCCTGATTCATTCGCTCGCCGTGACGGAGAAGCGCGGGCTGTTCCGCAACTGGACGCTGCTCTTGGCGATCTTCGCGTTCAGCCTCAGCCTGCTCGGTACCTTCTTGGTTCGCTCCGGCGTCCTCGTCTCGGTGCACTCCTTCGCGGCCGACCCGCAGCGCGGTCTGTTCGTGTTGGGACTCTTGCTGGCGTTCATCGTCGGCTCGCTGACGCTCTACGCCATTCGGGCGCCGAGCCTGCAGTCGGAGGGCGGCTTCGCGCCGGTCTCGCGGGAGTCCTTCTTGCTGCTCAACAACGCGCTGCTCGTGGCGGCGGCGGGCTTGATCCTGCTCGGCACGCTCTGGCCGCTCGTCATGGACGTGTTTGAGCTCGGCAAGATTTCGGTCGGTCCGCCGTACTTCAACACCGTCTTCCTCGTCCCCATGCTGCCGTTGATCGCCCTCGTTGGCGTCGGTATGCACGCCACGTGGAAGCGGGCGTCGTACGCAGGCAAGGGGCGCACGCTCGCCGGCTTTGCGATCGGCGGGCTCGTGCTGGGCGCGCTCGTGGCCTTTGGCTGCTACGGCAGCTACGGCGTGCCGCTCACGATCATCGGCTTTGGCGGTGGGTTCTTCCTCATGGCCTCGTCGCTGTGGCAGCCGGTGCAACGCGCGCTGCGTCGCCAAACGCAATCGCGCGCCGCGCTCGGCATGGCGGTGGCGCATTTTGGTATCGGCTTGTTCGTGATCGGCGTGTCGGGCGTGGCCTCGTACAAAATCGAGAAAGACGTCAGCATGGGCCCGGGGGACAGCACCTCGATCGCCGGCTACGATTTCCGCTTCCTCTCGACCAACGATGCGGTGGGCCCCAACTATCTGGCGCGCGAGGCGCACGTGGCGATTTCCCACGGGGGACAACCGGTCACGGAACTGACGACCCAGAAGCGCCAGTTCAAAGTGCAAAGCAACGCCATGACCCACGCGGGCATCGCGGTGGCCTGGAATCGCGACCTGTTCGTCGCCTTGGGCGACGATTTGGGGGCGGGTAAGTGGAGCCTGCGGTTGCAGTACAAGCCCTTGGTTCGCTACATCTGGCTCGGCGGCGTCTGCATGGCGCTCGGCGGGTTGCTCGCGATGTTGGACCGGCGTTATCGGCGCGGCGTGGATGCGGTGCCGGACACCGATGCCGTCGCAGGGGAGGGTTGATCCATGTGGCGCTATCTCACACCGGTCGCGGCGTTCCTCGTCTTGGGCGCGTTGTTTGCCTATGCGCTCGTGCGGATCCAAGACGGCAAACTGGATCCTCGCGAAATCAAATCACCGCTCCTCGGGAAGGCGGCCCCCGCGTTCGTGCTGCCGACGGTGGCAGACACCGCGCGGCAATTCGACTCGGCCTCGTTGAAGGGGCATCCGTACGTCGTCAACGTCTGGGGCACCTGGTGCCCGTCGTGCCGCGAGGAGCATTCGGCCTTGTTGGTTATTGCACGGCGCGCCGGCATCCCGTTCATCGGGATTGACTGGAAGGACGACAATGCGCTCGCCCAGCAGTACCTCGGCCAACTCGGCAACCCGTACACCGAGACGGTGGCGGATGCTGAGGGGCGCGTGGCGATCGATTGGGGGGTTTACGGCGCCCCCGAAACCTTCCTCGTGGGTGCCGACGGCCGCGTGCTCGTGAAGTACGCCGGTGCGCTCACCGAAGCGGTGTGGGCTGAGAAATTCGCGCCGCACTTGCAGGGAGGTGGCTGATGGGCGCTCTCCGTCGCAGCGCGCTGCTGCTGGCCCTCGCGTTCGCCATCGTGCCGGTGGGCTACGCCATCGACACCGAGGCCGCGTTCCCGGACCCGGTCCTGCAGGACCGCTACGAGCACCTGACGAACGAGTTGCGTTGCCTCGTCTGCCAGAACCAGACGATTGCCGACTCCAACGCATCGCTCGCCGGCGATCTGCGCCGCGAGGTGCGCGAGATGATTGCGCGCGGCGACAGCGACGCCGACATCAAACGGTTTCTGACCGCGCGCTACGGCGATTTCGTGTTGTACGACCCGCCGCTGTCGGCGCGCACGGTATTGCTGTGGGCGGCGCCGGGGTTGTTGCTGCTGTTGACCATCGGGATCGTGGTGCGCACCGTGCTGCGACGGGCGAAGCAGCCCTTCGACGATGAGACCGAGGAGTCCGCGTGAATCACTTTATCCTCTGGGCCGCGGCCCTCCTGTCGGTGGCGTTGGCATTCGTCGTGGTGCCGCTGATGCGCGATCGGTCCGTGCGCGGCCAATTGACGGTCGGCATCGCGGCGCTCGTCCTCATCCTTGGGGTCAGCGGGCTCTACGCCAAGGTCGGCAATCGCGGCTGGACCGCGCCGCAATCGGCGGCCGTGGATGCCCCGCATTCGATCGATGAGATGGTCGGCCGACTCGAGGCGCGCCTCAGCAAGAACCCGGACGACGTCGACGGGTGGTTGATGCTCGGTCGCAGCTACTTCGTGCAAAACAATTTCCCGAAGGCCGCCGCCGCGTTCGAGCATGCCTACGACGCCTCGAAAGGTCAGAACGTCGAGGCCATCGTCTCCTACGGCGAGGCGCTCACCGTCACGAACCAGTCCGCGCTGAACGGCAAGGCGGGGGAGTTGTTCGAGACGGCGCTGACCATGGACGGCAACAATCAAAAAGCCCTCTGGTACGGCGGGATGGCGCAAGCGGCCAAGGGCAACTACACCGTGGCGCACGATCGGTGGATGACGCTGATCCGCCAGGATCTGCCGGCGGAGATACGGCCGGTGTTGGCCGATCGGATCCGCGAGCTCGATCAGGCGATGGGACGCAAGTCGGACCCCGAGCTCGACCGGATCTCGCCGCCGGGCGCGGCGACTGCGGTCGCGCGGGCAGGCGGCGCGGATACCGGCGCCGCCGCGCCGGCGCCGGCGACCGGCGGCAAAGTCGTTCACGTCCACATTGAGGTCGCCCCGGCGATGAAGGGCAAGATACCCGCCGGTGCGCCGTTGTTTGTGCTGGCACGGGATCCGACGCAGCCAGGCCCGCCGTTTGCCGCCAAGCGGTTGGCATCGGCCGCCTTGCCGCTCGATATCGACCTGTCGGAGCAGGACGCGATGATGCCGGGGCGCACGATCAAGGACGCCCAGCAACTGGTCATCGTCGCGCGCTACTCGGCCTCGGGGCAGCCCCAACAGGCGAGCGGAGATGTCTACGGACAAGCGGCAGTCGCCCCCGGGGCACAGGCCGTTCGGCTCACGATCGATCAGCAGGTTCCGTGACGGCGGTCGGATCGCCGGAGGCGCGCGCGGCGGATCGTCGCCGCGTGGCCGTCTCGTTTGCGTACTTCGCGCTGCTGCTCGCCGCCTATTACCTGATTCGGCCGGTGCGCGATTCCCTCGTGGCGGGCCTCGGTAGCGAGTCGATCAAATACCTCTCCACGGCCGTCTTTGCGCTGAGCGCCGCGGTCGCCACCGTCTATGGGGCCTTGATCGCCCGCATCCCCCGGCGCTGGTCGGTGCCGGGGCTGTACCTCGTCTTTGCGCTGAAACTAGCAGGCTTCGCGGTGCTCTTTGCCGTGTTGCCGGGTAGCCGCTGGGTCGCCGGGGGATTCTATCTTTGGGTCGCGGTGTTCAACCTCGTCATGGTGTCCACCTTCTGGAGCTTCATGGCCGATCTCTGGGGCCGTGAGGACGGGCAGCGGGTGTTTGCCCGCATCGCCGCGGGCGGCAGCTTGGGCGGTGTGATGGGCCCTTGGCTCGCCCGGCAGTGGGCGACGGATTTGGGGCCGACGGGATTGACGGTGGTCGCCGCGGTCTTATTGGGGGTGGGCGCGCTGCTGTCGGTGTATCTGATGCGGGGCACGGATCGCGATGGGCACCTGCGTTTTGACGAGCCGGTGGGCGGTCGCGCGCTGGCCGGACTGCGGATGGTTTGGGCCAACCCGTACCTGCGGCGCATCGCACTCTTGCTCGCGGGCGGCTCGTTGCTCGGGATGTGGGTGTATATCGAGGTGGCGCAGGTGGCGGCGCATCTCTTTGCGAACAGTGCCGAGCGCACCGCGTATTTCGCGGAGCGCGACCTGTGGGTCAATGCCGGTTCGCTCGCGATCCAGTTTCTCGTGACGCCGTGGTTGACGCGGCGCGTTGGCGTCGGCGGCGTGCTTGTGATCAGTGCGCTGACCGTGGCGGCGGCCTTTGCGGGGCTGGCGCTCTGGCCGGTTGCCGGAATGCTGCTCGGCGTAAACGTGCTGACTCGGACCCTGGAGTTCGGCTTCTCAAAGCCGAGTCGGGACGTGCTCTATACGACGGTGGATGCCGAGACTCAGTACAAGGCGAAGAATGTGCTCGACACGGTCTACGCCCGCGGTTGCGACTCCACCTTTGGCTGGTTACACGCCGTGCTGATCGGCGGCGGCGCAGGGCTCGTGAGCATCGGCGGGATCGGTGTCGGGCTTGCGCTCGGACTGGCGTTCGTCGGGCGCCAATTGGGACGCGATTATCTCGATCGGCGGCGCTAGCCCTGACGCGTCCGGCGCAGGGATGCAGCGCTGTCGAAAAAATGAGCCGGTACGGGCTCATTCTTTGAGTTTCTTAACAAGAATGCTGCTCCGCCTACATGACGCTGTCACGGATTGTCTGTTAGTATGAAAGCGTTTTCAGAAGCAATGATGCTCCCATGCTGTACCCGATGCCGTCCAGTTACCACCACCGCGTCGTGCGACGACTCTGATGCCGCAGATACTGGTCATCGACGGCGACAGCGGTCGGGGAGCGGCCTGCGTTGCCCCGTTGGCGGCCTTCGGATGGGGCACGGCCTTCGTGACGGACCTGCCCGGTGCCCGGATGCGACTCGACGACGGGCCGACAGAACTCATCTTGTGGTCGGTGGCGGACCTCCAAAGCGTCGACCGAGACTTTCTGCACGCGCTCCACGCACGGCCGGGGACGCGGCTGATCGCGCTCACCTCGACACTGGAACCGAGTTTTTTGACCGAGCTGCTCGAGCTCGGTGTCACGGACTACATCGCCCGGCCGTTTACGCCGGCGCAACTGGTGCATCGCGTGCGACTGGTGCTGGATCGACCGTATCCACCGGGACCGGTCGTCACGCTGTTGGACGGTGTGTGGTCGCTCGATACCGTACGTCGCGAGCTGCGCAAGCGCGGCGTCGTTTTCACCCTGACGCCCAACGAGATGAAGGTCGTGGAGTGCCTCGCGAAGGCGCGCAGCGGCCCCGTCAGCACGGCGGCGCTGATACGACATCTGTGGGGCAACGATCCGGCGGGTACCGTGATGGCGCTGTCGGCGTACATCCGCGCCATCCGCAAAAAGATGGAGCGCAACCCCGCGCAGCCCGAATTACTGCTGAGTGAGCGCGGTTTTGCCTTTCGGCTGGTGCTCGACTCGCCGAGCCCCGTGCGGACGCCGGGTTAGCGCCGTCCCTAAGCCCGCTCCGAGTCTGAGCGGGCTTTCTGCGAAAAGCCGTTACGCCATCCGCAGTGGCACGCCGGTCTTCGCCTGCACTTCGTCCAGCGTCACGCCCGGGGCCAACTCCACGACCGCGAAGCCCTGCGGGGTGATGTCGAGCACGCACAGGTCGGTGATCACGCGGTCCACGCAGCCGAGTCCGGTGAGCGGCAAGGTGCACTGGGCGAGCAACTTGAGGTCCGTGGTGCCGTCTTTCTTGCGCGCCACGTGCTCCATCACGACCACCACGCGCTCGACGCCGGCCACGAGGTCCATGGCGCCGCCCATGCCTTTGATCATCTTGCCGGGGATCATCCAGTTGGC
>DAINQU010000012.1:0-91897 GCA_036742455.1 Steroidobacteraceae bacterium | reverse complement strand
TGGTGGCTAGGGCGGGAATCGAACCCGCGACCCCGGGGTTATGAATCCCGTGCTCTAACCGGCTGAGCTACCTAGCCACGCGGGAGTGCAGAACTGCACCCCCGGGAAGGGGCCGAATTGTGTGGATCTGGGGCCGATCCGTCAAGCGGAAAGACCCCTTTCCGGTCATTAGAAGTGGTAAAGCCAGGCCAACTGCGAATTGATCGAGTTATTCGCGTCGCCAATGACCACCAGTTTCGACGGCGAGACGTAATAGAACACCAGCCCCGTACCGCCCAGAACGTTCCGGCTAACCGCCGCGATGATACGCCCCGTCGACGGATCGACGGCGTAGGTCCCGGTGAGGTTACCGCCGACAGCGCCCGCCGCCAGCGTCAACTGGGGCAGCGTCGTGATCGGCGAACTGGCCGCCGCATAGACCGTACCACCGACGTAATACGCCGACGGGAACGTTGCAAATGGCACGCCGGACTGCGGCTCAAGGAAGCCGAAGTTGTTCGCGAGACTGACGGGTTCCAACACCACTGCGCCACCGGCGCCGTCGGCGTAGAGCACGAAGTTTCGGGCAGATGCCCCTGTCCCGACGGTCAGCGTGCCGCGCCCGCTGCCGGTCACCGTGTACGCCTGCGCGGTGTAACTGCTGTTGACCAACGGCGTCGTGCGGTCCGTTACGTCCAAATTAACATTGACGAGACCGGAGGCCGGCACGGCGCCGGAAAGGCGACCGACGGCCACGGTTGCCGCCGACGCGGGAGGCTGACCCAACGAGGGCGACGATCCGATCAAGCTCAGAATGGCCGGCCCGGACAATGCCGTGGCATCAAGGTTCGGAGCGCCGACTTGCGGGCGGATTTCACCCAACACTCGCGGACCGCCCGACGTCGCCGACGTGCTGACCAAGACGGCATGTGTGGCATCAACGACGTAATAAGCGACCGGCAGGGACTTCGCCCCAACCGTCAGGGTGCCCGTGCCGCGGCCGTTCGCATCCGCGTCGGAGAACGTCGCCGACAGCGTGGCGTTGGCCACCGGCGTTGCGGCGTCGTCGTCCACCAATCCGGACACCGTGCCATCGGCGCCCAAGGTATACCGACCGATCAGCGCGTACCGGCGACCCGTGCCGTCGTCGCCAGCGGCGGCCAAGACATAGTCTCCGGCGCGCGCGGCCAGGGGGAATGCCGTCGTGGTCTGCGCACGCAACTCGCCCGCACCGCCAAAGCCGGTCCCGTCATTTTCCTGAATGTGGCCGTTCTGCAGATTGCTCTGCAAGACATAGTCAAAGCTCTCGCCGCCACTCCACGTGATCACGCCGCGATTCTGCGTATAGGTCTTGCAGATGCCGTTCGTCGGCACCACGGCCTGACGGCCCGTCTTGGAGTCAACGGCATCGAAAATGCCTGTCACGGCTCCGGTGGAGTCCACCGAGAACGATCCGGCGCGGACCGCGACGTTCCCATTCTTGAACCCTGCGATGGAATAGGCGTAACGCCCTTGCAACAGGCATGCGGTCTTGGCATTGACCGTGATCGTAATCGTCGTCGTGGCGGTCGCATTGTTCGCGTCCGTCACCGTGAGGGTCACCGTGGACGAGGTAATGGCCGATGGCGTACCGCTGATACCGAGCGTTGCCGACGTGCTGCCGTCGAGCGCCAGACCGGCGGGCAGTGTTCCAGACGTTACCTTCCAAGTGTAAGGCGCCAGACCACCCGCGACCGACACATAGGTCGCATAGGCAATCGCCTCGTTGGCCGGGAAAACAACCGGTTGCGGAATGGATGGGACACCGTTCACGGTAATCGTCACCGACGACGACTGCGTCGGATCGGTGATCGAGGTCGCGGTCAACGTCGCGAAGGTCGAGCCTGTCACACCGGTCGGGGTTTGCACAACCGCCTTAGTGGTATCACTGCTCGCGATGGTGCCGTCGCCCGTGATCGTCCAGGTGACGCCCTTGTTGCCGGTGTCGTTGACGACCGTGGCATCAATCTCCAGCGTTCCGCCCTGTTGTACGAGGGTGGTTCCGGTGGGCGAGACCAACGACACACCGATGCCGACGCCAACCGACGAGTTCGTCGCCGTGCCGCTCTTGCTGCCGCACGCCGCCAGCGCCAGACCGAGGAGGAGCACCGCAAAGTGCTTGATACCGAATAATTTCACTGATTTTCCCCGCTTCGATCCTAACCGGTCGAGCACCGCCATGAGCATAACGCTCCTGACGGTCAGACGTTGAACCTAAAATGCATGACATCCCCCTCGCGGACGATGTACTCCTTGCCTTCAAGGCGCATTTTCCCCGCTTCACGTGCGCCTGCTTCGCCCTTACCGGCGATGTAGTCGTCGTACGCGATGACTTCCGCCCGGATGAAACCCCGTTCGAAGTCCGTATGGATGACACCCGCCGCCTGCGGCGCCGTGCAACCCTTACGAATCGTCCAAGCCCGCGCTTCCTTCGGACCAACCGTAAAGTAGGTCTGCAGTCCGAGCAACGCGTATCCCGCCCGAATGACGCGATTCAGACCAGGCTCGGCCAGTCCAAGTTCCGTCAAGAAATCTTTTCTATCTGCATCATCGAGTTGGGCGATTTCGGCCTCAATCGCGGCGCACACGGCCACAACTTGCGCCGACTCGCGCGCGGCGAGCTCCTGCACCGCGGCCAACAGCGGGTTGTCGGTAAACCCGCTCTCGCTGACGTTCGCGACATACAGCACGGGCTTCATGGTCATTAACTGCAGTTCGCGACAGATCAGTCGCTCCTGCTCGTCCAAGCCGACCGCTCGGGCCGGGATACCTTCGTTCAAGGCATCGCGCACGCGCTTAAACAAGTCACGAGCGCGAATCGCATCCTTATCTTGTGCTTTGGCCGCTTTCTCGGCGCGCTGAATACCTTTTTCGATCGTGTCGAGATCGGCCAACGCCAACTCAGTATTGATCGTCTCGATGTCCGCGAGCGGGCTGACTTTGCCGGCCACGTGAATCACATCGCCGTCTTCGAAACAGCGAACAACGTGCGCAATGGCATCGACCTCACGAATGTGCGCGAGAAACTTATTGCCGAGGCCCTCGCCTTGCGCGGCGCCTTTGACAATACCCGCAATGTCGACGAACTCCACCGTCGTCGGCAAAATCCGCTCAGATTTGGCGATTTCCGCTAGCTTATCCAGCCGCGGATCCGGCACCGGGACGACACCGACGTTCGGGTCGATGGTACAGAACGGATAGTTCTCCGCCGGAATCTGGGCGCGCGTCAGCGCGTTGAAAAGCGTTGATTTGCCGACATTCGGCAGACCCACAATGCCACATTTAATCGCCACGATTCCCCCTAGCCTTCCGTCTTACGACGGTGCAGGCCGTTCATCACTTTTTCAGAGCCCTCAACGAGCACGCGTTCGATGGCGTCCGATGCGGCCTCAACCGCATCATCGAGCAACTGCTGTTCCGCCGCGGATGCGCGACGCAACACGTAATCCACAACTTGGTCTCGATTACCTGGGTGGCCAATGCCGATCCGTAGTCGCCAGAAGCCCTCGCCCACCTGGGCAATCGTGTCTTTCAACCCGTTGTGGCCGCCCGCTCCGCCACCCTGCTTTAAGCGCACCGCGCCGCAGGGCAAATCGAGCTCATCGTGCACGACGAGTATTTCAGACACAGGAATGCGCAGGTACTCCGCCAGCGCGCGAATCGACGCGCCGCTGCGGTTCATAAACGTGGTGGGCTTGAGCAGCCACACCTCCTGCCCTGCCAATCGAATACGCCCGGCTTCACCCTGATACCGGGACTGCGAGCGCAGGCTTCCGCCCGCACGACGAGCCAACAGGTCTACACACCAGAAACCCGCGTTATGCCGAGTATCAGTGTATTCGGGGCCTGGGTTACCGAGACCCGCAATTAACTTGATGGGCAATCCAGCCATACCGCAAGCGCCGATCCCGAGCGTGTGCCCGCGACCTCACGGTCGCGGGCACACTCAGACGTCGCCGAAACGGCTTACTTCTTTGCAGGCTTCTTCGCGTCGCCCTTCTTGGCGTCCGCAGCGTCAGCAGCCGGAGCCGCCTCTTCTTCGGTGCGCTGCGCGTGAACCGCAACAACGACTGGGTTGCGACCCAGCATCGTGTCGACGGCCACAACGCCCTCAGGGAACGGGATATCCGAGAGGTGCAGCGACTGATTGAGGTGCAGCGCCGACGTATCGACGGTCAAGCTCTCCGGAAGATCCTTCGGCAGACACTCGACGATCACCTCATTCTTGAGGTGCGACATCATGCCGCCTTCCGTCTTGATGCCCGGGGCCGCCGCTTCACCAACGAAGTGAATGGCTACCGGCAAGCGGATCTTTTCATCCTCGAACACGCGCTGGAAGTCGACGTGGACAACCTGGTTCTTCCACGGATGACGCTGTACGTCACGCAGAATCGCCTGCTGCGTCACTTCACCAACTTTCAGCGTGATGATCGACGAGTAGAAGCGCTCGTTCTCGAGCGCCTGGGCCACTTTATTGTGGTCCAACGAGAGAGCACGCGGGTCACGCGCACCACCGTAAAGGATCGCCGGAACACGTCCCGCGTGACGCAGGCGGCGGCTCGCACCCTTCCCCTGGTCCTCGCGGAATTCCGCGATCAATTCAAAAGAGGTCTTCATCATCTTCTCCTTGCAGACACTCCGCCGTGGCCCGCGACCAAGTTCACGGCGGATTCCAAATGCGCAACAGCACCGTGCTGCCGCGCGAATACTTCAGTCGATGTACAACGAACTCACCGATTCTTCGTCACGGATGCGACGCATCGTCTCGGCCAACAATCCAGCCACCGACACTTGCCGAATCTTCCGGCAAGCCGCCGCGGCGGGAGCCAGCGGAATCGTGTCCGTGACCACAAGTTCATCCAAAACGGACTTGGAGATGCGCTCCACCGCGGCGCCCGACAGCACCGGATGCGTGATGTAAGCCACCACGTGTTCACCGCCGCGGTCCTTCAATGCCTGCGCCGCCTGACAGAGAGTGCCTGCGGTATCGACCATATCATCGACCAAGATGCAGGTTTTGCCCTTCACGTCGCCGATGATGTTCATCACTTGCGATTCGTTGGCACGCGGACGGCGCTTATCAATGATCGCCATGTCGACGTCGTTCAAGCGCTTTGCCAGTGCGCGCGCGCGCACAACGCCGCCGACGTCCGGTGACACCACGATGGTGTCCGCAAACGGCTGCTTCCACACATCACCCAAGAGCACGGGCGAGGCGTAAACGTTATCGACCGGAATGTCGAAAAATCCCTGAATTTGATCGGCGTGCAAATCGACCGTGAGCACGCGATCCACACCGACGGTGGTCAGCAGATTCGCGGCGACTTTTGCGGTGATGGCGACACGCGTGGCGCGCGGGCGACGATCCTGACGCGCGTAGCCGAAGTACGGAACGACAGCGGTAATCCGCGCTGCGCTGGCTCGACGCAATGCGTCGACCATGACCAGCAACTCCATCAGATTATCGTTGGCGGGAGGACAGGTGGACTGCACAATAAAAACGTCGCGACCGCGCACGTTTTCCATGATTTCGACCGTTACTTCACCGTCACTGAACCGGCCGACGTGCGCTCGTCCGAGCGGCAACTTCAACTCGCGAGCAATGTCTTGAGCGAGTACGGGATTTGCATTCCCGGTGAACACTGCCATCTGTGCATCGGACACGGCTTGGGTCTCCACAAACGCCTAGAACACCGAGGAACTGGCTGGGGCGGAAGGATTCGAACCTTCGTATGGCGGAATCAAAATCCGCTGCCTTACCGCTTGGCGACGCCCCAACGGACTAAACCATCTTCCAGCACGCAATGGCCGAGCCTATTCTCGCTGATTCTGTTGCTCCAGTCGCGAGAGTAACGGTGAACGGGAAAGCCCCCGCACAACGAAACCCTGCCAACCCGATGGCAAATCAATCAACGCAGCACTTGCGCTCTCACGGTCATCGAAGACCGCGAACACACAGGCGCCAGACCCCGTCATCCGAGCATTGCCGCGACACCCAAGCCAGCTGAGCGCCTCGCGCACAGCGGGATAGCGCGCGACCACGACAGGCTCAAGATCGTTGTGCCCTGGCAAGGTCGCGCCGGAAAACCCCGGCAACGGGAAGCCGGGCATTGTCAGGGACTGGGAATTTCTTGTCAATTCAGGCGCCTGGAAAACCGCTCCCGTCGGCACACTGACCCCCGGGTAAATCACGGAAAACCATCGCTCGGGCAGCGTCACCGGCATCAGCTGATCGCCGATTCCGCGTGCTAACGCATTCATTCCAAGGACAAAAATCGGGACATCGGCGCCCAACCGAGCGCCAAGCTCGGCCAACTGCCCCTCTGAGAGCCCGAGCGCCCACAACGCATTCAGCGCCACCAAGGTCGTCGCCGCATCCGAACTGCCGCCCCCCAAACCCGCGCCCATGGGTATTCGCTTATGGACGCGCAGTCGCGCTCCCAACTGCGGGATACCGACGGCGTCCTTCAGCAGATGGGCGGCCCGCATGACCAGATCCACTTCCGGGGGGACGCCGACAGGTCCTTTTTCGCGGACGATTAGTCCATTTTCATCGACGATGATCTCTATTTCATCGCAAAGATCGATCAGCTGAAAGAGCGTTTCCAATTCGTGATAGCCGTCGGCTCGCCGACCCGTCACGTGCAGAAATAGGTTCAGCTTGGCCGGTGCCGGCCAGCGTTGGCGATCGATCGTCACAGCGCCCCCGACACCCATTGATCCACGGCCACGCGAATTCGGGTTGCGGATTGGGTAAACGTCACTCGACGCGGCAGCATCCCCGGCGCCTGGTCAACGACCCACTGCCCTTCCGGCTGCACGGACCAACCCGACTGCACGAACCCATCCGCCCGCCATTCGACGGTATCGGACGGGTCAGGTACCCCGCGGAGCCAGAACCCGACCGACAGTACTGGGACCGGAAAACCGATGCGTTCGACCAACACAGCATCCAACCCGTCGAACGGGGGTGTCAATTCGACGGCACCGGCCGAACCCGACTCGACCAGAATGCGTTCCGGAGTCGCGCGAATCCGTGAGTGACCCGCGCCGAACGGGCCTTCGACGACTAATTCAGTCACCGGACCGGCTTGATGCCAGTCGAAATGGGCATTGAATCCGCCGCTCGCCGTTTTGACCGCCAAACGCCCGACCGCATGCCAGTCACGCCACCCTTGAAGGGCTGTTGGGTCCTGCGTCACCGCCACGCCGTCGGTTGGTTGCGGGCGCGGTGTAGAGACGCAACCCGCCAAGCAAAGTGCAAGCAATCCCACCCGCCAATTCATCAACGCACCTCGCCGCGACGACGATGTTGTAAGGCCACCAAGTGCTGCTCGCCGGGGTGCCGATCCAACGCTGCTTGGAGCAATGCATCCGCCCTCGCGGCCTCGCCCACCGCATCCAAGGCTGCGACCCAATGCGCCGCGATTTCCGGATCGGGCTGCAGGCGGTAGGCATGCATTAGAGCAGCCCCGGCGGCCGGGTAATCGCGCTGCTGGAACCGTAACCACCCGAGGCTATCGAGGTAGGCGGCGCTGTCTGGCGCTTGCGCAACGGCAGCGACCAACAATTTATCGGCGCGACGCAAATCACGCCCGGCCTCGGCCAACGTATACCCTAGGGCGTTCTGGACGCTGGGATCGCCGGGGCGCGCGGCGAGCAGCCGCTCCAACCGACGAATCGCCTCATCAACGCGACCCGCACGCACCAGCACCTCGGCGTGCGCACGTTCGAACTCCTCAGTGTCGGGATAAGCCTGTTCAAGGCGCAACGCGAGCGCCAACGCACGTTCCGTTTGACCCAACTCAGCGAGAGCCAGTATGCGTCCGACATTGATGTCATGCCGCAGAGCGGTATTCGAGGCCAAAAAATCGTCCAACAGCCGATCAGCCCAATCGACCCCCGCCGCGCCGGCGCGCAGTCGATACGCTCGCAATTGCGCCTCGACGGCATGGCGCCCGGACGAGATGCTCGCGTACAGCGTAGCCGCACGCTCGCTGTCTCCGGCCCGCTCAGCCACAGCAGCCAAACCGAACTGCGCGGACTCCCGCGCACCGAGTTTGCCCAACTCCGTGTAATGCCGCGCAGCCGCCTCATTTCGGCGAGTTTCTAACTCACGTCCAGCCAAAGCCTCGAGCGCCGACGAACGATCCGTGGAGTGGACGCTTAACTCCTGAAATATCGCCTCAGCCTCTGCGCCGCGATCGCACGCAGCGAGTAACCATCCCTCCGTCAGACGATCCGAATCGCGGACATCCGTGCCCAACGGCGCCGCGAGGGCAAGACCCTGCTCACAATTTCCGGCGATCACGTGGGCGCGAGCGGCCAGCGCACGACCGAGACGCCGCCGGCCGAGCTCCATTGCGCGCTCAGCTTCACCTAGCGCTCGATGGGCATCCCCCGCAGCCAGCGCAAAGTCCCCGGCTTGCAGATGCCCTGCCGCTGCCTCAGGGTGGCGCGCGGATAGAACCGCCATTGCGGCCGCTAGCGCCGCACGATTGCGAAGCTCCGCAAGACTGGCGCCGAGCGCGTCAAATCCCTCATTCACCGTGGGATAGGCATGGGTCAGCAGCCAATCGAGCTCTCGAACCGCCACGTCGCGATGATCGAGCTCCAGCGCCGCGACAGCGAGAAAGCGATGGGCTTGTTCGCTGACCGGATCTTTTCGGAGCCAGTCGCCACAAATGGCTGACAAAACGGAAAATTGCGACCAATCGTAAGCCAGCCGTGCGGCCGCATCGAATTCGGCGGAGGCGCCGGAATGGCGGGCTTTTTGGTACTGCATTTCGGCCGCCGCCGAATATTCCCCGCGTTCAATCGCGACATCCGTGAGCGAAACGTCAGCCGAATACGCCGTGGTCCCGGCGGTCAGAAGTATCAATACCAGACCAGCTGCTATCGAAAACAGCGCTTGACGGCCGCGAACATCGGGTACATTGCTCATAGTCACACTATACGGTGATGGCGCTCGACTGCGAACGCTTGCTCTTCATGGGCAACGTACCGGACAATCTGCCGGAAAATCCGACCGTTTCTAGGCCCCTCATGCCACTTGTCGTCGTCGGGATAAACCATCGCTCGGCGCCCGTTGAGGTCAGAGAGAAGGTTGTCTTCGATTCCACTCTGCTGCCGCACGCCCTGCAATCTCTCGCCGCCGATGGCGCACGCGAGAACGTCATCGTTTCCACGTGCAATCGCACGGAACTGTATTGCGTGGCGGATAACGCCGCCGATCTTGGCCGTTGGCTAGCCGAATACCACAACCTGCCGGCAGGCCTCGACGATTGCTTATACCTCCACCAGGACGATCGAGCCGTTGAGCATGCTTTCGCCGTCGCCGCGGGACTCGACTCCATGGTACTCGGCGAACCCCAGATCTTAGGCCAACTCAAGGACGCGTACCGCGTGGCACAAGACCACGGTACGGCGGGCCCCCTCCTCAACCGTCTTTTTCAGGCTACATTTTCCGTCGCGAAGCGCGTTCGGACGGAAACGCGCATTGGCGCGAACGCCGTCTCTGTCGCCTACGCCGCGGTGAGCCTCGCGCGCCAAATTTTCGCGGGCTTCCAGTCACACACCGCGCTCTTGGTCGGAGCGGGGGAAACCGTTGCACTCGCGGCTCGGCACCTGCATTCGCAGGGCTTAAAACGCATGATCATCGCCAACCGTAGCTTGGACCGTGCTCAGGGCCTCGCCGCGGAATTCAATGCCTCCGCCATTACCTTGGACGCCCTGCCTAGCCACCTCGCAGAGGCAGACATCGTTATCAGCTCCACGGCCAGCCCGCAGCCGGTTATCTTGACCGCTGACGTTGCTGCAGCACTGGAGGCTCGGCGCCGTAAGCCCATGTTCATGGTAGACATCGCGGTCCCGCGGGACATCGAACCCGGCGTCGGTGACTTCGAAGATGTCTATTTGTATTCGATCGATGACCTGCAAGGTTTCGTCAATCAAAATCTGAAAGCGCGCGAAGATGAAGCGCGCGAAGCACGGCTGCTGATTGACGAAGAAGTGGGTCGATTCATGGCCAGCCTCCGCGGGCAGCAGGTCATCCCTACCATTCGCGAGCTTCGCACGACGGCTGAGAAAGTTCGCGCCGACACGCTTGAGCAAGCCATGAAGTTACTTGCGGCAGGGCGGTCACCCGCGGACGCTATGGCGTTTCTAGCGGATACGCTCACTCACCGGCTCGTCCACGCGCCCACGCACGCGTTGCGCGAAGCGGGATCGGCGGGTGATGATGAACTGGTCCGTGCAGCGCGTCGGCTCTTTCATCTGGATGCAGACGAGGAATGAGAGACTCCATTCGCAGACGCCTCGAGCGGTTAACGGACCGCTACGAAGAGGTAGGCCGCCTGTTGGCGGATCCGGGCCTACAAGGGCGCAGCGACCGCTTCCGTGAGCTGTCGATGGAATACTCTCGTATCGAGCCCATTTCCCTCGGTTTTCGTGCCTTTCTCGCGCTGGAGCAGGATCAGCGCAATGCAACCGAAATGGCTGCCGACTCTGACCCGGAAATCCGCGCCATGGCGGACGATGAGCAGCGCGCAATCGCTGATCAACTCATCCATTCAGAGGAGTCTCTGCAACGCCTGCTGATCCCGAAAGATGTCCATGACGAGGGGAATATCTACCTCGAAATCAGAGCGGGAGCCGGTGGTGACGAAGCCGCCATTTTCGCCGGCGATCTGTTTCGGATGTACAGCCGATACGCGGACAATCAAGGTTGGCGCGTGGAGGTCATCTCGGAAAATCGTGGCGAACACGGCGGCTACCGCGAAGTCATTTCGCGCATTGTCGGACAAGGCGTTTACTCACGGCTGAAGTTCGAGTCCGGCACCCATCGCGTTCAACGCGTCCCAGCAACGGAAGCGCAGGGGCGCATTCACACGTCCACCTGCACGGTGGCGATCCTGCCGGAATTGGCGGAAGTCGAGGATATCCCCATCTCGGATGCCGACCTCAAGGTCGACACGTATCGGGCGTCCGGCGCCGGTGGCCAGCACGTGAACAAGACGGACTCGGCCGTTCGCATTACCCATTTGCCCACCGGCTTGGTTGTGGAATGCCAGGAAGAGCGCTCACAACACAAGAATCGCTCCAAGGCCATGTCCCTCCTGAAGGCACGCCTGCTGCAAGCAGAGCAAGAAAAGCAGGCCTCCCAGCAGGCGTCGGCTCGCAAACTGCAGGTGGGTCGCGGCGACCGCTCGGAACGAATCCGGACCTATAATTTCCCTCAGGGGCGCCTGACGGATCATCGAATTGAGCTGACGCTTTACCGGCTGGAAGCCATTGTTGCGGGCGCGATGGACGAGATTTTGGTGCCGTTGGCGCGCGAGTACGAGGCCGAACAGCTCGCTGAACTCGAATGATCCGGGAAGCAGTGGCACGCGCAACGAGTCGCCTAAGGGCGACCAGCGACACGGCGCGTCTGGACGCGGAGTTGATACTGGCGCACGTGCTCGGCGTGGACCGGTCTTATCTCGTAATCCGCGATGAGGTGGTCCTAGCGCCGCTCGTGGCGAGTCACTACGCCGATCTGATCGAACAGCGAGTGGCCGGTGTGCCCGTTGCGTACCTGCTCGGCTACAAGGATTTCTGGAACAGCCGCTTCACGGTGTCACCGGCTGTCCTGATCCCTCGCCCCGATACCGAGCTGTTGGTGGAGACGGCGCTCCGCTGGTTACACGGTAGACCAACGCCTCGAGTATTGGATTTGGGGACTGGGAGCGGCGCCATCGGGCTCTCAGTTGCCCTAGAGCGGCCCGACGCGTCCGTCGATCTGGTGGACCGCAGTCCGGCGGCCCTCGCGATTGCGGAAATAAATAGAGAAAAGCTCCACGTTCGCAACGCGCAACTCTTCGAGGGATCTTGGTTCGACCCGGTCGCCCATCGCTGCTATGAGCTTATTCTGTCAAATCCGCCCTACATCGCCCCGGGGGACCCCCACCTCCAGGACTTGGGCCTGCAGCGCGAACCACTCGACGCACTGGTCGCTGACGAGGGAGGACTGGGTGACCTCCACCGGATCGCAGCGCTGGCGCCGTCGTTTCTAGTCCCCGGCGGCCGCTTGTTGCTCGAACACGGCCACGACCAAGGAGCCGATACGCGAGCGGCGCTGAACAGGCACGGTTTTGTCGATGTCCAGACCCTCCGCGACCTCGCCGGACGCGAACGCGCGACGGGAGGGGTCCGTCCCGACTAGAATTAGCCGTCGGCGGACCGTTACCGCCGGGAGAAACGCAGTGCTTAAGTTCCAGACATCCCTCGGCGACTTCTACGTCGAGCTCCACACCGACGATGCCCCGATCACCTCCAAGAATTTCATGGAGTACGTCACGTCGGGTCACTTCGACGGCACCGTCTTCCATCGGGTGATCCCGAACTTCGTGATCCAAGGCGGCGGCATGACGGCCGATATGAGCCAGAAGAAGACGCGCGCGCCGATCAAGAACGAGGCCTCAAACGGCCTCAAGAATCGTCGCGGCAGCCTGTCGATGGCGCGTACGCAAGATCCGCACAGCGCGACGTCGCAGTTCTTCGTCAATCTGAAGGACAACAGCTTTTTGGACCCGGGCCCGGGCAACGCAGGCTATGCCGTCTTCGCGCACGTGATGAAAGGCATGGAAGTCGTCGACAAGATTGCTGCGGTGAAGACCGGCAGCAAGGGCCACCACGACGACGTGCCGCTGGAGCCGGTTGTGCTTGAGTCGGTCACTGTCGTCGAGGAATAAGGCAGATCCGCCGTGTGGCGGCATCTGAAGCGATGTCTCATCGGAGCGGTGAGCGCATTCTTTGCGCTCACCGTTTTATCCGTATTGGTATTGCGCTTTATCCCGCCTCTCACAACCGCTTTTATCGTCCACGCCTATGTCACGGCGTGGAGCCAAGGCGACTGGGCCTGGCATGCCGAGCACGTCTGGACGTCGTATAGCGCAATCTCACCGCAGGTGAAAATAGCGGTCATCACCTCCGAAGATCAAAAATTCCCGATTCATCACGGATTTGATTTAGAGCAGATTGACCACGCGATCGAAGAGCGCGAGAGCGGTCGCCGCGTGCGCGGCGCCAGCACCATTTCACAGCAGGTGGCCAAAAACTTATTTCTTTGGCCAGGCCAAAGCTTCATCCGCAAAGGCATCGAAGCGTATTTGACCGTGTTGATTGAGGCGCTGTGGCCGAAACAGCGGATTCTCGAAATGTACTTGAACGTAGCGGAATTTGGCCCGGGCGTTTACGGCGTGGGCGCGGCGGCACCCCGTTTTTTCCATCACACCCCAGCGCAGATCACGCCGGCGGAAGGAGCACTGCTCGCGGCTGTACTGCCAAGTCCAAAACATCTGAAGGCTGATCGACCGAGCGCTTACGTACAGCGGCGCGTCGACACCATACTCGGCTTAGAGTCGACCCTCGGCGGAACGACTTATTTGAAGAAATTCGAACAGCCGGAACCGGAAAAAGCCGTTACTGCAAAGCCCGGGTCGAGCCTACACCGTTCGTCTCGCTGAAGACCACACCGAGATCAACGGCGTCATACCGCCACGCGCGATTGCAGAATTCGCACTTCACTTCGACGACGCCCTGCTCTTTGAGCACGTCGCGGGCCTCCGCCTCACCGATGGATCGAAGAATGCCCTCAACGCGTTCACGCGAGCACGCGCAGCGAAACGAGACGGGCGACGGCTCGAAGACTCGCACATCTTCCTCGTGGAACAACCGACGCAATAGCTCGTCGGCCGGCAAGCCCGCGAGTTCCTCCGCCGTTAGCGTACCGGCAAGATGCAGCACGCGATTCCAATCCTCATCGGCTTCGGCGACGGCCACGTCCGATGTTTCGCTCGACGCACTCGCTCCCGTCGGCAGTCGCTGTAAGAGTAACCCGGCCGCACAGGCCTCGTTCGCCACCAGCCAAAGGCGTGTGGGCAACTGCTCCGACCGTTCGAAATAGCTTTCGAATGTCTCCGCCAGTTGGGTCGATTCGATCGGCACGACACCTTGATAGCGCGACGAACGGTCATCGTTCTCGACCGTCACGACGATTTGGCCATCACCGACTAGATCGGGCAAATTCGCGCCCAACGGCGGGACGTCACCCTTCCAACGCGCCACGCCCCGCAAGGAATAACCGGGCTGGGCCTGCACCACCAACAGATGCATGGGACCGGGCCCCTGCATCTGCAGCGTCAAGCGGCCATCAAATTTCACCGTGGCTGCCAGCAACAGCGTCGCCGCCGCCGTTTCACCGAGCGCATTGCGCACGACGTCCGGATAAGCCTGATGCTCGATCAGTGCGCGCCACGACGCGTCCAGTCGGACGAAGTGACCTCTTACCGGGAAGTGCTCAAACAAGAAACGCTTGAGCGTGTCGCCACCGTCCACAGCCTAATCCTTACGGCGCCAGCAGGCGCTTCAGCAGATCGTTCAACTGCGCAGGGTTCGCCTTCCCTTGGGTGGCCTTCATGGCCTGACCCACGAAGAAGCCAAACAGGCGATCCTTACCCGAGCGATATTCTTCCAATTGCTTCGGATTGGCTTCCATCACCGCCCGAATAGCGGCTTCAATGGCGCCCGTATCGGTAATCTGTTTGAGACCTTTCGCTTCGATGACGGCATCGGCGGAGGCACCGTCTGCCCACATTGCCTCAAAAACTTCCTTGGCAATCTTGCCCGATATCGTATCGTCCTGAATACGAGCCAGGAGACCGGCGAGCGCATCGGCGGGGACGCGAGCATCCGCGACATCCACGCCGTCGCGATTCAACGCCCCTGAAAAATCGCCCATGACCCAGTTTGCGGCCAACTTTGCCGCCGGAGCGCCGCCGGACGCCCGAACCACGGCCTCGTAGTAATCGGCCAATTCGCGACTGGCGGTCAGAACCAACGCGTCGTAGCGTGACAACCCGTAGTCCGCGCAGAAGCGATTCGCCTTCTCATCCGGCAACTCGGGGAGCGTCGCCCGCACCGCGTCGATAAAGTCCTGACCCAATTCAACGGGCAGGAGATCCGGATCCGGGAAGTAGCGGTAGTCGTTCGCTTCTTCCTTAGACCGCATCGAGCGCGTCTCGTCCTTGGCAGCGTCGTAGAGACGCGTCTCTTGGACGATGGTTCCACCGCCCTCGATGACGTCAATCTGGCGAGCCACTTCGTAGTTAATCGCCTTTTCAACGTAGCGGAACGAATTAACGTTCTTTATCTCGCACCGCGTACCAAATTTCTCGGCTCCGAAACGTCGCACAGACACGTTTGCGTCACACCGGAAACTGCCTTCCTGCATGTTGCCGTCGCAAATCTCGAGATAGCGCACCAAGGTGTGCACTTTCTTGAGGTACGCGACCGCTTCTTTCGCGCTGCGTAAATCAGGCTCCGAGACAATCTCGAGCAACGGCGTTCCGGCGCGATTGAGATCAATGCCACTGGCCGCACCGAGCCCCTCGTGGGTCGACTTACCGGCGTCTTCCTCAAGGTGGGCGCGGGTAATGCCAATGGTCTTGGTCGAACCGTCTTCCAGAAGGATGTCGAGCGTACCGGTTGCCACGATCGGCAACTCGTATTGGCTGATTTGGTAACCCTTTGGAAGGTCTGGATAAAAATAGTTCTTGCGCGCAAACACCGAGCGGCGGGCAACGGTCGAGCCGGTCGCAAGACCGAACTTCACCGCCATGCGAACCGCTTCCCGATTCAATACCGGCAGCACACCGGGGTAGCCCAGATCGACCAGGTTGGCCTGGCTGTTCGGTGCCGCCCCGTAAGCGGTGGCTGAACCGGAGAAAATTTTCGAGCGTGTGGCAAGCTGGGCGTGGATCTCGAGGCCAATCACGACCTCCCAGCCGGCAGTAGCAGACTGCTGGTTCATGGCGTTCCCCTCAGACGTAGGCCGCCGGCATCCGGCGGTGGAAGTCGGTGACACTCTGATAGGCATGTGCCGCAGACAGCATGCGGCTCTCGCCGAAATGCGGTCCAATCAGCTGGACGCCGACAGGCAGATGGCCATCAAAGCCACAGGGGATCGACATGGCCGGCAAACCGGCCAAGTTCGCGCCGATTGTATAAATATCGTTTAAATACATGGTGATAGGATCATCGACCTTCGCGCCCAGACCAAAGGCAGGCGTCGGCGACGTCGGGCCGATGAGCAGGTCTACTTTTTCGAAGGCCGCCTTAAAATCCGCCGTGATCAAGCTGCGGATCTTTTGCGCCTTCAGATAGTAAGCATCGTAGTAGCCGGCGGACAGCACGTAGGTCCCGGTCATGATCCGGCGCTTCACCTCAGCCCCGAAGCCTTCGCCACGCGATCGCTTGTAGAGATCAATAAGGTCGCGCGGATTCTCGCAACGATGGCCAAAGCGCACACCGTCGAAGCGCGAGAGATTCGACGAGCATTCGGCCGGAGCAACCACGTAGTACGTCGGCACCGACAGAGGCAAGTTCGGGCAGCTGACCTCGACGAGTTCGGCGCCCAGTGCACGATACTGCTCCAGCGCTGCGTTCACCAGTGCGCCGGTAACACCATCCAGACCCCGCTCGAAGAATTCCTTGAGAATGCCGATGCGCAGACCTTTTACCGGCGTCGACAACTCCGCCGCGTAATCCGGCACGGGCCGATCCACGGAGGTGGAATCCCTCGGATCGAACCCGGCAATAGCCTGTAGGAACAAGGCACAATCTTCGGCCGAGGGGGCCATGATGCCGGCCTGGTCGAGACTGGACGCGAAAGCGATCATGCCGTAACGAGACACCCGCCCGTATGTCGGCTTGATACCGGAAATCCCAACGAGCGCGGCAGGCTGTCGGATAGAACCGCCCGTATCCGTCCCGGTCGCCACCGGCGCCAGACGCGCCGCCACAACCGCCGCACTGCCGCCCGACGAGCCTCCCGGCACCTTGGACAGATCCCAGGGGTTGCGCACCGGCCCGTACCAACTGGTTTCGTTGGACGATCCCATGGCAAATTCGTCCATGTTCGTTTTGCCCAGCAAAACAGTACCGGCCGAGCTGAGGCGCTCGACGACGGTCGCGTCGTACGGAGAGATGAAATTATCCAGCATTCGGGAACCGCAGGTCGTCCGAATACCGTCCGTGCAGAAAATGTCCTTCTGGGCGACCGGAATGCCAGTGAGTCGCCCCGCCGTGCCGGCCGCGAGCGCCGCGTCGGCGGCTCGGGCGTCGGCGAGCGCACGCTCCGCCGTCACAGTGATGTAGGCATTCAGGGCTGGATTGGACGAAGAAATACGATCGAGGAAATGCTGAGCCAACTCAACGGCAGAGTAATCCTTCCTCGCGAGGCCGGCCGACAGCTCGGCGATAGACAGGGTATGCAGGCTCACTCAATCACCCTTGGAACGATATAAAGGTCGCCGCTCACGGACGGAGCGTTCAATTGATACTTTTCGTGGCGATCCGTCTCGGAGACGTCATCGGCCCGTAGGCGCTGCGACTCGCCCTCTAAGGGATGGGCCATGGGCTCCACGGATTGGGTATCGACGGCCGACAATTGTTCGACGAAAGACAGTATCTTGGACAGGCTGTCGACGTAGACCGGCAGCTCCGCTTCGGTGATGTCGAGACGCGCCAGATGGGCCATGCGCTCGACTTGAGTACGTGTAAGGCTCATGATTTGGGTACTGAAACCAGTGAAAAAGCCTTAACAATCATACACGTCGCCTTGTGGAAAGTCCCGTCTCTTTGATAGATTAGCGTACCTATTACTGGTGGACCCGTCCGTGACGCGGTCCGCCGCTCCCCCTCAGCTGCAATCAACCGATCGAGTTCCCATGTTTAAGAGCCTACGCGGCTACTTTTCCAACGACGTTTCCATCGACCTTGGCACTGCGAACACGTTGATTTACGTGCGCGGCAAGGGGATGGTCCTCAATGAGCCGTCTGTCGTCGCCGTGCGTGACGAACCGTCGCGTGGCGGTAAGACCATCGTTGCGGTCGGCGCAGAAGCCAAGAATATGCTCGGCCGCACGCCGGGCCACATCACTGCCGTGCGCCCGATGAAGGACGGTGTGATCGCCGACTTCACCTATACCGAACGCATGCTGCAGTACTTCATCAACAAAGTGCATGGCAACCGATTCCTGCGTCCGAGTCCGCGCGTTCTGATTTGCGTGCCGTACGGGTCAACGCAGGTCGAACGGCGCGCGATCAAAGAATCGGCCGAAGGCGCCGGTGCACGCAGTGTCTATCTCATCGACGAGCCGATGGCTGCGGCAGTCGGCGCGGGCCTGCCCGTGCACGAGCCACGTGGATCGATGGTATTGGACATTGGAGGCGGCACCTCCGAAGTTGCGGTTATTTCGCTGAACGGCATCGTGTATGCCGCCTCCGCCCGTATCGGAGGCGATCGGTTTGACGATGCCATCGTCAACTATGTTCGTCGCAACTACGGCATCTTGATTGGTGAGCAGACTGCCGAGCGCATTAAAATCGAGATCGGCTCTGCCTACCCAGGTCAAACCGTCCGCGAAATGTCGGTGAAGGGACGCAATCTGTCGGAAGGCGTGCCGCGTAGCTTCACGCTGAATTCGAACGAGATCCTTGAAGCGCTGCAAGAGCCGCTGCAAGGAATCGTCAGCGCCGTAAAACAAGCGTTGGAGCAAACGCCTCCCGAGCTGGGCTCGGACGTGGCGGAGCGCGGCATCGTGCTGACCGGTGGCGGCGCGCTGCTGAAGGATATCGACAAGCTGCTGATGGAGGAAACGGGCCTTCCGGTCCTCATCGCGGAAGACCCGCTCACCTGCGTCGCTCGTGGCGGTGGTCGAATCCTCGAGTTGTCTGAAGAACACCCGGGCGCCTTCGGGCTGCTCTGATCGCTCACCGGGAGCACATCCTTTGGTGGCACTGAGGAACGGCGGTGCCCGCTTTGCACCCACGCGAGTCTCGTCACTCGCGTGGCGCGCTATTGCGCTCATGGCCCTGGCGGTCGGCATTATGGTGTTGGACGCCCGCCATGGCAGCGCCAACGTCTTGCGCCGAACCCTCGCCTCCATCGTCGCCCCGTTGCACCGTATCGTTGAGTCGCCGTTCGCGTTAAGCAGCGGTGTTTACGCCTTCTTCACCACTCGCGATTCGTTGCATGCGCAGGTCAGCGCGCTCGAGGCGCGCGTTCGGGAAGATGCGCTGACGCTCGCTCGTTTACACGCCGTCGAAATGGAAAATGAGCGGCTGCAGCATCTGCTCGATCTGTCTCCGCGTGATGCGACGCGGACGGTGACGGCGCGTGTGCTGCAAGTGGATCTGGATACGATCCGTCAGCGCGTTCTGATCGATCGCGGCTCGGACGATGGCATTGTCTCCGCTCAGCCGGTCATGGATGCCAAAGGCGTCTTCGGTCAAACAACGCGGGTCAACAGTTCAACGACCGAAGTCATCCTGCTGTCAGACCCCAATCACGCCATCCCTGTTCTGATCGAGCGCACAGGTCTGCGCACCATCGCCGTGGGAACTGGCAATCCGGATCGGTTGGCACTGCCTTATTTGCCCCGCAACACAGACGTACAACCAGGTGACAAGCTCGTCACGTCCGGTCTCGGCGGCGTGTACCCGCCGGATTTGCCGGTGGCGACCGTGACGGAGGTCAATCGCGACCCGAGCCAACCGCTGGTTCAAGTACGAGCAACCCCCGGCGCATCGCTCGACCGAGATCGCGAGGTCATGCTGGTCTGGTATCGGCCGCGCGTCACCGCCCCACCTCCCGAAGCTCCAACAAACACGCGTCCGGGCAAGGCCAAGTCATGATTGACGCGTACGCTACCCACCGTGTACCCGCGTATGTGAGCGCCCTCATAGCGTTGCTCCTTGGAGCGTTACCGCTACCGCACCTGATCGCATTAATTCGGCCGGATTTTCTCTTACTGGTCGTCATATGGTTTGCGCTCATGAGTCCGCGGAGCACGGGCTTACTGTACGCGTTTTGCTGGGGGCTGCTGCTTGACGCGTTTACCGGCGTGCTGCTCGGCGAACACGCATTGGCATTCGTCTTGGTGGCTTATCTCGTTCATCATTTTCATTTGCGAATGCGAATGTTTCCCCTCGTTCATCAGTCGCTCGTCGTCTTGATCCTACTTTGGATCTACCAGTTTCTGATTTTCTGGATCGACGGTGTCAGCGGTCATCCGGCGAACGATTGGTTACGGCTCCTGCCCGGACTCGGAGGAGCACTCTGCTGGCCGCTGGTGACGGGTCTGTTCGGTCGACTGATCCGGCGTCACTGAGTCCATGTTCGGCAGCGCACGGATTAAGGATCACAACGGCGAACAGCGTTTGTTTGCCGGCCGTATCGTCTTTGCGGGCATCGCGGCGGCAGTCCTGCTGCTGTTAGTGATCAGTCGCCTATTTTTCCTGCAAGTCGTCAAACACTCGTATTTCGCGGATCTGTCACAGGGCAACCGCGTTCGTTTAGAGCCACTTCCGCCAGACCGCGGACTTATTTACGACAGTCAAGGCACGGTGATAGCGGAGAACACCCCGGCCTATCAGCTCGAGCTCGTCCCCGAGCAGGTTCCGGATGTGGCGGACACACTGAGCCGGCTTGCCGATCTCCATCTGATCGAGCGGGAATCGGTGCCCGGATTGACGCGTCTGATCAAGACTGGACGACGCTTTCAGGCAGTTCCGCTCAGACTGTCGCTCTCTGAAAACGACATCGCGATGTTCTCGGTGCGACAGCACGATTTCCCGGGGGTGGAAATCCGCACCCGCCTCGCCCGTTGGTACCCGTTCGGCGGGCAAGCAGTGCACGCTCTCGGTTACGTCGCTACGATCTCGGAGGATGATCTCAAGCGGATAGACCGTGACCAATATTCGGGTTCTGCCTTAATCGGCAAGACGGGCCTTGAGAGCGCTTATGAGCAAGAACTGCACGGCTTGTCGGGCTACCGACAAGTGCTCGTTAATGCGCAGGGTCGGCGAGTCGACAAATTAGGCGGAACACCGGTTCACTTAGAAACCCGCAAACCGACGGCCGGTAACGACATCTTTCTCGGCATCGATATGCGCCTCCAGCATATCGCAGAGGAAGGACTGGCCGGGAAACGGGGCGCCGTCGTCGCCATCGACCCCAATACCGGTGACGTGCTGACGCTCGCCTCCGTCCCTACGTTTGATCCCAACAAATTCACGCGCGGCATTTCCAACACGGACTACGCGGCCCTGCGCGACGATATTGATCGACCGCTCTTCAATCGAGCGTTGCGTGGCACCTATCCGCCCGGTTCGACCGTCAAACCGATGATGGCGCTCGCGGGACTCGAATACGGCGCTGTAGACCCGAACGCCGTCCGGAACTGTACCGGTGGTTTTACGCTACCCGGCTCAAGTCACGTTTACCACGACTGGAAACGTAGCGGCCACGGACCGGTCGATATGAAGCGCGCCATCGCAACGTCCTGCGATATCTATTTCTATGGGCTCGCCGAGGTATTGGGTATCGATCGGGTGCACGATGCCATGACAGGGCTCGGGTTTGGGCGATTGAGCGGCATCGATGTGGGCGGCGAAAAGCCAGGAATAATGCCGTCGACCGCGTGGAAGATGGCCACGTACAAGCAGCAGTGGTACCCCGGCGAAACGGTGATCGTCGGTATCGGTCAGGGATACCTAACGGCAACGCCATTACAACTGGCTCACGCCGCAGCCATTTTGGCCGCGCGCGGCCGTAATTGGCGCCCTCGTCTCGTCACGTCAGTGCGTGATGCCACGACGCAGGAGATCCGCAAGCTACCGCCGATCGAAGAGCCTGTAATTCAGTTGCGGGATCCCGCACTCTGGGACACGGTCATCGAAGGTATGGAAATGGTGGCACGACCCGGCGGAACGGCATCAAGTTCGTTTGCCGGCGTCCCGTATCGAGTGGCCGCCAAGACCGGCACCGCACAGGTCTTTAGCTTGGGCCAAAACCAAAAGTACAACGCGGCCTCCCTAGCCGAGCGACTGCGTGATCACGCACTGTTTATCGCGTTTGCCCCTGCAGATCACCCCAAAATTGCGATCGCTGTATTGGTCGAAAACGGCGGCCATGGAGGCTTGGCAGCGGCCCCGATCGCTCGGCGCATCTTTGATGCCTATTTGTTGGGCAAATTCGACAACGCGCCAAAGCCCTTGGCACCGCCGGCGGACGCGCCGATGGAAGATCTGGATGAGGTTCACTGACGTGGAAAGCGCACAAGAAATTTCAGGTGCCCCACGCAAACGTCTATCGGCCAACGCCAGTTGGGTCCGGCGACTGCATTTGGACGGGCCACTGCTATCCTTGCTCGGCGCCGTCATCCTCTTTGGGCTGTTCATTCTTTACAGCGCAACGGGCGAAAATATTGGCCAGTGGCTCAGCCAAGTCGCCCGACTGGCGCTGGCCGTGGTCGCGATGGTCGGTCTTGCTCAGTTTCCGCCCGGTTGGTTACGCCGTGCCTCGCCCTTCCTCTACGGCATCGGCCTTCTTTTGCTGTTACTCGTCGCCGTGCACGGTAGTGCTACCAACGGCGCACAGCGCTGGCTAGACCTCAAAGTCTTCCGATTCCAGCCGTCGGAAATTATGAAACTCGCGGTTCCGATGATGTGCGCTTGGTATCTGCACAATCGTCCGCTGCCGCCGTCATTACGGGACATCGGGGCGATCTTGGCCATCATCCTCGTTCCGTCCGTACTGATTGCGAAGCAACCTGACCTTGGAACCGCGCTATTGGTCGGATCGGCCGGCATTTTGGTGTTGTTCTTAGCGGGTTTGTCTAATCTCGTTATCGGCATAGGCATGGCGGCGCTGGCGGCGATCGTTCCCGTGGCATGGCACTTCATGCACGACTACCAAAAGCAACGTGTGCTGATGTTTCTCGACCCAGCCCAGGATCCCCTGGGCGCGGGATACCACAGTATCCAATCTCAAATTGCCATCGGTTCAGGCGGCCTGTTTGGGAAGGGTTGGATGCACGGCAGCCAGGCCCAGTTGGAATTTCTCCCGGAACGGTCAACCGATTTTATCTTTGCCGTGATTGGCGAAGAAATTGGCCTGATGGGACAGACACTCTTAATCGGCCTGTACCTCGGGGTGATCGCGCGCTCCCTATTTTTGTCTGGCGCAGCACAAGACACCTACGGGCGCCTCGTCTGCGGCAGTTTTGCGTTAACGTTCTTCGTCTATGCATTCGTCAACACAGGAATGGTTAGCGGAATACTCCCGGTGGTCGGTGTGCCGCTTCCGCTCGTCAGCTATGGCGGCACGGCGATGGTGACGCTGCTTGCCAGTTTCGGCATCCTCATGTCTCTCAACGGCCATCGTCGCTTGGTAGGTAGTTAATGTTTTTGCGAATTCTGCTGCCGATCGTTGCACTGACCGCCCTGATCGCGCCGACTCAGGCCCACGCTCTGGATCTCCAGCGCGCGGACGTGAAAGAGTTCATCGAAGATGTGGTCAAACGGGACCATTTGGATCGTGCGTGGGTGGAAAAAGTTTTGGCATCCGCCGAACTGAAGCCAGCCATCATCGATACCATGAAGAAACCGGCCGAACACGTCTTGCAGTGGCAAGAATACCGCCGAATTTTCATGACGAATGAACGCATTCGGCAGGGGCACGAGTTTCTAGCTGAGCACGGTTCCATGCTTGCGGAGGTCTCGAATCGCACCGGCGTTCCGGCGGAGATCATCGCGGCTATCGTTGGCGTCGAAACGTCGTATGGACGCAAGACCGGTCATTACCGCGTCTTGGATGCGCTCGCGACGCTGGGTTTCGACTACCCTCCTCGGGCGGTTTTCTTTCGCGGTGAACTCGAACAGTTCCTGATGCTCGCTAAAGAAGCCGGTATTGATCCGCTGAAGGCCACAGGCTCTTATGCAGGCGCCATGGGCGCACCGCAGTTCATGCCGAGGAGCGTCCGCTCGTTTGCCCGAGATGGGGACCACGACGGCAAGATCGACCTTTGGACAAATTGGCGCGACATCGCCGAGAGTGTCGCCCATTACTTCGTCGCGCACGGTTGGCGGCGCGATGAGCCGACCTACGTCGAAGCAACGTTGGAAGATCCCGACGTCGAGGGACTGCCCGGCAACAAATTGGACGCGACAACCTCTTTGGCGGATCTGATCTCAAAGGGGGTCGTCTTTGAGAATCCGTTAGCGGACGACGATAAGGCGGTCTTCATCGCACTACGAAACGGCGATGCCCCGTACTACGTCGTGGGTCTGCATAATTTTGTCGTCATCACAAAATACAACCACAGCCCCATGTACGCCCTCGCCGTCGCGCAACTCGCCGCCGCTCTGAAAAGCACTGCCGAGGCGTCCGTAACCCCATGATGCGGGCGTCCCGACTCCTGTGGCTCGGGACACTCCTGCTTGGGGCGTGCACAACGGCGCCGCACCGGACGAACACGCCGCCGGCCGTCCCCACACCGGGCGTGACCCAGTCGCCGGAGTCGACTGTCCGTCGGCCGCTCAACGCCAGACCCACGGACGCCGAACTGTTGGCTCTACCCGATGCAGTGCCCCGCCTCGAACCTCGAGCGACGGCGGGTAATCCGGCGTTCTACGAAGTGTACGGTCAACGATATACGGTTCTACCGAGCGCTCACGGCTACACGGAGCGCGGGGTTGCGTCGTGGTATGGCCCTGATTTTCATGGCATTGCCACCTCAACGGGCGAGCCGTATGACATGTATGGGATGACCGCAGCCCACAAGACCTTGCCGCTACCGGCCTATGTGCGCGTCACAAATCTTCGCAACGGGCGAACGATCGTCGTCCGAGTCAATGACCGCGGTCCGTTTAAGGCGAATCGGATCATTGACTTGTCGTACGCAGCGGCGCTGAAGCTCGACATGATTCGGGACGGCACCACGCTGGTTGAAATTCAGGCAGAGGACCCCGATGGTGGGTATCTGGGTGACGCCGTGCCAACCAGTGCGGCGCTCTACGCTCAGGTCGGCGCATTCAGCGTGCTGAGCAATGCGGAGCGCTTACGCGACCGTCTGCTCGGCGCCGGGATTTCGAATGTGTCTATCCGCAGCGAAACCGGCGTGCATCCGGTCCATCGGGTCCGGGTAGGCCCGGTCGACTCGGTCGATGCCTACGACGCTCTGGTTGAGAAATTGCGGCGGCAGGGCGTGGAAAAAGCCGTACTCGCCCCGAACTGACACCGCCCGTAGAATGCTCACACACCCCAACGATTAGGCCACAAGCACCGACATGATTAAGCGCATCGTTCTTCCCGCCTTATTTTCCGCCGCTCTCGCGCTCTGCGGATCGGTCAACGCAGCCACGCCCGTGCCGCCACCTCCGCCGGTGCCTGCCAAGGGGTATGTCGTCGTCGACGCGATGAGTGGCCGCGTGTTGGTGGGCCAGAACGATACGCAGCGCCTCGAACCGGCAAGCCTGACCAAATTAATGACGGCATACGTCGTTTTTCACGCGTTGCAGGACGGCAAGTTGCGCCTGGATCAAGAAGTGCCGATCTCGGAACACGCGTGGAAAGCAGAAGGTTCCCGAACATTTCTGAACGTCGGCACGCGCGTGCGGGTCGATACGCTCATCCAAGGCATGATCATCCAGTCCGGCAATGACGCAACCATTGCACTGGCGGAAGCGGTTGCCGGTTCGGAGCAAACCTTTGCGGCGCTCATGAATCAATACGCGCAACGGCTCGGCCTGAGCGGATCTCATTGGATGAACGCGCCGGGCCTACCGGATCCGCAGCACTACACGACCGCGCGGGATATCGCGACCCTCAGCGCCGCATTGATTCGTGAGTTCCCGCAGTACTACAAGTGGTACTCACAGCGCTCGTTCACTTACAACAATATTACCCAACAGAATCGCAACGGCCTCCTCGAGCGGGATCCAACAGTCGACGGAATCAAGACGGGCCATACCGACGCCGCCGGCTATTGTTTGGCTGCGTCGGCACTGCGTGATGGGATGCGCCTCGTATCAGTCGTGATGGGTACGGCCAGCCCCAAGGCAAGAGAGGATGCGAGCGCTACGTTGCTCGGATACGGCTTCAACTTCTATGAGACGAAACGCCTCTATACCGCAGGTAAGGCGCTGGCGACGGTGCCGGTCTACAAAGTCAGCGATCCGGTGACCGTGGTGCTCCGCAATGACGTCTACGCCACCGCCGTGCGCGGCGAACTCAACGGCGTGCATTCGAGCCTGTCGCTCACACCACGACTGATCGCGCCGATCAGCGCGACGACTCCGATCGGACGCCTCAAAGTGATGCTCGGCGACACCGTCATCAGCGATACGCCGGTCTATCCGAGCGCGGCTGTGGAACCAGGCAATATATTCCGCCGGGCCATCGATACCGTGCGCCTCTGGTTCCACTGATGGCAGCGCCACTCCCGATCGCTTGGCTGAACGGTGAGTTCGTGCCTTTGGCCGAGGCGCGGATTTCTCCGCTTGACCGCGGCTTTCTGTTTGCAGACGCGGTGTATGAAGTCCTGCCGGTCTACGACGGCAGGCCTTTTCTCTTCAATGCGCATATCGGCCGACTCGAGCGCAGCCTGGCCGCGATCGGAATGGCATCCCCACTACGTCGGGATGAATGGATCACTCTGTTCGACGAATTGATCGCACGTAACGGTGGCGGCAACCAATTCGTATACGTTCAGGTTTCTCGCGGCGCGGAGTTCGGTCGCAACCACGCACCCAATGCCGGGCTGCTCCCCACCGTATTCGCGATGGCGTCACCGTTGGCGCCGCTGGAAGACGCCGTCCGTGCGTCCGGCGTAACGGCCGTCACGCACGTAGACGAGCGCTGGAAGCGCTGTGATATCAAGAGCACCTCGTTGCTCCCGAACATTCTGGCGAAAGGCGCAGCCGCGCGCGCGGATGCAACGGAGGCCATTCTGTTGGCAGATGGGTTCTTGCGCGAAGGCTCCTCGAGTGCCGTCCTCTTGGTCCGTAACGGCGTCCTTTGCGCCCCGCCGGAGGGCCCGGAGATCCTGCCCAGCACGACCCGCGCCCTCGCGCTCACCCTCGCAGAGCGTGTCGGTATCCCTCAACGGATTGAAGCGCTCCCAGAATCTGCACTGTGGCAGGCCGATGAAGTGTTGTTGGGGTTTGCGACCCGAGGCGTACTTCCGGTCTGCCGCGTGGACGGTCGGCCGGTGGGTTGCGGCGTCCCCGGACCGATTTGGAGCCGACTCCAGGCCGCGTTTGAGGCATACCGTGATGCGGTCGCGCGTCTACCGGTGGACCAAGAGGCTTGATGTCCGTGAGCAACGAATCGTTGATCGAATTCCCCTGTCACTTGCCTGTGAAGGTCATGGGACGGCACTCGCCGGAATTTCGGGAACGCATACTCGACGCCGTCGCGACCGAAATTGGTTCCGTCGAGGATCATCACGTGAATGTTCGACTCAGTCGTGACGAACGATTCGCGTCACTGACCATTACGGTATACGTCGAGGATCACGATACCTTGCGGCGCATCTACAGTGCGATGCACGCCACGGGGCTCGTGCTTTACGCGCTCTGATCGGGAGCGGATGCCCACACGGGCGACTCGGGCAATTTGAGCGTCCGTGCAAGATGCGGTAACAAGCGCGCGGCCATCGTAGAAACCGTGATCGGTGGCGCGAGGTGACTGAGGGCGGTCACCTCCAATCCCTCGTAGCCGCAGGGGTTGATCCGTGTAAACGGCTCCAGGTCCATATCGACATTCAGCGCAAGTCCATGGTACGTGGCGCCGCGACGAATGCGCAGACCGATACTGGCCAGTTTTCGGCCATTCACATAGACGCCCGGCGCCTCCGGTCGCGGGTACGCCGACACGCCCAGTTCAGCGACAGCATCGATAATGGCCGTCTCGAGCGCTGTCACCAAGGCGCGCACGCCAATGCCGAGGCGTTTGACATCCACCAAGGGATAAACCACCAACTGACCCGGCCCGTGGTAGGTCACCTGTCCGCCGCGGTCTATACGAACGACCGGAATATCGCCCGCCATCAAGACATGTGCGTCGTTCCCGGCGAGTCCAAGGGTAAACACGGGCGGATGTTCAAGAAACCAAAACTCATCGGCGGTTTCGCTCGTCCGCGTATCGGTCAAGCGTTGCATGGCGCGCCATGTGGGCTCGTACTCAACGCGCCCCAACCACCGAGCGACGGGGGTCATGACAGCCCGGCGTTGTTCCGTTCCAACGCCCGCTCGGCGCGATAACTGGATCGGACCAGCGGCCCCGCGACGCACTCGAGAAAACCTAAGCCCAGAGCGTACTCTCGAAGTTGGCGGAATTCGTCGGGGGAGATATAGCGCTGCACCTCGAGATGATTGGGCGTGGGCCGCAGGTACTGCCCCAACGTCACGATATCCACCGAGGCACCGCGTAGATCACGCAGACACTCCTCGACCTCCGCGTCCGTTTCGCCCAATCCGAGCATGATGCTGGATTTGACCAGCACCGACGCGCGATGGCGCTTGGCCTCGGACAACACCGACAACGTGCGATCGTACCCCGCACGCGGGTCGCGCACCGGATGGGTCAACCGCCGGACGGTTTCGACGTTCTGGGCGAAAACTTCCAACCCACTGTCGACGACCGCACGGACGGCGGCAAAGTCACCCTGAAAATCCGGCGTCAGCGCCTCAACGGCCGTCGCCGGACTGACAGCCTTGATCGCCCGCACGCAATCCGCAAAATGCGCAGCGCCTCCGTCGGCTAAATCGTCGCGGTTCACCGAGGTCAGGACGACGTAACGCAAGCCCATCAACTCGACCGTCCGAGCCACGTTGGCGGGTTCTTCCGGGTCGAGCCATCCGCGCGGATTGCCAGTGTCAACGGAGCAAAAACGGCACGCTCGCGTACAGACGGCGCCCATGAGCATCACCGTGGCGGTGCCGACGTTCCAACACTCACCGATGTTGGGACACTTTGCTTCCTCACACACGGTGGACAGACGATGCTCACGGACAATCGTGCGCACCGCATCGAAGCGCTCCCCGGAGGGCATTTGCGCACGCAGCCAAGGCGGCTTACGCCCCACCACGAGCGGTTCGCCCGCCGACGAGGCTGCCTTGATGCCGTCGCGAATCGCCGTGAAACCCTGCGGCGTCACGTACTTTTCACCGCTCTTGGCGGACACCACCGGAATACCCTTGAACTCTGACAATGGCCGACCCTCTGGACGACGGATACAGCGAGTCTACGCCAACCGAGCATCCAGCGCGGCGAGCCGCTCTGGCGTCCCGACATCGACCCACGCCTCATCACTCACCACCGCGGCCGCCTGACCGGCATGGGCGGCGCGGTCCAGTACGGGCCGTAGCGCGCGACGACCGGGGGCGAGCGAGGCGAACAGCGCGGGGTGGTAGGCCGCGACGCCGCTAAAGGTGTAGCGCTCCACCCCGATGTAGCGCAGCTCGCCACATTCCAATCCAAAATCACCGCGGGGATGTTGCGGCGGATTTGGCACCAGAACGAGGTTGGCCAAGCGGCCCGCCGAGGGAACGGACGGCCAAGGCACGTTCGTCCACACGTCCGCGTTCACGACCAAGAAGGGCTGCCCATCAAAAAACGGCAGCGCATTGCGGATGCCGCCCGCCGTCTCCAAAGGCTCCGGGCCTTCGTCAAACCAATGAATGCGGACCCCGAATGCGTGACCGTCGCCGAGCGCCTCGTGCAGTTGCTCTGCCAGCCACGATGTATTGATCGCCACGTGGTAGACACCAGACGCCGCAAGGCGCTCCAGATGCCACACGATCAACGGCTTTCCGCCCACGGATAACAGCGGCTTCGGCGTTTGGAGTGTCAGCGGCCGCATCCGCTCGCCACGCCCCGCCGCCAACACCAACGCTCGCTGCGGGATCACTCCAGACCCACTCGCGCCTGCGCCGCCGCAAATTGTGGGACTACCACGGAGCGCAGGAGCTCATTGAGCTCTTGCAAATCGGCGTACTCCGCGGTCACTGCGAGGGCATACCGCAGCACGAGCGGCAGATCTGCCAAGTAGCCCGCTTTACCGTCGCGGTACCACAACCGCGCAAAGATCCCGAGGACCTTCAAGTGCCGCTGCAATCCCATCCAATCAAAGGCCCGGAGGAACTCGCTGCGATCACCGACGGGAAGCCCACGGGTCTGCAACGACGCGCGCGCAGACTCCACCCACGCCACCACCTGAGCGCGGGGCCATTCCACGTAGCAGTCCTTGTAAAGCGATACCCAATCGTAGGTAATGGGCCCGCGCACCGCGTCCTGAAAGTCGATCACACCGACGGTATCCGACGCTGGCAACATCAAATTGCGCGAGTGGTAGTCCCGATGGACAAATACCTGCGCCTGTTCCGCCGCACTCTCAACCAAGCGGGATGCCGCGCGTTGCAAGACCCCTTCGATTGCAGCATCCACGGGCACACCGAGGTGACGGTCGAGAAACCATGTCGGGAAGAGGTCCATCTCGCGTCGCAAGAGTGCCGCATCGTAGGGCGGTAACTCCCTCGCAGCGTCCCCTCCGCTGACTTGCATCGTCAACAAGGCCGCCGCGGCGGGCGCATACGCCCGGTCCGGATCAGCGCCGGCCTTTAGCGTGCCGAGCAGGTGGGTGGACCCGAGATCGGATAACAGCAAAAAGCCCCGTTCGAGATCGGTCTCTAGGATCTGCGGCACCGGCACACCGATGGCTGCCAGCGCTCGGCCGACACGCACGAACGGCGCCGAATCCTCGCGATCCGGAGGGGCATCCATCGCGATGAGCGTGTTCGCCGGCAACTTCACGCGGAAATAGCGTCGAAAACTGGCATCTGCCGACGCGGGAACAACGGACTCGACGGTCAGTCTGAGTTCGTCGTGAAGCCATGCGGTGAGTACCGCAAGGCGAGGATCCTCTAGGGTTTCGGTGTCGGTACGCATGGCCCTCCGATTATACTGCTACCTTTACATCCACCGCGCTCTTCCGAGCGTCCCACTCAGGCCCTACGTTGCGCCGACGCCCAACCTCACCGCTCTTCTGGCTCTGCGCGGCGTTCAGCACGTTGTTGGGCGCTGCTGCTTGGGCCGACGTGCCGCTCTGTGCGATGCCCCCCGTGGCCGCGGCAACCCCGGGACAGCGGGCCGACGTGTCAAACCTTCCCGTCCAGATCACGGCTGCCGGAGCGGTGGTCGACGCGTTGGGCGAGGCATCGCTGTCAGGACCTGTGGAGATTCATCAGGGCGACCGGAGGCTGTTCGCGCGGGACGCGCACTACAACACCAACGACCAGTCGTTCGATGCGCACGGCAACGTGGATTACAGCGACCCCACCGTCGCGATTTCCGGTGAAGCCGCCCAATGGAGCTCCGCCGGCGGCGGTCGCTTCGAACACGCTCAGTTCAATTTGCCGACACGATCTGCCCATGGAAGTGCGGACGCTATTGATCTGGCCGCTAATGGACTGCTGACGCTGCGCAATGTGGAGTACACCGCCTGCCCGGCCGGATATCGCGATTGGCTCTTGAATGCTCGAGAGATCGATATCGATCAGCAGGCACAGGTGGGTATCGGCCATGACGTCCGAGTCGAATTCATGGGCGTACCGCTCATGTACTTGCCGGTCGTCTCCTTCCCGGTCGGCGAGTCGCGCAAATCGGGATTTCTATTCCCGAATTTCGGACAGTCCACGCGGAATGGGTTGGAACTCTCCGCACCGTATTACTTTAATTTGGCGCCCAACTACGATGCGACAGTGACCCCAGGGGTCATGATGAAAAGGGGCATCACCCTCGCGGGTGAATTTCGCTACCTCACCGAACAGTCTCGCGGTGAATTCAAAGCCGATTGGTTGCCGTCCGACGCAAGCGCACACCGCGATCGCAGTTATCTGCGATTTGACGATGTGACCGATTTCAACAGTTCGCTGCGATTCGAGACCAACCTTGCCGCCGCAAGCGACAGCAACTATTTCCAGGATTTTGGACAAGGGCCGGAAGGAACCAGCGTCGAGTACCTCAAGCGGGTCGCGCGCGTCACGTATTTGGATGACCACTGGCGCGCTTCAGCACTCGTCGAACAGTTTCAAACGATCGACCAGACCATCCTGCCGTCTGATCGACCGTATGCGCGAGCACCGCAATTGCTCGTCGACGGAAATTGGCTGTTCGGCAAAAACTGGGGGTTGGAATTAGCCGGTGAAACGGTCGAATTCCTTCGCGATACCGGTGCGAAGGGCCTGCGCTACGGTCTTGACCCTACCCTCAGTTACAGCTGGCGACAGCCCGGCTGGTATTTGCTCCCCAGCATCGGCTTACGATCCATCGGGTATGCGCTATCGGATGCCCCGGCGGGTAGCGCAAGCCCACACGTGATGGCCCCCATTGGCACGTTCGATGCGGGTATGACGTTCGAACGGTACACGGGCGACCGCGTGCAAACGCTCGAACCGCGCGTGTTGTACACGTACGTGCCCTACCGCGACCAGAGCAATCAGCCTCTCTTTGATACGGCCCTGCCGGACTTCAATCTGATCCAACTCTTTAACTCGCAACGGTACGTTGGCGGCGACCGAATCGCCGATGCCAATCAATTGGCGCTGGGAGCCACCACGCGGCTCCTCGATACCGCCTCCGGTCGCCAGTTCGTAAGCGCCACGCTCGGCCAAATCTATTATTTTTCGCCGCCCCGCGTCCGTTTACCGAACGAACCGGTGGAACCCTCCCCGGCTTCATCGGACTTGATCGGCCAGGTGAATATCGCCGCCTTAGGCCATTTCAACGTCCAATTAGGCGAACAATGGAACCCCCATGTTGGAGAATCGGCGCTATCGGAGATCCGATTGCAGTATCGGCCGGAAGCCGACAAAGTCGCGAATCTCGGCTACCGGTACCGGCAAGGGCTGCTCGAACAGGTCGAAAGTTCCATCGCATGGCCCATTTCGAATCGCTGGCGGATCTACGGACGAGAGGTCTATTCGCTGCGTGATCACGGCGGAATCGAGTCGTTAGGCGGATTTGAGTTCAAATCCTGCTGTTTTCGCGTTCGGGTCATCGCCCGGCACTTCGTCGCCACCCGGACGGGCAGCCGGGACACCTCCATTGCACTCCAACTGGAACTAAACGGACTTTCGACGGTCGGAGAGAAAGCTGACGCTTTCCTAGAGCGTTCGATTCGGGGATACTCCGCGGCTCAGGCCTACGCCGGGCCAGAATAGGCCACACATGCGTCGCATATTGACTCTCACTTTGGTTCTCGCTCTTGCCTCCACCACGGTGGTTCACGCCCAGTCGCGTGACCTCGGCGCGAAAGGAGACCTACTCGACCGCGTCGCGGTCGTCGTAAACGACGGCGTTGTCGTCCAGAGCCAGATTGATCAGCAGGTACTCAACCTTACGCACCGCCTGCGTGAGCAAGGCACGCAGCTACCCGCTGCGTCGGTACTGCGTCAGCAGATCACCGAACGGTTGGTGCTGCAGGAAATTCAGATGCAGCGGGCGCAGAAGATTGGTCTGCGCATTCCGGATGAGGCGTTGAACTCGCAGTTGCGCGAGATCGCGGCGCAAAACCACATGGAGTTCAGCCAACTTCCGGACGCGCTCGCGCAGGAAGGAATCGTCTACGCCGAATACCGCGAAGATATGCGGCGTGACATGACGTTGCAGGTGCTTCGTCAGCGCGACGTGTTGGCGCGTATTTATGTGAGCCCCCGTGAGATTGACCAGTTCCTGGCCAAGCAAGCGACCAATAAGAATGCGGACGTCTCCTATAACGTCTCTCACATTCTGATCGCACTCCCGGAAGCGGCCACGCCCGCCCAGCTCGAACAGGCCGAGCGCCTGAGCAATGACATTCGTAACCGCGCGAATAAGGGCGAAGATTTCGGACAATTAGCCGTGACGTACTCGCAAGCGCAAACGGCGCTTGAGAAAGGCGCACTGGGCTGGCGCAAAGGTAACGAGCTACCCACCTTCATCGCCGATATGGTCGGAAAGTTGAAGCCGGGCGAAGTCTCAGAACCCGTGCGCACCCCGTCGGGATTCCACATCATTCGACTCAATGAGTCGCGCAGCGATAAGGACCCGTTGATCGTCAACCAAATCCACGCGCGCCACATTTTGATCAAGACCAACGAACTGCAGGACGATGAGACGGTTCGCGGTCGCCTGCAGACGATTCGCGATCGCATCGCGGCCGGCACCGACGACTTTGCCGCCATCGCGAAGGCCGTATCCGAAGATCCAGGATCGGGCAGCGAGGGCGGCGATCTCGGCTGGACCGGCGGCGGCACGTTCGTCCCGGAATTCGAGCAGGCTCTTGAGAAGCTCAAGGATGGGGAGATCAGTCAGCCGATTCGGACGCAGTACGGCTGGCATATCATCCAGATGCTCGGTCACCGTTCGCAGGACATGAGCACCGACGAGCGTCGTCGACGCGCCTACGAACAGATCCGCGCCAGCAAGCTCGACGAAGAAACCGAACTGTGGCTGCGTCGCTTGCGCGACGAGGCCTACGTCGACTACCGCAATTGATCCGACAGGCGTGACGGATTTACCGTCCATCCTAGTCACAACGGGTGAGCCGGCCGGGATTGGGCCGGACATTGCCTTGGCGCTCGCGCAGCGGGATCATCGCTGCCGTCTCGCTTTCGCAGGTGATCCCGAGATGCTCGCGCAGCGCGCCGAGCGCTTGGGTCTGGACGTGCGCATCACTCCCCTTGTCACCGAACCTCGCCCGCATCGCGCGGGCGAGATGCAGGTCGTGGCGCATCCACTTGCCGCGCCTGTCGTCCCCGGTCGCCTGAATTCGGCGAACGCTGGGTATGTCTTATCGATGCTGAATACCGCCATTGACGGGTGCCTCAACGGCACGTACCAGGCGATGGTCACGGCGCCTCTGCAGAAGAGCGTGATTGCAGATACCGGCATCGCTTTCTCGGGGCACACCGAATATCTGGCGGAACGCACGGGCGCCGAGCACCCGGTGATGCTGCTGGTCGCTGGCACTTTAAGGGTAGCCTTGGCGACCACGCACATACCGCTTGCTGCGGTACCGAGCGCCATTCACGGCGCCGGTCTGGTTCAAACCTTGCGCGTGCTCAATCAGGGCTTGCAGACGCGTTTCCGCATGCCCGCGCCACGGATCCTGGTACTCGGCCTCAACCCCCACGCCGGCGAATCCGGTCACTTGGGCCGTGAGGAGATCGAGACCATCGCCCCCGCGATCGCGGCAGCCCGCCATCTGGGAATTGACGCACGCGGACCGTTGCCCGCCGATACCGCCTTCACGCCGCACGCATTAGCGGATGCCGACGCCGTGCTGGCCATGTATCACGACCAAGGATTGCCGGTGCTTAAACACGCGGGTTTCGGTCGAGGAGTCAACATCACGCTGGGGATACCCATTGTGCGAACCTCGGTTGACCACGGAACGGCGCTGGACCTTGCCGGGACCGGACACGCCGACTCGGGAAGCCTCGCAGCGGCCTTGGATCTCGCGCTAGAGTGCGTCGCATGAGCCTATCGACCCCACCCCGCCATCAGGCTCGCAAGCGCTTTGGGCAGCATTTCCTGCACGATCGTCACGTCATATCGCGCATCGTCGACGCGATTGATCCCCAACCCGGCGATGCGTTGGTCGAAATTGGCCCGGGCCTCGGCGCCCTGACGCGCCCGTTGCTGGAGCGTGCAGGCACGCTCGAAGTGATCGAACTGGATCGGGACGTCATTCCACATCTCACGTCCACCTGCGCCGGCGTGGGCTCGCTCACGGTGCATTCGGCCGATGTCTTGGAGGTGGATATCCCGACACTTGCGGCAGGGCGCGTGTTGCGTCTGTGCGGCAATCTGCCCTACAACATTTCCACACCGCTTCTGTTCCACGTTCTGCAGTCACGACACGTGATTCAGGACATGACGTTTATGCTCCAGAAAGAGGTCGTGCTTCGAATGGCCGCCGCTCCAGACACGGGCGATTACGGGCGCCTGACCGTGATGCTCGCGGCATACTGCCAGTCCACCCGCCTATTCGACGTGGGACCGGGTGCCTTTCGCCCTCCCCCGAAAGTGGACTCGTCCATTGTGCGGGTTGTTCCGCATCGCAGCCCGCCCTTCCCCATCGCAGACCCTACGCGTTTCGCTGCGGTGGTCGCAGCGGCATTCGGTCAACGTCGCAAGACGCTGCGCAACTCGGTTGCGGGCCTGGTCGATGCCCTCGGGTTTGAGTCGTCCGGTATCGATCCGTCGCGCCGCGCGGAAACCCTGTCGCCGGCCGAATTCGCGCGACTGGCCAATACTCCTGTCCCGTTGCCTGGCTGAATCCTTATGACTGACGCCCCTCGGATCGAGATCACGGTTGAAACGGCATTCGTCCCCGAACACTCGGACCTGAGTGAGTCACGCTACAGCTACGCCTACACGATCACGATCCGCAATAACGGGTCGGACGCGGCACAACTCCTGACGCGTCACTGGATCATCACCGACGCAAACGGCCGCGTCCAAGAAGTGCGCGGAGATGGCGTCGTGGGCGAACAACCGCGACTCGAACCGGGCGAGGCGTTCCGATACACGAGCGGCTGTGTACTGGAGACACCGGTGGGGGTCATGCACGGGCATTACGGCATGCGGGATGCCCAAGGAAAGCATTTCACGGCGCCCATCGCACCGTTCAGGCTGGCCGTTCCGGGCTTGGTGCACTGACCGTGGCGGTATGGGCGATAGGCGACCTGCAAGGGTGCCTCGGCTCATTCCAGCGACTGCTTGAGCAATTGCGGTTCGACTCGCAACGCGATGAACTGTGGCTCACCGGCGATCTCGTCAATCGCGGACCGGACTCGTTGGGAACGCTGCGCTACGTGCGCGCACTCGGAGACTGTGTCACCACCGTATTGGGTAACCACGACCTGCATCTCCTCGCGGTGGCGGCCTCCGGCGGACGGGGCCTTCGCGAAGGCGATACGCTGACAGAGATATTGAACGCCCCGGATTGCGACGAGCTGCTTCAGTGGCTGTCGAGCCGACCGTTGTTCCATCACGATCCGACGCTGAAAACCGCGCTCGTGCATGCGGGCCTGCCGCCGGAATGGACCATCGCAGACGCCAACACGCGCGCCCGTGAAGTTTCAACCGCCATCGCAACCGACGGTGCGGGGTTCTATGCCGAAATGTACGGGAATCAACCCGACCGATGGTCCCCACAGTTGGGGCGGATCGATCGGCTGCGGTTTACGGTCAACTGCCTGACGCGGCTGCGCATGCTCGACAGCGAGGGTCGTGCCGTCTTTAAGTTCAAATTGCACCCTCGGCTCGCACCCGCTGGCACGCTGCCTTGGTTTGCGGTCCCGGGACGTCGCAATCGCCGAACGCGCATCGTGTTCGGCCACTGGTCGACGCTTGGGTTGTACGAGGGCTCCGGGGTCGTCGGGTTGGATACCGGGTGCGTCTGGGGCCGGGAACTGACCGCGTACCGTCTTGATCGCCCGGCGCCGCGGGTCGTTGCACCCGGCCCTCCCAGTCAGGCCTCAGGGCCACCGCCCGACGAGCAGTGACCCCGACCCCGGGGATCAGCGCTTAGAGTCGGTGGTTTTCGCCCCGATCGGCGCGGCCAACACGTCAAACGTGAGATCAATACCACTCGGCCGAATCTGGTGCGGTATGCACGTCATGTGCGCCTTACGCTCCCGAACCGTGAAATAGGGCAGTAATTCACGATCGAACTGCTCAACCAGCTCGCAATCGCCGGCTTCCAGATCGCGCGGCTTGCGCTCCGCAAAGCGCACGCTCCGCCACTCACCCATCGCCGGTTGAGGCGCTGCGCGTTTGGCATCCGGCTTCTCCCCTGGTGCTAACGGGGCGCCCGGCACCGCGAGGGTCGCGAACTTCAGCCAAGCGTTCACGAAGCGCGACGGGGCTCCCATTGGGTTGCTGCAGGTTGCCCGTACGCTGGCATCCGGACGGGCACCGGCTGCCTTGAGTAGATACTTCAGCTTCCATTCGAGGCCATCGCACGAATACAGCGACGTGACGCCGGTATAGGTCATCATCACCTCGTGAGTCCGCCATTCGGCAGGCACCTCCGGCTGAGGCTGAGACGGCGGCTCCGCCGCGACGGTCGAGCCCGCCCCTAGTACTGACGCCATGACCGCGCAGCATCCCATCCAACGTTTGCGGCTAACCATACTGTTGACCTCCCAGATCACGGTCTACCCTTCACTGTGCCGGCGCGGACGTGAACCGCGGCCGCCGCCGATCAGAACGGTATAATGACGCACATGACGCCCATACGCCCAACTGCACCGTTCAACCTGATGGCCTGGATCGAGGCGCACCGGCACGAACTGGTGCCGCCCGTGGCCAACCGCCAAGTTTTCCCGGCAGGGGACTTCATCATCATGGTAGTCGGAGGGCCTAACGCACGGGACGACTATCACGTTGACCCCGGCGCCGAGTTCTTCTACCAGTTCGAAGGGACTCTCACCCTACGGACGATGCAGGAGGGTCGCCCCGTCGATTATGCGATCGGACCGGGGGAGGTCTTTCTGCTGCCCGCCTTTGTGCCGCACTCTCCCCAACGCCCGGCCGGCTCGGTGGGCCTCGTGGTGGAACGCCGCCGGGAACACAGCGAACGTGATGGTTTTCAGTGGTATTGCCCCGCCTGCCACCATTTGATGCACGAGGAACATCTGTTCGTGGAGGACATTGAGACGAGCCTGCCACCGGTGTTCGATCGGTTTTATGCGAACGATCGGTCGCGGGCGTGCCGGGCGTGCGGCCACGTCCCCACCTGGCAAGATCGCCGCGCCCGATGACCGAGGTCGTGCTGGAACGCGCCGGTCAGCGGTATGTCGCGGATCTCGGTGATCCGCTCCCCATCGCCATCCCACTCGACTTTGACGGTGCCCAACCGAATCATTTCGATGCGCCACGCGCCCGTGCTGCGCCGCTCACTCACGGGCATTGGGTGGGTGACGTTTTGGCCGGGGGCACGGTCAACTGCGCTGCGCTTGCACTCGTCCCCCATTGCAACGGCACGCATACCGAATGCGTGGGGCACATCACGCAAGACCGTGTTTCGGTGACGTCGGTACTGCGTGGCGGCATGCACCTCGCACGCGTCGTGACCGTCAAACCGACTCGCGTCGACCGGACGGATGAAACGACGGATCCACTGAGTGCGAGGGATGAGTGGGTGATTACCGCCGCCACGCTCCAGTCGGCTTTGGATCAACTTCCGGGCACCTCGACCGGGCTGATCCTGCGCACGCTTCCGAACGATGTGCATAAGCTCAACCGCACCTACGAGGGCTCGGCGCCTGCGCCCTATCTGACGTTAGAGGCCGCCCAATTACTCGCCGCGGAGGGCATTGATCATCTGGTGTGCGATCTTCCCTCGCTTGATCGCGCTCACGACGAGGGGCGCCTGCAAGCGCATCGTGCGTTCTGGGGATTGCCGGCACCGAGTCGGCGATCCGACGATGCCCGTCGGGGCCACGCCACCATCACCGAACTGGCCTGGATTGCCCCGACAATCCGTGACGGCTGGTACCTGTTGGATTTGCAGATGCCGGCCTTCGTGACGGACGCGGCTCCCAGTCGGCCCCTCCTTTACCCGTTACGTGCCCATGAGTAGCGCTGAGCGCGATGCGGCCGCACTGGACGCTGCCGACACGCTCGCCTCGTTACGCGAGCAGTTCGAATTGCCCATGGGGCCCGACGGAACCCCCGCGATCTACCTGTGCGGAAATTCGCTCGGGCCCATGCCCAAGGCGGCATCGGCTGAAGTCACCTCAGTGCTGCGGCACTGGTCCACGTTAGGCGTACGTGGCCACCACGAGGGCGAGCATCCTTGGCTCGTGTATCACCGTCGCTTTACCGAATCTCTCGCACGACTCGTGGGTGCCGAGCCTTTGGAAGTCGTCGCGATGAATACGCTGACGACGAATCTGCATCTCCTGCTGGCGTCGTTTTATCGACCCAGTGGCATGCGCGATCGCATCCTCATCGAAGCGGGCGCCTTTCCGTCAGATCGCCACGCCGTTGCCTCGCAGTTGGCGTGGCACGGCCGATCGATAGAACAAGCGCTGATCGAAGTGTCGCCCAGACCCCCCCTGGGTCAATGGCATACCGACGACTTCATCGACGCCATTGAGGCGGCAGGCCAAACCTTAGCGCTCGTGCTACTGCCGGGCGTGCAGTATCGGAACGGCCAGGTGCTGGATATCGGCGCTATCACCGCCGCGGCGCACCGGGTGGGCGCGGTGGCGGGCTTTGATTTGGCACATTCGGTCGGCAATGTCCCCTTAACGCTCCACGACGATGGCGTCGATTTCGCCGTCTGGTGTCACTACAAATACGTATCCGCCGGCCCCGGTGCCGTCGCCGGGGCATTCGTGCATGCGCGTCATGGGACGCGCGCCGACGTACCGCGCTTGGCGGGTTGGTGGGGTCATGATCTCGCGACGCGTTTCAAAATGGGTCCTGAGTTCCACCCCTCCCCCGGCGCAGACGGTTGGCAATTATCCAATCCTCCGATCCTATCGCTGGCGCCGCTTGCCGCTTCGCTCGCGCTCTTCGACGCAGCGGGTATGGATCGACTGCGCTCCAAATCGGACGCGCTGGATGGCTTTGCGCGACGTCTCATCCGCGAGCGGTGCGGCGAGCGGATCGAGATACTCACGCCGGATCGTGCGGTGGAGCGCGGCTGTCAGTTATCGCTGCGTGTGGTGGCAGGGCGCGAATGCGGACGGCGGACCTTTCAGCGACTGGAGTCGCGTGGGGTCATCGGTGACTGGCGTGAGCCGGATGTTATCCGTATCGCCCCCATGCCGCTCTATACACGCTTCTGCGATGTAGACCGTGCCATACACCTTCTCGCCGAGGCACTGGAAGACGCATGAGCACGATCACCATTTTGGGTGGCGGCTGCACTGGGCCGCTCGTCGGGTTACTCCTAGCGCGCCGCGGTTACTCCGTCACGCTGTACGAGCGACGCGCTGATCCGCGCACGCACGCCGTTCCGGCAGGCCGTTCGATCAATTTGGCACTCGCCGACCGTGGAGTTCGCGCGCTCGAGCAAGTGGGTTTGATGTCCGCGTTGCGCCCAATGCTCGTTCCGATGCACTCACGCATGATCCATGAAAATGGCCGACCGCCCCTGTCGCTACGCTACGGGCAACGACCGGAGGAAGTGCTCTGGTCTGCCTCTCGAGCCGGCTTACACCGTGCACTGGTGGAGGCCGCGGTCGCGGAGGGCGTCGATTGTCGATTCGGGCAGGCACTCGTTGATGCCGATTTCTCCGATCGCACGGCCGTATTGGAAGACACCGCCTCCGGCCAACGTTATCGCGTCCCCATGGCGCCAGCGATTGCCGCCGACGGATCGGGTTCGGTGATGCGCGCAGCAATGGCACGGGCGGGGTTGTGCCATGCCCGCGAAGACGTGCTCGGGCATCGGTACAAAGAACTGACGATCGCCGCGGACGCCGCTGGGCAGCCACAACTTGATCCTGGGCATTTGCATATCTGGCCGCGCGGAGCGCATATGCTCATCGCGCTACCGAATGCCGATCACAGCTTCACACTAACCCTGTTCATGGCAGCCACGGGGAGTGCCCCGAGTTTCGAGGCGCTCGAAGAGATCTCTGTCGCACGTGCGTTCTTCGCGCACGAATTTCCGGATGCGCTCGCGCTGATGCCGGATTTTGATCAGCAATACGCAACGCATCCGGTCGGCCGCTTAGCAACGATCCATGCCGATGTGTGGCACACGCAAGACACCGCCTTGCTTATCGGTGACGCGGCGCACGGCATTGTGCCTTTTCACGGTCAGGGGCTGAATGCCTGTTTTGAAGACTGCGTGGCGCTGGATCGATGGGTCGGCAACAGCGCCGACTGGCAGGAGTGCTTTCGCGAATTCTCCGCCGAACGACGTCCCAATACGGATGCGATCGCGCGCATGGCGATCGAAAATTATGAGGAAATGCGCGACGCAGTCCGCGACCCACGCTTCCTGCTTCAGAAAGAATTGTCCCTACTGTTGGAACGGCGACACCCGAATCGTTTTATCCCGCGCTATTCCATGGTGATGTTCCACGGCGAGATTCCTTATGCGGAGGCGGAACGTCGCGGGGCCATACAGCGCACGCTCTTAACCACTGCGACCGACGGCGTGGCGAGCCTCGAGGAAATAGATCTCGACCGGGTCGACGCGCTCGTCCGCGACCAACTTACCCCGCTCGACGCCGTAGTGTCCTGAACGTGTAGTCATAGTCGTGTCGGTCGTCCGCTGCGTGTGAGACCGACGCGACTTCCTGCCAGTCATCCTCAGACCACTCCGGAAACGCGACGTCTCCGTCCACTTCCGCCTCGACGCGCGTCAGGTGCAGAACATCGACCTCTGGCAACACCAATCGGTACAACTCAGCACCGCCGATGATCATCAATACGCCTTCGCCGACGAGCGCTTTCGCTTCGGCGACGCTGTGAACCACATCGGCGCCGTCGATCGAACCCGGCGTACGGGTCAGCACGAGATTGCGCCGACCTGGCAGCGGGCGGCCAAGGCTATCCCACGTGCGACGACCCATGAGAATCGGATGCCCCAGCGTGAGGCGCTTGAAATGGGCCAAATCGGCCGGTAGACGCCACGGCAGCGTGTTACCTCGCCCGATAATTCCATTACGGGCCACTGCCACGACGATTTCCAAACGCACTGCTGCCGTCATTTTGGTCTTACCTATCACTCCGCCAACGTCACCCTACCACCCTAACCCACTCGCCTGCACGAGGTCGGACACCCATAGCCTTCCGCAGATCCGATCGCCTAGACTGCGCACCATGATTCTCCTCCTCGATGTGGGCAATACGCGCGTCAAATGGGCTTGGCTCGAGTATCTCGAGGTAGCTCCTGCGGGCGCGGTTGCCCACAATTCGACCCATCGGGCGTGGCAACGTGAAATCGAGGCCGACGGCCACCGTCCTACGCGGGTCGTTGTGAGCAACGTGGCGGGACCGGCCTTTGCCGCCGCACTGACGCTGTGGTGCAGGGATCATTACTCGGTCGATCCTGAATTTGTCCTCGCCCGCGAGGCACTGCTCGGCGTTCGCAACGGGTATCGGCGTCCGTCCGCTCTCGGTGTCGATCGATGGCTAGCCCTCATTGCAGCGTGGCGACGGTCGCCGCGTCCGACACTGATCGTCAGCAGCGGTACTGCACTCACCATCGACGCATTGGATGGCACGGGGTTGCATCGTGGCGGTCTGATAATTCCTGGGTTATCGATGTTGACGGAAACTCAGGCCATCCTCGCCGCAGAGCCCGATTTCGCCGACCCCGATCAACCCGTGCTCGGCGACGCAGTCCCCTTGATGCTGGCTGCCGCCGCGCAGCGGGCCTGGCAGCAGTTACGCGACCTGCTAGGCACAGAACCGGGCTTACTGCTGACCGGGGGTGATGCGCGCTTACTGGCCGAACAGATTCAGACACCGGCGGACATCGTGCCGGATCTCGTTCTCAATGGTCTCGCCGCGGTTGCGACCAACGGAACCGCGCGCGCCTAACTTGCTCGGGCTCAGACGCCGAGCCAATCCATCGCCCGGTAGGCCTGAACAGCGAGCGGCAGAAACCACGGCCGACCGCGATAGTACGGACGAGAGGGGAATTCGAGCCCTTCCAGAGCCGAGGGTGCGACGGCAGGATTCGCCAATCGTCGACCGATGTGTCGCCCGTAGTACGTCGCCAATGGCACGCCCTGACCGCAATATCCCATGCAATAGTGCACTCCGTCGTGCTCGCCGAGATGCATGCGGGTATCAAACGTAAAGCCAACGAATCCCATCCACGCGCGACTGATTTTGGCGCCGGACAAGGCTGGGAACATCTCGGTCATCATGCGATGCATCACGGGGGCACATCGCGTGACATCGGTCTCCCCGGCCGAAGCGCGACCGCCGAAGAGGATACGTCGACCGTCCGGTGACGGCCGTACGTACGTCACCACACGACGGGTATCGCCCACATTACGTGCGGCCGGGATCAGGCGGCGCACGAGCTCCGGATCCAGCATTTCCGTCGCAATGATGTAGCTGCCCACAGGCATCACTCGACGCTGCAGCCAAGGCAACACTCCGTCCGTATAGCCGTTCGTGGCCACAAGTACCTGACGGGCTGTCACCAACCCTCGTGCCGTTTGGACCTCCAATCCGACCGATGCGCGGCGGATGGCGAGCGCGCGACAGTGCCCGACAACGGTCGCACCGGCGGCAATCGCTCGGCGATAGAGCGCGGACGCGAGTTTACCCGGATGGACCGACGCGTCCGAGGAGACGATCACCCCGCCGTGATACAGGGGACTGTCAATTGCCTCGCTCAGGCGATGCCGCGGAAGCACCTCGAACGGTTCTGCAAATTCGGGGACCTGCGCTTCGAACGCACCGACGAGTGCTCGCAGATGGCGCGGGGTATGAGCACCGAGAAAGCCGCCACAGGGGCGCCAGTCAAAGTCCAATCCCTCGTCCTTGGCCAACGCCGCCAACGCCGCATTCGCCGCCATGCCCTCACGGTAGATGCCGTCCGCGATCGCTTTGCCGTGTTGTGCGGTGAGTTCGGGATGAGTGGGCTTGAAACTAAACGCCACTTGCCCGCCGTTGCGCGATGAGCATCCACCGGCGACGGGTCCGGCATCAATGACTAGCGTTGTTCGCCCGGCAAGCGCCGTTTCACGTGCGGCGGCGAGGCCTGTGTACCCCGATCCAATGACGAGTACATCGACCGCTCGCGGCAAGGACGCCGGACCCTCTGGGGGCAATGGCTCATCGTCTTGCCAGTAACAACGCGCTTCGTAGTCCGGTGCGAAAATCATGTCCGAACACTGCCTCGGGGATAAACATCCTGCTCGTAATAATCGACGCGAGCATCCGTGCCGATCGGTCGAAAAACGGTCGGTGAGTCGCCGGGGACAACGATGTCGTAGTCCGATTGCGGAGAGTTCAACCAAAGCGCCGCTGCCGGCAGCTCGGCGAGCCACGCCTGCAATCCCTCCTCGTCCGCACCGAAGGCGCTAATACCGAGCGGGAGCGCGGGGGCGCGTAACCACTCGATCACTTGCCGTTCATCGGTGTACGAGGACACGGTGAGTACCGGCCCAGACATCTCCTCGCGCAGGGGCAGCGCCCCCGGCGGAACGTCGGCCAAGATCGTCTGCTGCAGCCAGTATCCGGCAAGACCAGCCGGACGAAAGCGGAAACCGCCCAATACCAATCGAGCACCTTCCCGCATCGACTTTACGACTCGTCCCTCGCAACTCTTGGCGGCTGCCGCAGAGAGGAGTGGCCCCATCATGGACGTGGGTTTGGCGGGGTCATCGACCTCCAGAGCGCCCAAGTACTCGTGCAGGCGAACCGTAAAATCCATCGCAATCGCGGCATCGACATAGATTCGCCGGCTCGACGCACAGGTGCGTCCGCCGTGACGCAATCGTGACCAAGCAATCGCGCGAACGGCCGTGTCGAGATCGGCGTCCCGCCGGACAATAGCGGCATCTTCACCACCAGCATTGATCGAGACCGGGCGCCCGTCGAGCGCTAGGCTGCGGGCCACGGCCAGCGAGCCTGTAAATGCCAACGCATCAACTCCGGGATGCGCCAGTACGTGCTGACCGATGACCGCATCGCCCGGCACCACATTAACGACACCGTTGGGCAAGTGTCGCCAAGCACGCGCTGCCGCTAACAGGCTGAGCACCGTCCCAGCACAGGGCTTCAGTACAACCGTCTCACCGGCATTGAGCGCGCGCGCCAGATCTCGCATCACCGGCAATAGTGGCGACGACGATGGCCCAAACACCGCACGCACAGTGGGCTCTAGGGCGCGATCCGAATGCGGCGTTTCCAAAGCCATCGCGGCCGCCTCGAACGACGCTCGGGCTTCGCGTAGGGTCAATCCCCCTTCTGCCACGAGTAACGCCTCAACAGTCGAGCGATCCTCGCGCAGCGCGGCCGCCGATGCCTGCAAAGCGCGGGCACGCTCGCTCGGCGAAGCATGAAACCAGTCGGCGCCGGCGCGTTGCGCTGCCGTCACGGCGCGGTCAAGGTCGACGCTGCTGGTGTCCGCAATCTCGCCCAACGCCTTGCCGGTCGCCGGATTGTTAATTGGCCGCACGGCTTCGCCGCCGGCATCCACAAACGAACCGTCAATTAAAATTTGCGTCATCGTCAATAGATCCTAGGATCCGCATTGCTCGAGTCGCAGCGGAGGAAGCGTGTAAGAGCGTCGTTAGAACTCAATATTATCGATAAGCCGGGTCTTTCCCAGCAGTCCCGCGCCCAGCACAACGGCGGGGCAACCAGGCTGTGCTGGACCGAGATCCCGCGCACGAACCACGACATAATCGGGGGCCCAACCGGCGGCCCGGAGCGCCTCGCAGGCCTGTGACTCTACGGCTGCAAAATCAGCCCCTTCTCGAACGCGCGCCGCCGCGGTCACCAAGACGCGCTGCAATGCTGGCGCGACACGCCGTTCCGCATCGCTCAGATACACGTTACGAGAGGAGAGCGCCAAGCCATCCGCATCGCGCACGGTTTCGCCGGCCAGGATTTCGATCGGCAGATCGAACTGACGGACCATGGACGCAATGATTCGCCACTGCTGATAATCTTTTTTTCCGAAGAGCGCGTAGCGCGGCTGCACGATCGAGAGCAATTTGAGTACCACCGTGCAGACGCCCTGAAAGAAGCCAGGCCTCGATGCGCCCTCCAACACATTGGCCAACGCATCCGGTGGCATTACTCGGTAGATCTGAGGCTCCGGATACAACGCAGCCTCAGACGGCGCGAATACAAAATCACAGCCAGCACTCCGCAATAATTCGCAGTCGCGCTCGAATTGGCGAGGGTAGCGCTCGAAATCCTCGCCGGCACCAAACTGCAATCGATTGACGAAAATGCTCGCGATGACGGGGGATCCCACCGCTCGCGCCTGGCGGACAAGCGCCAAGTGGCCCTCGTGCAGACCACCCATCGTCGGCACAAATGCCACCTCATGCTGCCCGGCCAAGACACCACGAACCGATGCGACCGACTCCAATACTTGCATGACCGGCATGGCTCCGATCAGTAACCGTGCAACGTATCGTCAGGGAATCGTCCGGCTTTAACATCCGCGACGTAGCGACCAATGGCCGCCCGGATATCCGCTGACCCCTCGGTAAAATCGCGGACGAAACGCGGCAATCGCCCAGCTGTCAGGTTCAGCATGTCGTGCAGGACTAACACCTGGCCACCGAGCCCGGAGCCTGCTCCGATACCGATCACGGGGATCGGCAATGCGTCGGCAATCGGGCGCGCGATGGCCGACGGCATCAACTCAAAGACCACCATCGAGGCGCCGGCGTCGGCCAGTGCCATGGCATCCGCGCGCAGGTGTTGCGCAGCGTCATCCTCACGGGCTTGCACCCGATACCCACCGAGCGCATACACCGACTGTGGGGTAAAGCCGAGGTGCGCACACACCGGGATTCCACGCTCAACCAGGGCACGGACCAGGGGGACCGTCCAGCCGCCGCCTTCGACTTTGACCATATGAGCACCCGCCTGCATCAAACGCACGGCGTTCGCAATGGCTTCGTCGTGGGACCCCTGGTAACTGCCAAAAGGCATATCCGCGATGATCCACGCGGTCCGGTTGCCGCGTGCAACGCTCCCTGTGTGATACACCATCGCGTCCATCGATACCGGTAGCGTATCGGTACGCCCTTGGCACACCATGCCGAGCGAGTCTCCCACCAAGAGGACGTCGACACCGGCCGCATCCATTACCTGCGCAAACGTGGCGTCATAGCAGGTCAGCATAGCGATCGGCTCGCGCTGAGCATGCATCTGACGCAAACGGTGGAGGGTCATCCGGGGTTTTACGTTCATGAACCGGTCACTCGGAGCCGAAGAAGCCGCGTTTATGTCGCAGCGCAATAAGGGAAGTATCGGCAACCGAGAGCCAGAGCGCAACCCGACGAAGAAACCGGCAGCGGCGGACACCCATTGAGGTGCCCGCCGCCACAACTTACTTCATCGTTGGCATCACGAAATCGGCACGCATGGCTTCCGGTTCCGGCCAGCGCTGCGTCACAGTCTTCAAGCGCGTGTAGAAGCGAACGCCTTCCGGACCGTGCATGTGATGATCGCCGAATAACGATGAGCGCCATCCGCCGAAGCTATGGAATGCCATCGGCACCGGAATAGGAACGTTAACGCCCACCATGCCGACTTCAATGTCGCGGACAAACGCGTGCGCGACCGACCCGGATCGCGTGAACACAGCCGTTCCATTCGCGAATTCGTGCGAATTGATCAACGCCACTGCCGACGCGTAATCGGGGACGCGGACGATCGACAACACCGGCCCGAAGATTTCTTCGCGGTAGATGCTCATCTGAGTCTGCACATGGTCAAACAACGTCGGGCCGACGAAATAACCTTTCTCAGCGCCGGGTACCGTGATGTCGCGCCCATCGGTCACCAGCGTCGCGCCATCGGCAACACCGGCATCGATGTAGCCCCGAACGCGATCCCGCGCGAGGCTCGTCACCAGCGGGCCCATTTCTGCGGCTGGGTCGTCGGAGGCCCCCACTTTCAGCGAATCAATCCGTCGCGTCAGACGTTCCACCAGGGCGTCTGCGGTCGAATCACCGACCGCGACCACCACGGAGATTGCCATGCAGCGTTCGCCGGCGGATCCATAAGCCGCGCCGATGATCGCTTCGGTCGCTCCATCCAAATCAGCATCCGGCATCACGATCGCATGATTTTTCGCGCCACCCAGTGCCTGCACGCGCTTGCCGTGCAAGACGCCCTGCTGCTGGATGTACTTGGCGATCGGTGTTGATCCGACAAAGCTTACAGCGGCGATTCCGGGATGCTCGAGAATCGCATCCACCGCGAGCTTGTCGCCTTGAACCACGTTGAACACGCCGTCCGGCAGTCCCGCTTGCTTCAATAAATCGGCCAACAGCAAGGACACCGAAGGATCTCGCTCCGAGGGCTTCAGGATGAACGCGTTGCCGCACACCAGCGCCACCGGGAACATCCACATCGGGACCATCGCTGGGAAATTGAACGGCGTGATGCCGGCTACCACACCCAACGGCTGTCGTAGCCCGAAGCTGTCGACGCCCGTTCCCACGCTCTCACTGAATTCACCCTTCAGTAGATGCGGCGCTCCGCAGGCAAACTCCACCACTTCCATGCCGCGGGTAACCTCACCCTCGGCATCCGCCAGCGTCTTGCCGTGCTCCTCGGACAGCACGCGGGCAATCAACTTCGCGTTCTGCACGAGCAGCTCTTTGAAGCGGAACATGACTCGCGCCCGGGTGAGCGCAGGTGTCCGACCCCACTTCTTCTGGGCTGCCGCCGCGACGGCAACGGCATGGTCGACGTCTGCCTTTTCAGCGAGCGTGACCGAACGAACCACTTTGCCCAAGGTCGGGTTGTAGACCGGGGCGTGGCGCTCGGCGCGTTCAGACAGCACCTGACCGCCGATATAGTGGCCAACGACCGTTGGCGCTTCGTAATTTTCAATGCTCATCGTGGTATCGCTCCGTAGTCTTCAGACCGGCACTGCGCGCAGTGCGCGACGTATGCCTTCAACCATCTCTTCGACTTCTGCGACCGTGCTGATGAACGGCGGCGCAACAGCAAGGATGTCGCCGGTGAAGCGAACCATCTGCCCTTCGTTCAGAGCGGCCTCAAAAACCTTGATCGCCTTCATGCCAGGCGCCCCAGCGACCGGCGACAATTCAATCGCAGCCGCGAGACCCACATTGCGGATATCGATCACGTGCGGCTCGCCTCGCAGCGAGTGCATCGCCTTTTCCAGTACCGGCGCCAGCATCGCGGCGCGCTCAATCAACTTCTCGTCCGCCATCACGTCCAAGGTCGCAAGGCCGGCGGCTACAGCCAACGGATGGGCCGAATAGGTATAGCCGTGGAAGAACTCGATCATGTGCGCCGGACCGGTCATGAACGCCTCGTAAATCGCATCGCGGACGATGACGCCGCCGAGCGGGACCGTGGCGTTGTTGACAGCCTTGGCGAAGGTGGTGAGATCGGGCTGCACGCCAAAATAGTCGGCACCAAAGGGCGTACCCATACGCCCGAATCCGGTGATGACTTCATCAAAAATCAACAAAATGCCGTGCTTGGTGCAAATTTCACGCAGGCGTTCGAGGTAGCCCTTGGGCGGCACAATCACGCCTGTCGATCCTTGCATCGGCTCCACAATGACGGCAGCAATCGTGGACGCGTCGTGCAGCGCCACAATGCGCTCGAGCTCATCGGCGAGGTGCGTACCCCACTCCGGCTGGCCCACGCTGAACGCCATCTGCGACGGATTGTAGGTGTGCGGTAAATGATCGACGCCCTGAATCATCAGGGAGTGGAACATCTTGCGGTTCGGCGCTATTCCGCCCACAGAGATGCCACCGATGCCCACACCGTGATAGCCGCGCTCGCGGCCAATAATTCGCGTGCGAGCCGCATCACCGCGAGCACGGTGATACGCCACGGCCATTTTCAACGCCGTATCGACGGCTTCCGAGCCGGAATTGACGAAGAACACGCGGTCCTGCGGACGACCCGCCAGTGCCGTAATACGCGTTGCTAAATCGAATGCCGGCTGATGACCCATCTGGAAGCTCGGCGCGAAATCGAGCGTCTGCACCTGACGGGTCACAGCCTCAACGATACGCGGATGGGAATGACCGAGCGGTGAGCACCACAGCCCTGAGAGACAGTCGTAAACGCGGCGACCGTCCTCCAACGTGAAGTAGGCGCCTTGCGCCGACTTGATCATGCGCGGAGCGGCTTTGAAATACCGATTGTGGGTAAAGGGCATCCACCAGGCGCGCAGTGCGTCGGAAGACGTATCCGGATGAAGTTGGGTGGTAGCGTTCACGTCGGTCTCCTGACCGGACATTGTCCGGGCTCATTAGGGTCGGAGCTCACGGTAATCCGCGAGCTTCGAGGGAAAGTCTCGTTGGCTTAAGCGTACGCCGACGATCGTGCGATCAGGTCTGTAAATGCCTCTACTGTACTGGTATAACCATCAGTACAGATGAACACCTCCCACCGCGCGCATCGCCGCGACCGTTTGGTCGAACAGTTTCAGGTGCGGATCGTTAGCCAAGCGCTCCGCCCCGGTGACCGTCTGCCGTCGGTGCGGCAGCTGGCGCAGGCCGAGCAGGTGAGTCCTGCAACGGCTGCTGCTGCGTACGAGGCGTTGACCGCGTTGGGCGTCATCACAGCGCGTCGCGGCAGCGGCTACTACGTCGCCGGAGCAACGCCATTCGCCCCATCGACCACCCCCGTCGTACCCGCAGATGCTCTGTGGGAGCGTCGCGCCGAAGCGCCAGGGTCTCAAATTCGGGTCGATGCGGGTGGCGGTTGGTTGCCCACAGCGTGGCAATATCTCGACGGTGTGTCAGCCGCCATGCGGCTAGTCGCACGGCAGCCCAGTCACGCCGAGGGCTACGGCTCCCCCCACGGCTATGAAGCGCTACGGGTGCACTTCGCTCGGCAGCTGCTCACCCGCGGGGTGGCGGCGGATCCCGCACGGATCGTCTTGACCCAAGGCGCAAGCCAAGCGCTCGATCTCGTTGTCCGCGCCCTGCTGCAACCGGGCGATACCGTCGTTGTTGAAGACCCAACCTACCCACCGACACTCGAGTTGCTGCGGGCCCGTGGCGTCCGCTTGATCAGTGTCCCGCGTCTCGCGGATGGACCCGACGTGGCGTCGCTCGCCCGGCTATTGAAACGCCGGCGTATACGCGCGCTCTTTACGAACACCACGCTGCAGAATCCAACCGGCACATCTACCTCCACTGAGGTCGGTCAAACGCTCGTACACCTCGCCCATGCGCACGATTACCGTATCGTCGAAGACGACATTTTCAGCGAGCTAGCGCGTGTCCCGGTCATACCGTTAGCCGCCTATGACGACGGCAGCCGGGTTCTCCATGTGAGCAGCGTTTCCAAGACCGTGTCGCCAGCACTCCGCGTCGGCTATGTTCTGGCCAGCGATGCGCTCCTTGCCGCCATCATTCGGTTAAAAACCTTGAGCGCACTGGCGTCTTCGGAATTGTCGGAACGCATTGCGTTGGGTGCGCTCACGAATTCGCATTATCGCCGCCATCTCGCCGCACTCCGCCGGCGTCTGGCGGACAGCCAGTCTCGCGTTCAGACGACGCTGCTCGCCCATGGAGTGGAGCTGGCCCATCGGCCCGATGCCGGGATGTTCCTATGGGGGCGACTACCCTCGCGGGCTGCCGTCGGCAAACTGTGGCAAGACGCCGTAGACGGCGGCGTTCTACTCGCACCCGGGGAATCGTTTCGCGCCGACGGACGCGCGAGCCCTTGGTGGCGCTTCAATGTGGCGCAGAGCGAAGACGGCGCGCTGGCACGCTTTCTCGCCAAGACACAATCGGAAGCCTGAACCGACGCTAGCCCGCGCCGCGATGAAACCATCCGGTGACACTTTGGCGCTCCCGCACAGCCGGCAATACCGTGTGGTAGAAGCGTGCGCTTAGAAAAGCGACAAGGGTATCGGCGCGAGGCTCGATTAACACGGGCCCGTCGTCTGTCTCGAGTTCCAGTTCGCCGCCATCGCCGGCCCGCCAATGGCGGTTGAGGTAGTAGATGAGACTGATGACGCGATCGGCACCCTGAGGCGACACGTCGTGATGACGGGCGTAACCCCGACCCGGCGCGAACCGCGCGAAGTGCATTTCCAAGGTCGTCAGCCCCAACATAAGCTCTCGATTGCCATGCAAGCGAAGATCGTTGAGGCCTGACAAAAACTCGCCGGCTGGGCCCTCATCCGAGACTTCAATCCAAGAAATAGCGTCCCCGCGCACATCCAATCGCACGGCTTTCGCCGAACCCGCGCCCACCGCGGCGGGACGTAACAATCCCGCCGCTTGCCGGGCGGCTAATGCGCCACTGAGGGCCGCTGCGGTGTCAGCGCCGGCGTAGCCGGGCCAAACGACATAGCCTGGCCCAGCCAACCCATCCACGATACCCGCGTGGGCGCCATCGCCCCCGATCTTCAGCGGGACGGGCGAGCGGACCCGCCGACAGTGCGCCCAGACCGTCGTGCCGACGTGTCCTTAGAGGACGTCCCGGGGCGCGATACTTTATTGACCGCCGCCTTCGCGGCAACCCCGTCGCGTCCTGTCGCTTTACGCGTCGTCGAGACGCTGGAGCGACCCACCGATCCCGCCGACGAAGCGCGCTTGCGCTTAGCCGCCACCTTCACCCGCGCCGGTGGCGTCTGGCGGGTGGTGGTCTTCGCTACTTTTTTCGCAGCCTTCTTAGCCACCTTCTTAGAGGCCTTCTTAGAGGCCTTCTTAGCCACTTTCTTGACCGGTTTCCGTAGCGCTTTCTGTTTCGTCTTCTTGGCTACTTTTTTTGCTGCCTTTTTTGACGCTTGCTGAGCCCCTTTTCCAGCAGCCTTCTTGCCGGCCTGCTTGGCTTTCCGTGTCCGCTTCGCTTTGCGCGGCAGCAGCATCGTGCCGCGGCACTTGGGCGATCCGCAGCGGCACGCCCAGATCACGTCGACATTCGGCGGATCGGAATCATCGCGTTCAATGAGGTAGTCGTAACCCAGTTCGTCGCCCTTACGAATATCGCGGATCGCTTCGATGAAGACCCTCCGCTCATCAATCACCGTCTCGCAGTTCGGATCACACGAGTGATTGATGTACTTCGCTTCATTGCCCCCAATGCCGCCGTCTATGACCACTCGGTTGTCGACGGTGAAAAGAAACGTGTGATTATCATCGTCCGCTTTATCAGCGTAGCGACGGTCTGCCTCCGCATGGGAGATCCGATCACCCACGTATTCGGTAATACGAGTACCTTTCCTTATATCGCAGGCCGCAAATGCGCCCGTCCCGTGAATCTTAGAGCGGCGCACCCGATACAGTGGCAAGGCGTCGGAACTCTTCATGCAATGGAAGCCTCTGGAAATAAAAAGCGAATTCAGACAGCGACGGGTGCCTTGATGGCAGCGTGGCTCTCGTAGCCCAGAATCTCAAAATCCTCAAACTTATAGTCAAATAGTGATGGAGGACGTCGCTTAATCCGCAGCGTCGGCAGCGCAAGGGGCTCGCGCGTTAACTGCTGGTCCACCTGTTCAAAGTGGTTCGAGTAGATATGGCAGTCGCCACCGGTCCAAATAAAATCGCCGGGTTCTAGATCACACTGTTGCGCAACCATGTGCGTCAACAACGCATAGCTCGCGATATTGAACGGCACACCCAGGAATAAGTCAGCGCTGCGCTGATAGAGCTGACAACTTAAACGACCGCCCGCCACATAAAATTGAAAAAACGCGTGACAGGGTTGCAGCGCCATGCGCTCCAGTTCGCCGACATTCCATGCGCTGACGATCAATCGCCGAGAGTCCGGATTGCGGCGTATCGCGTCGACAACCTGTGCCATTTGATCAATGCTGCGACCGTCGGCGGCGAGCCAATCACGCCACTGTTTGCCGTAGACCGGCCCGAGATTTCCGTCAGCATCCGCCCATTCATCCCAAATCGACACGCCGACTTCGTTGAGCGACGCGATGTTCGTCTCGCCGCGCAAGAACCACAGCAACTCATGAATGATGCTGCGCACGTGCAGTTTCTTCGTCGTCACCAACGGAAAACCGTCGAGGAGATTGAAGCGCATCTGCCAACCGAAGACTGACAAGGTGCCGGTGCCGGTACGATCCTCTTTCGCCGCACCTCGCTCGCGGACGTGGCGGAGCAATTCGAGATACTGACGCATCGTTACTTCACCGACTCAGAATGGGTATTGCCGGACGGAACTTGCCGAACGGATCCGTACACCATCATTGCGGCTCCAATCACGAGCATAGGAATACTCAAAACCATCCCCATCGTGAGCCAACCCCACGCGAGATAGCCCAGCTGCGCGTCCGGAACGCGAACGAACTCGATAGCGATTCGGAATATTGCATAGAGCGCCAAGAACAAGCCCGACGGAACCCAGCGAGGCCGTGGTTTCGACGTGAAAGTCCACAAAATCAGAAAGGTGATGAGTCCTTCCGTCAGGCCTTCGTACAACTGGGACGCATGCAACACGATCGGGCCCTGTTCCGTCGGCACGGCAAATCCCCACGGCACGTCGGTGGGACGTCCCCACAATTCTCCATTTACGAAATTCGCAATTCGGCCACACAAAATGCCGATACCAGGGATCGGCGCGACGAAGTCAAACACGTCCCCGATAGACCGCCCGCGACGGTAAGCAAACAGTACCATCGCGATGATGACGCCCAACAGGCCGCCGTGAAAACTCATCCCGCCTTCCCAGACCTTGTACCAATAGGACGGATCGCGGGCGAGCTGCTCCTGCCCGTAGAACAGGAGGTAGCCCATGCGCCCCCCCAAAACCACACCGAACACTGCGAAGAAAATGAGGTCTTCGACGTCGGTGAGCTTCCACGTCGATCCCACCTGCTCGGCGCGTCGCTTGGCTAACCACCAAGCCGAGATGAAGCCGATGACGTAGGCAATGCCATACCAGCGGACCTTTAGAGGGCCGAGGGCAACGAGAACGGGATCGATATGCGGATAGGGAATCATGGCAACCAGTGTATCGAAACTGATGTGACGACCGTAGCTTCAGTCATGACCGATGGCACCCTTCAGCGCACGACCGAAGACCTCGTAGAGCGCCGCGTGGCTTTCTTCCAGCGCCCAAGGGTGAGGCAGCCAAGCATAAACCCCTTTGGGCACGGATTGAGGGCCGGCCACGGGATACGGCGAGACCGATAGCCCGGCGGAACGAAACTCGTCCACCGCACGAGGCATGTGCAGCGCACTCGTGACGAGATATACAGACCCTATGCCGGCGTCCCGCAACACTGCTGCTGATTCAATCGCATTTTCGTGAGTGTTTCGTGACCGTTCTTCGCGGAACCGAGCCTGTATGCCGAACGCTTTATCAAGCACTGCCGCCATTACCGCCGCCTCGGTGGGCCCATCTTCGACACGGCCTCCAGACACCAGCAGCGGCAAACCGGTCTGCCGCGACAACCTTGCACCAGCGGCGAGTCGCGTCAATGTGACCGGCCTGACGTCCGCGCCCTCGAAATAACCCGCGCTCCCCGCGTTCGTCCGGATCCCACCGGACAGAACCACGATGGCACGGGGTGTGGCAGCGGAGACGAGATTGGGGGGTGTGCGCTCGACCCAAAGCGCCAGTGCGTCAGCGACAACCGGCAGGGAGAGCAACAATAACGTTGCACACCCACCGATGATCAGGCTCCCCGCGATAGAACGCCAGCGGCCTCGTAGGCAAAATCCGCCCACGATGGCCACCAACGGCCCAATGGGTGGTAAAGCGATGGATTTCAGAACTGCGCGAAAGACGAGCCCTGCATCCACAACGATTACTCGTGCGTGATACGAGCCAGATACGCCTTCAGATAGCGCGTTTCCGGAATCGCTGGATGAATCGGGTGGTCGGGCGACTGGCCACCGGTGGCAACAATTTGGGCAAACCGGGTCAGGTGCCGCGCACCCCTCTGAATCGCGTCAACGAGCGTATCGGCTTCCAGATGGTATGAGCAGGAACAGCTCACCAGAAGACCGTCGCGCGGCAGCAATTGCATGGCCAATTGATTGATTCTCTTGTAGGCCGCTTCCCCTTTGGGCGCGTCTTTTCGACGTTTGATAAATGCGGGAGGATCAACGACAACGCAGTCGAATTTTTCACCGGCCGAAACCAGTTGTTCGAGTACCTCAAATCCATCGCCACGCAGTGATTGCACTGCAACGCCATTCGAGGCGCCGTTGGCGACAGCAGCGTCCAGGGCGGACTGGGACGAATCCACACAGACGACTTCGGCGCCGTCCATACCCGCCGGTACAGCCCAGGCACCCACGTAGCTGAATACGTCGAGTACTCGTTTCGAGCCCTTCACCAACGGCAAAAATTGACGACGATTTGCGGCCTGATCGTAGAACCAACCCGTCTTTTGCCCATCCTCTAACGGCGCGGTGAAGCGCGCGCCTCGTTCGACAACCTGGACGTGGGTCGGCAATTCGCCAACGGCAGCCTCGACGTATTTGGATAACTGCTCCAGGTCGCGGGCGCCCGAGTCGTTCTTAAAGACCACGGCACGCGGCTTAACGACCTTCACCAAAGCGTCCACGATGGCGCCCTTCAGGACCTCCATACCCGCAGTCCCGATCTGAGCCACCAATACGTCCCCGTATCGATCAACGACGAGGCCAGGTAGCCCATCGGATTCCCCGTGCACGAGACGGTAATACGGCTCCGCATAAAAACGCTCACGCAACGATAAAGCGATACGCAATCGGTGCACGATCAGTGACGGTCCAGGCGCAAATTTTTTGTCGCGCCCCAATAGACGAACGGCAATCAATGAATTGGGATTGATATACCCGTAGCCGAGGAATCGGTCGCGGTCCGACCGTACTTGCACCAGTGCGCCACGCTCAAACGTCGTGATGGGGCTCGCGCTTGTGTCGATTTCGTTACTGAATATCCACAAATGGCCGGCCGATACACGCCGATCTTCGTGTTTCTTAAGACGCACGACTGGCAGGTCCGAGCCAGCGGCGGAATCCGGCACTACTATCGAATCAAAGGAGTCGTTCATGTTTGGAGTTCACGGCATGCGCCGCAGCGGTTGCGTATAGTGCGATCATTCTAGCCTACCTGCGCCGTCACCGTTCCTGAGTCATGCCCCAGACGACCGTCAACACTGTCCAGCGCCTCAGCCAGGAAAGCAGTTACTTTCTACGCCAGCAAGCACGTCAGCCCGTGGAATGGTATCCATGGGGAGAAGTGGCGTTTCAGACAGCCGCTGAGCAAGGAAAGCCCGTGTTGCTGTCCATTGGGCATGGGACCAGTCACTGGTGTCACCGCATGGCGGATGAATCCTTTTCGGATCCGCTCGTCGCCTCAGTCCTGAACCATCGATTCATCGCCATCAAAGTAGACCGCGATCAGCGTCCTGACATTGATAGGGCTTACCAAGCCGCTCTACAGGCGCTCACGCAAGAAGGCGGCGGGTGGCCGTTGACCGTATTCCTGACGCCTCACGACCGAATGCCATTTTTTGGCGGAACCTACTTCCCAGCGACAGCATCGGCGACGATGCCGGGTTTTGCGGACGTGCTGACGCGCATCGCCGACTATTACGAGCAATCCGCCGCGTCGATACAAAGTCAGACGGAACAGCTTCGCGGCTTATTGAGCGCATCGACCCGCGCGGGCCGGGCTCCATTGGGTAGTTCTCAAGAGACAGTGCAGCAGGCGCGCATCGAGTTGGAGCAAAAATTCGACGGGCAGTTTGGCGGATTTGGTGGAGCGCCAAAATTTCCGCAAGCAGGCCTGTGCGAGCGATTACTCCGCACATGGGAGTCGAGTCAGCATCAGCCGATCCCTGACCTGCAGGCACTTTACATGGCGTCGCTCACCATGACTCGCATGGCAGAGTCGGGCATCAATGACCTGATACGGGGTGGCTTTTTCCGCTACTCAACCGATCTCTATTGGCGGATACCCTGTTACGAGAAGACGCTGACGGATAACGCGCTGCTGTTAGCACTGTATGCGCAGGCAGCCATCGCCACGGGAGACCCGCTTTTCGCCTCCACCGCGACGACAACGGGCGATTGGCTGCTAGGCGATTTGCGAAACGACGACGGGTCATTTTCAGCCGGCCACGTCGGCGTCCCGACGACTGACCCGGGTGCATCTTACGTCTGGGATCGAGACCGGATCGCTGCGTGCCTGGATCCGGATGACGATGCCGCCTTCGCGATTCGTTTCGGGCTGTCAAAGACCCCGAACACAGGGGATGGGCGGTGGCACCTACACGCGGAACGATCGCTGGAGGAGACTGCTCAAGCCTTGGGCATCACCCGAGGTGACGCAGAGTCTCGATTGGCACGGGGTGTTGCGGCGCTTCGCAACGCACGAGAGCCGCGGATTGGGGTACTCCGCGACGATACCGTACTGACCGCGGCCAATGCGCTCGCCGTTCGAGGCTTAGCGGTCGCGGCGCGGGCAATCGGCCGTGCGGACTACGCCGAGGCGGCAGCGGCAGCGCTCGACTGCTTACGGCGAAATGTGTGGTCAGAGGGGCGTCTCCGGACGAGCTACAGCCGGTACGGTATCGGGGTCGACGGATATCTGGATGACTACGCGTACCTGTTGGACGCCACATTAGAACTGTTGGCGACTCATTGGCGAGCCGACGATCTCGACTTTGCCATCGCGCTCGCTGACGCTATTCAGAGCCGATTCGTCGATTCGCGAGACGGATCGCTGTGGTTTACCGCGGAAGATGCGGAGCATCTTATCGTCAGACCCAAGAGTTTTGCGGATGACTCCGTGCCATCGGGCAATGGGGTCGCGGCACGCGCACTGAATCGATTGGGTTTATTGATCGGAAAGGGTCACTATTGCGATGTCGCGCAGGCGGTTCTTGAGGCGGCCACCCCACACTTGCAGCGGCGCCCCGCCGCACACGCGACGTTGCTGGACGCGCTTGAGGAATTCAGCAGGCCGCTGGAGCAGGTCGTTCTCCGCGGGCCTGAGGACGCTGTCCGTCAATGGCACCGGGAGCTATCACGACTCTATGCGCCGCAACGGATGGTTTATGCCATTGCCACGGGCACTGACGCACTGCCGCCACGCCTGAGGGCTCTTCCCGAGACACCAGACGCGGTCGCTTATGTCAGCAGAGGGCTTCAGGAGCCGGAAGCCTTCCGGACCTTCCCAGCGTTAATTCACCGGCTTCGGGACGGTATCGAGCTCACCGAATTCTAGCGAGCACCGACCACGCGCGCCCGCACGGCCTCTGACAGCCGATCTCGTAGCTCCCCATGGAGAAGGGGATCAAAGGCAGCGGCCGCAGCCCAATCGAGTGCCCACGGCTGAGCCGTCAGCTGCGCGGGTGGCTCATCCGATCGTCGAGGGAACAGGTGCGCGTGCAACGCCGGCTCTACATTGCCAAACATGGCGTAATTAATCCGGATAGCGCCCAATTCATCACGCAGCACGTCGCCGCAATCGCTCATGTCTTGCAAGAACTGCATTCGCTCAGCTCCTGAGAAGGCATTGAGATCAGGAACGACGGGATCCGGTAACAGCAAGCAATACCCGGGTATAACCTGAGGGCTTCCCAGAACCAGCCAGCCACTGCGCAATCGCGCGACCTCGGTCGGATCTTCCCCCGCCCGCAGCGCCGCCACTCGACGGTGAATTGCGGTCGTCATGAATTGCCCCCGAACATGAAAGTCACTGCGCTATGTGTGACGCCAGGGCCGCGTTCAACGACCCACGTGGCGCGCCCGAACCCGGGCAACCGCGGCGGCATCGATCGCTGACGCGGAGTTCCCGAAGGAGGAGCGGACATGGGTCATGACAGCGGCCGCATCGGCGTCGGACAAAAAGTTGAACTGCGGCATCGCGCCCACGAACTGCCCGCGCGGCAGGCTGGCAGGTCGCTCACCGAAGAGCACCCAGCCGATCATCTCGTCCGGCTCGCCGATAGCAACCGGCGTGCCGGCAAGCGGCGCATAGAGTCCCCTCGCCCCATGTCCGTCTTTTTGGTGACAGGACTGGCACAGATTCGCGTACAACTGACCGCCCCTATCCAAAGGCGCCGAGTCATGACAGGCACTCAGCAGCACGCCGGCGCTTAGAACGACACCCACCATGCGGAGATGCCGCATACGTCGACCATCAATCATGGACCGGCGATTCCGGCAATTGATTCACCGCGATCACCTTAGCGCGACGGATGAAGTTAAAGTCCGTGGCGCTAGACGACGTATAAGCACCCATCGTACTGCCGACGATGACGTCGCCAATTTCCAGCATCGGCAACTCGATGCCTTCCTTGACGACATCAATGCTGTCGCAGGTAGGTCCCGCGAGCACGGCTTTTACCCGTGAACCATCGTCCCGCAGCGGCCGGATATCGTAATCCGCATGATCGAAGATATGACCGTTATACGACCCGTAGAGACCGTCATCGAGATAAAACCACCATACGCCGTCTCGAAATGCGCGACCCACTACCGTCGACAGGCTCGTGCCAGCGGAGGCCACGATGAATCGGCCTGGCTCGGCAACGATCCGCATACCCGGTGGCAGCGCGGCCAGCGCAGCCCGGATCGGGCCGCAGAATTCAGCAATTGGGGGCAATTCCGAGCGATACACCGCGGGAAAGCCACCGCCGATATCGAGTACCGACAGCCCGTGACCTTCGGCTCGCGCCTGCACGATCAGTTCATTGCACCGCTCAATCGCGTGTACGTGCATGTCGGGTGTGGGCGACTGGGAGCCGACATGAAACGACAGCCCCACCACTTTGACCCCAAGCCGGCGCGCCAAATCCAACAAGGCAGGCACGGACTCCGGGTCACAGCCGAACTTACGGGAGAGGTCGGCCTTGGCAGCCGCATTGCGGAACGCAACGCGTAAGAGCACCTCACAACGTGTACGGTGGCGGACAAATTTTCCAAGCTCGTCCGGATTGTCGGCGACGAACGTGCGCACGCCGTAGCGAATGGCATCCCGAATATCGGAATCTCGCTTGATCGGGTGAGTATGAATACAGCGTCGTGGGTCCACGCCAGCTCGACGCACCAAGTCGACCTCGCCGCTGGTGGCAAGGTCAAAATAACTCCCGAGATCCTTCAACGTGTCTACGACGCATCGTTCGGGCAGCGGTTTGAGCGCGTAGTGAAGATCGACGCCCGGCAAAGCAGCCGCGAGGGCGTTGTACTGCGCGCGAACGACGTCACAATCAATCATGACCAACGGTGAGCCGTAGCGAGCCATTAACGCTTCGATGTCCCGACGTTCGTAGGGTGCTGCCAGACGTGGGTGGGTCGCGTCCAGAATCGGTTCAGACATGGGCCCTCTCCCTGATGAAGTGTGCGGGCGCGAATTCTAGGGCAATTCGGCCTCGTTGTATGCCGCCGCTGAGCGGCGCAACCGGTCACGGATGGCCTCCCAATCCGGTTCGAACGGTGGGGGTTCAACCAAAATAATCGGTGAATCCGTCTGATCCAGGGTCCGTAACGCGGCATAAAGGTCGCGACCGTACAGGACAGGGTCGCGCGCCAAGCGCAGCCACGGCCCTCGGTGTTCCGGCGGCTCCGGTGACAGCGCTAACACTGCGGCCAAAGGATCAATGCCGGCGGAATGATCCGTGGAATTCAGCCAGCGCAAACGGGTCTTCGGTGCGTAATGCGACGCTGTAGTGCCTGGCGCCCGCGGAACATTGCCGTCGCCCGGCTCACTGAGCGCGCCAATGACCGCCTCGATCTGTGCGCGGGTAATGCCGCCCGGCCGCAGTAATGTGGGAGCACCGAGCAGGCTGATGATGGTCGACTCTAGCCCCACGTCACAGCCCCCGCCTTCCAGAACGAGCGGCGATTCCTCACCAAACTCGTCCCGCACGTGCTCGGCGCGCGTCGGGCTAATCCGGCCGTATCGATTGGCGGACGGCGCCGCAATTCCGCCTCCAAACGCCTTGAGCAAAGCCTGCGCGACGGGATGGGAAGGCACTCGAACGCCGATGCTATCTTGTCCGCCAGTCACCGCTAACGACACATGACTCGCTCTGGGCAGAATCAGCGTGAGGGGACCGGGCCAAAAGTGGTCCGCCAGCGCCCATGCCGCCGCCGGGATATCGCGCGCCCATTGCTGGATCTGGGCCGCCTCGGCGAGATGCACAATCACCGGATGATTTGAAGGCCGACCCTTGAGCGCATAAATCTGCTCCACGGCGCGAGGCTGCGAGGCGTCGGCGCCGAGCCCGTAGACCGTCTCTGTGGGGAATGCGACAAGCTGACCCGCCCGCAATCGCACACACGCATCGGCAATGGTGTTCTCATCAATCATGACGTGTGCTCCGGCATCGCCGCGCGACGGCGCAGTCGAGAATCACGGCTCCGTTGTCTCAGTCGCGTCCGCTCGAAACGGCTAATCAATTTCCCGCCTCTCCCAACCGTCCTTCGTTTTCTGAAAATCAACCGTAGGCCAGTAGGCGCGATCGGGTTTCAAGGTAATAACCTCAGTCTGGTTATTCCAGGCCACCACCTTCAGCCGCAGCGACCCGCCATCCGGACAGTCTTTGACGGCGTTGAGAAAGGCATCAATGGTGGGCGTGGGGCGCCCGTCGACCTCCACAATGCGAAGCCCGGCCCAAAGTCCGTAGCGAGTGGCCGGAGATCCGTAGTCAAAGTACGCCACAAAAACGCCCTCGGGCGCGACCCCGCGCTGCGCGGCGATGGCGCGATGCGGAGCCTGAAGGGCGGCACCGGACCAGAGTAAGACCCGTTCAACATCAGTACCCGAGACCGGCGTCGTCTCCAGATCGACCTCCGTTTCATGTCCGTTACGCAGTAGCGTCAAATGGACTGTCGCCTTCTGGGAGGACGATTCAATATCCCGGTAACCGCTTACGGGATGGCCGTCGATAGCCAGAATCAAATCCCCCGACTGCAGCGTTCGGGCAGCCGATGTACCGGCAACCAGTCGAGCGACCCCCATCACCTGCCGACTCGCTCCCTTTGCCGACAGGCGTCGGATCCAGTCATCGCTCAATCCCAGCTTGCGCGCAAATGCCAGATTCAACGGCTGCAACTCCGCCTCCAGCGATCGTAACGTGCGACCCGCCTTGAAGGCATCGAGCATCTCCGTCACCACGGCGGCTGGAATGCCGTACGTCACCTGCTGAGACTCGCGACCGCCGTCAATCACAAAGGTGGACCAGAGTGCACGGACAGCCCCGACGCGATCCACGATCGCACCGTCGAAATCCGACGGTGGATTCACCAACGAGACAAGGTCGATATTGGTGTCCCGGAACTCGAGCGAATGAGAGAGCGGGAACTGCGCCGAATCCACAACAGAAACGCGGGTCTGAATGGCCGCTAGACGCTGGTCACCCCGTAAGCCGACTACCCATATATCGTCACCTGCGCGAAGTGTGTCTGTCGAAAAATGGGCCGAACGAACCGGCGTACCACCCAATAGATGCGGGTCGTACGCGACCAGTACGAGATTATGGAGAGGGTGCACGTAGACAACAGACGCTGGGATCTCCACGGTTCCGCCAAATGTGAGGCGAACGTCACCGATACCCAAAGGCACTGTGTCACGGTCAGTGACTAAGAGGCCACGTTCCGCATCAACAACGAGACCCGTACCGTGATAGCTGCGGCCTGAAATGCCGGATACCGGAAAGGGAGCATCAAAATGCACCATAGCCAACGATGGCGCGAGCCGATCCGCGCGTTCGTCACCGATCGACTGGAATGTCGTCGTCATGGGCTGCAAGGGTGTCGGCGCAGGCCCGGCATTCAACGTTCGACACGGCCATTGTCCAGTCAGATCGTTCCGCTGGCATCGCGCCGCGTCGAACCAACGGCGATCGATACGCACTGAACGAATTTGCGGCGAGCGGGTATCCTCCGCAGTAAAGAAACGCAGGGTTGCGCGATCTCCTTGGGCCAATCCGTTGAGAACCTTTTCCAAGTCGTCCAAAGTCACAACACTGTGTCCGTCGAATGACGTGATGACGGCCCCCTTGGGAACGCCGGCCGTACCCAGCACATATCCTGGATTCGCCACGTAGATGCCCTTCACGGGCACATTCATGTGACGAGCCATCTGATACGACAAGCGGTGCATGATGGCCTCGCCAAACGTGATGTACTCACTCGGCGTTAGGGCGTGCAAATCGTCTACAGAGAGGGTTCGCTTCAGCGTCTCGCCGCCCCGCTCCACTTCGATATCGAGCGACTTCCCGACGGAATCGTCCAGCAAGGTTTCCAGTGCGAGAAACTCGGTGACGAGACGACCATTCACACGAACGAGAATGTCGCCGGGAGCGAGCTGTGTCTCCGCTGCAGAACCCGGTTGAACCTCTCGCACCACTAACATGCCAGTCTGGTGAGGGGCAGCCTGACGGGCCGCAGCTTCCGTGTCTTCCTTTAGCCCTAATCGACGCAGCTCATCGTACGGGGTGTAACCAAAGATGGTCTGAAGAGTGCCACGCGGAACCGGCTTACCTTCCCTAACCAACGCCAGCGCACGAACCACCCGGTCGAGAGGCAAGTAAAAACTCGATGCCGCCTGCGTCGCGCCACCGGCGTTGAGCGCTATGGCATGACCCCGGACATTAACAACCGGAGAACCCGACGAGCCGCCGGACGTACCCGACGCGGCTTGATAGTAAAACGTATTAAAGTCGTTGTACTTGCCCGGGCCGTACACGGGCGCCTCGCGATCCAGCCGAGCCAACGTGCCCGCCAAAATCGACAGTTGCTCACCCGCATCGTTACCAACGACGCGAATTTCCGCACCCACCTTGGCCTCTTCAGGTGCTAACGGCAACTCCCGTGGGTGCATAAAACGCAATTTCTTGGGGTCGTAGCGGTAGAAGCCAAAATCGTGGACAGGATCCCGGTAGATCGGGGTTAATTCGACCTCCTCGTGGTTAACGAATACCGCGCCGGCCGTCACCGGCCCTGGCGTTACAACATGGCGATTCGTCAAGATGATGCCGCGTTGCGCATCGACCACAAAGCCGGTCGCTTGCCCGGACGCCGCCCACTCCGTATCAAACGCGCGAGTGAGATCGATCTTGATGGCCACGACGCCGTCAGCCACGCGACCGAGTGTGGCCGCCCATTCCGGCCGCTCCTCCGCCGCTTGGGCTTCGGCGGCCGGTGCGAGCGGAAGGGCGGCTGACGCGCTCAGGCCCGAGAGACCAATCCAGGCCCCCGCGCAGGTCAAAGCAAGCCAGCGGAGAGAAAATGCGCTCATACACACGCCTCGGTCAGAATCGGTAACCAAAGGTAGCGGCAAATCGATCTTTGATTTCGTCGAGCGTAAATCGGTGATTCTGGGTCCCATGATGGGCAATTTTGATCGACCCGATCAGCGAGGCAATTCGGGCGGTCGTCGCCCAGTCCAGACCGTTCACAAGACCGAAAATCAGACCCGCTCGATAGGCATCACCGCACCCAGTAGGATCTGCAATACGCTCCGGTGAGACGACGGGGATGTCATGCGTCTCACCCTGCGCATAAACGATAGATCCTTGCGCACCGCGCGTTACGATATAGGCGCGACAACGCTGCGCGATGTCGGTGGCGGATAAGCCGGTACGCTCCTCCAGCAATTGGCCCTCATAATCATTCACGACAACCCAATCGGCCTGATCGATAAACTGCCGCAACTCCGCGCCGTCGAACATCGGCAATCCTTGTCCGACGTCGAAAATGAACGGGATCCCCGCAGCTTTGAATTCAGACGCATGCTGAATCATGCCATCGCGACTGTCCGGACCCACGAGACCCAGTCGAACGCCGGCATTGGTCGGCACTTCGACCGTCCCCGACAGCGACATAGCCCCCGGATGAAAAGCGGTGATTTGATTGTCATCCAAATCGGTCGTAATGAAAGCTTGCGCGGTATAAGTGTCCGGCATGGTGGTCACAAAACGACGGCTAATCCCACAGCGGTCGAGCCACGTTGCGTACGGCGCAAAATCTTCACCTACCGTGGCCAGAATCTCCGAGCTCTCGCCCAGCAGCGACAGGTTGTACGCGATATTGCCGGCTACACCGCCGAAGTTGCGCCGCATTTCGGGAACCAGAAATGCAACGGAGAGCATATGTATCCGATCGGGAAGAATGTGCTCCTGAAAACGGCCCTGAAAGACCATCACGGTGTCAAAAGCAAGCGAGCCGCAGAGCAACACGGGCATGGATAGAGCCTCAACAGGAAGTGAGGCGACCACGATACCGGCGCAAGCCGCGCCGCGCCAGCGACGCTTATCTCACCGGCTAAAGAGAATCAGCACCCAGGAAAGCCCCAGCATTAGGAAGGCGATGAACACGGCGGCGGACCCCAAATCTTTGGCCAATCCGGAAAGCTCGTGGCGTTCGGTACCGATTCGGTCAATCGCCGCCTCAACCGCACTGTTGAGCAATTCGACCACCAGCACAAAAAGGATCGGCGCAACGAGAAGCACCCGTTCCACGCCGCTGTGGCCCAGCCAAATACCAGCCGGCACCAACACGACCGCTAAGGCGCATTCCTGACGGAAGGCGGCCTCCTCCCTCCAACAGCCCGCCAGGCCTTTGCCTGTGTTACCAAACGCCTTCAATAAGCGGGTGAGACCGGTCGGTTTGACACCCGGACGAATGGAGTGCGGCGGCAGAGTGGTCACGGGTCAGGTCTCCAAACGAGTTCCAGCTGCTTGGCGGCCCGGACATCATCGAGTCGCCGAACGGGTAGTGTATAGGGCGCGCCCTTGAGCCGCGACACCTCCGTTCTGGCTTCCTCGCGCACGTGCGCCATGGCGGTAACGAACCCGTCCAAGGCCTCCTTACTCTCCGTCTCCGTCGGCTCGATCAGTAAACATTCCGGCACCAGCAGCGGAAAGTAGGTGGTCGGCGCATGGAAACCGTAATCTAAAAGACGCTTAGCAAAGTCCATGGCCGTTGCGCCTAGCTCTTTCGCCTCTGTCTTCAGAGTTACGATGAATTCATGCGTCGCGCGTCTATCCGGGTACGCCGCTTGGTAGCCCACCTCCTGCAGACGGCACAGCAAATAGTTCGCATTCAGCGTAGCGTACTCGCCGACCCGACGCAGGCCATCACGCCCCAGCATCCGAAGGTAGATATAGGCGCGTAACAGTACGCCGGCGTTTCCCATGAAACCGGACAGTCGGCCGATCGTTTGGGGCCTATCCTGCTCATCCATAAAGCGATATTGATCCCCGACCTTACCCACAACAGGCACAGGCAAGAAGGGTTCCAAGCGCAGCGCAACGCCTACGGCACCTGCCCCCGGCCCACCACCGCCGTGCGGCGTGGAAAAGGTCTTATGGAGATTCATATGGATCACGTCAAATCCCATATCGCCCGGGCGAACGATCCCCAAAATGGCGTTGAGATTCGCTCCGTCGTAATACAGCAGGCCGCCAACGTCGTGGACAATCGTCCGTATTTCAGCAATACGCCGTTCGAAGACGCCGAGCGTAGAGGGGTTGGTCAGCATAATTCCCGCCGTGCGCGGACCGACCACGCGGCGCAACTGCTCAACATCGCAGTCACCACTGGCATCACCGGTTAGCTCGACCACTTTAAATCCACACATGGCCGCAGTCGCCGGATTGGTCCCGTGAGCCGCCTGAGGCACGATGATCTCGTCACGATCCAAGTCACCGCGCGCCCGATGATACGCCCGTATCATCGCAACACCGGCAAACTCCCCCTGTGCCCCGGCCATCGGTGTCAAGGAGACCGCAGCCATCCCCGTAATTTCTTTGAGCATGTCCTGCAATTCGTGCAGGCATTCCAAAAACCCCTGACTGAGGTTCGGATGCGCGTGAGGATGATGCCCAAGAAATTCCGGCAGCATCGCGTATTGATTGCAGGCTTTCGGATTGTATTTCATGGTGCACGAACCCAGCGGGTAGAAGTTCGTGTCGATGGAGAAATTCAACTGCGAGAGGCGGGTGTAGTGGCGCACCGCCTGCAATTCAGAGACTTCTGGCAGTCTGGGAGGCGTCCGTCGGCGCAGCGACGACGGAATAGTGACGGACAACTTGCCAGGGCTTTGCCCGCCCGAGCGGCGGCCGGGCTGCGATAAATCAAAAATGGTCGGTTCTAATCTCGCTCGCGATACGGCATCCGTTTGCATGGCTAGCACTCCCCGACTGAATCGACGTTCGTCATGACGGTGTCTAGCGCCTCTAGATATCGATCGATATCCGCGGCGGTCTTTGTCTCAGTCGCACACACCAAGAGCGCAGAACCAAGTTCGGGATAGTCTCGACTGAGATCGTAACCCCCTGCGATTCCGCGGCGTGCGAGGCCTTCTAAGGCGGCAGCCACCGGCACGTCCAGCTGAAGAACCGCTTCGTGGAACCGTGGCCCGATAAAGGCGGTTCTTACCTTCGGCAATGCGGCAATGGCTGAGACCAGCAACTCTGTGTTGTGGACGGACGCGGTTGCCACTTCCTCCAGTCCTTGGGCACCCATGATTGCCATGTAGATGGTCGCCGCACTCATCAACAGGCCTTGATTGGTGCAGATATTGGAGGTGGCCTTGCTGCGACGGATATGTTGTTCCCGCGCTTGCAGGGTCAGCGTATAGCCGGTCCGTCCGTCTAGGTCGACGGTACGTCCCACGATGCGGCCCGGCATCTGTCGGACGTGCTCGATCCGCGTCGTCATAAAACCAAAATACGGGCCGCCGCCAGACAATGGGACGCCGAGCGGCTGGCCTTCACCCACCACGATATCGGCGCCCTTAGCACCCCACTCACCGGGCGGTCGTAGCACTGCGAGTGTCATTGGATTAACGACGGCGATAACGAGCGCGCCTTTAGCATGCGCCCAGTCTGTTAACGCATCGACGTCCTCGAGCATGCCGAAAAAGTTCGGCTGCTGAATCACGATCGCTGTAACGTCATTCCCGGTCGAATCCGAGAGACTGACTAACGACGTCGTGCCACCCAATCGGTCATATTCGATCGCGTTGAAGACCAACCCCTGCAACCCACAAATCGATTCCGCACAACGTCGATATACCGGGCTGACGGCTCGCGGCATCAGAATTTGGGCGCCGGATGTCTTTTTTTGAATTCTGACCGCCATCAAGCAAGCCTCGGCGAGTGCCGACGCACCGTCGTAAAGCGACGCATTCGAAACGTCCATGGCGGTCAAGCTTGCGATCATCGATTGGTATTCGAAGATCGTCTGCAACGTGCCTTGGCTGGCCTCTGCTTGATAGGGCGTGTAAGCGGAATAAATCTCCCCTCGGGTGACGATGGACCAGACGGCCGCTGGAATATGATGTTCGTACGCTCCAGCACCAATGAAATTCAACGGCCTACCATCCCGGGTCGCCCGATCGCTCATCAGACGACCTACGGCCATCTCTGTCATCGCTATCGGAATACCGGTTAGCGGGGCCGCTCGAAGATCTTTCGGTATCTCATCGAAGAGCGAACTGATGTCAGTAACTCCAATGGCGTCCAGCATTGACCTTTCGTCAGCGGGGGTATGCGGGATGAACGGCATTTTGGGGCCTCCTCAATCGCCGCAGGCAGCTAGCGAATCGCGATACGCTGCCGGCGTCAGCAGCCCACTTAAGGCCGCTACATCACTCGGCTGCAAACGGAACAGCCATCCTTCCCCATAGGGATCTGCGCTGAGTTTCTCCGATGCACTGGCGAGGTCAGTGTTCCCGGCAATGATCGTGCCGGCTACCGGGCTATAGACATCGGAAGCTGCTTTCACAGACTCGACAACGGCACACGCATCGCCAGCGGAAACCTCACGTCCTGCAGCGGGTGGGTCCACATACACAATATCGCCCAGTGCATGCTGCGCATGATCCGTGATTCCCACAGTGCAGGACCCGTCAGAATTGCGTCGAACCCATTCGTGGGAAGCCGTATAGAGAAGATCATCCGGTACGTGACTACTCATCTCTCCCTCCTAGTTATCGGAACAGATCGCTAAAGATCGATTTGGATCCTTCCTCGTCGGACAAAGGGCGGTCGCACGACCCGTGCGTTAAGCAGTTTGCCGCGCACGTCGACAGCTACAGCGCTGCCACAGGAAATGGGGATACGCGCTAATGCGATGGATCGACCTAACGTCGGCGCATAACTGCCGGAGGTAATCTGCCCGTCGCCAGTGTCCGTCTTTACGGTCATGTGAGAACGGAGTACGCCTGGGGCCTCGAGCAGCAAGCCGACCTGCCGATTCCGCAAGCCTTCCGAAAGTTGCCTTTCTAGCGCCAGTCGACCGATGAAATCACGGTCACTGCCCATCGCAACAGTCCACGCGAGGCCTGATTCGAGCGGTGACGTCTCGGCGTCCATATCCTGCCCATACAGGTTCATTCCGGCTTCCAGCCGCAAGGTGTCACGCGCCCCCAATCCGCAGGGTCGTACACCCACCTCGAGCAAACGATCCCACGCCGCGACAACGTGCGACGAGGGCAAGATCAACTCGAATCCGTCCTCGCCGGTATAGCCTGTACGAGCGCAAAACCAAGCCTCCGTATTGGGGCTCTCCGCAAATTCGAATCCACGGAGTGCGCGTACTTCGGACGCAGCATCTCCCAAAAGAACGTCCGCGGTGGCCAATGCCTCCGGGCCCTGTACCGCCAGGATCGCGAGATCTCGCCGCTCGCGTAACCGCACGGCAATGGACGCCCCGTGGAAAGCCATCCACTCTAAGTCGGCGTCTGCCGTACCGGCATTGACCACCAGTCGATAGCCGACGGAACGCCGATAGACGATCAGGTCGTCGACGACGCCGCCTCGCTCGTTCAGCATGCAACTGTAGAGCGCTTGACCTGGGCGGGTGAGTCGCCGAACGTCGTTCGCGAGGAGGCTTTGGAGGAATGCCTGGGCTTCGGCGCCATCGATATCGACAACGCGCATATGAGAAACGTCGAACACACCGGCGGCTCGACGCACCGAGTGATGCTCTTCAATCTGGGATCCGTAGTTGAGCGGCATGTCCCAGCCGCCAAAAGCGACTAACCGGGCACCTAACTCCGCGTGCCGGTCATAGAGAGGGGTCTTCAGCGCCATAGGTCCTCCGATCGCTATGAACCGGACGGACTGTCACCCCAATAAAAAAGGGGCGACAGGCCATCACCTGTCGCCCCTCTGTCCTTTTAACCTGAGAGATCGGGCGCCGAACGCCGCTCCCCTTCGGTGGGTCCGTGTGGGACCACTCTCCAGAGTTCGCGAGAACGTGCCGTTGTTATGCCTGAGCGTTTCCGGGCGGGTTGCGCCTTCGGCGCCGCAGTAATCAGATGCCTGATTCTACGGACTCTCCGGACAATTCTTATCGCGAAGGCTTGATCTTAACTCAGGCTCCTAGCATGTCAAACCGTGGCAAATACGGACACGACTCCTGACGCGGATCTCACCAAATCACGGCATACGTGTATTCTTGTGGGCTCGCAGACGCCTTGAGGGGGGAGTCGTGGCCAAGCGACCTTTGATCGAAGTCCGTTCGATTGACTACGTTCCGAAGCGTGAACGTCATGGCAAGGTATGGCACCTGTGGCCCGTGTGGTTTATGGGCGACGCGCACCTCGCCACCATTGCCACCGGGTTTGTCGGCATCGCCATTGGCGGCAATCTCGTATGGATGATGCTCGCCGTGATACTCGGGTGCGCGCTCGGCACGTTCTTCATGGCGTTCCATTCTACGCAAGGCCCTCAGTTGGGCTTGCCGCAAATGATTCAGTCGCGGCCTCAGTTTGGCTATGTGGGCGCGCTGTTAGTCTGGGGCGTCGCACTGGTCACCTATCTCGGCTACAACGCGTTTAACCAAGTATTAGCTGCGGATACGCTGATGACGCTGTACGGAACCAATCCCAAGATCTCGATATTGGGGATAGGTATCATTGCCACGGCATTGGCCGCCGTAGGCTATGACTGGATTCACGCTGCGCAGCGCATTCTCGCCGGCATTCTGTTGGCAGCCCTGCTTGTCATGACGTTTGCACTCGGCAAGGTTCACTTCGCGCCGGAACAACTCGACTTTCACCGCTTCACATTGATTCCCTTCTTGGTTCAGCTGTTTGCAACGGCTGCCTACCAGTTATCGTGGTCTATTTACGTTTCGGACTATTCCCGCTATCTGCCGAAGGACGTGGGCGTGGGCTCCGCATTCTTCTGGACCTACGTGGGTGCGTTTATTGGTGGCGTCTGGACGACGTTGGTGGGCACGGTTGCTGCTGCACTCTTCCCCAAGGAGGACTTGGCGCCTGCGCTGCTGCACGCAGCAAATTCCATGCTGCCAGGGTCTGGTGCCCCGCTTCTGATCGTCACGCTTCTCGGACTCGTAACCATCACAACACTGAACTTCTATGGCGCTTCTTTGACTCTGCTGAGCGTCGCTGACTCCATTAAGCCCATCAAGTCTACGGTTGCAAAGCGCCTTGGAACCCTTGCTCTCGGCCTGATCGTTGCCACGGTGATCGCTTTTACGGCTTCCAAGGATTTCGCCCATGAGTTTGGCGAGTTTCTCGCGATCCTCTTGTATCTATTCACGCCTTGGACGGCGATTAATCTCGTTGATTTTTACGTGGTACGGAAGGGCCACTATTCGGTCCGTGAGATCTTCAATCCCAACGGGATGTACGGACGCTGGAACTGGCGCGGCCTAACGGCCTATTTCGTGGGCTTTATCTCGATGGTGCCGTTCTTCAGTACAGGCATTTATCGAGGTCCGGTTGCAGAAGCACTGGGAGGCGCCGACCTCGCCATGCTCGTCGGCCTACCGGTTTCAACCATCGTGTATCTGATCGCCTGCCGCGGCGTCGACTTCGAGGATGAAGCACGACGCGCGGCACTCGCGGACGTAGGCCTCGACGACGAGGCCTAGCCACTATCGCTGTGAGTTCTGCCAGTCCGGCGCAACGTAATACGGTGCGTCGGACGCGGGCAATAGCGTCCGACCCAAAATGTGGTCGGCAGCCTTCTCTGCAAGCATGATCGTCGGCGCGTTCAGATTGCCATTCGTGATCTGCGGCATGATGGAAGAATCCACGACGCGCAATCCGTCGACGCCGTAAACGCGAGTCTCTGGATCGACAACGGCCATCGCGTCGTCCGCCGCACCCATCTTGCAAGAACAAGATGGGTGGTAGGCACTCTCAACCTTCTGCCGGACAAATTCGTCTATGGCCTCATCACTGGTGACATCGGCGCCCGGCGAGATCTCCCGGCCGGCGTACGGTGCGAACGCCGGCTGTGAGAAAATTTCTCGCGTCAGACGCACGCACGCTCGCATTTCAACCATGTCATCCGGGTGCGATAAATAATTGAACAGAATTTTTGGCTTGTCTCGGGCGTCCGCCGTCGCCAATCGGACCCAACCGCGGCTTTTCGATCGCATCGGGCCTACGTGGGCCTGCCAGCCATGTTCGTTTGCGAGCGAAGACCCGTCGTAGCTCACAGCCATCGGCAGAAAGTGATACTGGATGTCGGGGTAGCGGATTCCTGCCCGACTGCGGATAAATCCGCATGTCTCAAAGTGGTTCGTTGCGCCCAGCCCGCTCTTAAAGAGCATCCACCGTAGTCCGATCATCGCCTTGGCGATCGGATTCATGGCGGAGTAAAGAGTGATCGGTTGGGTGCAGGCCATTTGGAAGTAGAACTCCAAGTGATCTTGCAGATTCTCACCGACACCCGGGAGATCCTTCACCACATGGATCCCGTGCGAGCGCAATTCCTCCGCAGGCCCGATGCCGGACAATTTGAGCAACTGTGGAGAACCAATCGACCCTGCTGAAACGATCACCTCGCGGTCAGCGCGTACGTCGTGTTCAACGCCACCCTGCTCGTAGCGCACGCCGACGGCACGCCGGCCTTCAAACAAGACCTTAAGAACCCGAGCCTTACTACGAACTTCTAAATTGGGTCGGTTCATCGCCGGTCGCAAATACGCATTCGCGGCACTGGCGCGAACGCCGCCCTCAACGGTCATGTCCATCCGGCCGAAGCCCTCCTGACGATAGCCGTTCACGTCATCAGTACCCGCGTACCCCGCCTCTTTCGCAGCTTTCAGCCACGCAGCATGCAGTGGATTTTCTCCCGTACCGTAACAAGTACCGAGCGGTCCTGAGTCGCCCCGATAACGGTCACCGCCTTCCGGGCGTTTCTCGGCGCGACGGAAATATGGGAGAACCTGCGCATAGTTCCATCCACGCGCACCCAGCGACTCCCATGTATCGAAATCCTGAGCGTTGCCACGGATGTAAACCAGGCCATTAATCGAAGACGATCCGCCGATGACTTTGCCGCGAGGCGTGTGCATGCGTCGACCGCCCAAGCCCGGCTCCGGTTCGGTGTGATAGAACCAGTTGTACTTCTCCATGTTCATCGGGATCGCGAGTGCCGACGGCATTTGGATGAAGATAGAACGGTCGGAGCCGCCGAACTCAAGGAGTAGAACGCGGTGCTTGCCGTCGGCCGTCAAGCGATTCGCAAGGACGCAACCGGCCGATCCCGCCCCGCAGACGATGTAGTCGAAATGCTGCTGGCTCATATCAAAGTCCTTTAATACGGAGCATCTACATCGCCCATGGCGACATAGACACTCTTCAATTGGGTGTAGTGCTCGATTGCTGCACGACCGTTTTCGCGGCCCAGACCAGAGCGCTTGTGGCCGCCGAATGGCAATTCGATCGGAGTAATGTTGTAGTGATTGATCCAGCAGGTGCCGGCCTCGAGATTTGCAATCACGCGATGGGCTCGCGTCAAATCATTGGTGAAAACGCCAGCGGATAAGCCGAACTCCGTCGCGTTTGCGCGGGCAACCACCTCGGCCTCGTCTGAGAACTCCAGTACGCTCATCACAGGTCCGAAGATCTCCTCGCGGACGATGGCCATGTCGTCGTGACACCCATCAAATACCGTCGGAGCGACGAAGAAACCCTTATCGCACCCGTTGTCCATAACTCGGTGTCCGCCGCACACAAGGCGGGCGCCTTCTGCGACGCCGCGCTCAATGTACCCGAGGACTTTTTGCATGTGTCCTTCGGAAATAAGGGCGCCGACGTGCGTCATCGGGTCCATGGGATCGCCCACCCGCATTGCGGCAACACGTGCGCTCAATTTTTCCAAAAACTCTTTTCGCACGTTCTTGTGAACAAACACGCGCGTACCGTTCGAACACACTTCACCTGCTGAGTAGAAGTTTGCGAGCAAAGCGGCACCGACGGCATTGTCGATCTTCGCGTCATCAAAGACGATCAGGGGCGACTTCCCCCCCAACTCCAGCGTCACGTACTTCAGTGTCGACGCAGCGTCAGCCATTACCGCTTTTCCGGTCCCCACTTCGCCTGTGAGGGACACTTTGCGGATGGCTGGGTGACGACTCAGTAGGCGACCCGTGTCCGCATAGCCCTGCACGACTTGGAATACGCCGTCCGGCAGACCCGCCTCTGCATAGGCTTTGGCCAATTCCAGCGCCGTCAGCGGCGTCAACTCCGCGGGTTTAAAAATCATTGCGTTGCCGCAGGCGAGAGCCGGCGCTGATTTCCAGCAGGCGATTTGGATCGGGTAATTCCATGCCCCGATGCCGGCAACGATGCCAAGGGGCTCGCGGCGCGTGTAACCGAAAGCCGCAGGGCCGAGATCGATGTGCTCGCCGGCTATGGTGGCGGCTACACCCGCGTAGTACTCGAGGCAGTCCGCGCCGGAGAGGACATCAACGGCGCTTGTTTCTTGTATAGGCTTACCGGTATCGCGCGTTTCAAGCGCAGCGATCTCCGCGTTTCGGGACCGTAGAATGTCGGCAGTTCGGCGCAAAATGCGCCCGCGCTCCGTACCCGTCATACGAGCCCAAACTCGCTGCCCTTCCGTTGCGCGCGCGACGGCCGCATCCACTTCGCTAGGTCCATCGACGCGTAGCTCCGCGAGCAAATCACCGGTTGCGGGGTTGATCGTTCGAATCGTGTTCACTGCAATTACCTTTTTCTGAGTTCTGGCGGCCTGGACTGCAGCCGACCGTCTATAAAATCTGCGAGTAGCGCCTGTGCAGCCTCGCTGTCCGCTTCCTTCCAGTCGGACAGGGCCGCACGCAGCCAGACCCCGTCGATCATGGCCGCGATCATGGCCGCCAGTTGGCGTGCGTCCGCTATTGGCATGAGTTGGCGCAGCGCGTGCCGTAGATGGGAGAGCATCCGCCGCTGATACGCCGCCTGGACCCTCCGTAGGCTTGCCGCGTGGCGCACACCGCCCCAAAACGAGAGCCAGGCGTTTGCGGTGCGTTGATTGAATTCCTCCGCCGCCAGGTGGGCGTCCACGATCGCCATGACGCGATCGCGTGGGGAATGGGCGTCGCGCAATTTGGCGCGAACGGCGCCCTGTACACGCCTCGCAAGGCGACGGAATGCGGCTTCGAGGAGACCGTCTTTATCGCCAAAGTAGTGAGCAATCAGGCCGGGCGAGACATTGGCGCGGCCCGCAATCTGCGCCAAGGTACTGCCGGCTAATCCGCAGTCTGCCAGCGCATCAATGGCGACTTCCAATAACTGCTCGCGGCGCGCGTCATCGCCGCGCTGCGCTGGAGGCGTGGACTCGCGCCGCTCGCTGATGGCCCGCAACGGCATCGGCGCACGTCGCGCAACGGAGAGGGTTTCGCCAGGTTTTTCCATGTATTCAATGCGTTGAAACGCTATCGCGCTTGACAGAGTGGTCATTGAACGGCTATTCAACGGAAGTTCGCAATCATGCCGAGTCGGCCGTACTGCGGTCAAGGCAAAACCGGGAGCTGCGCCATATGAGTGTAGGAAGTGGTCCTGTGACGAACGCGATCGAGTTCAAAAGTGTCGATATCCTCTTCGCGCGGGAGGAAGGCCGCGCCGGCACCGAGAAAATCCGCACCGCGCTACGACAACTCGACGACGGCCAAACTCGCGCGGACATCCTCTCGACGTCCGGGGTGGTGGTCGGCGTCGCCGGCGCCAATCTGGCCGTCCGTACTGGCGAAATTTCGGTGCTGATGGGTTTGTCCGGCTCTGGCAAGTCCACACTCTTGCGAGCAGCCAACGGACTCAATCCGGTCACTCGGGGAAGCGTGCTCGTGGCGCATGGAGACGCCGTCGTCGACATCGCTACCTGCGACCCCAATACGCTCCGAGCGGTGCGTCGCGGCAGCGTCGCGATGATGTTCCAACAGTTTGGGTTGCTCCCGTGGCGAACGGTCCGAGATAACGTAGGGCTCGGTCTCGAACTTAGAGGAGAAACGGCTGCAACCCGGCGCCAACGCGTCGACGAGAAGTTGGAACTCGTAGGGCTCAGGGATTGGGCCGATCACCACGTCGGGGAACTGTCGGGGGGTATGCAGCAGCGCGTTGGCCTTGCGCGAGCGTTTGCCACCGAGGCGGATATATTGTTGATGGACGAGCCTTTTTCGGCGCTGGATCCGCTGATCCGGACCAAACTCCAAGATGAGCTCGTGCAATTACAAGCGCGGTTGCGTAAGACCATCCTGTTCGTGACCCACGACCTCGACGAGGCGCTGAAATTGGGCAACTCGATTTCCGTCTTGGAGGGCGGCCGAATCGTCCAGACGGGCACCCCCGAAGACATCGTTTTGCGGCCCACCAGCGCGTATGTGGCGGAGTTTGTCCAACACATGAATCCGCTATCCGTACTGCGCGGCCACATGGTCATGAGCCGCCTTGAGGATCTCCCCCGCACGGTCGATACGGTGAGTTTTGGCACGGGCGGACACTACCAACTGGACATCGACAGCAGCGGGGGGGCGATCGCTCGTGCCGCTCACTCTCCCATCCAGTTGGCCCACGCCGACGTCAATATTCCTTTGAGAGCCTTGATCGACCTGCAAAGAAATACGGGCCATCCTGTGTTGCTCACCGAAGGGGGGCGGGTATGTGGCGTCTGCACGGCCGAGGACATCGTTAGCGCCCTAGCGGACCGTCATGGCGCGGTCAAACAAGCCAGCGACGCAAACTGATCAGCCGCTCCGCGATGGGGTGCGATACTGCCCGCCTGACTTGATTCGGAGCACTAGAACCATGGATGAGCAGCAGACAACAGCCGGGCGACGTAACCGCGGCGGTGGACGTGAGGCGAAGCGAGCCGCTCGCGCAGCCCGCTCGGCAACCACGATCCCGTACATTACGCGCCAAATTCCGTTCTTCGAGGTGCTCAGCGAAGAGGGTCTGGCGACCATCGAGTACAACGCCGACACCATTCTCGAAGAAATCGGCATCGACTTCCGTGACGACAAGGAGGCCCTGGAAATTTGGAAGGCCGCCGGCGCGTCAGTGACCGGTGAGCGTGTCCGCTTCCCCCGGGGCATGTGCCGCCAGCTCGTCCAAAATTCGGCACCCCGTGAATTCACACAGCACGCCCGTAATTCGGCGCGATCGGTGCAGATCGGGGGTCGCAATACGGTGTTTGCCCCTGCCTACGGCTCCCCGTTCATTCGCAGCCTCGACGATGGGCGCCGCTACGCGACGATTGAGGATTTTCGCAATTTCGTGAAACTCGCCTATATGGCGCCCGCCATTCACCACTCGGGCGGCACGATTTGCGAACCCGTCGACCTGCCGGTGAACAAGCGGCACTTCGACATGATCTACAGCCACATTAAGTACAGTGACAAGGCCTTCATGGGCTCTGTCACGGCACCAGAACGGGCGAAAGACACGGTCGAAATGGCGAAAATCGCCTTCGGTCCCGATTTCGTGGATCCGGTAACGGGGCGCAACAAGACCGTGTTGGTCAGCCTGATCAATGCCAACTCGCCGATGACCTTCGACGACACGATGTTGGGTGCCCTGAAGGTCTATGCGCGGGCCAATCAAGCCACGATTATCACCCCGTTCATCTTGGCCGGCGCCATGTCGCCGGTCACCGTCGCCGGCACGGCGGCACAAACGTTGGCCGAGTCGCTCGCTGGTATGGCCTTCGCACAGTTGGTGAACCCGGGCGCTCCCGTCATCTTCGGTAGTTTTGCGTCTTCCGTTTCAATGCAGTCCGGTGCGCCTACATTCGGCACCCCGGAACCCGCGCTCGTGCTGTATGTGATGGCCGCATTGGCGCGACGCCTCGGGGTTCCGTTCCGCTCCGGCGGTGGACTGTGCGGGTCCAAGATTCCCGATGCGCAGGCTGCGTTTGAATCGGCGAACACCTTGCTGCCAACGTGCATGGCAGGCGTGAATTTCGTCCTGCATACCGCGGGCTGGCTCGAGGGCGGCCTCGCCATGGGCTACGAGAAGTTCGTCATGGATGCGGATCAGGCCGGCATGATGCAGACCTTCCTCCAAGGCGTTGACATGTCCGAAAACGGGCAAGCGATGGACGCAATTCGAGAAGTCGGCCCGGGCAAACACTTCCTCGGCTGTGCACACACGCAGGCCAACTTCGAGACCGCCTTCTACCGCTCTGCATTGACGGATAACAACAGTTTCGAGCAGTGGGAAGCGGAAGGCTCATTGGACATGGCAGCCCGCGCTAATGCCAATTGGAAGAAGCAGCTGGCCGAGTACGAGGCTCCCGTCCTCGACCCGGCCGTTGACGAAGCGCTGCTGGACTACATCGCGCGCCGTAAGGGCTCGTTCCCAGACTCGAACGTCTGAGTCATCCCGCCGTATAGAGCACCGGGAACAACGGATGCTCCATCGGCGCCCCGGCTGGAAGCTCCTGATCCAGCCCGGGGAATTGGGGCGACGTGGTCCAACGCCGCGGAGCGTGGGTCACGTCGTCGCCGATCACCCGTAACGAGAAGACGCGCCGACGTTTTCCGGGTTCTACGCCTGCCGAGCCGTGCAGCGCGAGCATGTGAAATGCCAACACATCGCCAGGTTCCATCGCCCATCCGACGATCGGATAGGCAGACCGGTCGGCTTCAATCTGAGGCATCTCAGCCAACGACCCGTCAGGGAACCACTTGGCCTCCGAGGACATGAACGAGCGAGGCATCAGCCAAGGGCCGGCGTGTGAACCCGCAACGAACTCCAGCGTCGCTTCCCGACTGACGGGGTCGACCGGAATCCAGAAGCTCACATTCTGATTGCCCTCGATGTTGTAGTACGGCTGATCCTGATGCCACGGGGTACGTTGGCGAGTGCCCCCTTCCTTCGTCAACATATGGTCGTGATACAGCCGAATGGTCTGACTGCGCGTGAGGCGTGCCGCCGCCTCAGCCAGCGGAGACTCCCGAATGAACTGTTCATAGGTAGAGATATCCGCCCAATTGCAGAAGTCTTCTATGAAGAGACCCGGATCATCCGGACGACTCGCGACCTTCGCGCGAGGACTCGGCGCAGCAAGATTTTGATCGATACCTGCACGAATAAGTGCCACTTCCGCTGGGCTCAACACCCCGCGCAGAATCACCACCCCGTTTCGCTGATAGTCAGCAACGGTTTGTTCGTCGATAACGCCTTGCGACAGCGGACGTGTCGTCATAGATACCCCCAAAATCTCATCATCACGGAATCGGCACTGCGAAACGCAGTGGGCCCGATCCTAACCGGATCGGGCCCACTGAAAACATGTGTAGAACCGAAATCGACCTCAGGCTCTAGCTGGCCTGCGGTTACCACGCCGCTCGCGCGTGTCTCCGCCAGCCGCTACCGCTTTGGGTTCGGGCAATGGCACAACATTCCGCAGATTCGGGTAGGGCGACGTCTTGTGCGGGATCGCCATCGAATCGACGAAGTGAGCCTGGAATCGTGGCTCGATAGCCGTCTCAATTTTTTCGACTCGACGGACGATCCCCTCGATCGTTGCGCGCGAACGCGAGTCCAACAAGGCGATACGCGCGCCGGTGCCGGCGGCATTGCCCGCCGAGGTCACTTCGGACAGCACGCAATCAGGGATCATGCCCAACACCATCGCGTATTTGACATCGATGTGACTGCCGAACGCGCCGGCGAGGCGAATGCGGTCCACCGTGGTGACACCGAGGCGCTCCATCAGCAATAAGATGCCTGCGTTGAGAGCCGCCTTCGCCAACTGGATGGCGCGGACGTCGTTTTGAGTGATCATTAGCCGCTGCTCGCCATCGTGCAGGACATAGGCGAAGGTGCGGCCATTGGCGATGACGCGAGGCGTACGTTCCGCCATACCGCCATCCACGACGCCATCCTGATTGATGATGCCCGACAGATAGAGCTCCGCCATCACTTCAATGATGCCGGACCCGCAAATGCCCGTAATGCCGGTGCTCGCCACCGCTTCAGCGAAGCCCGGCTCATCCGACCACAGTTCCGACCCAATGACGCGGAACCGCGGCTCCAACGTCACGGGGTCGATGCGAATGCGTTCGATCGCTCCCGGCGCGGCACGTTGGCCGCAGGAAATCTGCGCCCCTTCAAAGGCGGGCCCCGTTGGGCTCGAACAGGCCACCAAGCGATCTTTGTTACCGAGAACGATCTCGGCATTCGTGCCAACGTCGACCAAGAGCGTGATCGGATCGACGAGATCGGGCCGCTCCGCCAGTACCACGCCCGCCGTATCGGCACCGACATGACCGGCAATGCAGGGCAGCACATACACACGGGCGCTGGGGTCGATCGCGATACCGAGATCGCCTGCGGTCAGCGTCACAGCACCATCCACCGCAAGAGCAAAAGGCGCACCACCCAACTCGACGGGATCAATGCCCAGCACAAGATGATGCATGATCGGGTTACCGACGATGGTCATCTCGAGAATAGCGTTCACATCGACGCCGGCCATCTTGGCGACTTCCGATGACAAATCGCCCAACGCGGTACGGACAGCGTCCGTCATCTGCTGGGCTCCACCCGGGTTGAGCATCGAATACGAGACGCGGCTCATCAGATCTTCGCCGAAGCGAATCTGCGGATTCATGAGCCCTGCGGAGGCAACGACGTCGCCGTTGGTGAGGTTACAGAGGTGAGCGGCGATCGTCGTCGAACCCACGTCAACGGCCACGCCGTAGACGCTTTCGCGCAATCCGGGCCAGACCGCAACCACACGACTGCGGCTGTGAACGGCAACCGTCACCTTCCACTGCCCTTCGCGCAGGCGCACTTGTAGCGTCTTGAGCACCGACAAGTCGCAGGTCAGACCCGCCAGCCCCCACTCCCGCTCCAACGCGTCGGTCATTCGACGGAGATCGCCCGACGGATCGTGCATATCCGGTTCCGCGACTTCCACGTAGTGAAGCGTAATCGTCGGATACAACTCGATGTCGCGGGCTTCAGCCGCTTTACGTACGACTTGGCGGTGGACCTGACTGGTCTCCGGCACGTCCACAACGACATCACCGAGCACCTTCGCCTGACACGAGAGGCGTCGACCGGTGGCAAGAATCTTACGATTCGCCAAACGCTGCTCGGGCGTCGTCATATCGGTCAAATGCGTGGCGTCGGAGCGGACGCCATGCTTGGCAAATTCGCCTTCCTGTATATGCACCTGACAGCGCGAGCACAGAGCACGCCCGCCGCACACCGAGTCGATGTCGACCCCTAACGACCGAGCGGCCGATAGGAGCGATGTACCAACTTCGAATCGTCCCCGCTTACCCGAGGGCGTGAATACGACGAGCGCGTCTGACATGACTAACCTCAGGCCGGACGACGACGGTGACCACCCTCACGGCGGCCACGCGCAGCACCTTCGGCACCGGCGCCACCAGCGCCAGGCGCCGGCACTTCGCGGTACTTACGGATCCAACGCATGCAGTCCGGATCATGGCCCATCATCACGTCTGCGCCCATGACGGCCTGCATCGTTTCGGTGTGCAGCGGATTGGTGATAGCGGAGGTCATCCCCGAGCCAATCGCCATGGTGAGGAACGCGGCGTTAATGCCATGACGGTTCGGCAGACCGAAGCTCACGTTAGAGGCGCCGCAGGTGGTATTCACCTTGAGCTCCGTCTTGAGGCGATGCACCAAGCGCATCACCTGCACACCTGCCTGATTGATCGCGCCAATCGGCATGACGAGCGGGTCAACGACAACGTCGCTCGCCGGAATTCCATAATCCATCGCTCGGTGTACGATCTTCTTCGCCACTTCGAAGCGGACATCCGGGTCTTCGGAAATGCCGGTCTCATCGTTCGAGATCGCGACGACGGCAGCGCCATACTTCTTAACGAGCGGCAGCACCGTTTCGAGGCGGTCATCTTCACCCGTGACCGAATTCACGAGGGCCTTGCCCTTGTAAACGGCCAAGCCCGCTTCGAGCGCGGCGACAATCGACGAGTCGATCGACAGCGGCACGTCGGTGATCGACTGCACCAACTGCACAGCCTGAGCCAGAATCGCGGGCTCATCCGCGAGCGGAATGCCGGCATTCACATCCAGCATGTGCGCGCCCGCTTCGATCTGAGCCAACGCGTCGGAGATCACGCGGGAGAAATCTCCTGCCGCCATTTCCGCCGCGAGGATCTTACGACCGGTTGGGTTGATGCGCTCGCCGATGATGACGAACGGGCGGTCAAAGCCAATGACGACCTCTTTGGTCGCCGAACTGATCACGGTGTCGGTCATGGGAGATTACCTTCGTTATTCGTATCGCGATTCGGGTACCAAGGTACCCGGCCTTCTAGTACGCCAGATCGATCGACGATCTCGGCCACGGTCTCTTCCTGACGGTAGGCCATGATGTGCACACCATGGACTCCCTTGATGCTGCGCGCCTCCTGAATGAGGTCGATGCAGATTTGCCGGCCTTCTTTGGCCTGATCCTGCGCGCCCGCCATGCGTTGGATGAGCGAGTCCGGCACGTGCATGCCCGGAACGTTGTTGCGCATCCACTCCGCGCCCTTGGCGGTCTTGAACGGACCCACGCCGATGAGCAGGAATACCTTGTCGAGCAAACCCAAATCTTCCACCCGGCGCATAAAATTGCGCAGGCGATCCATGTCGTAGACGTACTGCGTCTGAATGAACTGGGCGCCGGCCGCTACCTTTTTCGCCAACCGACTCGCGCGATGTTCCAACGGTTCGACGGTCGGATTCTCTGCGGCGCCAAAGAAAACTTTCGGCGACGAGGTAAGCTTGCGACCGCTCTGAAAGTGGCCCTTATCCCGCATCGTCGTGCCAATCTGCAGGAGCGAGAGCGAATCGAGGTCGAACACCGGTTTGGACTGAGGATGATCGCCCGACTGCACGCCGTCGCCCGATAAGCACAGCATGTTGCACACGCCCATGGCAGCGCCGCCGAGAATGTCACCCTGAATCGCAATCCGATTCTTATCGCGACACGAAATCTGCATCACCGGGGCATAGCCAATGCGGGTCAACAGAGCACACACGGCCAGACTGGACATGTGGCAATTCGCACCGGACCCGTCGGTCGCGTTGATCGCGTCGGCATAGCCATCGAACACGCGCGCCCGACGGTACACGTCCTCAGCATCGGCGGAATCCGGCGGCGCCAACTCCGTGGTCACGGCGAATCCGCCCGCGCGCAGTACTCTCTCCAGACGTCCTGGCGAAGTGTGCCCCGGGAGAATCGGCAGTCCCTCACCCGCCATCGGTTCGTCGTCGAATCTCATTTCTTGACCTCCGACTTCGGCGGATCGGTGCGCTCGCGCACGACCTTCAGCCACGATGAGCGACCTTCCAGTCGACGGTCGACCGGCAACTGCACGACGGCGATCTTTTCAAGACCACCGCGTATACGACCCGCGCCCGTCCAAGCCTCGACCCAGACGCAACGCATCTCAGGCTTCACTTCACAGTGACCGTTGGCTCGCACACCGCCACACGGCCCGTTACGCAAGTTCTTCGGACAGTTCATCGAGCAGCTCATCCCGGTCGAGGAGAGCACGCACTGCCCACACATCTTGCAGTCGAACAAGAACCCCTTCACGTTCCGTTCGAGAAACGCAAACGGCCGCTCCAAGCGTTCGTAGCCAATCAATCGCCACACGGGCGCGAGCGCCACGAGCACTCGCTCAAGCCCGTTGTAAAAACGGTTTAGTCCACCGGCATGGCGGACCGACCAACGTCGGACGGCATACATTTAGTTATTCCCCTCAGTCTGATCGGCGACCGGGTCGCGTTGAATACGCTCATCGACGCCCTTGGAACGAATAATGCGTTCAAGGTCCTCATCGGAATATCGCGCCTCAATCTCGGCCGCCGCTGTACGGGCCGCCGCCTCGAGGTCATCGTCACAGGTGACGGGAGCGCTGCGCTGCCAATCGGCAAGGTACGCGTCCGAACTGCCCTTACCGGCTCTCATAGCAGCGCGATCCACGGCTTCCTGAAAGCGATCCGTCAACTGAATCTTGGACACTTCACGGCCGCGCTTGGCGATGACCTGCGCGGGGATATCGCGCCAACTGATGATGATCAACTGAGCCATCCGAAACTCCTCAGTGCGGCGCCGTATCGACGACGACGTCAATGCCGGTGCGTTTGGACCACACAGAGAGTGTGCTCTGTAGGTCCCCGTAGCCTGTGTCGATCACTTCTAACGGCAACCCAAGAGCAGCGGCTGCGTGAACCGCGCGCTCATCAAGTCCCGCATCGAGGGTCTGCCGCAGGTAGACGACTCGCGTGTAATGTCGGAAATACTCGGAGGCCAGCTGCGGATAGCGATCCAAACCGAGCGACTCCAACACCAATCGATCGAAGTGACGGACCAAAAAATCCGTCAAATAGAACGTACCCGGCGCCTCATCGTGCATGGACTCAAAGGCTACCGACGTCGCGTAAAACTCATAACAGTGAGCCCCTGGCAAGCGCTGGACACCCAGCGGCTGCAGGGCCCGGTCTAACTCGCCACCGGTCCCACAATCGGCGTACCCGACGAAGATGCGCTCGTAGCCATCGGCTCGCGCTTCATCAATCGCTTTAAGGACGGCACCCGTAATGAGCTCGGGTCGGTTATGCAACTCCGGGGCCAAGCAGGTGACGGTCAGGTGATCCCAACCGTTCATCCGCTTAATCGCCGTAATTTCCCGAGCCAGAGCGCCGCAGGCAATGACGAGCACGGGGCTCGCAGTGGCCACGGCGCCCTTCCCGAATCAGGCAGCGCGACTGGCGGCGACCAACTGCTTCGCAGTTTCGACCGCGATGGCCGCGTCGCGGCAGTACGCGTCCGCGCCGACCGCCTTGCCGAACTCTTCGTTCAGCGGCGCGCCGCCGACGAGCACGATGAAGTCGTCGCGCATGCCCTGCTCTTTGAGCGTGTCGATAACAACCTTCATGTACGGCATGGTCGTGGTCAAGAGAGCCGACATACCGAGAATATCCGGCTTGTGCTCTTCGAGTGCCGCTAGGTACTTCTCAACCGGGTTGTTGATGCCCAGATCGATGACTTCGAAGCCAGCGCCCTCGAGCATCATCGCCACGAGGTTCTTGCCGATATCGTGAATGTCGCCCTTCACGGTACCGATCACGACCTTGCCGATCGGCTCGACGCCCGTTTCAGCGAGCAGCGGGCGGAGGATTTCCATCCCACCCTTCATCGAATTCGCGGCCAGCAACACCTCGGGAACGAAGAGAATACCGTCACGGAAGTCCACGCCGACGATACGCATGCCTTCGACGAGCGCGTCGTTCAGCACCTTCTCGGCGGACCAGCCGCGCTTCAAGAAGATGTGGGTCGCTTCCTCGACCTCTTCCTTCAGGCCGTTATAGAGGTCGTCGTGGACCTGCTCGGTGAGTTCCTGATCGTTCAGGCTGTTCAGGTCAAAGGCTTCCTCGGACATCTCGTACTCCCGGAAACAGTGGCAAATTCAGGGAGCTGGGACAGCCCCCTTCGCAGTTAAGCGAGGGATGGTACGGCCTCGGTCGCCTTTCCGTTGGCGGTTTCGCGACGGTCGCGTGTCTCAATACGACATGTACGGAAATGTCACGTTGGCGGCCGCGCTTTGCGCTGCGCCGCACACACGTAACAAGCGGTTTTCTATAGGCCTATGAGTTAATTCGCTGCCGGGTACAGCCATAAAAAATGACCGAAACCACAAATTTACTGACGCAACTCGCCCCCCAAAGGGGTCGCATTCCGACAACAGGGTCAGGGACTGCTCACCGGCTCGGCGGGTGCTGCCACGCGCCGCGGCGACTGGCGCTCGACGCTCGGGGGGTAGCCGAACTGCTTGCGATAGCACTTGGAAAAATGGGGGGGCGACTGAAATCCACAGGCGGTGGTGATGTCCATGATGGGCATCGCTGTCTGCAGCAACAGTTCGCGCGCTCGCTTTAGTCGCAACTCTAAGTAGTACCGCTTCGGCACGCAGTTCAGATGACGCTTAAACAGCCGCTCAATCTGTCGGCGGGACAGCCCGGTTTCCTGAGCGATACGTTCGAGCGACATCGGCCGCTCGACGTTCTCTTCCATGAGTTCGGCCACTTTCAACAAGCTTTGATGGGAAACGCCCACCTGGGCCCGCAAGGGGACGTACTGCCGATCCTTATCGCTTCGGATGCGGTCGACGATAAATTGCTCGGAGACGAGCTGAGCCACCTTGCTGCCCAATTTGGTCTCAATCAAGTTCAGCATCAGGTCCAACGGAGCCACTCCACCGGACGCTGTATAACGATTTCGATCAATCGTAAACACTTGATCTGAAATGATAATTCTCGGAAATTCTTCGCGCAGCGCCGACACATTCTCCCAATGTATGGTCGCACGACAGCGGTCGAGCAAACCCGCTCGGGCCAGCGCGTAACCGCCCGTGCACAGCGCGCCGAGTGCGGTACCCTGCTCCGAGAATCGCCGCAACGTCGCCAGCAATGTCGGCGTGACAGCGTCACGAACGTTCCGACCGCCACAGACAAAAACGATATCCGGGCGTCCGATCTGGTCAAGGCCGAGCGTGGGCGAGACCGACAGACCGTTACTGGCCGATACCGGTTGACCGTCCAGACTGGTGACCAGCCACTCATAGGCTGCTTGTCCGGAGATGGTATTGGCCATTCGCAGGGGCTCGACGGCGTTCGCGAGCGCGATCTGGGAATACTGCGGGAGTGTCAGGAAGACAAACCGGCTCTTGCGGGGTTGCAGCGTCGGTTTCAAGCCTTTTTCACTTCAAGTGTCAGTGGTTTACGCAGTATAAGGGGTACTGGCGCATTTGCGTCAGCATTTGTCGCAAATAGAGCCTTGCCCATCACGACGACGGTTAGACTCTGCGACTTGTATTTCTGCACCCATCCGGCGTCCGCCGGGTGGCTGAACGACTCGAACGGAGAACGAGAGAATGAAGACCCATGCGCGGGTGGTTGTAGTCGGCGGTGGGGTCGTCGGCGTCAGCACGCTGTACCACCTCACGAAGAAAGGCTGGTCGGATGTCGTCCTGCTCGAGCGTTCGGAACTGACGGCCGGATCTACCTGGCACGCCGCCGGCTTGCTGCCGCTCTTCAATATGAGCTACACCGTCGGCCAGCTACACAAGTACTCGGTCGACTTGTACAAGCGACTGCCGGAGGAAACCGGTCAGGACGTCAGCTTCCACGTCACGGGCAACCTGCGCCTTGCCACCTGCCGCGATCGTATGGACGAGTACCAGAAGTACTGCGGCACGGCGAACACTATTGGCGTCCCCTTTGAAGTCATCACGCCAGAACAGGTCAAGGAACTGTGGCCGCTGGTTGACCTCGGCGGTCACGGCGACACGCCGGCCATCATCGGTGCTCTGTACCACCCGGACGACGGCCACATTGCGCCGGCAGACCTCACGATGGCGCTCCGTAAGGGCGCCCGTGCCGGCGGTGCTGAGATTTATGAGCAGACCGAAGTTCTATCGGCCGAGCAATTGCCCAATGGCGAATGGCGCCTGACGACGAACAAAGGTGTCATTACCTGTGAACACGTCGTTTGTGCGACCGGCAACTATGCCCGTCAGACCGGCCGTATGTTCGGCATCAACGTACCGGCTATTCCGGTCGAACATCAGTACATCGTGTACGACAAGTCGCCGGAACTCGAAGAGTACCGCGCAAAGGGCGGCCGCGAACTCGCCGTCCTGCGCGAGTCGGACAAGTCGTATTACCTGCGCGAAGAGCGCCTGGGCTGGATCCTGGGCCCCTACGAGCACGGCGCACCGGCGCGCTTCGCGGACGGCGTCCCCGACTGGTTCGGGAAGAGCCTCTTCGAGGGCGACCTCGAGCGTCTGCTGCCGTACGTGGAGGCCGCGCAGCGGCGCGTCCCTGCCCTTGAGCACTGTGGCATCAAGGACATCGTCAACGGCCCGATTTCGTACACCCCAGATGGCAGCCCGCTGATTGGACCGGCCTGGTCCAAGCGCAACCTCTGGCTGAACGAAGGCCACAGCTTCGGTATCACCGCAGCCGGTGGTTCGGGCTGGCAGCTGGCGGAATGGATTGTGGAAGGTGAGCCGGGCATCGACATGCTCTCGGCCGATCCGCGTCGTTTCGGCCCGTACACTTCCAAGCGCTACGTCGTCGAGAAGAACGAGGAGACGTATCGCGAGGTCTTCACGATTCATTACCCGGACGAAGAGCGCCCTGCCGCCCGCCCGGCAAAGACCAGCCCGATTTACGACAAACTGAAGAAGGCCGGCGCCGTCTTCGGCCAGCGTTACGGTTGGGAGCGCCCACTGTGGTTCGCGCCGGCCGGCGTCGAAGCGAAAGACGTGTGGAGCTTCCGTCGCTCGAACTATTTCGAGCACGTCGGTAACGAAGTGCGCTTGATGCGTGAGAAGGTCGGCATGATCGACCTCACCCCCTTCTCGAAGTGGGAGATCACCGGCGCCGGTGCGGAAGCATGGCTCGATACGCTCGTCGCCAATAAAGTGCCGACGAAAATCGGTCGTATCGCGTTGTGCCATGCGTTGACCCAGCGCGGCGGCATTCGCACCGAATTCACGATCACGAAGATCGCTGATAACCATTACTACGTAGTCAGCGCCGGCGCCGCCGAACGCTACGACAACGATTTCCTCGAAAAGCGCCTGCCGAAGGACGGTTCGGTCTCGATGCGCAATATCACGGGCGCCCGTGGTTGCTTCGTAATCGGTGGACCGCGCGCTCGCGATTTGATGGCGAAGCTCACAGACTCCCCGCTCGACAATGCGTCGTTCCCTTGGCTCACGAGTCAAGTCATTGAAGTGGGCTATGCAACCGATGTTTACGCTCTGCGCGTGAACTTCGTCGGTGCGTTGGGCTGGGAATTGCACTTCCCGATTGAATACGCGCATGGCCTCTTTGATCAGATCTGTGCCGCTGGCGCGGAATTTGGCTTTGGTCTCGTCGGTATGCGTGCGATGGAATCGCTGCGCATGGAGAAGTCCTACCGCATGTGGGGCAGCGACCTGACCCGCGACTACACGCCGTTTGAGGGCTCGCTCGACCGCTTCGTGCGCATGAACAAGCCCTACTTCTACGGCAAGGATGCGCTCGAGAAGCAACTCGCAGGCGGCGTTCCGCACCGTTTCATCACCGCTGAAGTGCACGGTGTCGTCGATGCCGATCCGCTCGGCAACGAGCCACTGTTCTCCAACGGCACGATGATCGGTCGCGCCACCTCGGGTTACTACGGTCACACGATCCAGAAGAGCCTGATCATCGGCTACGTGAAGCCGGAATTCGCAGCGCCGGGTACGGAGCTCGACATTCTGGTTCTCGGTGAGATGAAGAAGGCGACCGTGGTTATCGAGTCGCCGTACGATCCGGACAACAACGATCTGAGGGCGTAATGCAAAAGTTCTCGGGATGGTCCCTCCTGAAGGAAGCGTTTAGCGGCCATCAGGGCTGGAAGCCGCAGTGGCGCCGTGCGGCGCCCAAGGCGGAATACGACGCCGTCATCATCGGTGGCGGCGGTCACGGGCTTGGTACGGCTTACTATCTGGCCGCCGAGCACGGACTCACCAACATTGCCGTGGTGGAAAAAGGCTGGATCGGCGGTGGCAATACCGGCCGCAACACGACCATCATCCGTTCGAACTATTTGTTCGACGAGAGCGCACGCCTCTACGACCACTCGTTGAAGATTTGGAAGGATCTCTCCCAGGTCCTCAACTACAACACGATGTTTTCGCCGCGTGGCGTCATGATGCTGGCGCACACGGTTCACGACATTCAGGTCAGCAAGCGCCACATTCACGCCAATCGCGGGAATGGCGTCGACAACGAATGGCTCACGCCCGAGGAAGCTCAGGCGTTCTGTCCGATTCTGAATATCGACCCGAACATCCGCTACCCGGTCCTCGGCGCGGCGCTACAGCGTCGCGGTGGCGTGGCTCGCCATGACACCGTGGCATGGGGTTATGCGCGCGCCGCCGATGCGCTTGGCGTCGACATTATCGAGAATTGCGAAGTGACCGGCATGCGCAAGGATGCCTCGGGAGCTATCGAAGCCATCGAAACCTCGCGTGGGCTCATCCGCACCAAGAAGGTGGGTGTTGTCGCAGCCGGCAACACGAGCGTTGTCATGGG
>DAINQU010000011.1:2500-92124 GCA_036742455.1 Steroidobacteraceae bacterium | reverse complement strand
CTGCGGGCCCACCATATTTCACTGCCGGGCGATGCATCTGCCCGGTCCTCAGTGCAGCGGCTCGCCATCCCGAGTGACGAGTAGCGAGCGCGGCGCCAAGGCTAGGAACAGCGGGGCTGCTCCGGAGGTTATAGCCGTGCCAATTGATGCATACAGGAATCCGTGGCTGCCGCCCGCAGCGTAAATCCAGGTTCCGAAGGCATCGCCGGCGCGCCAACCCAGTTGGTTCCCGCCGGCCACCGCCATCATCAGCGCACCATGAAGGCCCGGTGGGCAGGCGCGAATCGCTATGTCGTACAGGGCGGCGAATGCCGCGCCGCCTGAGAGACCTAATGGAATCGCGAACCACATCAGTTGCTCTGGAGTGGTCAGGGAAGGCAGGACAAAATTGAGCGGTGCGCTGGCCAAAATTGCCCAAGTCCCCAACTTTCCGAACGGGATGCGCTTACAGATATAGCCGTAGCCGATAACCCCCGGCAGGAACGACACGTAGTAGATCGATGTCCAATACCCAAACGCAGACTCTGGTGCACCGAGATGTTCCGTCAGATGGAACTGCATGACGGTCTGCAATCCAGGCGCAAATTGCCAGAGAAAGATCATGGCCACAGCGGCAAGTGAAGCCCTGTCTTGAAAGAGTCGACGCAAATCCCCGAGTAAATCCAACCCCTGCGCTTCGGGTAGCTCGTAGGTGTGATCAAACACACTCTTAGGCTTCCAAACCCCGAATATGCCAACGAGTAACGCCACTGCGGCCAGGGTCAGGAACTGTGCCTTGGGGGAAAACAGGTCAACAGCGACGCCGGCAAACAGAGCGCCCAGAATGAGCGGGATGAAGTAGCAGGCGCTAAATAGCGCAGCCATACGACCGGACATGAGATGCTCCTGTGCGACGAGGCCCATCAAGCCTTGTTGCGCAGCGAGCAAAAACCGCGTGCAGACGCTGACTAACAGCACGCCCAGAAAAAGCGTCGCGTACTGAACATCGAGTATCGCGAGCCCTGCGAGGACGAGTGCCGTAATCACGGAAAATAGCCGCAAGTAGCCACGATCGCGCAGCCCGAACGGGCTCCAAAGATCTCGAACGAGCCCGAACAAAAAGCCGATGTAGATCGGTATGCCCGTGAGCAACCGGAACGCGGATACCTCCGGAGCACTTGCATGCAATTTCGTCTGTAGCATGTATGCCGTGGCGACATCCAGCCACGATCCATCCGGCGCGACGAGCAGCAGAAGGATGGTTGAGGAGCCGAAATATAAAAAGATCGGTAGGGACGCGTCGCGTCGCGAGCCGGAATCAGGCGTGACCGGCATGCGGCATCCCCTTACAACGTTAGTACACCCTTATATCGTTCCGGCGAGTCACTCGTAAAGACCGAGGCGAGCCGGGTAACCGGCTCGCCTCGGTCCGACTAGAACTTGGCGCCGATGCGGGCATAAACAAAACGACCGTTATAGCCAAAGGGACCGCCCGTACGAGGGTAGTACTCCCCGTCCCAAAGGCTGTGCGTGGTCTGATAGACGGTATTCCCGACGGCTTCATTGTTCGCTATGCGGTCCGGAAACGCGTTGAAAAGATTTCGGGCGCCAACGGCGAACATGACTTTGGGAGCCACCTCGTAACCCAAATCCAGATCGGTCGTGAACTTCCCACCAAACAATTGACCGGGATAATCAAATTCATCTCTATAAGTGCCGTAATAATTCTCATGCACGCCTACGGTCCACTTCTTCTGAACATAGTTGAGCGTTGTGTTCACACGGTGATTGGGTGCGTAGTGCTGGATATCAACGACCTGATAGTCCGCGACGACGGCAGGATCGCGTTTGGTTACGTCAGTGATGTTGTAGTTGTAGGCCAGCGTGCCCGACAACGTCGCGTCGTCACCTATGTGCGCACTCTTGGTCATCACAAGATCAATGCCGCGTGTGCGTGTATTGAAGCCGTTCGTGAAGTACTGAACTGAGCCTCCTTCGCCGACATAGGACAAAGCGGGTTGTTGCTGAATGTCCGCAAGCGTGACGTTGTACGCTTCGCTGATCGTGATGCGATCGCGGACATCGATTTGATAGCCGTCCAGCGTAGCGACGAATGCGTTCCCGGGGTTGAAGACAATGCCTGCACTCAAATTGGTGGACGCTTCGGGCCGCAAAGTCCTCGAGCCATAATGCCGGGCGATCACGCTATCCACCGGATAGGTGCCAATCTCCACTTGGGTGCCCATGTTCGTGAACGTGGTCGCCACCGTCTGCACGTTCTGTTGGCCGGCCGTCGGTGCGTGAAAGCCGTTGCTTGCCGTCGCGCGCACCGCAACGAGATCCGTCAGAGCGTAACGGACCTGAAACTTCCCAAGCGTCGTAGATCCGAAGGTTGAATAGTTCTCATAGCGCCCCGCGACACCCACGGTGAGTCGATCCGTCAGGTCCCCTTCGAGGTCGAGATAACCCGCATAGTTGCGCGTCGAGGCACTGAACGTGGACGTGTTTCCGCCGTATCCGTTGGATGCCGTTGAGTGTGTTGAGATCACCTGAGCGCCCGTCGAATCCAGCGTCGGCGTGCAGTTGCTCCCGACACAATCGTAGAGGGGCTGATACGCGTACGGCCCGGAGGCGTACGACGCGGGCTCCCCGGCCCGTTGCGTATACTTTTCGTGGTGAAGTTCAAGTCCGCCGGCCACAGAAACCGGCGCGATGAAGCCGGGTACTTTCCATGGAATGGATAGATCGAGGCTCGCGGTGTACTCGTCTTGGACGAACGCACCGTCATCGAAGTTCTGAGGCGTGTTGGGGCCCAACGACGGATTAAGGGTATTTCGCAGGCTCAATGACAGTTCGTTGTGACCGCTTGTCAGCGACGCATCGTACGTCAGGCCCGCGTCTGTCTTGCCTTTGTATCCGACCGCAGCGAACTGCTCTACGGTGGTGCCGAAGAAGCGGGGGGTAAATCCTGCCGGATAAAGGCTTGCGAAATTATACGTGTGTGCGTCGTTGACGAAGCCGCCACTCGGGCACCCGCTATAGTTCGCGGGGCAGGCATCAAGATAAATGGTGCTGAATGTGGCATTGCGACCGAACGTGTTGCCGTATTGATCCGTCACGTCGGTGGGGAGTCGGTAATTGAAACTTTCGTTCGCAGCGATGTGAGCGTAATTGCCGAAAAAATAAATCTTATCGCCGTTCGCGAGAGGCAGCGCACTGTTCAGAAAGACTTTCACGCTCTCAGCCGGCGGGGTGCCGAATTCCTGCACCGGTCCGGGATAATGCGGCAGGAGCGACGCCAAGTCCGGGTACGCTTCCGCAAAGGCCACTGCAGCCGGTCGGGTCGCATTGCGGATGGTCTGACCGTTCTCTGCCCATTCCACCGACAGATTGGCAAACCCACCCGTCGAGCCTAACGGCAACCCCCAATTGAGTGCGACTTCTCGATCGGAACCGTCGCGCGGAAAGAGGCCCGTCACGTATTCGCCGTACCTAGCATCGACCTCTAGGCCGCTCGAATTCTCTCGAAACTGGTAATTCAGAACGCCCGAAATGGCGTCGGAGCCGTACTGAGCCGAGGCGCCGTCCTTGAGTATCTCCAAGGAGCGGATCGCGATGGACGGTATCGACGCGAGATCCGGCCCCTGCGATCCAAATGACAGGGCGGTCTCTCCGCCTTGAAATACCTGCACGAGGGCCGAGCGATTGAAGCGCTTGCCGTTGAGCATCACCAGCAATTCATCCCCAGGCAGCCCTCTGAGCGACGGCGACCGGACAAAACTGGAGGCATCGGAGATCGAATTTTGCCCTACCACGAAACTGGGTACGGCATTCGCGAGCGTATCGAGCATGTTGGAAGTCGACTGTGCGACCAGATCGGCCCCGGACAGCACGTCTATAGCTGCTGCTGATTCGAGGACTGATCGGCCCTCTCGGCGGGTACCCGTGACGACCGCGTCTTCCACCATGCCAATCGTGTCAATACCGGCTTTCGCCGAGGCGGTCGGCGCCTCTTGGCAAATCGCAACGTGGGCGTTGGCAAGCGCAGCAGCGAGACCCAGGCGAACTAAATAACGTTTCACAAATGACTCCTGAATCCTTGGTGTCGAGCGACCTGAATGCATCAATTTTCTCGCAGTAATATGAGTCTGGCTAGGCTGAGCGTGGATCGTGCGTCCGATGCGAGCGGGTGTCGATTCGACAACCGTTCGCCGAAAGTGTCCGTGGACGCCGAGAAAAGCCATAACACTGTCGGGCTTAGATCACCGGGTCGTGCTTGCTCATCGGGAAAAACTCAATCGAAAGCCCATTGCCTACGGGATAGTGGAGCGATGGATCTTCCGCGTAGCCGTGACGTCGATACAGCGGGCGTCCAGTACGGGTGCCCATGAGCTCAAAGCCGACGAAGCCCTCGGTCCGGGCCGCCGCCTCACTGGCCATCAGGAGGGCGGTGCCGAGGCCGCGCCGCAGGTGCCCCGGATCCACGAAAAATGCACGGATACGCGCCTTTTCCTTCGTAGGATCGATCAGCTCCGGTTCGCGATCATGGCGACTGTCGCTGCCAAACAAAGTCCGTCGACGGCTCCAGCCGCCCGCCGCGACCAACGCGCCGCCGTGTTCAATCACAAAGTACGTGCGATCTCGCAAAAGTTGGGTATCAACGCCAAAGGCGCCGGTCAGTGCACCTTCAATGACGGCAGCCTCGTAATCCTGGCCTCCGACGTCCCGGGCCGAGCGTTGTATGAGGGCGCTGATTGCATCGGCGTCGGCCAGTTCAGCCGTACGGAGTCGATACCCCGGCGGCAGTCCCGGCTTCTCCATAAAGACGGAGTTTGGATCGTCGGTGTAATCGCCGAATGGGCCTCGTCGCTGGTAACCGCAGCGGGCATACAAGCCGATGGCTTCTGGCTGCAAGTATCCCGTCTCCAAGCGAAAAACCGCTATCCCTCGCTGAGAGGCGGCGCACTCCAGATGCGTCAAAATGGCCCTAGCAACGCCCTGCCCGCGCGCGCTTGGCGCGGTATACATCCGCTTCAGTTCTCCGTATTCGCCTTCCAGGACGATCGCGCCACACCCGATCGCGGTTCCGTCATCGGAGCGAGCCACAGCGAAAAGTACATGCGAAGCACTCAAGGCATTGAGATCAATGCCGTGGTGACTCTCAGCCGGATACAGCGGCTTTTGGTAATCATCCAACGCCTCGATGAGTGCGAGCACGTCAGCTTGCCTCGGCGATTCCATCCGTATCTGCATGGGTGTCTCTACGCGCTTCTGCGCCGAACAGTGTATGCCGCAGTGTGGGCTAGCGGCTGCTATGGGTATCGACGGACAACGATGAAAGGGGCTTTTCTTTTCCCGCAAGCGCAGCCAACGCGTCCTTACGAAGTTCAGTATAGGCCGGAATCTGTTTATACAGACGATACGTCTCGCGCAGCGTCGGTGTCGCAAGATCAAGCACGAAGATGTGCTCATTCTCCGCAAGGCGGCCCGCGCTGCGCATTTTCGCATCTACGCCGGCATCATTATTGAGAGACAACCGTACGCCGGTGCGTTCGCCGGTTTGCACCGCGAACGTGTAGTACGTCGCCGGCTGGCTCGTGGTGTCGAAGGTCTCGAGGATGGCCACCGTCCCCGACTCAGTCTTCACGATTTCACGGCAAAAAGATTTCTGGCGGTGCAGTTCGGAGTCCCGTTCGCGGTGCCATTGGGTCACTAACGCGTCGCTCTCACGTGCGGCGTCGTTCTCCCGTCCATTGGCTTCGAGGGCTTGGATGAGTTTCTCTCGGCCCTTCCAATCGTTCGGTTCTAACTGATGGAAGGCCGTCCACGCAGTGAGCGCCCGATCGTTGGCGCCGATGGCCTCGTCGGCGAGCCCGAGATTCCAGTACACATTCGCCGCCTTCGGAACGGTTCGGGTCAGTTCCTCGAGCAACGGAATCGCATCGTTATAGTGCCCCGCTTGAAGCAAAGTGATCGCTTTTTCGAAACGCGCCTCTGGCGTCATCGGTTCGGCCGCGGCGATTGACGTCAACGAAATCACCAGGAAGCCGCAGAACGATACTCTACTCAGCATGACGAGGTTCCACTCCGGGGGGTTGGGTTCCTCGATTTGCCGTCGATGCCGCGAATCACCGCAGGGGTGCTATGGGACGACGTCGCGGATCGCGAGGACCGTGAGTTCAATCAGTGATTCTAATACCGCCGGCTCTGCATCGTACGGTGGCGCCAGGAGAATTCCATCACCGAGAGTGCCGTCGACATTGCCGCCGACGGGGTAAATGAGCAGACCCCGTTTGGCGGCAGCACGGCCGATACGGGCGCTCACCTCGGCATCGGCGGCAAAGGGCGTGCGCCGTCGACGATCCGAGACGAACTCAATACCAATGAAATGACCTCTGCCGCGGATATCGCCAACAGCGTCTAGCGTGGACAGTTGTGAGCGCAGTTCTGTCAGCAGCGCCTCACCGTTGGACGCGACTCGCTGTAGCAAGCCATCGCGTTCGATGATGGATTGCACCGCGACCCCGGCAGCGCAGGCGAGGGTATGCCCCGTAAAGGTGTGCCCGGTGAGTATGCCGCCGTCCGCGGCGAGTACGGAGGCCACGGCATGGGTGCAGAGTGCTGCGCCCAGTGGGATGTACCCGCCGGCAAGGCCTTTGGCGATCGCAAAAATATCCGGTTCGACCTCATCGTAAGCGAGCGCGCGCCACGTGCCGGTACGACCGGCGCCGCACATCACCTCATCGGCTATCAGCAGTACCCCGTGGCGTCGGCAGACCGCTTGTATGGCGCGTGCGTAACCGGGAGGTGAGGGGATAACACAGCCTGCCGCGCCGACCACCGGTTCGAAGATAAAACCCGCCACATTCTCGGCGCCCAGTCGAAGTATTTCCGTCTCGAGCTCCTCGGCCGCGTGATGCGCCAAGTCTGAGCCGGTCACCCCGGGCGGAAGACGGTAGGGGTTCACGGCTGAAATGAAGGACGCCGGGACGAGTGCACCTTCAAATGGGTCGCGTCGGGCTTTGAAATCGGAAACGGACAGTGCGCCGAGCGTATTCCCGTGCCAGGACCGGCGTCGCGCAATGAACCGCCGCCGCCGGGATTCGCCCCGAGCGCTGTGATATTGCAGCGCGAGCTTCAGGCAGGATTCGACCGCCTCTGATCCGCCGCAGACAAAAACCATCGTGCGATAGTTGTCTCCCGCGAGGCGAGTGACGATGGACTCCAGTTCTTCTAACGGGTCGCTCGTAAACGAATAGCGGTAGCCGTGGGCAATGCGGTGAAGTTGCCGCTCGATGGCGGCATTGACCTCCGGATGGGCATGGCCGAGGCAAAAAACCGCCGGCCCACCGGATCCGTCCAGATAGCGATGTCCTTTCGCATCATAGACATACGCGCCGGAGCCCCACGCTACCTTGGGAAGTCCGGCCCCCTCCTCGGAGGCCGGATCCCATGCTGGATCACGTCGCGACAAACGTCACACGAGTCCAGATTTAGCGAGCGGAAGGTCCCGAACGCGCTTGCCGGTCGCCGCAAACAGGGCGTTCGCGATCGCCGGTGCTACGAGCGCGACCGACGGTTCGCCGATGCCGCCCGGGGCTTCCGTGCTCTCGATCAGATGCACGTCGAATGCCGGGACGTCGTTCATGCGCACCACGCGATAACTATCGAAGTTGGTTTGGTGTACCTGGCCACCCTCGAGAGTCACCTCCGACCACAAAGCCTGCGGTAAGCCAAACACCATACCGCCGACAATCTGCGACTCGACGATCGATGGGTTCACCATGTGCCCGCAGTCCACCGCGCAGGTGATCTTACTGACTTTGGCCTTGCCATCGACCATCACGATGTCCGCGACCGCCGCCAGGTACGTGCCGTAGCCTTCCATGACCGCGATACCTTGATGGGTGCCGCTTGCCGCTTTGCCCCAATTGGCGCGCTGAGCGACTTCCTCGAGTACGCGACGTGCTCGGGGCTGCTTGGACAACAGCGCGCGGCGGTACTCAAAGGGGTCCTTACTGGCCGTATGGGCCAACTCGTCCATGAAACTTTCGACCATGAACGCGTTGAGTTGATGACTCACGGAGCGCAGATAGCCGACGTTGATACCAATTTCATGGCGCAGCACGTCAACCTGTACGTTCGCAGAGTCATAAAGGAAGTTGGCGGCCGCTTCGACCATAAACGGATCCACGGTCCCCGGTTTGGCGACCACCGGCGGGAACATGCGAGCCGTAATGGAAGGGCTGACAATGTTCAGATGGACTGCGACCGGGTTGCCCTCAGCGTCCAGAGACGCGGTGGCTGAGTTGTGCGCGGGTGGGCCGTACGCGTCATGCGTGAAGTCATCTTCGCGCGTCCAGATGAGCTTAACGGGGGCGCCGACTGCCTTGGATGCCTCGACGGCGGCCGGAATGAAGTCGACTTCCAAGCGCCGACCGAAGCCCCCGCCCAGCATCGTGGTATGAACCCCAACCTTGTCGGCGGGGACGCCCGCGGCAGCACCCGCCGTGAGTTGCGCAATCTGCTGAATTTGAGTGCCCACGTAAATGTCACAGCCGTCCGCTCGGGCATCGGCTGTGCAGTTCATGGGCTCCATGGTGGCGTGTGCCCGTAGCGGCAGTTCGTAGGTCGCGCTGACTGATTTCTTACCGGATTTCAGCGCGGCTGCGCCGGCACCGTCCTTGCGGGCAGTCAATGGAGCGCCTTTGGCCGAGGACAGTCCTGCACGCATGGAGGCCGTGCTCAAGTGCGCGTTGGATCCCGCGTCCCACGTGATTTTCAGCGCGTCACGCGCCACGTGAGCCTGCCAATAATGATCCGCGACGACGGCAACACCGCTGCCGACTTTCACGACCTTGATGACTCCCGGCATTTTCTCCGCCGCAGACGAGTCCACTGACCGCACCGACCCACCCAGCACAGGGCTCTGTGCGAGCGCCGCGTATTTCATGCCGGGAAGTTTGACGTCGATACCGTACTCTGCCGTGCCGTCCACTTTGTGGGGCGTATCTAAGCGCGGAGTCGGCTTGCCGACAATGCTCAACGCATTGTTTTCTTTGGGTTTAGCATCCTTGGGGATTTCGCGTTTCGAGGCCGCTTCGGCCATCTGACCAAAGGTGGCCGACTGACCCGAGGGTCCTGTGAGTGTCCCGTCCGCCACCTTGATTTGCGCCGGATCGACTTTCCAGGCATCCGCGGCCGCTCCGACCAGCATGGCGCGAGCCGCTGCGCCGGCGTTCCGCAATTTGGTCCACGCTTCCCGGATGCTCGTGCTGCCGCCGGTAATCTGTGTACCTAAGAAGACATTGATGAAGGCCTGACCGGCTGGCGCGAATTCAACGTTTACTTTGGACAGGGGAACGTCCAATTCATCCGCAATGAGCATCGGCAGCGAAGTGTAGACGCCTTGGCCCATCTCTGATTTATCAATCAGAACGGTGATCGAGTTATCGCCGCCAATGTGTAGCCAAGCGACAGGCGAGCCGCCGACACCGACCGCTGCGGGCTTGGCGCAGCCGCTCAGGCTGACACCGATCAGTAACCCACCACCCGCGAGTAAGGAACTCTTCAAAAAGTCACGACGACCCAGCGTGAGGTCTGACGGTGAAGCGCTCATTTCGCACCTCCCTTCATCAGATCGGCCGCATGGTGAATGGCCGCGCGAATGCGCGGGTAGGTTCCACAGCGACAAATGTTACCGGCCATGGCCGAGTCAATATCCGCATCGGTCGGATTGGGGTTGCGCTCCAATAGAGCCGTAGCCGACATGATCTGCCCTGACTGGCAGTAGCCGCACTGGGGTACATCCAACGCCATCCAGGCGCGCTGAACCGGGTGTGAGCGATCCTTGGACAGACCTTCGATCGTGCGGATTTCTTTGCCAACGACATTTTCGACCGGGGTAACGCAGGAACGGATCGCAGCGCCATCGACATGCACCGTGCAAGCGCCGCACAGCGACTTGCCGCATCCGAACTTGGTTCCCGTCATGCCTAGATGATCGCGCAATACCCACAACAGCGGTGTATCGGGCGATGCATCGGTATCCAGCACCTGCCCGTTGATTTTGAGCTGAGTCATATTCATCCCCCTCGAGAGTTGCATTGATATCAGCGGCGCGTCCGCCGCCGACACCCCGGTCACGCGTCCGTTACCGGTAGAACCCGATCGTACCGCCGATTCGTGAGGTTCGTCACGACCGGTAGCGCTGAGCGTAGGTTCGGCCGGCCCCTAGGCGAGGCACCGCCGGCGCCGATCAATGGCGTACCTACGTTGCCGACCGGAGACCCGCGGGGCTGAGGCGGCGAGAGCCTGTGGCACCCCAGCATGCGCCGTCAGGTGGGGGTGCGGTTCGACCGCTGTGTCCGTGGTCCTAAGGGAGGGCCTCAAAGCGCTCCGAACTGTAAAGCGGCCAAGCGCGCATACAGTGGGTTGTCTGCCAGGAGGGAATCGTGCGTGCCTTCACCGACGATCCGGCCGTGGTCGACGACCACGATGCGATCTGCTTTCAGCACCGTGGCTAATCGGTGCGCAATGATCAGTGTGGTGCGGTCCTTCATCAGATGTTCGAGCGCTTCCTGAACCAGGCGTTCGCTCTCGGCGTCCAGTGCGCTCGTCGCCTCATCGAGGAGCAATATCGGGGGGTCTTTGAGTACGGCGCGAGCAATCGCCAGCCGCTGTCGTTGCCCACCCGACAGCCGCAACCCGCGTTCACCGAGGAAGGTGTCGTAGCCCTCAGGGAGTTGACGCAGAAACCCATCCGCTGCTGCGGCTCGCGCTGCTGCTTCAATCTCCGCGTCACTGGCGTCGGGGCGCCCGTAGCGAATGTTTTCACGGGCGCTGGCCCCGAAGAGCACGGTGTCCTGCGGCACGAGTGCAATTTGGGCGCGAAGCGCCTTGGGGTCCAAGCTCGCGATATCCACGCCATCAATGAGCACGGCGCCGCTTGCCGGATCGTAAAACCGCAGAAGTAATTGAAACGCAGTGCTTTTGCCGGCGCCGGAGGGCCCGACCAACGCGACCGTTTCGCCCGGTGCTACGGACAAGGTAAACCCGGCCATGGCGGCGGTATCGGGGCGCGACGGGTAGTGGAAGGTGACGTTTTCGAAGCGGATTGCGCCCGGTGTGCGCGGCGCTAACGTGCGCGGATGGGTTGGGCGTTCAATGGCCGGGCGGGCTTGCAGCAATTCGGACAGCCTTTCCATGGCGCCCGCCCCACGCTGCATTTCGCCGAACGTTTCGCTCAACATGGCGGCGGAACTACCCACATACACGGCGTACAGAAGGAACTGCCCCAGTTGACCCCCGGTCATGCGTCCGGCCAGCACCTCGTGGGCGCCTAGCCACAAAACGGCCGTGATGGCGCCAAACACCAAGGCGGTGCCAAGAGCGGTCAGGACCGCGCGCACACGCGTTCGCGCGATGCCGGCAACAAATCCTGCGTCCACGGCCTCATCGTAGCGGCGACATTGCAGATCCTCGAGCGTGTAGGCCTGTACCGTTTGGATCGCATTGAGTGTTTCGCCGGCAAGTCCGCTCGAGTCGGCGATGCGATCTTGCGCATCCCGGGACAGGCGACGCACTTTTCTGCCAACCGTGACCAACGGGATCACGATGACCGGCAAAAACAGGGCTAACGCACCGCTCAAACGGAGGCTCGTTAATGCCAGCATAACGAGGGCGCCAGCGAGGTTGAGCGCAGATCGCAACGCAATCGACAGCGATGAGCCAGCGATGGTTTGTACCAGCGTCGTGTCAGTATTGAGTCGTGACAGGACTTCGCCGGTCTTCGTCACTTCAAAGAAGGTGGGGTCCATGGCCACGACCCGGGCATAGACAGCGCGGCGGACGTCCGCGACCAATCGCTCACCGAGCCAGGTGACGTGATAGAAGCGCAGCGCCGCGAACGCACCAAACGCACCGGCGGCGGCCAAGAATCCGAGGAAGTATCGGTCGATGGCGACGGCGCTTTGAGCCGCGAGCCCGTGGTCTATCATCTGGCGTAAAGCGATAGGCAGCGCCAGCATGGCGGCCGCAGCGACAATCAGCGACGCCAGCGCGATAACCACGCGTCGCCGGTACGGTCGCAGAAACGGCGTGAGTGCCGCCAACGGGCGCAACGAGCGCGATTTGGGTCGATCGGGAGAGGGGGTGGCCATCGCGCGGCTCCAGCGAAGACAAAAGCAGCCCCGAGTTTACCGGCGCAGTCCGAAGGCGGCAGGTTTTCTGTTCGTAGGGGCTGATCGCAAGGGAACTTGTCCGTCGATGCGACATCTAATCCTACAGCGTTGGATATCGTGTCATCCCCGCGCTAGATTGAACGTTACTGGTCGCGTGGAGTGATTCCCACCGGTCTATTTTGGGAGTGATGATGATGTCGAAATTGTGGCCCGTTGCTGTCGTACTGGGTTCTTTAACGTTGGCGGCCTGTGTCGAGGCCCCGCCCCCAAGGGCGTACTACCGTCACCCCCGCCCCATGCCGGTGGCGCCTCGCTTTCAGGATGTGATCGCTTACCCTGCGCGCGGACAGTCTCCCGAGCAGTTGGATCGCGATAAATACGAATGTCACCGCTGGGCGACGCAACAGACGGGATTTGATCCGGCTATGCCGGTATCGCCACCGCCTTACGGCCCCCCTGCGCAGGCGCCGATACCGGGATCCGGTCTCACGGTCGGCGCGATCACCGGTGCCGTGTTGGGTTCGATCATCGCTCCGCACGGCAGTGAGGGCGGCGGTGCTCTGGTCGGCGCGATCGCCGGCGGTGCGGTCGGAGCGGCGACGGAGAACGCGGAGCGCGCCGACGCGGAGCGTGACGCCGCGCTGGCCGCCTCGGCCGGTGCCGCGAACCGCGGTGATCGTGCGGGCGCCTACCGTCGCGCGTTGACGGCCTGCCTTGAGGGCCGTGGTTACTCGGTGAAGTGAGGACGCTATGAAAAAGTTAGCCAAAATCGCCTTGGTCGCAGCCTGCTTAGGGTTGGGCTCCGTGTCAGCGTTCGCCGATCACTTTGGGGGTGGCGGCCCCCATGGCGGCGGATTCATATCCCGGGGGGCGGTGGTTCGGTCGGTTCCCCACGGCGGTTACGAGATCAATCACTCCACCGGCCGCTACTGGTACCACGGTGGCAACTGGTACGCGCCGCATGGGCCGCGTTGGATCGTTGTCGCACCTCCGTTTGGCGTGTTTGTGCCCGTTTTGCCTGGCTTTTATTCCACGGTGTGGTTTGGTGGCGTGCCGTACTATTACGCTAACGACGTGTACTATTCTTGGCGCGCTGACCGAAATGCTTACGAAGTCGTTCCGCCACCCGAGGGTGCGTCGGAGTCGGCGTCGGTGGCGCCGCTCGATGTCTATATCTACCCGCGCAACGGTCAGACCGAAGTGCAGCAGTCAGAGGACCGTTATCAGTGCCATCGTTGGGCTGCGGAACAGACGCACTTCGATCCAACCCGCTCCGGCGGTGGTGGGGCGGCAGTCAGTCCGACGGGTCGGTCCGACTATTTCCGGGCGATGAGCGCTTGCCTGGAAGGGCGGGGTTATACCGTCAAGTGAGGTCGTTGGCTTCGCGATGGGTGATCGCCATCGGTTGTGTGGCGGCGTTGGCGAGCTGCAGCGGGGTGCCGCGCTTAGCGAGCGCCCCGACGGCAGCCGTCAGTTTGTCCGGTCATTGGATCCTTGATGGCGCCGCGAGTGATGACGCTACGGCGATGGTCCGTGCCGTGCTCCCCCACCCGAAAGAGGTCAGACAGCCGCGCTACGACGGTTGGGGCAATGAAGTGTCGGATGGCTCCAACAGTGGCGGCCCGTCGCAGAGCGGCGGACGAGGGGGCGGCCGCCAGGGCGGCGGTTCAAGGTCCGGCCGGAATGGGGCAGAGACCGGCGGCCCCAGCGCCTTCAGTGGGCGCGAGGCGTCACCGGTTTGGGGTCGAAACAAACCGTACGATTTCCTGACCTATTTTGCAGTCCCGGAAACACGATTAAACATTCAACAGCAATCGACCGTCTTTCGAATCGGCAGTGGCGAGCGATTACGGGCATTTGTGCCCGGTGATGAAGACCCCATTAACCTGACGGATCGTTTCGGCGCCCGCGCGTTACGTGGTGGTTGGATGGCGGATGCCTTCGTGGTCTCCATTGATGACGGAAAAAATCTTCACGTTATTGATTCGATTCGATCGTCCCGCGATGGCGCGCTTGAGCGAATCGTCGAAGTAAAGGTCACCGGAATCAAGACGCTAACGGTACACAGTCGCTACCGCCGTGCGACTGAGGCCGAATGGGCGAACTTGGGCGACGAGGGGCCGCCGGCCCCCGGTCGCTGATCAACCTTCGGTGCGTCGGGTCAATGAGTGCCCGGCCAAGTTGACGTCGGACAACTCCGGCAAGTTCATGAGTGCGTCTGAGATCAGGCGCTCGGCGTAATCCAAATCGACGCGCCACAGTTCCGACGCCCGGGCCGCATCGCGTGCCGCGATTGCGTCCACAATCTGGTTGTGGGTCGTCTGGAACCACTCGGAGACGTTCATGCTGCGGATCCCGACGTAGAGAATTCGGAGGGTCAGGTCCTGAAATTGCGTGATGGTCTGGGCCAATCGCGCGTTGCCGGAGGCCGCTGCAACCAAGAGATTGAATTCCCGGTTGGCATTGAGAAACGCCACGAGTGCCGAGTGACTGCCCAACTCGTATCGGCACTGCGAAATGCCGCGGAGGCGTGCGATCTCAGCATCCGTCATGCCTGCCGTGGCGGCGAGAGCGGCTGATTTAGGTTCAAGCAGTACTCTAAGCGAGTAGACCTCCCGCACATCCCTGAGCGTCAGTGGCACCACCCGAGTGCTGCGCTCATCCCCCTTGTCCACCAATCCTTCTTGCATCAGGCGCACAAGCGCTGACCGGACGGCCGCTTGCCGTAGGTCGTACCGCCGCACAAGTGACGACTCCGATATGCGGGAGCCCGGCGGAAGTTGGAAAAAAAGTATGTCAGCGCGGATGCGCTGGTAAGCCTGTTCGCCCAAATTGGCGGTGCGGTCAGACAAGGAATTGGCGGTCGCGTCGAGTGCCATTGAGAGCTTCCATAGCGAGGCGTCCATACAGTTCAATCTTATAGCAGACTCAAATAAATGTTGACGCCATTATTTTGACATGTCACCGTCAGGCGTAACACATTTGTGAATGCGCCTGATGGTGAGTTGGGCGCCCGACTCCGGCCAGCGCCGGGTTCATCGGTCGGCGGCGCGAAACCCCGGACCGACGGATGGGGAATGACAATAAGGAGTGGGTATGCCCGCGAAACGGCAACCGATCGAATACGCTGACGCGTCGGACGAAGTCAGGGCTGTGTACGACGACATCATGGCCACGCGGCAGACCGACTGGATAAACAATTTCTGGAAAGTCCTCGCCCACGATCCGGCCACCTTGCGGCGTATTTGGTCCAACATCAAACAAGTCATGGGGCCCGGGTCCCTCGATCCACTGACCAAAGAGCTGTTGTATGTCGCGGTCAGTGCGACCAACGGTTGCCACTATTGCATCGCATCGCATGGCGCCGCAGCGCGCAATAAAGGTATGAACGAGCAGCAGTACTCGGAACTGCTCGCGATCGTCGGACTAGCCAATGAAACCAATCGCCTGGTGACGGCGCTCGGCGTTGATATCGACGACCGCTTTCTCTGAGTCATCGCACAACCACTCAATTTAACGACAGGAACTCTCTCATGAGCGTTGCAGGACCTGAATCCGTTACCCACCATCGTTGGGACAGCATTCCCGCCGAACCGATGAAGGGCACCATCACCCGCAAGATCGTGACCGGCGAGCGCATGATGATCGCGCACGTTCATCTTAAGAAAGGTGATGACGTCCCGCGTCACCATCACGAAAACGAGCAACTGACCTACATTATCTCTGGCGCGCTGCACTTTTGGTTCGGCGAAAACGATGAACGTGAGATCACCGTCAGGGCGGGTGAAGTCATCGTTATTCCCTCCAACGTTCCCCATCGGGCATTGGCGCTGGAAGACACACTGGACTGCGATATCTTTAATCCGCCGCGGCGAGACTGGCTGACGGGGACCGACGCCTATCTGCGTGGATAAGCGGAGTACGCCATGAATTTAGGATTAAGTGGGCGGCGTGCGCTCGTCATGGGTGCGTCTCGTGGTCTAGGAAAATCCATCGCCGAAGCGCTCGCGGCCGAGGGGGCTCACGTTGCAATCTGTGCCCGCGACGCTGAGCGCCTCGCCGTGGTCGCAGCGGGCGTCGGTGCGACGGCAATCCCCTGTGACTTGTCTGTGGACGGTGCGGCGGCAGCGGCTGTCGCCGATGCTGAACAGCGTCTCGGTGGCCTCGATATCTTGATCGTGAATACTGGGGGGCCACCTGGCGCCGGATTTGAATCGATTACCGACGGCATGTGGCGTGGTGCTTTTGAGGGATTGTGGATGAGCGCAGTGGGCGCCATACGCGCGGCACTCCCGTCGATGCGCAGGCAACGCCATGGTCGAATTATCGTTATCACCTCAATCGCAGCCAAAGAATCGGTGCCGAACTTGATGCTCTCCAACTCTCTACGGGCTGGACTGCACGGTCTAGTGAATGCGCTGAGCAAAGAAGTGGCGAGCGACCAAATTACGGTGAATGCGTTGATGCCGGGATACCAGCTCACAGAGCGTTTAGTCGAGCTCAATATCGACGAGGCCAAGATATCCGCAACGATCCCTGCGGGCCGAATTGGCGATCCGAAAGACTTCGCTGCCATCGCCGCGTTCCTCGTCTCCGATCAGGCGAACTACATCACGGGACAAGCCATCTGCGTCGATGGTGGTGCTCTTAATTCGATTTGATAACCGATCCTTCCTGCCATTTTTTTGAGAAGTAAGACATGAATACACCAATCCGAACCGCCGATAGTCTCCGGGCACGCACATTAGCGACGGCGATCGCGCTTGTCGTCACTCAGGTGCTTAGTGCCTCTGCCCACGCCGCGGAAACACCGGCTGCGGTCTCGGGTGGCTTGGAAGAAATTGTTGTTACGGCTCAAAAGCGAGCGCAGAACTCGCAAGAAGTCGGTATCGCCATTTCCGCTGTAACCGGGGACGATCTCGCGGCGCTTGGCGCCGTAACCGCTGCGGATATTACGAAGACGATGCCCGCCGTTGTGCTGACGCAGCCGAATGGACCGTCGTCATTCAGTCTCTCGATCCGTGGCGTGACACAAAACGACTTTGCCGACCATCAAGAGAGTCCCGCCGCCATCTACGTTGATGATGTCTATGTGAGCCAGATGGCGGGTCTCGCCTTCTCGATGTTCGACATGGATCGTGTCGAAGTGCTGCGCGGCCCTCAAGGCACGTTGTTCGGCCGTAATGCGACGGGTGGTCTAGCGAATTTCGTGACGCGGCGTCCAACCGATGAGCAGGGTGGGTATGTCGATGTCACGTTCGGGCAGCGCAACCTGACGCGCGTCGAAGGCGCCGTCAATGGCCCGGTCTCCGATGACGTCGACGCGCGCTTCTCGTTTGAGAGCAACCACTACGACCCGATTTTTCACAACGTGAGTGGCGGCGCGCCGGATTCCGAGAATGGCAACGACTGGGGTGTAAGAACGCAATTCCTGTTCAAGCATTTTGCTGGCGGACAGTTGTTACTGAACGCGCGGGTGAGTCGCGAGGATGTGCATGCGGGCGCTTGGGAGCAATACGCGACGGTGCCCGGATCGAACGGGTACAACACACTCGCCGGTCCGAACGACAACCCGTGGGGCACGTGTAATCAGTGCAACGCCAGCGGTATTCCAAGCTCAGCGCCATACACCACGACGAATAATCGGGCCGGATACGCACGTATCAAGACCACCGGCATCACGACGAAGTACACCCGCGATTTCGAGGGTATGAACTTCACCGCGATCGCGGATTACTCGACGCTGTCAAAGGCGTATCAGGAAGACTCGGACGCATCGCCGTATACGATTTTCCAATTCTTCAACGGCAGTGACGTCACCCAGAAATCACTCGAGTTGCGCCTGAATGGTGGCGACAAAGTGATGAACTGGACCGCGGGCTTGTACGGCCTCGGTATTGACGGCAGTTACTACGAAGGTTGGGAAGGGCCAGCCTTTTTCGGTGCCGAGGAATACAACACCCCGTCGAATCCCAATGCGGGCTACAGTGGCTACGATGCGACGCCTGGCCCATGGCCGTACAGTCCGACCGCCTATCCGACAGGTAGCGGAATGCCGGGCTATGTCATCGGTGGCGCCTTGCCGGATCCTAATGGCGGCATGCCGGCGACCCGAGCACCCTATGAGTTGAATACGCGCTCTTACGCGGCCTTCGGTCAGGTCGAATACCGCATCAATGATCTCGTGGGTTTGACGGTCGGTGCTCGCTTCACCGGCGATCGCAAGGACTACCACTACAGCTGGCAGCCGTATCTGTACTACCCGGAGGGCACTCCGGGACAAATTACGCTGCTGACGCGTCCGGCCGGCCTGACATTGACGAACGACTACTTCGACAGCCGTTCGGATAATCTCTGGAGCGGAAAAGCGCAGCTGGATTTCCATCTCGCGCCGGATGCGCTGATGTACGTGAGCTACAACCGTGGCGTGAAAGGCGGTGGGTTCACCGCCCCGCTATTCCCTGGAACCATCAACGATATCTCGACGCTGTCGTTTCGGCCGGAAGTCTTGACCTCGTATGAACTGGGTTTCAAGACCGAGTTCCTACAGCACACGGTTCGCCTGAACGGCGCGGTGTACTACTACGACTACAAGGATTACCAAGCGCTGATCTATACGGTCGGCCTTGAGCAATTGATCGTTAATGCAAACGCCAAACACAAGGGTGGCGAAGTTGATCTGCAATGGGCACCTGATGACTATTGGCGCATGGGTCTCGGCGTCTCTTACGTTGACGCATTAGTCACCAACGTGGCGGGGCGCTGCTGCACGTCCACGGGCGGCCTGGTCTACGGCGATTACGTGCCAGGCAATGCTCCGAAGTTGTCGGGCAATGCGCTGGTCCGTTACACGCTCCCGGTGGGCACCGGACATCTCGCCATGCAGGTGGACGGCAATTACCTGTCGCGCTTCTGGTTTAACCTTTCCGATACCCCGTCGGTCGAGCAATCCGCTTATGGCGTCGCCAATATTCGCCTGACGTATATGCCGGCGAATACGCACTTTGAGACCGGTATTTCTGTGGAGAACGTCGCTGACAAGCATTACGCCGCGATGGGCTTTGACAACACGGGCATCAACGGACTTGCGCAGCGCTATCCGGGAATGCCGCGTTGGGTAAAGATTAACGTTCACTATAAGTTCTGAGATCAGTAACCGTGGCGCCGGCCCCCTCGGGAGGCCGGCCCTCGAGACAGAGCCCACCATTCAGGAGATAGAACACGTGACCATCTTCAGACATGTTGCGATCGGCCTGATCACGACTCTTGCCGGTACCGCGATGTCGGTGGCAGAGCCAGCGAAACAGTCGGATCTTGCGGCAGCCTATGCCACGTTATCGTCCAAGACCTTCGTGGATCTCACGCACACATTCGGTCCATCAACGCCGCATTGGAAAGGGTTCGGTGAAGAGACCGTCAATGTGATGTATACCATTCCAAAAGATGGCTTCAAGGTTCAACAGTTTACTCACGTGGGCCAGTGGGGCACCCATATCGACCCGCCCGCGCATTTTCATGATGGTCTGCGTACCGTGGACCAAGTACCTATCACGGAAATGTTGATGCCGTTGGTCGTCTTGGACGTGCACACAAAGGTTGCGGCGAATCCGGATTACACGCTGACATTGGATGACGTCAAGGCGTGGGAGAAAAAGCACGGGCGCATCCCGAAAAACGCCTTCGTCGCCATGCGCACGGATTGGTCCAAGCGGTGGCCTGACGATGCGGCAATGCAGAATCGTGATGCGCAGGGCCACGCGCATTACCCTGGTTGGAGCAAAGACGTTCTGAAATTGCTCTATGAAGACCGGAAAATCACGGCATCCGGTCACGAGACCACCGATACGGATCCCGGTTATCAGACCGATAAGGATGACTACTCATTGGAGAGTTACATCCTAGGTCTTAACCACTACCAAATCGAAATGTTGGCGGACCTGGATAAGGTGCCGGAGGCGGGAGCACTCGTGTTCGTGAGTTGGCCAAAGCCCGACGGTGGCACCGGCTTCCCCGCGCGAGTCATCGCTATTCTTCCCTAGGGGCTCTTTCGTGGGCCGGCTCGCGCCGGCCCACGCGCTTGCGCCGTTCGAAACATAAACCCTGCGCTGACGCAGCGCGTCAGATTTATCCGCGGCTGACGGGCTTCCGGATTGTCGATTGCGAGACTATGAGCACACCACGCTGGTCGACAAATCTCGGATTTCTGCTCGGTGCCGTCGGCGCGGCCGTCGGTCTCGGCAGCATCTGGCGGTTTCCATACCTTGCCGGTGCGGGTGGCGGATTCGCATTCATCGTCGTTTTCGTCATCGCCTGTCTGGTATTCGGCGCGCCCATGTTGGTGGCTGAAGCGGTGATTGGTCGTTGGGCGCGCACGAGCCCCCAGACCGCTGCCGGTACGCTCGCTAGCCGATTTGGCTTCTCCAGGGCTTGGAATGTGGTCGGTTGGACCGGGCCAATTGCTGGTTTTTTGGTGACCTCCTACTACACGATGATCGCCGGTTGGGTTCTCGCCTACGCGTGGCTCTTTCTCACCGGACAGTATGCGAAGGGCGGCGCCGTCGAGGCGGCCGTTCGATTTCACGCGATTACCGGTAATTCTCGCGGGGCATCGCTCTGGCAATTGGCGTTCTTCGGGCTCGTCGCCTGGGTATCAGCGCGTGGCGTCAACCGCGGGGTCGAATTTGCCAATCGGGTACGCGCTCCCGCCTTACTGACCATCCTCGTGGTTCTTGCGGCGTATTCTCTGACGCACGGCGACGTGGCCAAGGGCCTCGCCTTCGCATTTTCCCCGGACATGAGCCGGCTGACTCCTCACGTACTGCTGGATGCAGCAGGTCAGGCCTTCTATGCGCTCGGCATCTGTGTCGGCGTCATGATGGTCTACGGCGGCTATATGCCAGCGAGAGAGCGACTCGGCAGAACCGTGCTCGCGGTTATTGTCTCGATACTTATCGTGTCGGCGCTCGCGACGATTGTCATCTTTCCTCTCGTGTTTCACTACGGACTTGACCCTGCTGGAGGACCTGAGTTGGTCTTCCAGGTGCTGCCGGTCGCCTTTGCTGAAATGCCGGGTGGGCGAGTGATCGGAGCGCTGTTCTTCACCCTGCTCGTGCTCGCGGCGTTCACGCCGACAATGGCGCTCATGGAGCCTTGGGTGTCTTGGCTCATGGAGCGTTTTCATTGGCGGCGGGCCACCGCGGTGGGTGTCGCGTGCGGCAGCTGCTGGCTGCTGGGGCAGGGGTCGGTGTTATCGTTCGGCTCTGCTGCTGATTGGCGGCCGCTATCGGCGGTGCCACGATTCGCGGGTATGAATTTTTTCGGACTGGTGGACTTTGTCAGTTCCAATCTATTGATGCCCTTGTCGACGCTATTGGTCAGCCTGTTTTTAGGGTGGCGGTTGAGCGGGAAGGTGCCCGAGTCAGAGTACTTCGGCTTTTCTGTCCTGCAGCGCAAGCTGTTGGTCTTTGCTCTGCGCTACCTGTGTCCCGTCGGCATTATTGTCATTCTGGTGTATGGCTTGAGTGGCTAATCTGTATGTGGCGGAACCCGTGGTTAAGCCGGGCGGCATCGTGTTGAGACAGTCAGCTTCGACCGTTACAGGCAATCGGTTCGATGAGCAGTTACTTACTCTTTGAGGCGAACTTCATGACGAGTTATACGACTTCACCCGACGTGGCCTCGGCACTCGCCAATTTCTCTCTACCGGAGAAACTCGGATTTGGCCTTGTGCTGGCGCCCGTGATGTATTCGGTCGACTACGCCGACGGACAGTGGGGTCGTGGCGAGTTGTTGCCGTACGGCCCGATTGAAATCGCCCCGGGTGCGCGCGCGCTGCACTACGGTGAATTTGTCTTTGAAGGGATGAAGGCCTATCGCGCGGGTGCGGCATTGCCGAATCTCTTCCGGCCCCTAGACAATTGCCGACGATTGGCGTGGTCCGCGCAGCGACTGGCGATGCCGGTCGTACCGGAAGATCTGTTCTTAGAAGGCGTCAACGCGGTAGCGGGAGCGATGGCTGACTTCGTCCCTACCGGCGGCGGCCGCTCGTTGTATTTGCGTCCGTTTCTGTTCGGCACTGAGCCTGGCTATCTACTCCGCAATTCGAACACCTTCCGATTTATGGTGATCGCGAATCCTGTCGAAGCTTATGCCAGCGGACCCATGCGCGTAGCGATCGAGCGTCGCGATGTGCGAGCCGCTGTAGGTGGTGTGGGTGTCGCAAAAGCGTCGGCAAATTACGCGGCATCGTTACGGGCATCCAACCAGTCGCTGTCCCGCGGCTACACCATCGCGATGTGGTTGGATGGCGCGGAGCATCGATACATTCAAGAGTTGTCGGGGATGAATGTCTTTGCGGTCGTTAACGGAGAGTTGCATACGCCCGAGCTGGATGGCGCAATCCTGCCAGGCATTACGCGCGATTCGCTGATTACGCTGGCACGCGCAATGGGTAAAACGGTCGTCGAGCGACCGATGCCGATCGATGATTTGTTGGCGCAGATACAGAATGGAGAGTGCAGCGAAGTATTTGCCTGCGGTACCGCAGCGATCGTCGCTCCCATCGCCGTTCTCGGTGATTCAGACGGCCGTGAATTCATGCCGCAGAATGTGGACGTGGTGGCGCGGGAATTGAGAGAGTCATTACTGGCGATTCAAGAGCGGCGGAGTCCCGATACCTTTGGGTGGACGCGGGACGTGCCCGCGCCAGCGGCTGAGTGACTCCCGGCGAACTTTCAACGCCTCGATCGGCGGCATGGGCGGGTGTTCGGGATTTCCTGCCCCTAGCCCCGGGGATGATCGCCTGGGCATTGGTGACAGGCGTCGCCATGGCAACGAGCGGGCTCTCGACGCGGGAAGCGGTCGGCTTAGGGCTCATCGGGTATGCAGGCGCGGCCCAATTGGCTGCTCTGCCTTTTCTCGTGTCGAGTGCCCCCATCGCATTGCCAATTGTGTCGGCGCTGATGGTCAACCTACGCTTTATTATTTACAGCGCCGGGCTCACGCCGCATCTGCGGTCGTTACCGCTACTGCCACGCGTCGCTGCGAGCTATCTCGTCTCCGACATTGGGTTCGTTCTATTCCTTCGCCAAGGACCGTCACTCTTTGCAGCGCCATACCGGGCAAATTATTACTTCGGGTTGTCCGTCGCGGTCGGGCTTACCTGGCACGTGGCGTGTACGGTCGGCATCTTCGCTGCTGCGGTGATACCGGCCCGGTGGGGCTTGGATTTCGCCGGTACGCTCGCGCTGCTCGCACTGTTAGTGCCGATGTTGGCGCGTAGGCCGTCCCTTATAGGCGCCATCGTTGCCGCCGGCGTCAGTCTGACGCTCCGGGGCCTTCCGTACCGCGTTGGTGTGCTCGTGGCGATTGTCGCGGGTATCGTGACTGCGGTTTGGGCCGATCAAGACTCCACCCATCGGGAAGCAACGTGATGGCATCCGGCTCATTTTGGCTTGCTACGGTGGGTATCGGCCTTACAGGGGTACTGGCCCGCTCCAGTTTCCTCTTATTTGGCGCAAAACTGTCGTTGCCACCCGCCGTGGAGGGCGCTCTACGCCATGCGCCGGCGGCGGCACTCGCCGCCATCATTGCGCCGACACTCTTCGTGGACCCGTCTGTGGCGGGTTTTACCGTCTGGAATCCCCGAGTGGCCGCTGCGGTCGTGGCCATTGCAATGGCTTGGCGCACTCGAGGCATGCTCGGTTCGATGGCGGCAGGCGCCGCGGTGTACGCGGCGCTGCGCCTCTGGGCCGCCTCCTGACGGAGGATTACTCCTCCATCAAGAAGCTTCGCAGCTGTTCCGAGCGGCTTGGGTGACGCAGCTTGCGCAGCGCCTTCGCTTCGATCTGCCGAATACGCTCACGCGTCACATCAAACTGCTTACCCACCTCTTCCAAGGTGTGGTCGGTATTCAGGTCGATGCCAAAACGCATACGGAGCACTTTGGCTTCCCGCGGCGTCAGCTGCGCCAGAACCGCGTGCGTTGTTTCTCGCAGGCTCTCCATCGTCGCCGACTCTAACGGTGATTGCACGGACGAATCTTCGATGAAGTCGCCGAGATGCGAATCCTCGTCGTCACCAATGGGCGTCTCCATCGAGATGGGCTCCTTGGCGATTTTGAGAACTTTGCGCACCTTGTCTTCCGGCATTTCCATGCGCACAGCCAACTCATCCGGCGTCGGTTCGCGTCCCATTTCCTGCAGCATCTGCCGGGAGATCCGGTTCAGCTTGTTGATCGTCTCGATCATATGAACCGGGATGCGAATGGTCCGAGCTTGGTCAGCAATTGATCGCGTGATGGCCTGTCGAATCCACCACGTGGCGTATGTCGAGAATTTGTAGCCGCGGCGATATTCAAACTTGTCGACGGCCTTCATCAAACCGATATTGCCTTCCTGAATCAGATCCAAGAACTGCAAACCACGGTTTGTGTATTTCTTTGCGATCGAAATCACGAGGCGTAAGTTGGCCTCGACCATTTCCTTCTTCGCGCGACGGGCCTGAGCTTCGCCGACAGCGACTTCACGATTGATCTCTTTGATCTCGTGAATCTTCAGATGGAGCGTCTTCTCAAGGTCGAGAATCGATTGCTGCCGCGCGACGACTTCGGGCTTGAGTCGCGCCAGGGCGGCTGAATGCTTGCGCTTCAGCTTAACCTGCTTGTCGATCCAGTCCGGATTGGTCTCATTCTTTGGGAAGACCGCGATGAAGTCCTTACGCGGCATACCGGCCTGCTTGATGCAGACGGTCATGATTTCTTTCTCAAGCCCGCGAATGGTCGCGACTTGATTGCGCAGATTGTCGATGAGCGCTTCGAACATCTTCGGCGACAGTTTCAGTTCCATGAACTGTTCCTGCAGCTTCTTGCGCAACTTAACGACCTTCGGATCCTTGGGCGTCGTGCCGTCCAAAGCCTTGGTAATCTGCACGTGGAGCTTCTGGATCGCCAAAAAGCGGCGCGCGGCCTCTTCCGGATCCGGACCGCTCTCCAACCCTTCCTCGTCCTCACCCTCTTCATCCTCATCCTCGGATTCCGCTTTGTCGGCGGCGAGGAGTTTCGGATTCTGCGGCTGCGCAATTTCATCCGGTGCATTGGGGTCAACGAAGCCGACGATGATGTCGGCCAATCGGCCCTGACCGCCCTTCACCGGTTCATAAGCGCCCAGAATGTGGTCATACGTTGACGGGAAGTTGGCCAGCGCTGACCGAACGGCGTCGAGACCTTCCTCAATGCGCTTGGCGATGCGAATCTCGCCCTCGCGAGTGAGCAACTCCACGGTACCCATTTCGCGCATGTACATGCGCACGGGGTCCGTGGTGCGACCAAATTCCGCATCAACGGTCGCCAGTGCGGCTGCCGCTTCTTCAACGGCTTCGTCATCCGTCGCAACAGGACCGTCTGCCAAAATCAATGACTCGGCGTCCGGTGCCTTTTCGTACACCGGAATACCCATGTCGTTGATCATGTTTACGATATCTTCGATCTGTTCAGGATCGACGATCTCGCTCGGCAGGTGATCGTTGACTTCACCGTAGGTCAGGAAGCCCTGCTCTTTGCCTTTCGCGATGAGTAGCTTGAGCTGGGATTGACGCTCGTCGGGGACGCTCGAAAGTGGCGCCGCAGATTTCTTTTCGCTCAAGGGATGACCCCTAGGGGATGCAGACAAATAGCCTGTTAGTTTACACCGGACGCGCTCATTTCCCAAGGTTTTCGAGCGCAATCAGGGGCTTGTCAAGAATCATGCCGTCCGTCGGCACGTCGATCACCGTGGCGGCTTCGCCGCCGGGCGCATGCGCGCCTGTAATTCTCTAAGTTCCTGTTTTTCATCGTCAGAAAGACCGCTATCCGATGCCTTCTGAATCAATTCATCGACGCGACGCTCTGGCCCTGCTTCGCGTGCCAGTCGCTCCACCGCCGAGATAAATTCGCGCTGCGCGGCTTCGCTGGGCAGATCGGGCAGCACCTGGGAGGCCAGAGCGGTTAGGCGCCCGTGTTCGGGCCGATCCCGCCACCGTTCGACCAATTGCGCCGTCGAGAGTTTCGGTGACTCGTGCAGCATCTCGATGATTTCGGCAAGAACCTCAAGACCGCGCTCTCCACCTAAGCGCAATGACTCGGGGTCCTTCACCGCCGCTGCGGCAGACGGGTACTGCAGCACGTAAGCCAGCGCCTGACTCAGCAACGAACCGCGTCCGGTAATCGGTCGCGGTCGGCGCGTCATATCAATGACGGGTGTTGCCGGGCCGCCGCCAAGGCCCAACAAGTTGGCCAGACGAGGTCCACTCATTCGAACCTCACGCGCCAGGCGGTCGATCAACAGCTCCCGATAGACGCCGTCAGGCACCTTCTGCAGCAAAGGTCGGCCGATCTCCGCGAGGCGCGCACGTCCGTCCACACTGCTCAGGTCAATGTCGACCATGAGATGCTGTACTAAGTACTCGGAGAGCGGCGTCGCGGAGGCGACCCGGGCCTCAAACGCCTCGCGTCCTTCGCTGGCGACCAGTGAGTCTGGATCGTGACCGTCCGGCAAAAATAGGAATTGAATGCGCTTGCCGTCCTTGGCGAAAGGCAGGCAGGTCTCGAGCGCGCGCCACGCGGCTTGGCGTCCCGCACGGTCGCCGTCAAAAGCGAAGACGACGTCTCCCGTCACGCGAAAGAGGCGGTTCAAATGCTCTGGGGTCGTGGCCGTCCCGAGTGTCGCGACGGCGTAGTGGATGCCGGCCTGCGCGAGGCGCACCACGTCCATATACCCTTCCACGACCAACAATCGATCAATCTGCCGAAGTTCCTGACGCGCCTCGTACAGCCCATAGAGTTCACGACCCTTATGGAACAGCGGTGTCTCGGGAGAATTTAAGTATTTGGGCTCGCCTTGATCCAAAACCCGACCGCCGAAGCCGACGACACGGCCGCGGGCGTCTCGTATGGGGAACATGATGCGGTCGCGAAATCGATCGTAATAACCCGGTCCCTGATTACGCTGCGCATCGGCGTTGCGCTCAATCACCAGCCCGGTCGTCAGTAGCGCCTGCTTGCCGGCGTCCGTGGAGCCAAACTTCTTAAGAATGGCCTCCCATCCCGCCGGCGCATAGCCGAGGTGATAACGAGCCGCGGTTTCACCGACCAAGCCGCGCATCTTCAAATAGTCTTTTGCCCGGTCCGAATCTCGCAGGGCATCGCGGAAATGCTGATCGGCCGAGGCCATAAGGGCGTAGAGATCGTCCAAATGGCGTTCTGGGCCTTCTGTGCTGCCGCCTTCCCGCGGCACTTCGAGGCCCAATCGACCGGCGAGATCTTCGACCGCCTCCGGAAAGGGAAGGTGGTCATGTTCCATCAGGAAAGTCAGCGCGGTGCCGTGCAAGCCGCAACCAAAACAGTGATAGAACTGTTTCTGTTGCGAGACAGTGAACGAGGGTGTTTTCTCGCCGTGGAAGGGGCAGCAGGCCTTCCATTCGCGTCCCGCTTTCTTCAACGGCACGCGACTCCCGATCACCTCAACGATATCGGTGCGGGCAATAAGCTCATCAATGAAGGACTTGGGGATCCGGCCTGACATGGCGGTCCCTGGCTAGGCGCGTCAGCCGCCGAGCAGTGCCTTGACGCGCGCGCCAACGGCGCCCATGTCGGCACGACCCGCGGCCTTGCCCTTCACAATCGCCATGACCTTCCCCATGTCTTTCACGGACGCGGCACCGGATTCCGCGATGGCGGCTTGCACCAACGCATCGATTTCGGCCGTGTCCAGCTGAGTGGGGAGGTATGTGGCAAGAACGCCGATTTCGGCGTTCTCCTTCGCGGCGAGGTCGGCACGACCACCCGCCTCAAACTGAGTCACCGACTCACGACGCTGTTTCACCATCTTTTCGATGACGGACAGCGTCTGCGCATCGTCAAGCGTAATCCGCTCGTCGACTTCGCGCTGTTTGATCGCAGCCTGAAGCATACGGATGAGCCCCAGGCGATCTTTGTCGCCGGAGCGCATCGCCGTCTTCATGTCTTCGGTGATGCGTTCGCGCAGCGTCATCGGAGTGCCCTCAACGGGGCGCGCGCATGCCTTCGCGGGACACGCGCTTCAGGTGGCGCTTTACCGCAGCCGCCTTCTTGCGCTTACGCTCCTGCGTGGGCTTTTCGTAGAATTCGCGGCGGCGAAGCTCCGTGAGGACGCCTGCCTTTTCGCAGGCGCGCTTGAAGCGGCGCAGGGCGGCATCGAAGTATTCGTTCTCGCGGATACGTACGCTCGGCATTGAGATCGACCTTTAATCGAGTGTGTGTCCCGACTACCAGTCGGGCGCAGAGCCGGTTAGTCTACGTAGGTTGTGCTAGAAAATCAAAACCCAACTGATCCAGGCCCTTTGACGAGGGGTCCCCTGCGCGTCTTAGCCATAGAATCGTCCTGCGACGAGACGGCTGTGGCCGTCTACGACGGCGCCAAAGGGCTGATGGCGCATCGGGTTTATACCCAAACGGATCTACACGAGGTCTGGGGAGGCGTTGTGCCGGAACTGGCCTCGCGCGACCACGTGCGGCGGCTGCTCCCCATGGTGCGGGCCGTCCTGCAGGAAGCCGGTTCCAGCCCGAAAGACTTGCACGGTGTTGCGTACACCGCGGGGCCTGGTCTTATCGGGGCGCTCTTGGTCGGTGCGCTGGTGGGGGTGAGCGTGGCCGCGGCATGGGGTCTGCCGGCCGTCGGTATCCACCATCTGGAAGGGCACTTGCTCGCGCCACGTCTGGAGCCGGATCCGCCGGCCTTCCCCTATCTGGCACTGCTGGTATCGGGGGGGCACACCATGATCGTGGATGTGGCGGGCGTCGGCCAATACCAAATATTGGGTGAATCGCTCGACGATGCAGCGGGCGAAGCCTTTGATAAAACAGCAAAATTGCTGGGATTGACGTACCCCGGCGGCGCAAAACTCGCCCGCCTCGCAGAGCAAGGTCGCACGGGTATTTACAAATTTCCTCGCCCGATGCTCGACCGACCGGGATTTGACTTCAGCTTTAGCGGACTCAAGACCGCCGCCTTATTGGCGCTTCAAAAGGCGGGGGATGATCCCGTCGCTCGAGCGGATTTAGCGCGCGGCTTCGAGGACGCGATGGTCGATACGCTGGCGACCAAGGTGGGTCGTGCGCTCAAGGCCACCGGTCGACAGACCGTTGTCGTGGCCGGGGGTGTGGGGGCGAACGTCCGCTTGCGCGCCCGATTGAGCGACGTCGCGGCGATGCACGGTGCTCGCGCGGCGTACCCCCGCCCCCTGTACTGCACCGACAATGCCGCCATGATCGCCTACGCGGGGCATGCGCGATTAGCAGCGGGCGAGCGAACGGTCGGCGGGCCCATGGCGCGGGCCCGATGGTCGCTCACGGACTTGCGCCCGCCGGGCGCCTGATCGTGCAACCCGCGAGCGACACTGGTAGGGTGCAGCCCCTCGACGGCGCTTTAGTGGGATTGGCATCGATGAACGACCGGATTTTCTTACGCGATCTGCGCATTGAGACCGTGATCGGGATCTACGACTGGGAACGGGCCATCCGCCAGACCGTGAGCTTTGATTTCGAATTCCCAGCCGACATTCGGCAGGCGGCGCGGACCGACAATATTGCGGACACGTTGGACTACAAGTCGGTGGCCAAGACGGTCATCGCTTTTGTCGAAGCCAGTCATTACGGCCTGGTTGAAACGTTGGCGGAGGAGGTCGCACGCCTGATCCTCCGAGAGTTCAGTTTGCCGTGGGTCAAAATTGTGCTGAACAAGCCCGGTGCCGTGCGCGGTAGTCGCGATGTCGGCGTCATGATTGAGCGCTCTCGCATCGATTTCGGTCTCTAGAGATGCGCTCCGTTTATGTGGCAGCCGGCTCTAATGTGGAGCCCGAAGAGAACCTCACCACGGCGCTGACCGCACTAAGGGCTCATTTTCCAGGGCTCAGAGTCTCCCAAGCCTATGCCAATCAAGCGGTGGGATTCGAAGGACCCGATTTCATTAACTTGGTCGTGGGTTTTGAAACGGACCTGTCGCTGGAGCAGCTCTTAGCGGTCTTACACGAGGTGGAATCTGCGTGCGGGCGCGGCCGCACCGCGCCGAAATGGGCGCCTCGGCGCATGGACCTTGACCTGCTTTTGTACGGCGACGTCGTGGGCGATTTTCCGGGCGCCACGCTACCCCGCCCAGATCTCTTAAAACGCGCTTTTATGCTCGCGCCGCTGGCGGAAATTGCGCCCGAGGTTCGGCATCCCGTACTCCACGAGTCCATCGCCTCGCTCTGGGCCGGTTTTGACCAAGCGGCACATGATTTGCGGCCTGTGGCCGTGGCCGGCGCCCGCCCGCCCGCCCGTTCAGTAGCCGCCCACCGAGCGGCCTCCGTCGACCGCTAAGATCTGTCCGGTCACGTACGGCGCATTGGTGGCGAAAAACAACACGGCTCGGGCGATATCAACCGCCGACCCCATGCGCTTGAGCGCAGTCCGGTCCAGAATCCGATGCTGGAGCTCCGGATCCATCGGCCCCTCGGGCCACATGACAGGACCCGGCGCGACGCCATTCACGCGGACCTCCGGTCCGAGTTCCCGGGCCAGGGACTGGGTGAGCATGTTCAAAGCGGCTTTCGCCGACGAATAAACGGGGTGCCGCTTCAACGGCCGTGAGCCGTGGATATCCACTAAGTTGACGATGAGGCCTTCGCTGCGCCGCAAGGCCGGAGCGGCGGCTTGGGACAGGAACAAAGGCGCCCGCACGTTGGTGCCGAACAGGTCGTCAAATGCCTGCAGCGTGATCTCGCCGAGTGGCGTGGGGTAAAAACTGGACGCGTTGTTGATCAGAATGTCGAGCTGACCGAACGTTGTGAGCGTTTTGTCGACCAGCCCCGGCAACTGCGAGACATCCAGCAGGTCCGCGCAAGCGAGCTCGGCTGAGCCGGGTCTTCGCGTGTTGAGTTCCTCCACCAACGCGATCGCCTCGTCACCGGAGCGATGGTAGTGGATCAGGATCGACGCGCCCGCCGCGTGAAGCGTACGGGCGATTTGGGCGCCCAAGCGGCGCGCGCCCCCGGTGACGAGGGCAACCTTTCCGGCGAGAGGGAGTGGCGATTCGTGGCTCATCGGGTGAGGATACACAACCTCGACTTCTGCGCACGAGCCATGCTGCCTTTAGATTTTGTCCCGCTGTCCAACGACGAACAGGCTCACGAGGCCCGCCTGCGTGCCCATATTGCCGCCGCGATCGACACCGCCGGTGGCTGGTTAGGGTTTGATCAGTTCATGTCGTTGGCGCTGTATGCACCCGGTCTCGGGTATTACGCCGCCGGCGCTCATAAACTCGGTGCCGGCGGGGATTTCGTGACGGCGCCGGAACTGTCGCCGGTCTTCGGACGGTGCCTCGGCGCGGAGTGCAGTCGCGTGCTATCCGCATTGGGCGGTGGCGACGTGCTTGAAATTGGCGCGGGAACGGGTGCCTTGGCGGAGGAGATACTGCAGGCGATGGCCGAATCCGGGTGCCTACCGGATCGGTATTGGATCCTCGAGACCAGCCCCGATCTGCGCGAGCGCCAGCAAGCCCGCCTCGACCGACTTCCCGCCGCTATCCGCGCTCGCGTGATGTGGCTGGACCGCCCGCCCGAACAGGCGTTTCAAGGCATGGTGCTGGCGAATGAAGTCCTCGACGCGTTGCCGGTCGTTCGCGTGTGTGGGAATGAGGCAAGCGTGGATGAGCTCGGCGTTATACGGGACGGCGGACACTTTCGCGCATCGCCCCGCCCCGCATCGCCTGCGCTGACGTCGCTCTTGGCACAACGCGGCATACACCTGACGCCGGGTCAACACGCCGAGGTCTGTCCCACGATCAACAGCTGGCTGGCAGAAGTGACTCGCTGCCTGTCGCGGGGCGTTGCCTTATTCGTCGATTACGGTGATACGCGTGCCCGTCTGTACACGGCAGAGCGCATGCACGGGACCCTCGTCGCGTTCCATCGCCACCGCCTTCATCAAGACCCGTTCGTTCATCTCGGCCTGCAAGACATCACGGCTTGGGTCGACTTCACTGCGGTGGCCGAGGCTGGCCTCGCCGCGGGGATGGAGGTCGCCGGCTACACCACGCAGGGTTGCTATTTGCTCGCTTGCGGATTTGAGGGGCACCTCGCGTCGCTGCGTGCCCGCTTAGCGGCGGACCGCGAACCCTTGGCAGCGCGCGCGGCGTTACGGCTGGTAATGCCTCACGATATGGGCGAGCGATTCAAGTGCATCGCACTGACCCGGCATTACGAAGGCGACCTACTGGGCTTTCAGATCCGGGATTTCACCGATCAGCTGTGATCGCGAGTCCGGCAGACGGCCGTCAATGCCGCTAAGCGTTTCTGGCCCAGCAGTCTGCCGATAGCGGACCCGTCCAATCCCGTGCGCTCTGCCGAGGTCACTGCAACGCTCCGGGCGGCCTCCAAGGCCTGCGCCAAAAATGTTGCTTGGGGATAAGGCGCCGATTCATGACCCGTTCGACCGCGCGCATCCGCTGTACAGGCAATCAGGCATTCAGCAAATCGGTCCGACCGGCGAAACGCGTCGCATCGTTCAAAGAGTGTGAGCACGGTTTCCGGTCGAAGTTCCATCGCTCGGTGGACGATACCGTGCTCCCGGCAGACCATGACGCCTAACTCGCGGTGATCATTGGGAACGCGCAATCGCGCACAGAGCGACTCGACGAGTTTGACGCCGCGAGATTCGTGACCGTGGTGTTTGGGCCACTCGTCGCGAGGCGTGGTTCCTTTGCCGAGATCGTGCACTAAGGCGGCAAAACGCACGCGCGACTCAGTGGACAATTGGGCCGCTGCCTGCAACACCAACTCCACATGAAGACCGGTATCCACCTCGGGATGCCAACGCTCCGGTTGCGGGATGCCGTACAGGCGATCGAGTTCTGGGAAAATGACGGCGAGTGCGCCGCATGCGCGAAGTACTGCGAAAAACGCCGTCGGGCAGGGTTCGGTCAGCGCCTTCGCGGTTTCCGCCCAGACCCGTTCCGCCACCAAGGCATCTACCTCGCCGGCGGCTGTCATCTGGCGCATGAGGGCCTGCGTTTCCGGGGCCACAGTGAACCCCAACGCGGCGTAGCGAGCCGCAAACCGTGCGAGCCGCAGGATGCGCACCGGATCCTCAGCAAAAGCCTCCGAGACGTGCCGCAGAACCCGATTCTCCAGATCCTGCGCGCCGCCGTAGGGGTCGATCAGCGTGCCATCCGGGGCGCGAGCCATGGCATTGATGGTCAGATCCCGGCGGAGGAGATCCTCAACCAGTGTGACATCCGGCGAAAAACGCGTTTCAAAGCCGTGGTACCCCGGGGCGATTTTTCGCTCTGTGCGGGCGAGCGCATATTCCTCGTGGGTCTCGGGATGGAGGAAGACTGGGAAGTCCTTACCCACTTGGCGAAAGCCCAGGCGCTCCAGCTCCTCCGGGGTGGCGCCGACAACGACCCAGTCGTGCTCACGGACCGGTCGACCCAGCAGTTCATCGCGGACGGCGCCGCCCACCAGAAAGATTTCCATGCTGAGATTCTATGCGCAGAGGGGGCGTTAGCGCTTAACGGGTTGGAGATAGCCCGGTACCACCGCAGCGAGCGACGCCGGCTGCAGACCGAGCGCCGCAAAACCGTTGTGCGTGGGTACACTTGGCAGTGCCAGCGAGTTGAAATTGTCGACCGACAACACCTTGCCGGGGAGTCGCTCGAACACCCACGCCTGAACGCGCCCGGCCCAATCGGGGATGCCAAAAATCCACCGTCGTCGACCGGTGACTTGCGCGACGTAGCGAACCAAATCGGCGAGCGTGACCGTCTCGGGTCCGCCAAGCTCGTACGTTGCGCCGATACTCGCCGGGAGGTCCAGTGTGCGCGCCATGGCTTCAACCACATCTGCGACGTGGACCGGTGCAAACAGCGCATTGGCCCGCGCCAAGGGCAGGACTGGCACGAAGCGAAGCAACTGGGCGAAGCGATTCGTCAGGGAATCGTGCCGCCCAAAAATAACGGATGGCCTGAAAATGGTCGCCGCGATCCTGGCCTCGCTACGAACGAGTTGCTCGGCCAACCCTTTGCTGCGCAGGTAATGGCTCGGGGCATCGGGGGACGCTTGCAGTGAACTCATGTGCAAGAGTCGGGTCACGCCGCTTTCGGTACACGCACGGAGCACCTTCGCGGTGAGTTCGGTGTGCGCGCGGCGGAACCCCTCGCCGTCGTGTCCGGGCTCATTCAAGATGCCGACCAAGTTCACCACCACGTCTACCGAGGCAGTCAGCTGCCGGAGCGTCGGTTCGTGGTGAATATCGGCGGCGAGGAGTCGGACCGAAGGTAAGACCTGCAAATCGGGGTGTCGGCTGGGCGAGCGCGTGGGAAGGATCAGCGTGTGGCCGTCGCGAACCAGTCGATGCGCCAGCGCCGAGCCCACAAAGCCCGTGCCGCCGAGGATGAGAAATTTACGAGGCTGCATAAAAAAATCCCGGCCATCTGGGTCGATGACCGGGATCCTACTCGCAGAGCGAGCGTTACGTCAGCGAACCGGTACGACCAAGATCGCATCGCCGCGGCGAATCGTCAGCAGAAGGCTCTGCTGTCCCTTGACGATGGCCCGCAGGTCCTTCATGCCGCTCACTTTCTGGCGATTGACGGCGGTGATGACGTCGTTAGGCCGTAAGCCAGCCTGCGCGGCGGGGCTCTCAGCTTCGACGGCCCGGACGAGTACGCCACCCGAATTCGCCGCATCGCCCAGATCAGCGCCCTCGAACGCGCGATGCAAGTCGCCCGCCGGGGAGTCTTCACCCGGTGCGGCTCCCTTCGCGGCGACGGTCGCGCTCGTGTGATGCGATTTGCCGTCGCGGTAGTACGTCAGTTCCACCACTTCGCCGACTCGCATCAGTCCGATGCGGTTGCGCAGTTCCGGGCCGCTCTTGATGGCTTGATTGTTAACGGCCGTGATCACGTCGCCCGCTTTGAGGCCGGCCTTTTCGGCCGCCGAGCCTTCGACGACCTGTTGTACCAGAGCGCCTTGAAGATCCTTTGCGCCTAAGTTGTCCGCGAGATCCGGAGTCAGCGTGAGAATACTGACGCCGAGTAGTCCGCGTTTGACCTCGCCGTATTTGACCAGTTGGTCCATGATCGATCGGACCATGTTGGACGGAATGGCAAAGCCAATGCCGATATTTCCGCCAGAGCGCGACAAAATGGCGGAATTGATCCCGACGAGCTCGCCTCGCAAGTTGATCAGCGCGCCCCCCGAATTGCCCGGGTTAATTGAGGCGTCCGTCTGAATAAAGTCCTCGTAGCCGTCGGGGTTGATGCCTGAACGCCCAACCGCGCTAATGATGCCGTAGGTGACGGTGTGCTGTAGTCCGAATGGGTTACCTATCGCAAGAACGAAATCACCGACTTCGGCCTTGCTGGAATCTCCGATCGGTAGTTCGGCGAGTTTTGCATCCTTCACTTTGATCAACGCAACGTCGGCGCCGACGTCAGAACCGACGACCGTGGCCTTGTAGTCGTGCCCGTCGTGGGTGGTAACGGTGATCTCGTTGGCGTTTTCGATGACGTGCGCGTTGGTGATGATGAAGCCTTGTTTGGCGTCAACGACCACGCCCGAACCGGCGCTCTGGAACTGCCTCTGGCGCGGCGCCATCTCCGGTGTATCAAAAAACCGCTTAAAAAATGGGTCATCAAACAACGGGTTATGTGCGCCCTTCTCGGCGACGGTACCGCGCGTTGAGATATTGACGACGGCTGGGGAGGCCTTCTTGACGATCGGCGCGAGTGACGGCATCGCCGCGCCGGCCACCTCCATCGGGAGATGCCCTTCCGCCCTGGCCGGACGTGCACTGATCAGGCCGGCAGTAAACAAGACAGCGAGGGCGCAGACAGCGGTGCGGCTCGCAGAACGAGTGGTCAACATGAAAATCCCTTCGTTGTGTTTTGTGGCCATTGTCACCCACCCGCCGGATGGGTGACTCTCGGCCTTAAAGACTCGCGACAGGCGCAAAAAGTTCCGGGGCGACCGCTGTCGCCCCGTGGCTGCGCCTTAGGCGGCTTCTATGTCGATGCGACGTGGCATGACGTGCGCTTGCTTGGGAATGGTGACTTCCAGAACACCGTTGGCATGGCGCGCACGCACCGATTGCGAGTCGGCCGTGTCCGGTAGCGTGAAACTGCGGAAAAACTCGCCGCTGACGCGTTCGACGCGCCGGAAGCCATTTTTTTCGTCACGCGTTTGCAGCGCACGCTTCCCTCGCAGGGTGAGGACTCCCTTTTCGAGCGTCACGTCGATGTCTTTAGGGTCAACTCCAGGAAGGTCGGCGTGCAGGACGAAACGGTTGGCTTCCTCCTGAATGTCGACGTGGGGCGCCCAATTGGCGAGGCCCTGAGGGCCGTCCTCGCTCGGTGTCGGCGAGAGCAGGCGGTCCAGATCGTTGTGCAGCCGATTCACCAAATACCAAGGTTCGTAGCGATGGAGTGTCATGGTTCGTTCCTCCTATAGAACGGGTTGGTGGAATCGAAATAGGGCGAGCCCCGTTGTTTTCAAGGCGCGGCCGGATTGGGGGAATCCGAAGGTCATACGCCGCCCGCCCGATCCAGAAAACACAAGATGTAGTGTTCCCGTTTTTTTCCACTTGACAAAAAAAATCCGCGCGCGGGGGGACGTCAAACTCACTAAAAAAACATTAAGTCATTGTTTTGTCATGCTTAAATCACCCTCTCAAATAGTCCAAGGTTGTTCTTGACTCACGAGCTCCGCAAAAATAACGTAGACGCCTCAGCACAAGATGTTGTGTTGAACGAAAACCCAAGCGGTTGCGGACGGGGGATGAAGCAGGCGACGACGCGCGTCGCCGGAGGGGTCCCTGACACGCGGTCGCGCCTGGCATTAACAAGAACGATATATCGCTCAACGGAGCACCGAATCAGATGAGTACGGCCCACAAGATGGAACAGAAGGAAATGGCGGTTCCGTTTCAGGAAGCGTCGTTGGATATTTGGGACAAGAAGTACCGCTTAACCGCAAAGGATGGCGTCGCGGTAGACCAGTCAATGGACGACACCTATCACCGGGTGGCGGTGGCGCTGGCCGACGTGGAATCACCCGAAGTACGTTCGGTGTGGTTTGAACGTTTTCTCTGGGCGCTGCGCAAGGGCGCTATCCCGGCGGGTCGTATCATTTCGAACGCGGGCGCGTTGGAGCACAAACCGGCCACCTCAACGATCAATTGCACCGTCTCCGGAACAATCTCCGATTCGATGGACGACATCCTGAACAAGGTCCACGAGGCGGGGCTCACGCTGAAGGCCGGCTGTGGCATCGGCTACGAATTTTCGACACTGCGGCCCCGTGGGGCCTACGTCTCGGGCGCCGGTGCGTACACGTCGGGCCCGCTGTCCTTCATGGATATCTACGACAAAATGTGTTTCACCGTGTCATCGGCCGGTGGACGCCGTGGCGCGCAGATGGGAACGTTCGACGTGGGCCATCCGGATGTCATGGAGTTCATTAAGGCGAAGCGGGAGAACGGTCGGCTTCGTCAGTTCAACTTGTCGCTGCTGATCACCGACGAATTCATCGAAGCCGTTAAGGCGAACGATAGCTGGCGTCTGGCCTTCCCGTTGCGTCAGAAGGAGTATGCGGCGGGCGAGTGTGACCTGTCCGACTCCACGAAATTCCTGTGGCGGGAATGGCCGATCTCGGAAGGCTACGTCACCCGCGACGACGGGTTGGTGTGTTGCAAAGTCTACAAGACGCTGCCGGCACGGCGCGTTTGGGATTTCATCATGGCCTCCACGTACGATTTCGCGGAGCCTGGCTTCGTCCTGATCGATCGCGTCAACGAGATGAACAATAACTGGTGGTGCGAAAACATTCGCGCCACCAACCCGTGTGGTGAGCAACCCCTGCCGCCGTACGGCTCGTGCCTTTTGGGCTCTGTGAATCTGACCCGTTTCGTTCGTAATCCCTTCACCGCAGACGCTGCGTTCGATTGGGACGAATACCGCGATGTCGTGAAGGTTTTCACGCGCATGCTGGACAACGTCGTGGAGATTAATGGGTTGCCGCTCCCGGGGCAGCGTGACGAAATCATGCGCAAGCGTCGCCATGGCATGGGCTTCCTTGGCTTAGGCTCCACGATGACGATGCTCGGCATGAAGTATGGATCGGGAGAATCCATTCAGTTCACGGAGGCCGTGTCGCGAGAAATGGCGGTGGCCGGCTGGGAAGCTGGGCTTGATTTGGCGCGGGAAAAAGGCCCTGCGCCGATCATGAACGAAGAATTCACCGTGACCGCAAAGATGCTGCGCCAGCGTCCCGAAATGGCGCAAGACGGTTGGAAGATCGGTCAAAAAATACCTGGCCGCATTCTTCACGCTCGCTACAGTCGGTACATGCAGCGCATCGCCGCTGTCGCGCCGGCTTTGGTCGATCAGTTGGCGACGACCGGCGCCCGCTTCTCCCATCACAGCTCAATTGCGCCGACGGGCACGATCTCTTTGTCGTTGGCGAACAATGCATCGAACGGGATCGAACCGTCCTTTGCGCATCATTACTTCCGTAACGTGATTCGCGAAGGTAAGAAGTCCAAAGAACGCGTCGACGTTTACTCGTTCGAGTTACTGGCCTACCGGGCGTTGATTAACCCGCGAGCCATTCCGGGCGCGACGACCGCAGAGGACAGTCTTCCGGACTACTTTGTGACCTCTGATTCGATCACCCCTGAGCAGCACGTTGACGTGCAGGCGGCCGCGCAAAAGTGGGTTGACTCAAGCATCTCAAAGACCGCCAATGTGCCGACGGACATCAAGTACGATGATTTCAAGAACATCTACCTGTATGCCTACGAGAACGGTCTGAAGGGCTGCACGACGTTCCGTTACAACCCCGAGGTGTTCACCGGCGTGATCGTCAAAGAAGAAGATCTCAAGAACACGACCTACGTGTTTACGCTTGAAGATGGCTCCGAAGTGTCGGTCCGGGGCGACGAGACCATCGAATACGACGGCGAGATGCACACAGCATCCAACCTCTTCGATGCCCTCAAAGAAGGTTATTACGGGAAGTTCTGACATGCATACGATCAACAAGAAAATCACGAAGTATCGCGTTGAAAAGCCGGCCGATGTGGCGGCTGCCAAAGCGGCTGAAGAGAAGAAGGTCGAGGCATTGGCGGCGGCCAAAGCGGTCAGTAACGTCGTTCAGTTGCATGAGCGCATGCAGCGTCCGGACGTCTTGATCGGTTCCACCTACAAGATCAAGACGCCAGTGTCCGATCACGCCATGTATGTCACGATCAATGACATCGTTTTGAATGAGGGTACGGACAGTGAGCGCCGCTTACCGTTCGAAATTTTCATCAATTCGAAGAATTTGGATCACTTCCAGTGGATCGTGGCGTTGACCCGAATCATTTCGGCCGTTTTTCGTAAAGGCGGCGATATCTCGTTCATGGTGGAAGAGCTCAAGGCGGTGTTTGATCCGCGCGGTGGCTATTGGCAGCCGGGCGGAAAATTCATGCCATCAATCATTGCCGAACTCGGTTACGTGATTGAGAAGCATCTTCAGACGATCGGCGTGTTGGCCGTCCCGGAGCTGGACGAGCATCGCAAAAAGCTGATCGCGCAGAAGCGTGAAGAGTTCGAGTCGCGCAACAAGCAGTTGGATGCGCTGTCCAAAGGTCATTACCCGGAGGGCGCCCAGCTCTGCGGCAAGTGCAGCACTCCGGCAGTGATCATGCTGGACGGTTGCATGACCTGCCTCAATTGCGGGGACTCTAAGTGCGGTTGAGAGCGGTTGTGTCGACCGTCGATAAAGGCCACCTACGGGTGGCCTTTTTTTATATCGGCGAAGAGCGCCGCTCGCTAGATGCGCCGTTCGCGCAGTAAAGATTCAACGCGGGCGGCGACCTCCGCAGGATTCGAGTCGGCAGCGCTCATCCAGGTGGATCTTGCATTGCGGGGCCCGTAGACCAGCGGATCGGTCGTCTTAAACAGACCCAGTACGGACGCGTCGGCTGCATCGGCAAGATGCATGACGCCGCAATCGGCCGATACGACCAACGAGGCGGCGGCCAACGCGCCGCCCAGTAGGCGCAAATCGCGTGTAAATTTCGGCTGAGCGAGGCCGGCGAGCCGGGGATTGTTGTCATCCGGCACAAATTCGACGACGTTCAGATTCGGGATGGGTTGGCGAATGCGCTCGATGACGGCACGCCACCACTCTGGGGAATAGCACTTTGAGCCGGTGGCATTGGCAAAGACGGCTAATGTGATCTGTCCTCCGGTCGGAGCATTCAGAAACTGTGCGCCGTGCCGGCGTTCAGCGGCGGATAACGCGATCTGTGGGCAGGCAGGGGCTGAGTTCGACGTCGAATTTCCCGGTGTGCTGCTGGTGTGCCGAAGCAGATGCACCGGAATGGCAGCGTAACTTTTCGGCGCATGCCGGACGTTCGTCGAGCGCGTGAGTACGCGGTCGCGAATGTAGCATCCGTCGGCGTATCCGACGCGCTCGCGGGCATTGACGGCGGATAACAAAAATCGCCCGGACCGAGAGTGAGGCATCGGGTCAATGGCAAGATCATAGCTGCGACTTCGCAGGTCCGAGAACGCCTGCAGAGTGGCAAGCGGGGACCGACAGCTCAGTCTCGGAAAGCTCAGTACGTCCGCGACGTTCGACAATCCGGCGAACACAGCGGCCCCGGCACGCCCGCTCGTAACGACATCCACGGACGCCTCCGGGTATTGTCGGGCGAGTTCGTTCAGGGCGGGGGTAAGCAGCAGCGCATTTCCAAGCCGGTGATTCGGGCGCAACAGTACGATGCGGCGTACGGTCTCAGTCTCGCGTGACTTCACAAAAATTAACTCCTTGGATGCGTCAGAGGACGAACCAAGGGCGGCGCACTGACAAGTCAGCGTGCCGAACCCCCCTGTCGCTAGACTTATCACAGCCTGCGTAGGGATGCATAGTCCGGCTCACCGGGGTCTGGGCCGATTCTTGTTCAGCAGCGAGAGCGGCGATGCTCAGCGACGCGGAGATCCGAGCGCACACTCCAGGTACTAATGCGGCCCACGGCCAATGCGCAACGTCGCGGTCGCGATGCGGATTTCGGCCAAAAATGCCCCCAACGCCACGACGAGGCTGAACATCGCGGCGATAAACAAAGCCGAGACCGCAACGGCCAGATTGAAACGAATGAAGGCGCTGGAAAAGAGAAGCGCGACAACGGTGGCGATGAGTAGTGCGGACACGACGCCCAACGTGATGGATGCGTTCATCAAGCGCGCCCGTCGCGCGAAGATGCTCAGTTGCCTGTGCAGGGCTTCTGCGGCTGCTCCGTCCACGTGGCTTAGGCGGTCTTCGAGCGGCCGCGCGCGATCGACGATGCGCGCTAGGCGATTCGTCAATACACCCAAAAGGACGCCGATGCCGGAGAGCAAGAACACGGGCGCCAAAGACAGCTGGATCGAGTGGGCAATCAGCGCGATGTCGGTGTTCGGCGTGTCCATGGTCCGGGTCTCCGAGTCGTTCGCCTCTATTCTAGACCCATAGCGCTCCGTCGAGGCCCATCTGCAGAACAGCGCCTTGTATAATGGGTTGTTTAGTTGGAGGACGAATGACCATCCCCGCCGTGAGCGCCAGAGTGTTGAAAGTATGTACGGGCGTCGTGGGGGTGCTTTCGCTCGCATGGACGGCGACCGTGGTGGCCGATCCGGCCCAGTTTCCCCGTCCGGCGGCGCTCGAGCCGGATGTGCAATTTTGGGAGCGCATTTACTCCAAGGTCAGTACGCACGGCGGATTGCTGCACGACGATCGACACCTCGATGTCATCTACGAAGAGTTGAACTTTCCTCCTGGACTCTCCAGTAAGGAGCGGTCGAACCTCGTCGATACGGTTAGGGCGCACTACGAACGAATCTTGCGACACTTGGGAACCGGTAATCGCGACGAGCTTTCCGACGATGAGCGGCGAGTTTTATCGCTCTTCCCGCCGACGGTTTCTAATGAGGCGTTAACCGACGCCGCGGACCATGTGCGCTTCCAGTTAGGCCAGTCCGATCGATTTCGGGAAGGCCTCGTGCGCTCGGGCGCGTGGGAAAAACACGTTGAAGAAACGCTGCGGCGCGAAGGGCTTCCGGGTGAATTGTCGGCGTTACCGCACGTGGAATCGTCTTTCAATCCGCGAGCGTATTCAAAAGTCGGTGCGGCGGGACTCTGGCAATTCATGCGGGGTACGGGCAAGCGGTGGCTTCGCGTCGACGGCACGGTCGATGAACGGTTGGACCCCTACAAATCGACACTGGCCGCTGCGCAATTTCTCAATATTAACTACTCGATTCTGGGCACGTGGCCGTTAGCGCTCACCGCATGGAACCACGGTGCCGGTGGCATGCGTCGCGCGAAGGAAGAATTGGGCACGGACGACATTACGACCATTGTCCGGAATTACCAGGGGCACACCTTCGGTTTTGCATCACGTAATTTCTACGTCTCGTTTTTGGCGGCGCTGAATGTCGACCGCAATGCGGACCGTTTTTTCGGGCGCGTGGACCGAATGCCGCACGATGATAGTCGTACCGTTCGACTGCCCGCCCTCATGCCGGCCCAGGCGCTCGAAAAGACGTTAGGTACGGACCGTGACACGCTACGTGCGCTCAATTTGTCGCTACTGGAGCCGATCTGGGAGGGGCGGCGTCCCGTCCCACGAGGCTACGAATTACGAGTGCCGGCGGGCGTTGACGCAGGTCGGTTATTGGCAAAGTTGGGATCCTCTGCGCGGGAAGACGCTGGGAAAGAGCGATCCGTAACGGTCGGTCGTAGCGACACGCTGGATCGAATCGCTACGCAATACGGTTTGCGTACGAAAGAGTTGGCGGAGTACAACCACATTTCGAGCCGCGACGTGCATCCTGGGATGACCTTGCGCGTGCCACCCAGCGGGTCATTGCCTGAGGCCCCGCCGGAGGCACTGCCGTCCGGCTCACCGCCGGCGGCGAGCGATGCCCCCACTGTTCCCACGCCAGCCCCAGTTCCGCCGGTAGCCACAGTGCCTGCGCCGACTTCGGCGCAGACCCACCCCGACGTTCACGTTGTGGCCCATGGGGAGAGTCTGTCGAGCATCGCGCATGCCAACGGTGTGTCTGTCTCTTCTCTGCTAGCGCTCAACGGAATCGCTCGCGCGGATCTCGTGCGTGAAGGGCAGAAGTTGCGATTACAAGACACGGGCGTGACGACAGAATCCGCTCATCGTGACGCTACGCCCCCGTCAACGGTAGCCTCATCGCGGGCCGTCGCCGCCCCGAGTGGGGCGACCGGTCCCGACGAGAGCACGCCGTGGGCACGCGACCGGCAAGAGGGTGGCGAGGATCCGGCAGACTACTCTGTGAGCAAAGGCACGGTAGTCGTCCAAGCGGCGGAGACGTTGGGCATGCTCGCAAAATGGGGTGGCGTCTCCGCCGACCGATTGCGCGTCTTGAATCATCTGAAGGCGAGTGACTCGATGGTCCTCGGCCATCGGATCAAAGTCGAGTTAGTCGGCGTTGATGCCGCCGGATTCGAGTCACGTCGGGTTGAGTATCATCGAAAGATTGAAGCTAACTACTTCGCAACACATCGACTCGTCGGGGTCGCTCGCCATGCGATGCAAGCGGGTGATACGTTGTGGACGCTGACTCAAAAAGGGCAAATTCCGGTCTGGCTGTTGCGGCAATACAATCCGGATATCGACTTTTCGACTGTTCGGGTCGGCAGCTCAGTCAACCTACCTCAAGTGCAAGTCGTTGATTCGGCTGCGCCAGCCGGCAAAGGAAGCAAGCCATGATTCGACGCGTATTGGGTATCGCTGTAATGCTGTGTTTGGTGGGGTGTGAGACGGAGCGGGCCTACCGTGGTCCGGAGTTGGCGAAGGACGATCTCGCTGTCATCGTTGGGGCACCCCAAGTGACTTCCGGGGTGCCTATCAAGGCCGTGATTCGCAAAGTGGATGACGTCGTTCTTCGGTTCGGCTATTCACGCGTCGAGGTGCTTCCAGGTCACCACGAGGTTCTCGCGGACTGTGTCATGGCCAATCACGCCGCGGTGCGCTTTCCGCTCGTTATCGACGCACGCCGCGGGCATCGATACGTTCTCCGAGCGCAGAGCGCCGCTGGCAATCGGACTTGCGCGGATATAACGGTCGATGAATTCTAGGCGTGCGCTTCTGATCGGGGGGCTGTCGGTTGTTGCGACAGCTCTGCTGCCGAGACGCGCCGAAGCAGTGAGCGATGCGCTGCCGATGGCCGACCGAGTCGTCGTCGTTAAGAGCGAGCGGCGCTTGTATCTGATGCGGGCCGGTGTGCCGTTCCGGACGTTCCGCGTTTGGTTGGGATTGGATCCCAAAGGACACAAAGAGCAAGAGGGCGACTTCCGGACGCCGGAGGGTGAGTATCGGCTCGATGCTAAAAATCCCCAGAGCGAGTACTTCTTATCCATACACGTGTCCTATCCCAACCGAGACGATCAGGAGAGGGCGCGACGAAGTCATCGGGAGCCCGGTGGGGCCATCATGATCCACGGCCTGCCGAACGTTCCTAAGCACTCTACCGAATACTACTTGCGCAACGATTGGACGAATGGCTGTATCGCGCTCACCAACGACGATATGTTGGAAGTGTGGCTGTTGACCCGGGTGGACACGCCCATCGAGATTCGACCCTAGATTGTCGAAAACCGTGACGTGGTTCCGGGGCGCGTGTGATGCAGTTCCTCCCGGTCTGCGCCGACAATTCCTATCGTGTGGCCTCAACTGGGAAGTAGAGTGCCATGACCACACGAAAAGTTTCCCGCGCCCGCAAAGGCGTCGGTGCCCTCGCCGGGACGGCCGTCAAGACTGCGGCCGTCCGCCACGGCGCGATTACACGTACCTTGCCGACGTATACCACCTACAAACGCTGGTCCGACCAGATGAAGTCCGGTTGGGAAGCGTTGGAAGACCCGAGCCGCTAAGCCGAGGCGATCGCTATCGCCTCTTGAATCCGACGCCGGCTGCCCCCAATCTCGCGGCTGCCGCCCAATGACGGCGGCGGCATGTATTTAACGACCGGGGCAGACCGATGACCAATACCCAGACGCGTGAAACCCGTGGCTTTCAGACCGAGGTGAAGCAACTGCTTCGCCTCATGATTCATTCACTGTATTCGAACAGAGAGATTTTTCTCCGAGAGTTGATCTCCAATGCGTCCGACGCGTGCGATAAATTACGCTTTCGCTCACTGGCCGACAGTTCACTATTGGGCGACTCGGCCGATTTGGTAATTGATATCGATTTCGATAAGGACGGCCACACCCTCAGCATTACCGATTCGGGCATCGGAATGACTCGGGACGAGGTGATAGCCCACCTTGGCACTATCGCTAAATCCGGCACGGCAGACTTTCTGTCACAACTGTCGGGCGATCAGCAGAAGGATGCGCAACTGATCGGCCAGTTTGGTGTGGGTTTCTATTCTGCGTTCATCGTGGCCGACCGCGTTGAGGTCTTTAGCCGCGCAGCGGGAGCGTCGCCAGCCGACGGCGTGCATTGGGAGTCCGATGGTAACGGCGAGTTCTCCATCGAATCCGTGGAGTTGCCGACACGTGGCACCCGAGTTGTCCTCCATCTCAAGGAGGATGCGTACGAGTTCGCCGATGCTTGGAAGCTGCGCAGCCTGGTAAAACGTTATTCCGACCACATCGGCTTCCCGGTGCGGTTGCCGAAGGCGAGCACCCAAGACGATGAGGCCGCCGAACGCGAGGTCGTGAACAGCGCGCAGGCGCTTTGGACTCGCCCGCGCAATGAAATTAAGGACGAGGAATACAACGAATTTTATCAAACGGTGGCGCGCGATTTCACGCCGCCACTCGGTTGGTCTCACAACCGTGTCGAGGGCAAGCGCGAATACACCACCCTTCTCTACGTCCCGTCCCACGCTCCTTTTGATCTCTGGAATCGGGACGGGTCGCGCGGGCTGAAGTTGTATGTGAAGCGGGTGTTCATCCTCGACGATGCCGAGCAATTCCTCCCGTTGTACCTTCGCTTCGTCAAGGGCGTCGTGGACTCAAGCGATCTGCCGTTGAATGTCTCGCGAGAATTGCTCCAGACGGATGCTGAAATAGAGGCCATGCGAGCCGGCATCACCCGCCGTGTGCTCGATCTTTTGACCAAGTTGTCTAAGGACGAGCCGGAAAAATACGCGACGTTTTGGAAGGAGTTTGGCCAGGTTCTTAAAGAAGGCATTGCCGAGGATCCTGCGAATCGCGAACGCATCGCCAAATTGCTGCGATTTGCCTCAACGCACACGGACGCCGAGAAGCAGGACCAGTCGTTGGACGACTATTTGTCCCGGATGAAGAGTGGTCAGAAGCACATCTATTATCTGACTGCTGAAACCTGGAATGCCGCGCGTCACAGCCCGCACTTGGAGCGCCTCCGCAAGCACGGCGTGGAAGTGATCCTGATGCACGATCGTATTGATGAGTGGATGCTCGGGTATCTCGGCGAATTCGATGGCAAGCCGTTTCAAGATGTCGCCGCCGGTGATCTCGACCTGGGCGATTTGGTGCCGGCGGAGCCCGCCACCGACCAACAAGGCGCCGATGCGCTCTGCGATCGGTTGGTGGACGTGTTGGCGGATCGGGTGGCCGGGGTCAAGGCAACGCAACGGCTCGCGGAATCTCCGGCCTGTTTGGTAAGGGCCGCGGGAGAACTGAGCGGTCAAATGCGGCGGCTTATGGAGGCGGCGGGCCAAGCGCCTCCGGCCCAGAAGCCGACGCTCGAGATCAATCCGTCACACCCGCTGATCGCGCGCCTCGAGGCGACGCAGGACGACGCTGAATTCCGCGACCTTGCCTTGTTGCTGGCTGACCAATCAACGTTGGCCGAGGGCGGGCAATTGGCGGAGCCGGCCGATTTCGTGCGACGCATGAATCGACTGCTGTTGGGGTCGGCATCCACGCCATAATGGCGTGGATCTATCCACCGAGAGGGGTGTCCATGCTGCAGATACGGAGGCGGATTTGGAGCGCGGCGCTCCTCGTGGCCACCGCGGCGTCGGCGACCCCTCTGGGCCCACCCACTGGATTCCCGTCGGGTCTTCAAGTCTTCGACACGGTGGTGGGCGACGGCCCTGCGGTGGGGAAAGGGGACATCGTTGCGGTCCAATACGCGGGCTATCTCTACGATCCATCGGCACCGGATGGTCACGGTAAGCCGTTTGATAGTACGGCCGACCACGGGGGTGATCCGTTGGTCTTCCGTTTAGGTCGCAATAGCGTCATTGCGGGATGGGAATCCGGTATTACCGGGATGCAGCGCGGTGGGCGGCGTCATTTAGTGATTCCGCCGCAACTTGCGTACGGCAGTCGGAGCGTTGGCCGTAAAGTGCCGGCGAATGCGACGCTCGTGTTTGAAGTGACTCTCGTGAGTTTACAGGTGATGGATTGATGACAACGAGCGCGCCCTTCCGTCCGCCGACGCCTGAACGCGTGACGCTGCCTGGTCCCGTTGGCAGTCTGGAAGGGCTCCTCGAGGTTCCGACCGGTCACAGCGGCAGGGCGGCAGTGGTGTGTCATCCGCACCCACTTCACGGCGGTACGATGCAAAATAAAGTCGTACATATGACCGCTCGAGCGTTGCATGAGCGGGGTATTGCGACGCTGCGGTTTAATTTTCGAGGCGTCGGTGAGAGTAGCGGCGTTTTCGACGATGGCCTCGGCGAGACGGATGACGCGTTGTGCGCCGCGGATTGGCTGGCCGAGCGTTACCCGTCGGCGCCGCTCGTGATGGCGGGCTTTTCCTTTGGATCTTTTGTGGCTTACCGTGTCGCGACAGAAAGGCCGATCGATCGGCTCATCACCATCGCACCGCCCATTCGACGCTTTGATTTCGACCGCTACCGGGTCCCGACCGCACCGTGGCTGGTCATTCAGGGCACTCAGGACGAGCTCGTTGACTACGACACGGTGATTGACTGGGTGCAGTCCGTTCACCCCCGGCCTCATGTAGCGACCATCGACGGTGCGGAGCACTTTTTCCACGGCAAGCTTAATGAGCTTAAGTCTGCGGTACAGGCGTTCGTCTAGGAAATTCGAATAAAAAAAACCGGGGCAAGCCCCGGTTTCTTTTGCACCTTACCCCAACTCTCGTTAGGGTAGGCGAGATCAGTTGACCATCGCCTTCAGGGACTTCAGCGCAGCCGCGCGGACCTTCTTGGACGCCGGCTTCGCCTTGAACACCATCTTCTCGCCCGTGAACGGGTTCACGCCTTCGCGAGCCTTGGTAGCTGGCTTCTTGACGACCTTCAGCTTCAGCAAGCCCGGCATCGTGAAGCTGCCCGCACCGCGGAGGCTCTTCTTGATGATACCGTTCAGCGACTCGAAGACAGCTCCGACCTGCTTCTTCGAGAGTTCGGTGTCCTTCGCGATCTGCGCGAGAATTTCCGACTTGGTCGGTGCAGCGCTCTTCTTCGCCATGGTGAGTAATCTCCTGTGGTTTCTGTTCTTGATCCCGGACTTTTCGACTGACTTTCCCGTTCAGTTGCTGTGTACAGGCGGATAGTGTGGGTCCGACCGGTGAGCAAAGCTCGTGAAAATCAGCTCCAAGTGAAGATCATTTCGTTGGTTCGGTGGCGACAATACCATACCAATTTGCGAAATCCACTAGGTTTTAAGCGGTTTTTTGCGTTTACCCTTGTGAAAATAGGCGTGTGACGGTGTTGGGAATCGCCGTTGGCGCTGAAATTCGTACCGTTTTTTCGCGGCCGGCTAAGCCGCGAACGATTTCAACGCGGCCCTTGGCGACACCAAACTCTCGCGCCAGGAAGCGAATAATGTGGGCGTTCGCGGCGCCATCCACCGGAGGCGAGGTAATGCGCAGTCGTAGTCTCTCGCCGTCTTCCAGCAGTTCATCGCGACTCGCGCGCGGTTGCACACGCACCTGCAAAATCCAGTCTTCGCCCTCGCGACGGATGCAGGAATTCACAGATCGTAAGGAAAAAACAGCGGCGCCAAGCGCATGTTCAGGGAGTACAACGCGAGCTGCAGCAACAACAGCGCCACGAGTGGGCTGAGGTCCAAACCGCCGAGTAGCGGAAGATTGTTTCGAATGGGTCTCAAAATAGGCGCTGAGATATCGGCGAGCAGCCTCGAAAAGGGATTGTAGGGATCGGCAACCCAACTGAGCAGTGCGTACAAAAAGATCGCCCCAAGGAAAATCCACAGCAGCATTCGCACCAAAACCAGTAGCGCGCCGAGGAACACGAGCAGGGGATTGCCGATACCCGCGCCGGCGAGGGCGCCGATGGCTGCTGCCCGGATGAAGGCGACGAGCAGTAGTGAGACGACGGTGGCCGAGTCCATTCGACCGACGGCTGGGAGGAGTCGACGCAGCGGCAGAATGATGGGGTTCGTCAATCGGTGTAAGGATTGGACGATCGGGTTGCGGAAATCGGTCCGTTGGATGGCAAACAACCACCGCAACAAGAAGGCACCAACGATGAGGTCCGCCAGCGTGCGGATGAGAAACACTAGTTCCGCCATGTCGAACTCCTCATAGTCAGGCCATCACCGCGCCGACCCGAATTCCGCAGCGATTTCCCGTGAGCGCTCCGCGGCCGCCGCGACCGCTTTAGCAACGATGGCCTGCAGACCGGCTGACTGGAAAACGTCGAGTGCAGCCGCCGTCGTGCCTCCCTTGGAGGTGACCTGCTCGCGCAAGACAGCAGGCTCCTCGCCGCTGGCTTTCGCCAATGCAGCAGCCCCGGCAGCCGTCCCGACCGCCAGTTTGCGCGCCACGTCAGGCGAAAGGCCTTGAGCAACGGCCGCAGCCTCCAACAGTTCGATGAGCAAAAAGAAATAGGCGGGACCACTGCCGGAAACGGCTGTTACCAAATCGATGTCGGCTTCCGAACCGACCCATACCGCCGTCCCGACCGCCTCCAGAAGGCGCTCGGCCGTGTCGCGATCCTTCTGGCTGACCTCGGTTCCTGCATAGAGGCCGGTAACGCCTGCACCAATCAGCGCCGGTCGGTTGGGCATGGCGCGGATGACAGTGGCGTTCCCGCCGAACCATCGAGAAAGATCGGCCGCGCCGATGCCTGCGGCAATGGAAATCACTAACGGCCGCCGTTGCGATGCCAAGGGCGCCAGAGCGCTCGCGACGTCCGACAACTGCTGCGGCTTGACCGCCATCACCCAGACATCCGCTTGGGATGCGGCAGTGGCATTCTCGGTATGAAGGGCGATGCGCTGAAAACGTCGCGCAAGCCAGTCGCGCTGTGATTCCGCGGGATCCGCAATCGCGATATTTTCCGGCGGCGCTCCGCGCGCCAACCATCCCCCAACCAACGCCCGGGCCATCTGGCCGCCACCGACGACGGCCACGCGTGGCCACGTTTCAGTCCGCTTCTTCATACTCATGCCCGTTCACCAAATATCGCCGTTCCGATGCGTACGTGTGTCGCGCCTTCCATTATCGCCGCTTCGAGGTCGCCGCTCATCCCCATCGACAACGTATCCAGTGCAAAACCCGCGCCGTTAAGTGCTTCCAGCAAGTGCCGCATTGCGGCGAAATGTCGGCGCTGCTCGTCGTGGCTGGAGGATTCCGGCGGGATACACATTAAGCCTCGCAGTCGTAAGCGAGGCAGCGCCGACACGGCATGCGCGAGGTCAATGGCTTGTTCGGGGGGCAGACCGCCCTTGGTGGGTTCGTCACCGAGCCGGATCTGCAGACAAACGTTGAGCGGAGGGCCGTGAAACGAGCGCTGTGCCGACAGACGCTCCGCCACCTTGATGCGGTCGACCGTATGGACCCAATCAAATTCCTCGGCCACCGGGCGCGTCTTATTTGACTGCAATTGGCCAATGTAATGCCACGTCACCCGCTCACGATAGGCCTCTAGCGCCGCCAACTTAGGCAACGCTTCCTGGAGGTAATTTTCGCCCAGTTGAAGCAAGCCCGACCGAATTGCCCCCTCCACGACCGCCGCCGACTGCGTCTTCGTCACGCCGATCAGCGTGACGCTGCCCGCCGGGCGGCCTGCGGCAGCGACGGCCGCCTCGATGCGTTCGTGCACTGCGAGGAGCCGAGAGGGTGAAAATTGCGGATTAGTTAACATATGGAGACACGCTACCCGTGACTATACTCCGCTCATACCGAATCGGAGGCTTGGGCTCCGGGAGTTCCTAATGCCCGTCGACATCTCACAATTGCTGGCATTCACGGTCAAGAACCGCGCCTCTGACCTGCATCTCTCGGCTGGAATGCCGCCGATGATCCGTGTTGACGGTGACATTAAGCGAATCAACATGCCGGCGCTGTCGCATAAAGAAGTACATAGCATGGTGTACGACATTATGAACGACAAGCAGCGCAAGGCCTATGAGGAGTTCTTCGAGACCGATTTCTCGTTCGAAATCCCGAACTTGGCGCGCTTTCGTGTGAACGCTTTCAATCAGCACCGCGGTGCCGGCGCCGTCTTTCGCCTGATCCCTGCGCGGATACAAACCCTTGATGAGCTCTACGCACCGCGTATCTACAAGGAGCTCTGTATGCTGCCGCGCGGGCTGGTGTTGATTACCGGTCCCACGGGTTCCGGCAAGTCCACCACGCTGGCGGCCATGATTGACCACTGCAACAACGAGCGTCAGTCCCACGTCATTACCATCGAAGATCCGATCGAAGCTGTCCACGAATCCAAACGCTGTCTAATCAATCAGCGCGAGGTCCATCGCGACACGCTGGGCTTTTCCGAAGCACTCCGTTCGGCACTGCGAGAAGACCCGAACATCATTCTCGTAGGCGAGATGCGTGATCAAGAAACCATTCGCCTCGCACTAACCGCCGCTGAAACCGGCCACCTCGTGTTCGGCACCCTGCACACGTCATCGGCAGCAAAGACCGTCGACCGCATCGTTGACGTGTTCCCTGGCACCGAAAAAGACATGGTTCGCTCAATGTTGTCGGAAAGCGTCCGTGCCGTGATCTCTCAAATTTTGCTCAAGAAAATTGGTGGAGACCGAATCGCGGCGCAGGAAATCATGATCGGCACCCCGGCGATCAGAAACCTGATTCGGGAGGGGAAAATTGCCCAAATGTATTCCGCGATCCAGACGGGGCAGGCCTACGGTATGCAAACGCTGGATCAATCGCTTCAGGATCTTGTCATGAAGGGATTGGTCTCAAAAGAGGAAGCGCGAATGAAAGCTCAAAATAAGGAGTCCATCTAGGCGCGAATTCGCGCTTTGGATCCCCATATGGAGCGAGATCAGGCAACCCGATTGATGCTGGATTTATTGCGCAGGATGGTAGAGCGCAAAGGTTCTGACCTATTCATTACGGCCGGTTTCCCGCCTGCGATCAAAATCGACGGCGAAGTGAAACCCCAAGCAGAGCGCGCGCTGTCCCCGGAGCAAAGCGCAACATTGACCCGCTCCATCATGACCGACCGCCAGTTGCGAGAATTTGACGCAACCAAGGAATGTCAGTTTGCGATCGCTCCGACGGGAATAGGGCGATTCCGCGTCAGCGCTTTTGTTCAGCAAGGTAATCCAGGCTGTGTGATTCGAACGATCGCTACGCGAATCCCCTCAGTGGCTGAATTGGCTTTGCCGCCGATCCTTAAGGATGTGGCGCTGCTAAAGCGTGGCCTGGTTATTGTGGTGGGCGGCACGGGGTCCGGAAAATCAACCACGTTGGCCGCTATGGTGGATCACCGAAACGCTGAAACCCGCGGTCATATTGTTACGATCGAAGATCCTATTGAATATGTGCATCAGCACAAAAATTGCGTCGTAACACAGCGCGAGGTGGGCGTCGACACAGACTCCTGGCATACCGCGCTTCGCAATACCCTGCGTCAGGCTCCAGACGTTATTTTGATCGGCGAAATTCGCGATAGAGAAACCATGGAGTATGGCATTCAATTCGCGGAGACCGGTCACCTCGTGTTGGCAACCCTTCATGCCAACTCGGCGAACCAAGCCCTCGATCGCATCGTCAACTTTTTCCCCGATGAAAAACGCGAACAACTGCTGATGGATCTCTCGCTGAATATCCAAGCATTGATTTCGCAGCGATTGATTCCTCGCGAAGGTGGCCATGGCCGAATTGCAGCCATGGAGATCATGCTTCGCTCACCGTTGATCGCTGATCTGATCTTCAAGGGCGATATCAACGGACTCAAAGAGGTGATGTCGAGGTCTGATCGCATGGGCATGAAGACGTTCGATCAATCGCTCTACGAGCTCTACGAATCTGAAATGATCACGTATGAAGACGCGTTACGAAGCGCTGACTCTAAAAACGAGTTGCGACTACGCATTAAGCTGGAAAGCAAGCGCTTCGATCCCCAAGGCAGTGAAGAGGCTGCCTCGCTGAGAATCATCGATGAGCAGTGAGTCGTCCGATCGACTCTCTGCGTCGCAGGAGTCGAAGGCGCCGGAAGACGTCCCGAACGTACGCTTGAATACCAAGCCGTTGTTCCGGCTCATGGTGGAGCAGCGTGCCTCCGATCTGTTCTTTACGTCGTATTCTCCGGTAAAGATCAAAATCGAAGGGCAAATCTATCCGGTCAATAAGCAAATTTTGACGCCGGATATGGTTCGGGACGCGGCCTACGGTTTGATGACGCCGGAACAGACGCAGTACTTCGAGGAAGAACTCGAGATTGATTTCGCAGTCTCCGAGCCCGGTCTCGGTCGGTTCCGCGTTGCTGTTTTTATGCAACGCGGCTACCCGGCTATTGTTTTGCGCTACGTGACCGCCGATATGCCGAAACTCGACGCCCTCGGCTTGCCGGACGTCATCCGTGACCTGTCGCTAGCCCGGCGAGGCCTAGTGCTGATGGTGGGGGCAACCGGCTCCGGCAAGTCCACGACCCTTGCCGCGATGATTAATCACCGCAACGAAACGGTGTCAGATCATATTTTGACGATCGAAGATCCCATTGAGTTTCTTCACGCAAACAAGCGTTCGATCATCAACCAACGTGAGGTTGGGCTGGATACAAAATCGCTGCATCGTGCATTACGCAGCGCGATGCGAGCGGCTCCCGATGTGGTACTGATCGGCGAGATTCGAGACCGAGAGTCGATGCGCGCCGCCATTACGCTCGCCGGAACCGGCCATTTATGCATCGCAACGCTCCACGCCAACAATGCGGCCGAGGCGCTCGATCGCATCGTCAATTTCTTCCCTCGGGATGAGCATCCGCAGGTCCATTTGGACCTGTCGCAGTATCTGCGCGCGATACTGGCTCAGCGGTTGGTCCGGGGTGCGGAACAGCGTCATGCGGCCGTCGAGGTGTTGCTGAATACGCCGCATATCCAAGATCTCATTCGAAAAGGAGACACGGTTGCCGTGAAGGAGGCGCTGGCCATCTCCAGTGAGCGTGGAATGCAGTGCTTCGACGCCGCGTTAACTGAGTTGGTGCGAAGCGGCCGCGTCACCATGGAAGAAGCCCTCCGCAATGCCGACTCGCGCGCTAACTTGGAAGCGCGCGTTAACTTCTCCTGAGGCGTTACGGTTGGCTGATTAGGCGTCGGCTTGGGGCATAGCATCCGCGGAATTGAGGCGGATGTTTAACGCGCTCACTTGAGCCTCGAGCGCCTCGATGCGCGCCAGCAGTTCCGCAAACGCGTCGCTCGTTACGGGTCCGCCAGTCACGGTCATCGTGGCAGGGGCGGTCTGTGCAAGCGCTTCGAGATCCGGTTCGCCCGTGAGCAACTGGCAGTAACGTGCCTCTCGAGAACCCGGAGCTTTGGGTAAGCGGACCACGTAAGGACCGTCCTCCCGGGTTGCCAACATTTCCAGCGTGGTTTCAACGTCACCCAAGTCCGTGAACGAGGCCAAACGTTGAGCGCGGGAGCGCAGTTCCCCGGGGGTCTGCGGTCCCCGTAACATCAGTTCGGTAACGATGGCGACTTCTTGGGGCGTCATCTGAATCGGATTGTGGTCGCCGTTGCACAAGCGGTGACGATACTTTACGACCCGACTCCCAAAGCCGCTGCGTTCTAGAACCAGGTGTCGCTTAGACAGGCCGTCCAGCGCCTGCTGTACCGTCGATTCATCCAAGCTGAGAACCGGATCCCGATTCGTTTTTTGATTGCACGCGTTGACGAGTGCATTGATCGAAAGCGGATACTGATCCGGTGTCGTGATTTCCTTTTCGATGAGTGCACCTAGGATGCGTGCCTCGAGAGGGGTCAGTTGGATTTTCATTAAAGCCGTCTCACATGGATTCCGGGAATACTTCCTGCGCGCTAAATACAGGCCCATCCACACAGACGCGCTTCATGTAGGTTCCGTCGGCCGTTGTCACGGGGACGGCGCAGCCGGCGCAGCCGCCTACCGCGCAGGCCATGAATTCTTCCAGCGACACTTGCGCAGGAACGTTGAAGCGGCGCGCGACTCGGGCAACTGCTCTGAGCATCGGAGTAGGGCCGCACGCGTAGATGGCAACCTGTTCAAGATCGCTAGGTCCGAGAGACTGCAGCCATTCGCTCGCCAAGTCTGTGACATAGCCCGCATAACACCCGTCGAAGCCCGCGCCACTGCTGAGTCGACTGTTGATGCCGAGCTCCTCCAATGCCGGATGCGCATGCGTCGCACCGCCGGGCATGCCTACCACCGTGTGGGCAGAGGGTATGGGATGAAACGGAAAGGGGATTTCCGATCCCAACAGCACGATGGGGAGGTATCCCCCGGTGCCCTTGAGCGCTTCGGCGAGAAAGACCATCGGCGGCAAACCCACTCCGCCGCCAATCAAGAGGGCTCGCGGACGAGTCGGATCTGCAGCGAAGCCGTTGCCGATGGGGCCCATACAGGACAGTGTGTCGCCAACCCGAGCCGCCGAAAGCCTACGGGTGCCTTCGCCGACCACCTTATACAGAATTTCAATCGTGCCCCGGCTGGGGTCGACCCGCTGCAGCGACAGTGGGCGTCGCATCGGCAGATGGGGGTCACAGGTTAGGTGTACGAACGCGCCGGCTTTAGCGCGCGCTGCGATGCGTGGCGCATTGAGGACGATCACGTATTGGCCGCCGTCCCACGCGGTGTGCGATACCACCCGAGCGTCTTCGACGAGAATGCTTCCCCGATGATCGGGATGTTGGCTGCTCATGCGATATCTCCGCGCAATCGGCGGTTGGTAATGATCGTTTCCAGTACAGCCATCCGGACCGCCACGCCATTGGTGACTTGTTCACGAATGACGCTTCTCGGCCCGTCCGCAACAGCCGAGGCGATCTCTACTTCCCGGTTCATCGGTCCCGGATGCATGACGATTGCATCGGGGCGAGCGAGCGCCAGCCGAGGCAGTGTCAGGCCCCAGCGAGCGTGATACTCGGCGGAGTCCGGTATTGCAGCTTGAGTCATCCGTTCTTTCTGGACTCGCAGCATCATCACCACATCACAATGCGCGATTCCGGCCTCGAGCGAGTCAAATCGACGAGCTTGGGGCATTTCATCCACAGCCGGCATCAGTGCCGGTGGGGCGACGATCCGCAATTCACCCACGCCCAGCGCCGTTAAGACTTGATAGGCCGAGCGGGCGACTCGCGAATGTTTCACGTCACCGACAACGGCGATCGTGAGGTCGCGAAATCCGCCCTTATGGCGAAAAATCGTCAGCGCATCGAGCAGCCCCTGCGTGGGGTGGGACAGGTGCGCTTCGCCGGCCGACAGGACGCTCACGTGATCCTGCACGTGCTCTGCAACCAGTTGCGTGATGCCGGGTTCGGCATCGCGGATGATAAACACGTCTACGGCCATCGATTCTAGGGTGTGAATCGTGTCAAGGACGGTTTCGCCTTTCACACGCGACGACAACTGGATTTCTAGGTTCAGGACGTCGGCGCCCAAACGCCGACCCGCGAGCTCAAACGACGACCGAGTGCGGGTGCTGGGTTCGTTAAAAATATTGCCGACGGTGATGCCGTCCAGTGAGTGGCTTCGCACGGGTGTGCTGCCTCGCGGCGCTAAAAATGTTTGCGCGCGTTCGAGCAAGTCTCGAATTTCATCGCCGGACATGCCGTCGAGGGTGATTAGGTGTCGAAGACGCCCCGAGGCATCGTATTGGCTGAAGGGTTGCATGATTTAGGTCCTAGGCATCTGTCTGCGTTCGCGCAGCCATTGTTCAAGCAATACCGTGGCCGCTACCGAGTCGATATCGCGGCGGGCAACCCGACGACCGCGTTCGCCGCTCGCTCGTCGCTGCCGCAGTTGGTCTTCGGCCTCTCGTGACGAGAGCCTTTCATCGACTTGAGCCACGGGCTTGTGGTACCGATCGCCGATTGCGGTCGCGAAATCGCCCGCAGCGTCGGTCAATGCAGTGGGCGTCCCATCCATATTATAGGGGACGCCCACGATAAGAATGGCGGGGTCCCAATCGCGCACGTAGCGATCGACGATAGACCAGTCCGGCACCCCATTACGTGCCGCGACCGTTGCGATGGGTCGAGCGGCCAAGGTCAAACTATCGCCGGCGGCAATTCCAATCCGCTTCATGCCGAAGTCGAAACTGAGGGCAACGATCGTCCGGGCGTTAGACTCAGGCATGACCTGCCTGGCGCGACAAGCGATCGGAATCGATCCCTAGCAGTTTGACCGCGGCGCGCCAGCGATCGCTGTAGGGAGTGTGGAAGAGTATCGCGTCATCCACCGGCACATTGAGCCAGGCATTGGACCGAATCTCTTCCTCCAATTGACCCGCGCCCCACCCCGCATAGCCCAGTGCTACGAGTGCGTGTGGGGGGCCCTCGCCGCGGGCGATGGCGGCCAGCACATCGCGCGACGTCGTTACATGCAGATGAGGGGAAACGGCGAGTGTGGCGTCGTAAGGACGGCCGGGATCGCCCACCGGCGGATGCACAACAAATCCGCGTTCCGGAGCCACGGGGCCTCCTCGGAGAACGGGCTGGTCTCGCAAGCGTAGGTCTTGCGCAGCAAGATCGAGTTGCTCAAACACCGCGCTGATGGCCATTTCCATCGGGCGATTGATCACGATACCGAGAGCGCCGTCTTTGTTGTGCTCGCAGACTAGGGTGACTGTCTGGGCAAAATTGGGGTCGCCTAACGTCGGCATCGCCACAAGAAATTGGTTGGTCAAGTAATCACCAGTCATGCGGGTAGTATCGGCCGACTACCGCCCTTGAACAAGGTGACTAGGGCGTATTCCCGGGAATGCGGACCGTAGAATCTCGCCATTCCCCATCGCTGAATTGCCATTCGTAACTGAGCCGCAGGCTGTCATGTGCTGCCGCGAGTTCTGAGGGGAAGGGCTCAAAGGGCGCAGCAAGCCGCAAAATATTCATCGCTGCCTGATCCAGAGCGATGTGGCCTGACGAGCGAACGACCCGCGCGTCAACGAGGCGCCCGTCGGAACCGACGCGGACCTCAACGATAGGGCTTCCTGTTAAGTGGGCGCGCCGAATGATATCAAGGGGATAATTCGCGGTGCCGATCCGCTCAATTCGGTGGCGCCATGCGTCAAGGTAAACGGCCACGCCCGACGCCCGTGTATTGGCAGTGACGACCAGCTCATTGCGCGGCTTCCCTCGTAGCGCGAGCGCATCCCCCGTATCGAACGACGTGTCATCGGCCCCGGAAGGTGTCACGAGCAAAGGCGTTCGCTCACCGGCCGCGATCGCGAGCGTGGCCGAGGTGGCATTGCCGCGTTGGCGAGTCGCTAGGATGTCGTTCTCGCCCGATCCCTCAGCATGATCGCTGCCGCCGGAAGCGGTGCCGTTAGCGCCGGTCGCAGGCGTGCCCCCCACCGTTTCGGCCCGCCGCACGTCGTCGGCGGTGCCGGCACCGCGCTGGTTCACGTCCGCCAAATAGTCAGCCTGGGCGTTGGTACGGGCATCCGCCACGGGGTCGTGTACCAAAACGACCTCAAGGCCCGTCGGATCTCCCTCTGAACGAGGAGTGCCGCGAAAACCAACCCCCAGCAAAATCACGACGTGACAGGCGATCGCCAGGCACAACGCCGTGGTGAGGTGGTCCTTCGGGCGTGGGCGGCCGTCAGGTCCTATGGGGGCAAACGGGTTCTTCACGGATTCAGATTTTTACGCGCATTTAGCCGCTTTTCGATGGCGTTCATGAGGAGTTCGGCGATATTTGTGCCGCATTGTTTGTCAATTTCCCGAATTCCGGTCGGGCTGGTGACGTTGATCTCGGTGACATAGTCCCCAATCACGTCCAATCCGACAAACAGCATGCCCAGGTCGCGCAACTTCGGTCCGATCTGTGCGGCTAACCAGCGGTCCCGATCGGTCAGCGGTCGTGCTACGCCGGTCGCCCCGGCAGCGAGATTCCCCCGATTGTCGCTGGCAGACGGGATTCGAGCGAGCGCGTAGGGCACCGGTTCGCCGTCCACCAAAATGACCCGGGCATCGCCGCCCGTGACGATTTCCGGCAGGTAGCGCTGCACGATCGCGTAGCGCCTGCCGTAATCAGTCAGCGTTTCGAAGATGACTTGGGCATTTTTGTCGCCGCGCTCCACCACAAATACGGACCGTCCGCCCATACCGTCCAGCGGTTTGCACACGATCTTGCCGTGCTCTCGTTGGAAAGCGTGCATATCGCCGATGTCGCGAGTGATGAACGTCGGGGCGCAACATTCGGGGAACCAGGCGGTATACACCTTCTCGTTCATGTCCCGCAGGCCTTGTGGGCGGTTCACCACGAGCGTTCCCGCAAGTTCCGCCCGATCAAGGATGTACGTCGAATAGATGTACTCCATATCGAATGGCGGATCCTTCCGCATGAGAATCACATCAAGGTCGGCGAGCGGACGAACCGCCGCCTCCCCGCGGGTAAACCAAGCGTTCTCATCACTTTGCACCGTCAGCGCCGCACACCGCCCGAACGGCACCCCGTCGCGGAGGTGAAGATGTTGCATCTCTGCGTAGTGCAACTCCCAGCCGCGGCTCTGAGCGGCCTGCAACATGGCGAGAGTGGAGTCTTTTTGGGGCTTGATGGACTCAATCGGGTCCATAACGACCCCAAGGCGGACGGGACGATGCATCGGTCAGGCTCCAGCAATGCCGCCCTTGGGCGGTTCAGTGTGAAATCTATCAACCCTAGGTAGGGCAGTTCATGGTACACCGGACAGGCGTCGGTGCCGTGTCTGGTCTAGGGACGTGGATAGCGAAAGACCGATATGCAAGAATCGGAAGCCGTCCGGTGGCGACAGAGTTGCGCCGAATTGGCAAAAAGGTCCGTCGGGACCGTGGATCGGTTGAGTCAGGGACAGCGATGGACAACGTAGCGCAGTTGAACACTAAGGCTCGTCTGTCGGGGCTCAAAGTCCTAGTCATTGACGACAGCAAGACGATACGCCGTACCGCGGAGACCTTGTTGACTAAGGAAGGCTGCGAGGTCCATACCGCTATCGACGGTTTTGATGCCCTGGCCAAATTGGCCGATCACCCACCCGATATCGTTTTTGTCGACATCATGATGCCTCGGCTGGACGGCTATCAGACGTGCTCACTTATTAAGCACAACAAGACATACCGGGCCATTCCGGTTGTGATGTTGTCTTCAAAGGATGGCCTCTTTGACCGGGCGCGGGGTCGCATCGTCGGTTCTGAGCACTATTTGACGAAGCCGTTCACGCGCGAAGAATTGCTGGGCGCCATCGAGCAGCATGTCGGTGCGCACGAAGCGCCGTCACACTGAGTCCCAGGCATGCCACTCATTCTCATCGTTGATGACTCACCGACCGAGGTGCACGTCATTCGTCGGGCGCTCGAAAAAGTCGGCTACGAAACTGCCGTCGCCACTGACGGCGCCGAAGGGGTTCGAATGGCAAAAACCATCCGGCCGGACCTCATCCTCATGGATATCGTGATGCCCGGGGTCAATGGCTATCAGGCAACGCGCGCCCTGGCGCGAGACCCGGACACTCGCGGTATCCCGGTGATTATGGTGACGAGTAAAGGTCAAGAGTCCGATCGGATTTGGGGCATGCGTCAGGGAGCTATCGACTATCTGGTCAAACCCGTGACGGCCGAAATGCTGGTCCAAAAGACTCAGCTGGCGCTCGCAGGTTAATGCCGTGACCGCATTGCCGGGTCTGCGACTGTTGCGCGACCGTCCCTTTGACTTGTTGCAGGAACTTGAGCGGCGTGGACGCGCGGTCGCTGGTGGGCGGCGTGCGGCCGATGGTCGTGAGTGGGTCGGCGTTGCTTTTCGCCTCGGTTCAGAGACCTTTTTGGTGTCTCGCGACGAGATGCGAGAAGTGATGTCCATGCCGTCTCAATTGACGAGGGTGCCCGGCGCGCGTCCTTGGGTCCGCGGATTGTCGAATTTGCGCGGTCAGCTATTGCCGGTGATTGACTTGAGACAGTTTTTGGGTAGCGGCGTCACCCCGTCCGCGCGTATCGCCCGGGTGCTGGTTTTGAATCACCGGGATATACCGGCAGGCCTATTGGTGGACGAGGTGCTCGGGTTCCGTCGTTTCGCGGAAGCCGAGCACGTACCCAACGCGCCGCCGACGTTGATTCGTTGCGAGCGTTTCTTAACCGGAGCGTTTCGTCGCGGAGGCGAGAGTTGGCCGGTGATCAGCTTGCGGCGCTTGTTAGAGCATCCGTCTTTCCTGCAAGCATCGGCCTAAAACGGGAAAGCACGGACGAATTTTCAGATGGAAGAGTTGTCATCGGATGCGATGACGACCGGACGGAACAACGATTCGTGCTGAGTGGCGATGCTTCACGGGCCGATGTGAGGCGCCAAACAGCGTTAGCCAGATTTCGCGGAGTTTGCCGTAGATGACAACGTCGGTCGAACAAGATGCGGGCATTGGACGCCTGAAGACCCTGCTAGCCGCGGCGCTCCTATTGGCGCTGTTGGCGGGATCGGCGGTCGGGCTTGATCACGCCGGAGTGTTGCCGGGGGGCGGCCTCATGGCCATCGGCCTCGTCGCGGTGCTGATGGCGTGCCTTGTCGGCGCACTGATCGTTCAGCGACGCATTGCCGACGCACAAGCTGCCTCCCTTCGAGATGCCGAGCAAGGGGACCGGAATCAACAAGCCATACTCCGTCTGTTGGACGAATTGTCCACCCTCGCGGATGGTGATCTCACGGTACAGGCAAGTGTCACCGAGGAGATAACGGGCGCGATCGCAGATTCGATCAATTATGCCGTCGAGACACTGCGCGGCTTGGTCGCAACAATTCAGGCATCCGCGGTATCACTCGATGCTGCCGCGAAATCAACGCAAGCTGCCGCCGCGCATCTCGCCAAGGCCAGTGCCGGTCAGTCAAAACAAGTGGCATCTGCTACCGAATCGGTGGCGGAAATGGCGGCGTCGATTGAAGGGGTGTCCGGCAATGCCGAGCGCTGCGCCGATGTAGCCCGACATGCCGTTGGCGTTGCGCACAAAGGCGGCGACGCCGTTCGCAGAACCATCGATGGAATGAACGCGATCCGCGAAACAATACAGGAAACGTCCAAGCGCATTAAACGCCTCGGTGAGAGCTCACAAGAAATTGGCAATATCGTTGAGCTGATCAACGATATCGCGGAACAAACGAACATCCTTGCGCTGAATGCCTCCATTCAAGCATCGATGGCTGGAGAGGCGGGTCGCGGCTTTGCAGTCGTCGCAGATGAGGTCCAGCGGCTCGCGGAGCGGGCGGCGAATGCGACCAAACAGATTGAGGCGCTCGTTCGAACCATTCAAGCAGACACGAACGAAGCGGTCGTGTCGATGGAGCGCAGCACGACGGATGTGGTTGGAGGCGCCTTGCTGGCCGAGAATGCAGGCGCCGCATTGGGTGAAATTGAGCAGGTGTCACATCAGATCGCAAGTCTGATGCAAAACATATCTGCTAGCGCGCGGCAGCAAGTGATGGTCTCTGCAAGCATCTCCGGCAGTATGCAAGTGCTCCGAGAAATTAGCGTGCAGACGTCCGAGAGTACCAGCGGGATGTCGCAGTCGATCGCTCGTTTGGCGGATCTCTCCGCTCAACTGCGCCAATCCGTCGCTGGATTCCAATTGCCGGCCCCCGAAACGCCGGCGTCGCGCACGGCGGCGCGCAGCACACTACTGGGCCGGAGCTGATCAATGACGGCCGTAGCTGACCAGACATTGCAGGCGGTTGCCGCTGAGATCGGTGTGACCCTCGGGCATGCCCGAGGGGCGCTCGAGAATTATGCGGAGACGATGTCTGATCCTTCGCCGTTAGTGACCACGGCCACGTGTCTGCATGACGTTTTCGGTGTGTTGCGGGTTATTGAAGTGCCCGGCGCCGCTCTTCTGGCAGAAGAGATGGAGTTCGTCGCCCGTTTTCTCGCGAATGCTCCGGCGGATGTCCGGAATCAGCCGGAAGGCCTCGATGCGTTGATGCGGGCGCTCGTACAACTTCCCGCCTATCTCGAACGGGTGCTGGCCGGCGGGCGAGACGTGCCGCTCGTGCTGCTGCCCTTGTTGAATGATCTGCGTGCGGTAAGGGGGCAGGCGTTGCTTTCTGAAGGCACCCTGCTGCTGCTGAATTTGACGTCGGACCGCCAACCCGACGCGCAGGCGTCCGAGGCCGGCGAGAGCGCGACGTCGGTTGCCCAGTGGGCCCGCCGGTTGCGGCCGAAATTTCAATTGGCTCTGCTTGGCGTTTTGCGAGGCGAGCGGTTGCCCCAGCATTTGGACGTTCTTGCCCAAGTCGCTGAACGCTTGGAACGCGCCGCGCAGCGTCAATCGGTATTCCAATTATGGTGGGTCGTAGGCGCCGTCATTGAGGCGCTGCGTGCAGGCGGATCGGACGGTGCCGCCACGCTTAAGCGTTTGCTGGGTCAAGCGGATCGTGAAATGCGCCGTCTGCATGAGTTGGGCGAGGCGCGATATGCGGATCAGCCCCCTGTCGACCTGCTCAACAATCTCCTTTACTTCGTCGCGCGAACGCCGGCGCAGGGTCAGCGTATTTCCGCTGTACGCACATCGTTTCGATTGCAGGAACTATTGCCTGTATCCAGCGATGTCGAAGATCAGCGCGCAAGCTTATCAGCGCCATCGATCAAATTGATGGAAACGGTGGGCGCAGCCATTCGAGAAGACCTCGGGCGGGTTAAGGACGCTCTCGATGTTTTTGTGCGAACGGGCGGGAGCCATATCGCCGATCTGGCCAGTCAGCTGGAGATGTTGCGAAAGATTGGCGATACGCTCGGCGTGCTCGGTCTCGCTAATTTACGTGCAAGCGTTCAGCAGCAATTGCGGGAATTAGGCGCCATTGTGGATGCGGGCGTCGCGCCAGCGCCGGACGCTTTGGTGGACATCGCTGCTGCGTTGATACGGGTGGAAGACAGTCTCGAATCCCAGTTGATCGGGCTTATCCAACCGCATAGTGGTTCCGATTTTCAAGAAGTAACGGATAGCGACTTCCGCAATGTGCAGTCCGCCGTACTGCGCGAATGCATCGTTAATCTCGCTCACATTAAAGAAGTCGTGTCTGCCGCGACGAGTGGTCAAGACACCAACGGCCGGGAAACGGTCCCGGGCCTGCTTCGCGGTATTGTCGCCGGGCTGATGATGCTAGGCCGTTCACGCGCCATCGATGTCGTCGAGCGTATCGGCCGCCACGTCACAGTGGCAGTGAGTGGAGGTCCAGAGGGCACAGGTCAGCGATTGGATCGCCTAGCCGACGCTATTGTTTCCATTGAGTACTACATGGAGACATTGCAGAACGGCCGTAGCGAGCCCGTGTACATGTTGGATAACGCAGAGGCCTGCTTGCGCGTGCTCGAAAGCAGCCTTCAGCCTCCAGCCGTTTTGCAGCCGGATCGGATCGTCCCAAGCGAACCGGCCGCGGCGCCTGTCGTTCATGTTGCGCACGCTCCCGTGGAAGAGCCCTCTGCACCGGTGCTCACCGAGACGGCGCCAGTTCAAGTTCAGCCCGATGAAAGCGGTGTCTTTCGTGCAGTGGAGCCACCCAAACCGGTGCCGACCGTTGCACCGATGGCGACGGTGAGCACGGCGATCGCAGACGAGGTGGACCCCGATCTCATACAGCTTTTCATTGAGGAAGCTCGCGAAGAGCTCGAGAAAGTGGTCGCGAATCTGGCCGCGTGGGAGCGCAACCCGCTGGATGAGGATGCCTTGGCGCGCTTGAGGCGGTCGTTTCACACGCTCAAAGGCAGCGGTCGGATGGTGGGCGCACGGTTAGTGGGCGACTACTCATGGGCGGTGGAGAGTCTCCTCAATCGAGTGATCAGCGGCACGCGCAATCGTACGCCTGCGCTGATTCACCTCATGCATGAAGCCGTCGAGGGCGTACCCGCACTGATCGATCAATTGGAAACTCGCCAGCTACCGGCATTCGATGTGACTGGCGTGATTGAGCGATTGCACTCGGCGGCCGAGGGCAACCTCCAGGAACCTGTCGTTGACACGTTCCTGGAAGAGGAAGCTCAATCTGAACCGCTGACTATTGTTGGAGCGGAATCGCCGGAAGCAGAATCTCCGTGGATGATCTCGACGTCGGTGCTGATGTCTGAGAGTCCGGTGGGCGATGAAAGCGAGCCCAATCCGGCCAATATCGCCGATACGTTGGAAGTGCCTAATCGATTTGTTCGGGTGCAGGATCCGGCGATCCCGGAGAGCGAAAGCGCGCCGATGCCGACGCCGCCGTTGAGCAGTCCTGCAGAGGTGGTGGTCGACAGTGACCCAACCTTGGCGGAGATCTACCGTTCGGAAGTCGCCAATCACGTTGCCGCGCTCCGTGCTTGGGCGCGATCGCGAGAAGGTCGTCAGCCACCGCACGTCATCAGCGACTCACTGCATCGAGCCTGTCACACGCTCGCGGGCGCTTCGCGCATGGCTGGCGTGGTCGATGGCATTGCGCTAGCGGAGCCTCTAGACCAACTGGTGCGGCATTTTCACGGGCAGGGCATTGGATTGCCTGATGCCGCAGTGTCTTTGATGCTGGATGTCGCAGACGGACTCGAGCGCGTGGCAGCGCCCGACGCGAATCCTCTCGCTACTCACTCAGTATTCGCGCTCCAAGAGCGAATCCGACTCCTTGACGCACCGGAGGTGTCGTCGCCGCAAGTCGATCGAGTGCCCGATACGGCTGTCGTCGACCTATCGGCCACCGGTAGCTTTTCCACGATCGATTTTGATCCTGAGATTGCCGCCATCTTCAGTGATGAAGCGGCTGAGTTGCTGGAGTCGCTGTCGCGGACGGTAGAGCGCCTTGCACACCACCCAGCAGATTCGGACGCCATGACCGCACTCATGCGATATCTCCACACCCTGAAGGGTGGAGCGCGCATGGCGGGTGTTGCTGCAATGGGCGAACTCGCGCACGAAATGGAGTCTCTGCTGACTCGATCTGAGCGGTGGGGTGCGGACGGCTTAGTGCCCCTTCTGGAGTCTGGGCTCGACTCCCTCGAGCAGATGCGTAAGGCGGTTCAGCAGGGTAGGCAGGCGGATGCTGCAGCGGAACTGGTCGAGCGCATCCGCGCATTATCGAAACCGGCACCGGAGCCTCCGACGCTGCGAGTTCTCGCCGATGAACAGCCAGAACCACAAATGGTTCCGCAGGGCGATGCCCCGGCGAGCGGTCCACTACCGATTGTCAGCGAGATTGTTCAGGGAGCGCTGCCTCCGCCGGCCCCCGCACAGCAGTTCCGCATTGAGCCGCCTGTCACCGAGAGGATAGTCACCGAGTCCTCCAAGTCGCAGGATATGGGTCGTGACCATTCAGACGAGTCGCCAGTCGATTCGGTCACGGAGACTGAAGTGGCTGCTGCACCGAACGGTGCGCGCGAAGAGCGGCAAGAACTCGCTCGCGTCGACGCTGAGCTTCTCGATACGCTGCTAAATGGCGCCGGCGAGGTCAGCATCCAGCGTGCGCGGCTTGAGCAGCAACTGACGGGCGTGGATGCGAATCTCAGCGAACTGTCGCGCGTCGTGAGTCGACTCCGAGACCAACTGCGGAAGCTTGAGATCGAGACGGAAGCGCAGATTCTTCATCGCCATGACGATGAGCGTCGGCGAGATGACTTCGACCCACTCGAACTCGATCGGTATTCCACGCTACAACAATATTCGCGCGCACTGGCTGAGTCCGCGAGCGACGTCGCGAGTATTCAGGGCATCCTCGAGCATCAGGTTCGTGATGCGCAAAATCTCCTGATGCAGCAAGCGCGGGTGGTGACGGATTTACAGAATGGTTTGATGCGGACTCGGATGGTGCCGTTCCAGCGGCATATTCCCCGCTTGAGTCGAATCGTTCGCCAAGCCGCCGTTGAGATGGGCAAGTCCGCCGAGCTTGCGGTGACGGGTGCGACCGGGGAGCTCGATCGACAAGTACTGGAACGTATGCTCGCTCCCTTCGAGCATCTGCTACGCAATGCCGTGGTCCATGGCATCGAGCCTCCAGATGTTCGATCGGCGGTCGGCAAGTCGGTGACCGGTCGTATTGAAATGTCATTGCGACGGGAAGGGTCGGAAGTCGTTATCGTCGTTCAGGACGATGGCGCGGGCTTGGATTTGACCGCGATACGAGAAAAGGCGCTGGCGCTTGGCTTGCTACAGCCGAGGCAAGCGATGTCCGACGCGGATGCCATGCAGCTGATTCTAGAGCCTGGTTTCAGCACGGCCACCGTGGTCACGCCTTCAGCCGGCCGTGGTGTGGGCATGGACGTGGTTACAAACGAGGTCAAGCGTCTCGGCGGCTCGCTGCAGATCGATTCGACGGCAGGTCAAGGGACTCGATTCACGATCCGGCTGCCCTTTACCTTGGCTGTTTCGCAGGCGTTAATTCTTCGGTCTGGCAGTGAGCTCTATGCGTTACCCCTGCCCACCGTGGAGAGTGTTGTCCGGCTGCCGAAATCGGCTGTGATGCAACACTTGGCGGAAGAGTCACCGACGTGGACCTATGGAGGACAGGTATATACCTTCCAACATCTGGGCCTATTTATTGGGGGGCGCCCATCGGAATTGCCCGCCCAAGACGTACCCGTGCCGGTCATTTTAATTCGAGCTGGCGATCGCTCCACGGCGATCGTGGCGGACGAGCTAGTCGGCAGTCGCGAAATCGTTATCAAGAATGTCGGGCCGATCATTTCCTCCATTCGCGGCATCGCAGGCGCCACCATGTTGGGCGATGGCCGAATCGTCGTGATATTGGATCTCGGCGCCTTGGTGCGAGGTGACTGGCGTTCGCGTGTCTACGGCGTGCCCGACGATGACTCATCCGACCGGCGCACATTCGCACTGGTTGTGGATGATTCAATTACGGTGCGGCGAGTGACTCAGCGCCTGCTTGAACGTAACGGCATGCGCGTGATGACCGCACGTGATGGCGTCGACGCCCTGGCGATACTTCAAGATCAGGTGCCGGACATCATCCTGCTGGATATTGAAATGCCACGCATGGATGGCTACGAAGTGGCGGCTCGCGTGCGTGCGGATGAACGGTTACGACGCGTGCCCATCGTCATGATCACGTCGCGCGTTGGCGAAAAGCACCGGGCGCGAGCGATTGAGCTCGGTGTCGACGACTATCTCGGAAAGCCGTATCAGGAAAGTCAGTTGTTAGATGCCATCGAACCGTTGGTCACGCGCGGCAGGACGTTGCCATGAAAGAGACGGGTGACGAGGAGTTTTATGGATTGCTCATTCCTCTGGCAGATGAGCGATTGTTGTTGCCGCGCAGCTGCACAGCCGAAGTGATCGCGTGGTCTGCTCCGACACCGATGCCGGGAGCACCGCCTTGGTATGTGGGCACGGTTCGATGGAATGGGCGCGAGGTCCCAGTCATTAGTTTCGAGGCGGCGCTGGGCCGTCCGCTACCCCAGCCGACGGGTAGGACCCGAATCGTCGTTCTGCACGCTTTGGGCGATCAGCTCTCTGGCGGTCACTTTGGGATACTGACCCAAGGGTTTCCGCAATTGATTCGCTTGAACCCCGACGTCATCAAACCAGATCCTACCCGCGATTTTCCGGAACGCAGTCCGGTGCTTTGCGCGTTGCGGATGTTAAATGAGAATCCGCTCGTGCCCGATCTTGAGCACCTCGAAGGCATGATCGCCGATGAGACTTCGATTGATGCGTGAGCGCGTGAATTAGTTCATCCAAGGCTGGTCTTCGAGGTCCTTTGCGTCATCGTCGCGATGCAGTGCGCGCAGAATGTCCGCCAACAGATGCCCCGCCGTTTGACGGACTGAGACATCGGTCGATCCGAGTAATAAGGCTCTGCGGGCACAATTTTCAGCTTGTTTCGTGTCACCCTCCGTCAATCGAAGTCTTGCCACTTCGATCCACAACAGCGGATTCTGTGGCTCTATCCGCAAGGCTCGATCGAGCGTCGCCGAGGCTCCCGGTAACTGCCCCTTTGTCACCTGGCCGCGGGCCTGATTCACCAGTGCTTGTGTGGCGGGCCCCAATTTAAACGCCCTGCTCGGAGGCTCTGCCGCCTCCTTTTGCACCGGCTTCGGCGCCTCCTGGACAGGTTGCGCGGGTGCCGGCGGTGGCGGAGGCAAGGTGGCTTCCTTCGGCGCTGCTGCCACCACAGGCTCAGCTTTCGGCGCCGGCATTTGATAGGGCGGTGGCGCTGCACAGGCCGCGAGAATCAGCAATAGCGCGGTTCCGCCGCTGCGGCGAAGGGCATTTATCAATGGACTGTTTTTTCTAACCATGATTTTACTCGGTCAACAACCGACTCGGAGGCGGGTTGCCCGCATCCTTGGCGCGCGGTGAGTGTCGTGCCGCGCGGAACACCGACCAACACCGCATCGGCGCTGCAGCGCGGTTCCGTGGCGAGTCCAGAGGAGAACTCAATCCAACGATCCTCGACTTCCGTCGGGGTATCCGGCTGCCAGGCCTTCAGGTGTAGTTCTGACATCGCATCCAACCAAACCGGTAACGCGCCCGTGGCGCCGGTGAGTCCGGTCGGTCGATTATCATCGTAACCGACCCACGCAACGGCGACATGTGAGCCGGTAAAGCCCGCAAACCAGCTGTCACGAAGATCTGAGGATGTGCCGGTTTTGGCGGGCATGGTCACATGCAGGCGAGCGCCGACCGCACGGCCCGTCCCACGCTCGGTGACCTGCGTCATCATTCGAGACACTTCATAGACAGCCGCCGGCGAGGCCGCCGGGGTGACCTCTAACTTAAAGCTCTTGAGCGCCTTGCCGTCTTCATCCAGCACAGCCTGAACCGACCGCAGGCGCGACTGAAACCCGCCGTTCGCCAACGCGGTGTAGACCTGTATGACCTCTAGCGGCGTCATCTCCACCGTACCGAGCAGCATCGATGGATTCAGCGCCGGGCGTCGCTCGAGACCGAGCTTTTGCAACGTATCCGCCACGGCCGGAAGCCCAAGCTCGAGACCCAGTCGAACGGTCGCAAGATTCATGGATTCGGAAAGGGCGCGGACCATGGGCACGGAACCGAAGACTTCGTGCGTATAGTTTTGCGGTGCCCAGACTTGGCCATCTGGCAGCTTCAATTCCAATGGCGCGTCCAGCAATATTGTCGCTGCGTTGTAGCGGCCGGTCTCCAAAGCGGTCAAATAAACGGCTGGTTTGACCAGCGAACCGATGGAGCGGCGCGCATCCAAGGCGCGATTAAATCCCAGGAAGCGGGTGTCGCGCCCGCCGACGACCGCCAGAACTTGGCCGCTCGTGGGCTCGGCGATAATCATCGCGGCTTCCAAAGGAGCACCTTTCGAGCGATTGTGCGCGATGGTATCGAGGCGCTTCAGTTGATTGGTCACCGCGCGCTCGGCGGCGGCCTGCGCGTGAGGGTCTAGCGTTGTATAGATAGAGAGGCCCGCCGCTGCCAGGTCCGCTTCCGCATAGTCGCGCTTCAGATGGCGCCGGACGAGATCCAGGAACGCAGGCACATAGCCTGCACCCGCCGGCCGTAATCCGAGTGGTTGGGCCTGTGCTCGAGTGACGGCAGCCGCGTCGAGTACCTTGGCTTCTCCCAATTCTTTGAGGACGAGATTGCGCCGCGTGCGCGCACGATCCGGATGCTTCAGTGGGTCATACCAAGAAGGGCCCTTCACTAGGCCCACCAGTAATGCCATTTCGGCCGGTTCGAGTTCGTCGATCGGCTTGCCAAAGTAGTACTCGCTACCTAACCCAAATCCATGGATGGCGCGTTCGCCGTCTTGGCCTAGGTCAATCTCATTTAAATACGCGATCAGAATTTCTTCTTTGGTGTAATGCGCCTCAAGGCGCATCGCCATGACCGCTTCTTTGAGCTTGCGCCCGAAGGTGCGTTCGTCGGTGAGAAAATAGTTTTTGACCAACTGCTGCGTGAGTGTGCTGCCGCCTTGAACCATATGGCCGGCGCGCACATCCGCCCAAATGGCCCGCAGGATGCTCCGCAAATCCACGCCGTTATGCTCGTCAAAGCGACGGTCCTCAATGGTTTTGAGAAACGTGACGAGCATTTCCGGGACGTCGTTCGGCGTAAGGACAATCCGATCTTCACCGTGGACGGGGAAAACACTGCCGATCAGTAACGGATCCAGCCTAAAAAGAGGCAATTCGGTGCCATCAGCGGACTCGATACCCGCAATTCCCTCAGCATTGGCATGCACCCGGATTCGTACCGGTGCACGCATTTCGTCTACGAATCGAACGCGCCGCGTATTGATCTCAAAGTCACCGCCTTTACGGCGATAGATGCCAGGGCCACTGCCGGGATCCCCGATGCGGTAATGCAGGCGGCGCAGCTCTGTATCGAGATCATCGGCTGTGACGGTTGCTCCGACATAAAGGTCTGTGGGCGCCGCGTAAACCCGAGCCGGCACTGACCACAGTCGTCCTTTGAACTCGTGTTGGACGACCCCGTCGAGGTAGAACACCCATCCGAGCAAGCCCAGTGCCGCGATCAGAATAATGCCGCCCAGTGCGTACAGCACTTTGCGCGGCAACATCCAGACTGTGCGAGTTGTTGTCATCCCAGGTCACCGTACAAAGCTTGGAGCACTGCGATGGCCGCAGCGGCTGCTGTTTCGGTACGCAATACACGAGGCCCTAGCCGAAGGCTTTGATAGCCGGCGCGACGAGCGAGATCGAGTTCACGATCGGTCAGTCCCCCTTCAGGGCCGATCAGCAACTCGATTCGCTGAAGCGATTCAGGCAGTTGCTTTGGACTGGTCGCGCTCACGGGATCGAGCACTAACCGCAATATGCCGTCCGCCACGCCGTATACACTCGAGAGATGCGCCTCGAGAGTCCCAGCAGCCTCAATGCCAGGGACGTCCGCGCGGCCACTCTGCTCTGCTGCGGCGATGGCGACGCCTTCCCAGTGTGCGCGTTTCCGCGTCGATTGTTCCGCGTCCAAACGCACCACGCTGCGTTCGCACAGCAGTGGGACGATGCGGCTCACCCCTAATTCCGTGGCTTTTTGAATGGCGTAATCCATGCGTTCGCCCCGAGAGACGCCCTGAGAGAGCGTGATGGTCAGTGGGGAGCGGGGGAGAGCCTCACGGGCGGCCCCAATGACGAGTTCTGAGCGGCCGTCCCGTCCAAGATCCAAAATGCCGTCATGCTCGTGACCGCCCCCATCAAAAACAACGACGGGTGCGCCGGACTTCAGCCGCAAGACGCGGGTGAGGTGTAGGCCTGAACGCTCGTCAAGCCTCAGTCGGGCGCCCATGGCCAACGGCCCGGGGTGATGGACTCGGATCGTACGCATACCCGACAGTGTACCGGCCGAACACTCTCGCCGCCGCCCCCGTACCGGATTAAAGTGTGTCCATGACCGTCGTTCCGCCCCTCAGTATCGACCTAGGCACCGGTCTTCTGGCCGGAGCTACCCAGATTGACTCCCCGAACCAGGATGCACGTCCACCGGGGGCCTCCCTCGATTTAATTGTGCTTCATGGCATCAGCCTGCCGCCGGGCGAGTACGGTGGGGCTTGGGTCGAAGCCTTGTTTACCAACCGCCTCCCTCCGGAGGAGCATCCATTTTTCAAGTCAATTGAGGGATTGCGCGTATCGGCGCACCTCTATATCCGCCGGGATGGCCGGATCGTACAGTTTGTACCGTTCCATTCCCGGGCGTGGCATGCGGGCGCCTCGGTCTGGGCGCATCGGCTCGCGTGCAATGATTTTTCGATCGGAATTGAATTGGAGGGGTGCGACGAAGGGCCCTACGAGACGGCCCAATACGTGGCGCTGCACGCAGCGATTGACGCCCTAGAACGGGCATATTCGAGCCTCCGGGGAGCGCCGATCGTGGGGCACAGCGACATTGCGCCGGGTCGCAAAACGGACCCTGGCCCCTACTTTGACTGGACCCGGCTGCGACAATTGCGGTTAGGTCTGGCGGCGGAGCGCACCTAACCATGGGCTCTCCCCCGCGAGAAGGTCATTTCTTCCTGCTCCCCGTCGAGCCTGGCCAATACGGGGTGGGTTTAGTGGTCCGCGCGCCCCGGCGGGGCGGCATCTTGTTAGGTTACTTTTTTGGCCCTCGGCGCACGCGCGCGCCCGAACCCTCGTGGATGGAGTCGCGCAATCCCGCGCAGGCGGTCTTCGTCGCGCGCTTTCGCGACAAGGCGCTCTTCCAGGGATTGTGGCCGCTGGTTTCCCATTGGCCGCATTTCGACCGGCGTCACTGGCCGGTTCCCGCGTTTCACCGTTTTGATGGGTCGGTCACCCTGTCTCCCGGGGCCAGTCTGGTCACCGACTGGCGCGTGGAGTACGGAGACGACAACCTCATCACGCCGGTGGACGAGCGCCCTGCGCTGGCTGCCGACCTACGCCTCGGCGACGATACGGTCTATGACCCTCGCTCTCTGTGCGAAGCGGTCGCCGCCAAACTCGTCGCCGCTGTCCCTTCAGCGGATGACGCCGTGTGGCGGTGACGCCGGTTACCGCCCTCGATCGTGCCGCCAGAGGACTTCGCTCCCTCGTTCCGCACGACACAGGACACGGGCGATCACGAACAATAGGTCGGACAGTCGGTTGAGATACTTCGGGACGTCGTCATGCACGGCCTCGATACGGCTCAACGCCCAAACCCGGCGTTCAGCTCGTCGTACGATGGTCCTCGCAAGGTGGCATGCAGACGCGGCCGGCCCGCCACCCGGAAGAATGAACTCCTGCAACCGAGGGAGTTCGGCATTGAAGCCGTCCAACGTTTGCTCTAAGCGGTCGATGTGCGACTGAGTAATCACCCGATGCCCGGGAATACACAGCTCGGCGCCGACATCAAAGAGATCGTGCTGCACTTCAAATAAGCAGGCGCGCGCCGCTTCGGGGAGAAGCGGCGTCGCCAGCACCATACCCACGGCACTGTTAGCCTCGTCGACACTGCCATAGGCTTCGACGCGCAGAGACTCCTTCTCCACTCGGGCGCCGTCCCCTAAGCCAGTGGTGCCGTCGTCGCCCGTGCGCGTATAGATCTTACTCAGTCGATTACCCATGGTTCATGTCGTCCAGTACATCAGTGAAAGTCGTAACGAATCGTGGCGAATACACCGCGACGAGCCGTGTTGTATCCGCTGATGTACTCGTAACGCTTATCGAACAGATTGTCCACCTTCGCGCGCAGGCTCAGTCGTGGATTGATGGACCAGCGCCACGTGGCGGAGACGAGCGTATAGCCGCCCAAAGAAACGGCTACGGGGTTGTAGTTCGCATCGTACGTCGTATCCGGGCGAGCGCCGGAGGTGTGCGCGTCAAGGCCGAACTCATGTTGGCCCCAGACGCGTTCAACCGATGCGTTCGCGTTCCAGCGTGAGCGACGAATCAGTGTAGTACCCGAGTCGGTGTCCGTTGGTTCTTGATGCGCGACGCCCGCTTTCGCGCGCCACAGGTCGGTGGTGTATTGCCAGTCCGCCTCAGCGCCACGAATACGCGCATGGCCCACGTTGTCGTTGATTCCATAGGGGGCCGCCGCTGTGTAAACGAATTCGATCAAGTTATCGATTCGATTATCGAATACCGTGACGGAGACCGATTCGTGCTTGCCAATGGAATGGCGCATGCCCAACTCGAGATTGCGAGATGTCTCCGGGCGCAACGACGGATTGCCGCCGTATCCGAATCGATCCGTGCTGTCGGGTGCGCGGAACGCCGTGCCGATGCCTGCCGTCCAGATCGTTCCCGGCGCCGATTCGTAACCGTATTCTGCACTGTACGTTGTGTGATCACCGAACGTGCTGTGCCGCGTATGGCCGATGGCAGCCGAGTAGTGATGCGCTCCGTCAATGACGCGGTCTTCGAGGTAGCCGGTCGTTGAATGAGTCGACACGTCGAAAGCAGAGCCGTAGACAAGCGCACGTGTTGCTTCGTTCATCCACAGAGCGCCGGCCGTGATAGCGTGCGTTCCGAGTGAAATGGAGTTCTGCCAATCCAGTGTGGTGCGATTGGTCGTTTCGTAGTCCGGTTGGGGGATCGTGGCGTAAGCATCAATCTCCGTTTGCCGCAAATCATCCTGCATGCGAGCAATGCGCAAGAGCGTATTCCAATCCGCCATCACTTTGCCGGATGCCTCCAACGAGCCCATAGAATCATGATAGTTCTCGTCTGTCGGCGTGCCGTAATCCGAATACTGCGTGTTTCCGGTGGCGTTCCATGCGTGCGCGGCGACGTCGACGCCGCCCACAGTGGTGCGGCCCGTCAAAGTCTCGGAGAGATTTCGATAGCCACGATCTTGCGTGTCGGTCGCGAACACCGGAAATCCATCGGACTCTAGCCACCGCGTGGCCAAGGACAATGATCCGGCATCTCCCGCAATCTCTAGTGTTCCCGCGGCATCTCGCGTGTTGTAACGGCCATAACCGATACTGGCCGAACCACCGTTGCTCTTGGGGTCGCGGGTAATAAAGTTGACGACGCCGCCGATAGCATCGGTCCCATAGATCGCCGAGCGCGGACCCTTAACGATCTCCACGTGATCAATCAGATCGGGAGCGATGTTCTGTAGCGCAGCGACGCCGATGGTGCCGGGATTGATTCGAATGCCGTCGACCAGAAAGACCGTGTGATTCGAGTTCGTACCCCGCATAAACACGGAAACGGTTTGGCCAGGGCCGCCGTACGGTGTGATATCGATCCCGGGAACCTGCCCAAGGAGTTGCGCGACATCGAGATCCAAGGAGCGGTCGATATCGTCTCGATCGATGACCGTGACCGGCAGGAGCACGTCGTGTGCCGCTTCAGGCTCTCGGCTGGCCGTGACGACAACGTAATCTAAACTCGGGACCCACTCCGCCAATTTGGCATAGTCGGCGATCACGACCTCTTGCGAAGTGCGGGTAGCGACAGACTCTTCGCTGTGCGCGGTCGCCGCGCCTAAGATAGAACACACACAAGCAGACAGCGCCACGACGGGGCGCACGAACGATACGGACACGATTTCTCTCCCTCCATGCGCTCCCGCATGGATTTAGGCGGTAAACCGCGCGCGTGGGAGAGGCGTGGATCTGCGCGGGGTGTGCGCAAATCACATGCGCCAGCACCCTCCGTGCAGCGGGAATAGCGCCAGGCCGGTCTCCGGGCTTCCGAGCTGAGCGCCGAAAGGCGCCCGACACACATCCCCTTCCCATGGAACACGTCCACAGTGGTTGCCGCTTGAAGCGGCGGATGGAGTCACGGCTCGGTTACCGTTGCGGGGGCAGCGTCGGCATGGTCGCTCGCGCGACGGCACCGACTTCCCGTTTAACCGAATGCCTCTCAGCATCCGGTCACCTGACGCGCCGAATCCTGCAGTCCAGTACATTCCCTGTCAAGCCGTTGACACCGAGGGCGGGCCTGCGCATAACACCCCTTATGGACATTAGCCTTGAACTCCGAGCCGCACTGGCGGCCGCTGAAGCCGGCGCCCGCGTCATTCGTGAGTGCTATCAAAAGAATTTGGCCGTCACGATCAAGGCGGACAAATCGCCCGTGACTGAAGCGGATGTGCGGACCGAGCAAGCGATACGCGCCGTGCTGGCCGAGCACTTCCCGGGCTACGGCTTTTATGGCGAGGAGACCGGGCAGGAAATCCGCGATGGCGCTCCGACTTGGTTAGTCGACCCCATTGACGGCACCAAAGCATTTGTCCGCGAATACCCGATGTTTTCTACGCAAATCGCGTTGTGGCGCGACGGGGCCTTGGTCCTCGGCGTCTCTTCGGCGCCGTTGTACGGCGAACTGGCCTATGCGGAACGCGGTCGGGGCGCCGTCCTTAACGGGCGGCGCGTCAACGTGAGTGAGGTGGCGACGCTTGAGCAGGCCGCCGTATCGGCCGGGAATCTCAAAACACTCGCGCAGTCAGCCTGTTGGGCGAACTACGGCCGGCTTGTGTCGCAAGTGAGTCGGATCCGGGGTTATGGCGATTTCCTTCACTACCATCTGCTTGCTGCCGGGAAAATTGACGCTGTCGTCGAGTCCGACGTGAATATCCTCGATATCGCCGCTCTAGTGACGATTGTCGAGGAGGCCGGCGGTCGATTTACGGCGCTGGACGGGAGCTCCGTGGGATTGGATACGACGACGGTATTGGCATCCAATACGCGCCTGCACGAAACGATGCGCTCTTCGATCGGCTTCAATCGCTAACGAAATATCGACGCCCAGCGACCGCCACCTCCGCGATGTGCACGCCGTAGATGTCCGAGAGGGTCGCGGGGGTAAGCGTATCGGCGACATCGCCGAATGCCCATGCGCCGGTGCCGGGCAGCAGAATCGCTCGATCAGCGAAGCGCGCGGCCAATGAGGGATCGTGTAGAGAGACTATAGCGGCCCGGCCGGACGCTGCGCGGGCCCGTAACAACCGAAGCGCTGCGAGTTGGTGTCGCGGATCCAAGTGGTTTTGGGGTTCGTCCAACAGCAACACGTCAGGGTCTTGCGCGAGAACCGCAGCGAGGGCCACACGTCGCCGCTCACCGCCCGATAACGTGCTGAGCGCGCGGCCCTCAAACCCCTCCAGATCGCAATCCGCCAAAGCTCGCTGAGCAGCCTCTACATCCGCTGCCGTTTCCCATTGCCATGAGTCTACGTGGGGATGTCGCCCGACGAGGACCGCCTCAAGTACGGTGCCAGGGAACGGATCGTCGCTGACTTGGGTGAGTAGGCCGAGGCGCTTTGCGCGATCACGCCGACCCCATTCAGCGAGCGGCCGGCCGCACAGTGAAACGGTGCCGGAAGCCGCCTGCCGCAACCCGGCTAAAGTGTGTAATGTCAGAGACTTGCCCGCGCCGTTGGGCCCTAATAAACAGACCACTTCCCCGGCGCGAACGGCGATCTCGAGGCCCTTCACCAGTCGCCGGTGGGCGACGGTAACATCGAGGCCTTGGGCTTGCAGTAAGACGGGCGTTGAGGCGTTCAGGGCTGTAGTCGCGTGGCGAGCCACGCCGATCCCACGAAGCCGCCTTGACCGTCTGCCGTCAACGTTCGTTCGTAACGGGCGCGGTCGTGAATGCGATATTCACCCTCCACCCAAAGTTCGACAGCCTCCACCCAGAATCGATAGCCACCCCAATAGGCGGGGCGCGGCACCGTGACGTCGGGACTGGAGCGGTCTCCTCGTGGCGCATCCGGCCCCACCGGGGGGGTGTCGAAGCGGCGACCGGCGGCCCGCAACTGTTCGATCAGTTGTTCGCGCGAATCCACCGGTTGGCTCTGGGCGCTGGCCCAAGCACCCACGCGGCTTTGCCAAGGGCGGCTGTCGAAATATTCGTCACTCTCCTGCTCCGGCGAGCGGACCACGACGCCTTCCATGCGAACCTGACGGTGCAAATGGTCCCAGTGCATCACAATGGCCGCTCTGGGTTCTTGCGCCAGTTCAACCCCTTTACGCGATGCGTAGTTGCTAACGAACCGGACGTAGCCGCCGGTGATCGCTATGTCTTTGCACAAGACAATTCGGGCCGATGGTCGCCCACCCGGGCCGACGGTTGCCAAGGTCATGGCATTCGGATTGGGTTGTGCCGCGAGGGTCCACGCTTCTGCCAACCAATCGGCTGCGACGGCTAGCGGGTCCAAAGGTAGGGGGGCCGGAAGGGTTTGATAGGGTACTGGCATAGTCTGGCGATGGTAAACGCTCGGCCCTTCGGCGTCAGTAAGCGAATGCCGCTGACGTGCGGGCACGGGCCGGCTCGTGCCAGAATCCGCCTCTGATGCCCCAACGGGGCTCTTCCTAAATGAGTTTGCCGTGACAGATCCATTGACCTTAGACCAATTGCGCCAGCGCCTGAACGAGCTGGATAGAGACATCATTGGTCTGGTTGCCGAGCGCCAGCGCATCGCACGCGAGGTCGCCCGTGCAAAGCGTTCCACCGGACATCCAACCCGAGACTATCGTCGCGAGCGCGAGGTGGTGCTCGGAGTGCGCAAGGCCGCCACGGAACTCGGTGTATCGCCCGACGTGGCGGAGCAAATCCTCCGTCTGCTCATCCGCTCTTCCCTCGCCACCCAAGAACACATTCGCGTGACAACCGAAGGTGCCGGTGGTGGTCGCCGGGCATTGGTCATTGGCGGGCGAGGCAAGATGGGTCACTGGTTCGTCGACTTTCTCGCGAACCAAGGTTACGCGGTCGAGGTTGGCGATCCCGCAGGTCCCGTGGACGGCTATCCTCATATCGCTGATTGGCAGTCCAGTACGCTGGATCACGACCTCATTGTGGTGGCGACGCCGCTCGGAATCACGGCGGAAACCCTACACGCACTGGCTGAGCGTAAGCCCTCTGGAATCGTCTTCGATTTGACGTCGATTAAGACGCCGTTGCGCGCCGGGCTGGATGCGCTGGTGTCGGCGGGGGTTCGCGTCACCTCGATTCATCCCATGTTTGGTCCGGACACCGATCTCTTGTCCGGTCGTCACGTTATTTTCATTGATATGGGGAACTCCGAAGCGCTGGCGCTCGCTCAGGATCTCTTTCAGCACACGATGGCGGAGCGCGTGGTCATGGGCCTTGACGAGCACGATCGTCTGATTGCCTACGTGCTCGGGCTGTCGCATGCCGTCAACATCGCATTCTTCACCGCGCTCGCGGAGAGCGGGGAAGCGGCTCCTCGTTTGGCGCGAATGTCCAGTACGACCTTCGATTCCCAACTCGATGTCGCGAGTCGTGTGGCCGAGGAAAGCCCTGCGTTGTACTTTGAGATTCAGGCACTCAATGATTACGGCACGGAGTCGTTGTCTGCGCTGCTGTTCGCGGTCGAGCGATTGCGGGCAACGGTTCGTTCGGGCGATGCGGCGGGATTCCGTCAAATGATGGAGCGCGGCCGCGAGTATTTACACACCCGGCCGCGCCCCGAACGGAGCAAAGAGCCCGAGTCCGGTCAGGCAGTGGGTTGAGCGCGGCGCAGCAGCGCGAGGAACAAGGGCACACCGACGAGCGCGGTCAGTGCCCCGACCGGCAGTTGGCGTGGCGCGAGAACCGTGCGTGCCAACAGGTCGGCGAGTGTTACCAATATTCCACCCGCTAACGCGGCCGCCGGGATCACACGCCGATGGTCTGACCCCAGGACGAGTCGCACCAGATGCGGAACGACAAGGCCCACAAAGCCGATCGATCCCACTGTGGTGACGGTGGCTGCGGTAATCAGACTGGAACAGACGAACAAAGAAACGCGTAGGGGTCCGACCGGTACGCCGAGCAATTGCGCTTGTACGTCACCCCGCGCGAGAACATTGAGCGGACGGGCGACGAATATCCCCGCCGACGCGGCCAGCGCGAGCAAAAGCCACAGCGGCAGTGGCGATCCGGCCCAGGACAGGTCCCCCATGAGCCAGTAGACCATGCCCCGCAGGAGTGTGGGGTCGCCAGCCGCGAGGAGTAGGCTCACCAAGGCGCCCGTGCCCGCCGCAACGACAACCCCCGTCAGCAGTAGTCGCGTGGGGGTCCACCCGCCCGGACCGTGGGACAGCCCGAAGACCAATAACGTTGCACCGAGCGCGCCGGAGAAGGCGGCCCCTTGAGTGGCGAAGGCCGACAGGCCCGCCAGCATGGCGCTGAGCGCCGCGACCGACGCTCCGCCGGATACGCCCAAGACATAGGGATCGGCCAGCGGGTTGCGCAGCAGTACCTGCATGGCGACCCCAGCGAGCGCCAGTAAACCACCCACCGCAAAGGCGGTTAGCGCCCTCGGCAGACGCAAGTCGAGCACGATTGCACGTGCCAAGGGGTCGGACCCATCCAGCAGGCGAGGCCACAGCGCTTCGGCGCCGGGACCGGCGCTGCCAAAGGTAATGGCCGCGCCGAGCGTGACGGTCGCCGCGACCGCGAGCAAGAAAATGACGAGGCCGGGGCGGCGGGAGAGGTGCGCAAGCACAAAGTGACCGCAGTCAGGGATGGGTCGCTGAGACTACCCCGGATCGACGGTCGTGTGCACTTGATCAGATGGGTTTGGTCCTAGGAGCGACCTGTGAAAGAATCGGGGAGATGCCGGAGGAATGATGGCTGACTGGATAGACGATGAAGGTTTTCGAGCAAACGTAGGCATCGTACTGATGCGGGATGACGGCCGCGTTTTTTTGGGCGGTCGTAGCGGCGGGAAGGGCTGGCAGTTCCCGCAAGGGGGCATTCAACGCAGTGAGCCGTTCCGCGATGCCCTGTACCGAGAACTGGAAGAGGAGACGGGGCTCACCGCGGCCGACGTCCAACTGGTCGGCGAGACGCAAGGATGGCTGCGATACCGCCTACCCCGTCAGTACGTCCGTCGGAGCAGTATTCCTCGCTGTGTCGGCCAGAAACAGCGTTGGGCCTTGCTGAGATTTCTCGGCGACGACGCGCGTATCCGCTTTGATGCGACCAACGAGCCGCCGGAATTCGAAGAATTTCGCTGGGCGGACTACTGGGAACCCGTTCGCGAGGTGGTGTATTTCAAGCGCGACGTCTACAAGTCAGCCTTGCACGAACTCGGCACTATGGCTTTCCCGGCTGGATTGCCTCCCTATCCGCAATGGTGGTTTGATCCGCAGAGCGAACCGGTGCTGGATGAGCCGGAAGGTGACGGGTTGGTTTAGATGTTCGGCTTGAGTATGACGAGTATCACGATGCTAAAAAGAAGCAGTGTGGGTATCTCGTTGAACCAGCGATACCAGCGGTCGGTATGACGATTCCGCCCCTCGCGGAAAGCCACGACCACGCGCCAACACCACCACTGAAACCCCACGAGAGCGGCGACGAGCGCCAGTTTCAGCTGCAGCCAATGCTGCGTCAGCCAATGCGGTGCTAACGCCAGCAGGCCGAGCCCGCAGCCAATGGCGATGACGGTATTCAGGACTGTGAATTTGTAGAGCTTACGCTCCATGACCTTGAACCGAGCGTCCTCGGCGCCACTGTTGGCGTCGCAGTGGTACACAAAAAGGCGCGGCAGATAGAAGAGTCCTGCAAACCAGGCCACCACGAAAATGACGTGGAAGGCCTTCAACCAAAGGTAAAGCACGCTTCACTCCGTGGACGACGAAGGCGTCAGTGTACCGTGCGCTGCCAGCCGCGCGAACCTCATGTGGGAGCCGGCTCGTCCGTCTCTGGGCCCGCGAGGAGGTGTGGGCCCACCGGCGCGTGAGGCTCTGAAAGGTGCAACCAGATGCCGCCCGCCATCAGTGCCGCTGCGATACCCAGTCGTGGGCTCGCCGGCTCCTGAAGCAAAAGGAGGGCGGTCACGGCACCCGCGAACGGGGCCGTACCGTAGTAGGCACTGGTTCGGGCCGCACCCAGCACACGCAGTCCTTGAACGTAGAGTCCAAAACTGAGTCCGTAGCAGACAATCCCGACGATGCCGATACTGATCAGCGGCCGCACTGCATGGACGTGGGCACCACACGCGAATGCGAGTGCTACGTTCGAAAATCCCGCGACCAGTCCCTTGGTCGCGCCGATGAAACTCGCGTTCGCGTGGGCAATTTTTCGCACCGCGTTGTTATCCAATCCCCAGAATCCGCAAGCGACGACGATCGCCAGAGCCGGCAGGAGGTCTATCGGCCCGTTTCCCAACCCGCTGAGCACCACCGTGCCGGCGAGGATCAGCGCGACACCTACAAAAAGACGTCCCGAGTAGCGCTCTCCGAATAGGAATCGCGCGAGTAAGGTCGAAAAGACCACTTCCGTATTGGCGAGCAGTGAGGTGGTCGTTGCCGTGGCGTGAGCCAGTCCCCAAAAAATGAACCAGGGCGCCAGCAAGCCGCCACAGAGCAGAGACACGGCCAACCATCCGTATTCACTGCGCTCAATCCGCGGGTTCGGAGCACCTTCTAGGAGATAGGCGCCCGCAAGACCAACCCCCATCCCGACGTAGAGCGTTCCTGCAGCCAATTGAGGCTCAACTCCACCCATAAACAGCTTCACGGCAGGGGTCGCCATTCCGAACAGCGCGGCTGACACTAAAGTGACACAAACGGCCGTTGAGCGAGGAAGGTTGTGAGAAGCGTCCATCGCCCTCATGATGGAGGAAGAAGAGACGCCGGGCTACCGCGGTTACATGTCAGAATCGTGCTTTTGATCGCCCCGGCGAATCCGTTAGAATTTACCTAAGTTATTGATTGGTATGCCGCTATGACTGATTTGTCCATTGTCGCCAACGATGTCCCGCCGTTGCCGCTCGTATTTACGGACGCTGCGGCATCAAAAGTTGCTGAGCTCATCCGCGAGGAGGGCAATCCGGCGCTCAAATTGCGCGTCTACGTCCAAGGTGGCGGTTGCTCCGGCTTTCAGTATGGATTCACCTTTGATGAAGCCGTGGAAGACGGTGATATGACGGTTGAAAATCAGGGCGTGACCCTGCTCATCGATCCGATGAGCTTCCAGTACCTCGTGAACGCCGAAATTGACTATCGCGAGGGCCTCGAGGGCGCCCAATTCGTCATTCGGAACCCGAATGCCAAAACAACGTGTGGTTGTGGCTCCTCGTTCGCCGCCTAGCAGTAGCGTAGAAAAATGCCGAATCAACCTCGCGTCCCTGACGTATTGGCAGCGGTCGATCTCGGGTCAAACAGCTTTCATATGGTGGTCGCGCGCTATGCGCATGGCCAACTGACGATTGTGGATCGTTTGCGAGAGATGGTTCGTTTGGCAGCCGGCCTTGATGAGAACGGCCGTTTGTCGAAAGAAGCCACGGATCGTGCGCTACGAGCGTTGGCCCGTTTCGGGCAGCGCTTACGCGACATGCGTGCCGATTCGGTACGGGTCGTTGGAACGAATACGTTGCGCAAAGCGCGCCATAAAGCGGGTTTCTTCGAGCGAGCTCGCGATGCGTTAGGGCACCCGATAGAGATTATCTCGGGTATCGAAGAAGCGCGATTGATCTATCAAGGCGTCGTTCAGACCACATCGCTGGAGTCAGGACGCCACTTTGTGGTGGATATTGGTGGCGGCAGCACCGAATGTATTATCGGCGATGGTCATGATCATCGAATTTTAGAGAGCCTCTATATGGGGTGCGTCGCGGTCAGCGCGCGTCACTTTCCGGATGGCCGCATTGCCGCTCGCCGCTTTCAGAACGCGGTCGTTGATTGCGCCGTCGAGCTTGAGCCGCTACAGATACCCTTTCGGGCGATCGGGTGGGAGCACGCGATCGGGTCCAGTGGGACGGCACGCGCCATCGGTGAGGCGCTCCGCGAAATTAACCCTTCCAACAGTTTGATCACCCGCGACGGGCTGCGCGAATTGGCCGATCGATTGATCGCTGCCGGGAACGTGCGGCGTTCGGGATTGCTGTCCGTTGATGCGGAACGCTGGCCCGTGTTTCCGGGCGGTTTAGCCATTATGACCGCCGTCTTCGATACGCTGGGGATCACGGAGATGAAGGTCGCCGACGGGGCGTTGCGCGAAGGCCTTCTGTACGACATGTTAGGTCGCCTGCGACCCGAAGACGATGCGCGCGAACGCAGTGTGCGTTCCATGGCCGCTCGATTCCATACCGATACAGAACAAGCCGCGCGCGTTGAGCAAACGGCGATCGCCTGTCTCGCCCAAGTGTCTGCAGCGTGGGATTTGGATGATCCTCTCGCTGAACAAGTTCTACGCTGGGCGTCTCGCTTGCATGAGATCGGGCTCGATATCTCCCACTCAGGCCATCACAAGCATGCCGCGTATTTGCTCGCACATGCGGAAATGCCTGGTTTCCCTCGCGAGGAGCAGGGCTTATTGGCCTGCTTGGTGGGGGCACATCGACGCAAATTGATACTCGATAAGGCCGATGAACTCGTGCCGCCTTGGCACCTCAGAGCGCTGCATCTAACGCTGCTGCTGCGTCTTTCGGTGCTCCTGCATCGAGGGCGGAGTCGCGCGCCACTGCCACCCATGCGGTTAACGGCAAAGGCACGTTCCCTCGACATCCGATTCCCGCGCGGATGGCTCGCCTCGCATCCGCTCACTCGAGCGGATCTCGCGCTCGAAACCGAGTACCTCGCTGCGGCCGGCATTCGCCTGACCGCAGCCTAGTCTCTAGCCTTCGGCGTATCGAGCCAAGAGCGCTTGCTGCGCCGAGTAAGGTTTCTCGTCGTTGGTCGTCACGCGACGATACGTGCCGTCCGATTGCAAAATCCAAGCGTTCGTATTGTCGGACAGCCACGACTCCAGATCCCCAATGATTCGATCGCGCAGTTTGGCGCGTTCGATCGGTACGGCAACTTCGACTCGACGGAAGAAATTGCGCTCCATCCAGTCCGCGCTGGAGCACCAGACCTTGTGCTTGCCCTTATTAAGGAAATAGTAGACGCGGGAATGCTCAAGGAATCGACCAACGATACTGCGCACGCGGATGTTTTCTGAAACGCCGGGTACGCTGGGTCGCAGCGCGCAGATGCCGCGGATGATCAGGTCGATTTCAACCCCTGCGCTGGATGCTTCGTACAGCGCAGCAATAATCCGCGGCTCAATCAGCGAGTTCATTTTCGCGATAATTCGGGCGGGTCGGCCTGCCCGAGCCTCGGCGGTTTCTGCAGCGATGGAGTCCATCAGCGTGTCGTGCAACGTGAAGGGCGACTGCAGCAACTTTCGCAACTTGGGTGTGCGCGTCAGGCTGGTTAACTGCAGGAAGAGTTCGTGCATGTCCTGCCCAATGGACGCATTGGCGGTAAATAGACCATAGTCGGTGTACGCCCGCGCAGTTTTAGCGTGGTAGTTGCCTGTCCCGATATGGCAGTACCGCCGCAGCACACCTTCTTCGCGCCGCACCACCAGAATCATCTTGGCGTGAGTCTTGTACCCCACGACACCATAGACAACGTGCGCGCCTGCTTCTTGAAGGCGGCTAGCGAGCTCCAGATTGGCGGCCTCATCAAATCGTGCCATCAACTCCACGATGACCGTGACGTCTTTTCCGTTTCGAGCGGCTTCCACGAGCGCATCCACGACGGCCGAGTCGGAGCCCGAGCGGTACAGTGTCTGCTTGATCGCGAGGACCGCTGGGTCCTTTGCCGCTCTCCTCAAAAAGTCCATCACCGGCGCAAACGACTGAAACGGATGATGAACCATCACGTCATTTTCTCGGATCGCCGCGAACACGTCGCCATCCGCAAAGCGGGCCGGCGAGCCCGGCGTGTAGTTGGGAAACTTCAGATCTGGCCGATCGGCAAGGTCATAGACTGATGCGAGTCGATTCAGATTGACGGGGCCGGGCAGGCGGTAATGATCGGCCGAGGATAGGCCAAACTGTTCCAACAAGAATGCAGTCAATTCGGGTGGGCAGTCGTGCGCCGTTTCCAATCGCACGGCATCGCCGTAGCGTCGATCGGCCAATTCGCCCTCGATCGCTCGCCGAAGGTCGTCGACTTCTTCTTCGTCGACAAACAGATCGCTGTTTCGAGTGACCCGGAACTGCCAACATCCTTTGACGGCCATCCCTTCGAATAAGTGGCCTGCGAATCGTTGAATTACGGCAGACAGGTAGGCTAAGCGCATGAGGCCCGCCGTTTGTCGGCCGGGCATCGGGATCACCCGAGGCAAGGAACGGGGCACCTGCACGATCGCCAAGTTGGTGTCGCGGCCGAACGCATCCGTACCCTCGAGGCGCACGATGAAATTGAGGCTCTTATTTTGGATGCGTGGGAATGGGCGCGCCGGATCTAAGGCGAGCGGGGAGAGTACGGGTTCTACATTGAGTTGAAAGTGCTGCTCAAGCGCGCGTTCTTCCGCTGCCGTCAGATCCGGGTGGTAGGTCAGATCGATGCCGGCGGCTAACAGTTCCGGGGTTAGCACGTCATTGAGCGTCCGGTACTGCTCATCGACGAGGCGTCGCGTCCGAGCGTGGATCGCATCAATTTGTTCGCCCACGGAGCGCCCGTCCAAGCCTACGCTCGTCGAGCCGCCCTCCCGACGTTCGTACAGCGTAGCAACGCGAATTTCGAAAAACTCATCCAAATTAGCCGAACTGATGGTCAAAAACCGCAGCCGCTCGAGGAGAGGGACCGCTGGGTCTTGCGCCAGATCAAGGACTCGTTGGTTGAACTCAAGGAAGGAGAGTTCCCGGTTAATGAAATTTTCCGGGGCGCGAAAGTTCGGCGATTCCATGGGCTGTCTGTGTTGACTATCGATGTCATCAACCTACCACGGGTCGCGAGATGGCTGTGTTACACGTGCGGCGAGGGGGCGCTTGGCGGCTATCGCGCGATCCCGCTGTCCAGAATGGACCAGGCCGCCGAGGCTTTTTGCTCGAAATCGGGCCGAGCGTTCTCAGGAATCCGGTCCGTCACGAAAGCGCCGACGGTGGAGGGATCCACCTGACGGCTACCGATACGGAACTCGAAATGCAGGTGGGGACCGGTGGCCAACCCGGACTGTCCGACATATCCGATAACGTCGCCTTGTCGGACGGGTTGGCCTACCCGAAGCCCCGGAGCATAGGACGCCATATGTCCATACAATGATTCCACATGCTCGCCGTGCGCCAACCGGAGCATGTTTCCATAGGTCCCTTGCGCCCCGAGAGCAACCACTCGGCCGTCGCCGATGGCGTGTATTGGCGTGCCCACCGGCGCCGCGTAGTCCACCCCGCTGTGCGCGGACACCCGTTGCCACCAAGGGTCGATACGCCGCCCGAAGCTCGAACTGATTTTCGCTGCCGCGATCGGGGACTCGAGGAAGACCGGCCGGGCGAGATGACCGTCGGGCGTGTAAAACCCGACCCGTCCGTCCGGCGCGACGTATCGCACGGCCCGGCAGCGCCCGCTGCGCGAGCGCCAATCGACGGCGACAACAGTTCCCGCATGAATCGCGACGCGAATCGCGTCATCCGCCCGCGGCACCAGTGTGCTGCGGCCGCAGATGGACTCCCACTGAGTTTGAAGGCCGTCAATTTGCCGAGCGACAGAGCCATAGGACCCCCGACGGACGACCCATTCGCCTGATGCTTGTGGGGTATTCGTAGCTGGCCGAACGCCGGCACCCGCTTCCTCGCCTGACGTCGCCGTCAGCCACAACGCTCCGTAGAGGCCGAAATACCCGATCACGGCCGCCGCCAGGTAAAGCCACTTGCCTCGCAAATACTGCATATGTCTCCGACCTGGGTGCGCTTGCGTGAAGATCGCCGGCTCTCGACCCGAGGCGTACGCCGTCCCATCTCCTCGCCGGACGGACTGTGACCCCGTCATTAGGATCGCGCAACGCTGGCGACAGAACCGTGTCAACGGTCCCGATTTGCGCTTCGGGCACAGCGTCCCTACATTGCGCGTACCTACGATGACTGATTGGGAGATGCGCATGTTAGGGGTGGAAGAGCAAATGATGGAGCTGGGCCGTGGGGCCCAAGAAATCCTCCTCGAGGCAGATCTCCGCAAAAAGCTCGCGCGCGGAACGCCTCTGCGCATCAAGGCGGGCTTCGATCCGACGGCACCCGACCTGCACCTCGGGCACACCGTGCTGATCAACAAAATGCGCCAATTCCAGCAACTCGGACACGAGGTCGTGTTCCTGATCGGTGATTTCACCGGGATGATCGGCGACCCAACCGGGAAAAATACGACTCGCCCCCGTTTGACCCGGGATGAGATTGAAGCGAACGCGCGCACGTATCAGACCCAAATTTTTAAGATCCTTGATCCCGAATTAACGAAGATTGATTTCAACTCGCGTTGGATGACCGAGTTGGGTAGTGCGGGCCTGATTGGCCTCGCTGCGCAATACACTGTGGCGAGAATGCTGGAGCGCGACGACTTCTCGAAGCGCTACAAAGGCGGTCAACCCATAGCCGTGCATGAATTCCTGTACCCGTTAGTACAGGGCTACGACTCCGTTGCACTCAAAGCTGACGTTGAGCTGGGTGGCACGGACCAGAAATTCAATCTCCTGGTCGGACGGCATCTGCAGGAAAATTACGGGCAGGAGCCGCAAGTCGTATTGACCATGCCGCTGCTGGAAGGGCTCGATGGCGTCAATAAAATGTCGAAATCTCTCGGCAATTACATTGGTATTGCCGAAAGCCCCGAGGACATTTTCGGGAAAATTATGTCCATCAGTGACACGCTGATGTGGCGGTATTTTGAGTTGTTATCGTTCAAGCCGATGAGCTACGTCAATGCGCTGAAAACATCGGTAAATGAAGGGCGAAA
>DAINQU010000010.1:96788-98948 GCA_036742455.1 Steroidobacteraceae bacterium | reverse complement strand
AATCCGGCGATTACCTTCGACGGGTTGTCGAAGATTGTCGCCAACGCTGCGCTCTACTTCGAAAAGAGCGGTTGGCAGTTACGCGTGGCCGAGCGCTATCGCTCGGGTTACTCGGCCTTCCGCCTAAATGCCTTTAAGTTCGTGATGGACCAAATCGAACCGGAGGCGTTGCTGGATGCCCAAATCGGCTACACGATCCAATCGGGTTCTCTCAGAAATCTGGAAATACAGTTGCAGGGCGAAAATTTGACGGATCGGCCGTACATCGTCAGTCAGCAATCGTACGGACAGTCGGTGCTCAGTCAGTACCACACGTTCGGGCGCCAGGTGTTGATCGGCGCGAACTATAAGTTCTGACGCCTCGTTAACGACCTTCGGCCGGGCGGACTGCTAACCGCGGTCTGCCCGGCACGGTCATCCGGGTGGCACACCACCTCGCACGGTGCGCGATTCCGCCACTCGCCCGTGATGACCGTTGCGGCCCCCGGCACGGGTCTCCTGCGGATCACCGAGGTAATGTGGCCGGATGCAGCCGGAACCGCGCAGACGGTTCCGAGGCCTTAACCCGATCCCGAGATGCGACGTCCGATCTCGCATCGAAGAAGCGGTACTCCAATGCGGCTAGGGAGTACGGTTCCGCGTCGCTGCCACGTCGCCCGCCAAAGCCTTCCACAGAAACCCGTAGATGTCGGCGTTTTGCTCGATAGCCTGCGACACGTTCGTGCCTCCCCCATGCCCCGATGCCTTCTCCAGCATCAATAAGATGGGTGCAGATCCGACCTGCGCCGACTGTAAGGCGGCCGCGAACTTGAAGGAGTGCGCCGGGTAGACGCGGGTATCGTGGTCACCCGTCACGATCAAGGTCGCGGGATACTCCAGACCGGCCCGCACGTTGTGGACCGGTGAATACCTCGCCAACGCCCGGAACGTCGATTCCTCGGAGGGTGAGCCGAAATCGCCGGTCCACCCCGCGCCCTGGCCGAAACGGTCGAAGCGCAGCATGTCCATCACGCCCACTTGCGCGATAACCGCGCCATAGAGCGCCGGACGTTGCGTCACGCTCACGCCCATGAGTAGTCCACCGTTCGATCCGCCCTGAATCCCCAGACGGGCTGGCGTGGTATACCGTTCTTGAGCCAACCATTCGGCAGCCGCTTGGAAATCATTGAATGCCACTTGGCGATGGATACCGGTCGCTGCACGATGCCACGCCTCGCCGTATTCACCGCCGCCACGGATATTGGCGATGGCGAAAATGCCTCCACGTTCGATCCATGCGATACGGTGCGCCGCGAAATGAGGTAACTCAGCAATGCCAAACCCGCCATAGGCATACAGCAGGGTCGGATTGCGGCCGTTTCGACGCATGCCTTTGCGATACACCAGCGTCATGGGTATCCGCGTTCCGTCATATCCGGGATAAAACACCTGCTCGGCAACGAAGTCCGCCCGCCGAAAATGGACGGTTGGCGCCTGCAGACGCTGAGTCTGATGGTGCACGACATCGTAGCGATACACCGTACTCGGCGTTAGTGCATCGGTGTAACTGAAGTAGGTCGCACTGTCCGTCGAACGGCCACCAAAGCCATGCACCGATCCGGCACCCGGTAGCGCTATGGAATGCAGGTACTGTCCGGTCAGGTCATACACTGCCACCGTGCTGTGCGCGTCGTGTAGACGCTGCACCAGCAGACGGTGACTGATCACGCTGACGACCGGTTCACTGACGAGCAGCGTATCCGTGGATTCGGGGATGACATCGTGCCAGTGGTCCCGTTGCGGCTGCGTGGGATCGACGGCGATCACCCGTCCGTTCGGAGCGTGATCCGTCGTCACGAAATACAAAAGTCCCGCATCCGAACCGGCGTACACGAAGGCTGCGCTAAAGCCGGTCGTCATGGCCAGCGCCGTGCCCGAGACGGTATCGAAGATATGGATGTCCTCGAGACCCTTGTCACCCACCTCGCCCTCACCACTGGCGATCACGAGGTACCGACCGTCGTCCGACAAGGCAGGCTGAAACTGGCGATCCGGATGCTCCGGATCGGACCACAGGCGCCGATCCGTCGTCGCCGGTGTGCCGAGGTCATGCCGATACAGCGCATCATTCCGATCTTCGGCAGCCAGTTCGTCGCCCGGCTTCGGTGCCGGGAACGCGCT
>DAINQU010000010.1:0-96688 GCA_036742455.1 Steroidobacteraceae bacterium | reverse complement strand
CGGCGATACAGAACATTCTGATTCTGTAGGCCGGTGTTCATGGTGTAGAACATAGCGCCCGCCTCACCGAACGGAGTCCCGTAGCGAGTGTATTGCTGTAACTCGGCCAAACGATGGCGAAGTCGATCCCGTCCTGGCAAACCGCTCAGATAGGACGTCGTCAGGGCATTTTGAGCCGCGACGAAGGCGTGAGTGGCGGGGCTATCGAGCTCTTCGAGCCAGCGGTACGGATCAGCAACTGTCACTCCAAACTGCGACTCGGTGACGGTTCCCCGTGACACCGAAGGGTACGCCAGCGGCGCGACGGCGCTGGCGTACCCTGTGACCGCGCTGAGGGCGCCGATGAGAACCAAAGCCGAACGATTCCACAGGCAACTAGGCATCGGTCATCCCCCTACGAGTGAGGATGCAGGTAACCAAGGTCACGGGTGCTCCGTCAAGTCCTCGCTGATACCTTTCGGACCAAGGCCGCTCGGCGCCGCCCGCTACGGCTTACGCCGCGCTCGGGTGAGGGGTAACATCACTGCGCGCGAATTCCCCTTGCCCGAGGCTGTCGTACCCTTTATGTCCGTGTCCGACTTGCTCTTACTGAGTGCCGCAGCGCTCGCTGCCGGTGTGATCAATTCCGTCGCCGGTGGGGGTACCTTTTTATCGTTCCCCGCTCTTGTGTTCACCGGTATCTCCCCGGTGGTCGCGAACGCCACCAACACGGTCGCGCTATTCCCCGGCCAACTCACCAGTGCATGGGCCTACCGAGACCATTTCCCGCGCATAGACGGCGTACCCTCCGCGCACCTGATTGGTACAAGCCTCGCCGGCGGCATAGCCGGCGCAGCACTCCTACTCCTTACTCCAGCCCGTGCCTTCGCAGCACTGGTCCCCTGGTTGCTCCTGTTCGCAACCCTCGTTTTTGCGTTTTCACGTCGGGTGGTTGCCTGGTTAACCGCGCGAGTACATATCGGTCGTGGCTTTCTCTACGCCTTACAGTTTCTGCTCGCGATCTATGGCGGCTACTTTGGCGGGGCCGTCGGCATTTTGATGCTGGCCCTGTTTGGATTATTCGGTGTGACCGACATCCATGAAGCCAATGCGCTCAAGACCTTGCTGTCCGGCCTTGTCAACGCCATCGCCGTCGTGTGCTTCGTCATCGCCGGCAAAGTCGCGTGGTTCCCCGCCAGTGTGATGCTCGTCGCAGCGATAGCCGGTGGCTATCTCGGCGCGCGAGTGGCGAAGCGACTCCCCACGTCAGTCGTCCGGACGGCTGTGGTCGTCATCGGCCTGACCATGAGTGTGGTCCTCTTCCTACGGCGGTGATCGCCACTTATAAACGAGCAGCGAGCCCGTTACGAACCGGCCCTATGCCGAGCACGGATGCCCTTGAGGGGTCATCCAATCAGGACCCCTCGCGTGGATCGACACATAGCTGCCCCGAGGCAACCACAGGGTTCTCCACCGGAAGCCTTTCGTTCACCATCCGAGTGAGTTCGGCGATTTCTGCGCGCAAATGACGAATTTCGTCGGTTTCACGATCGTAGCCCGGTTGCACAAACCACGACACCATGGTGCCCGACAGCACACCAATCATGCCGACGCCCACGGTCATGAGCAGTGCTGCCACCGCGCGACCTTCCCAAGTGACGGGGTAATAGTCACCGTACCCTACTGTTGCAATAGTGCAGAGCGCCCACCACAGCGCATCACCGGCCGTGCGTATGTTCGCCCCCGGCACGGTCTCGAAGGATAGGACTGCAATACTCGAGACGATCACCATGCTGAACGCGATCGCCGCAGCACCGTAGAGAACCGCTCCTTTACGCTGCCGCACTATATGCAGCACGACGAAGCGACTGACTTTGAGAGCACGGAGCAAACGCAAAATGCGCAACACTCTCGCCAGTCGACCGACGCGCAGAGCGTCGACGGACGGGATGCTGGATAACACGTCAATCCAGCCCCACGTACGCAGGTAAGTCCACTTGCTCTCCGCCGCGAGCAAATTGAGCAGAAAGTCGACGAAGAAGATGACGCAAATAAAGTAGTCGACGTACTCCAGCAACTGACGCCCCTGAACATTGATGGGTAACAGCACTTCCGCCGAGAGTGCCAAGAGGGCATAGAGACACAGAAAGAGCATGAACACTTGGTAGGCCAGATTCACCCTAGCCTCTACCAAACGGTTCAGGTGCTTGCGATTTTGGCCCACAGATCACTCCTTTGATTCGGCTCCATCGTCTGTCTATTTGGATACCAAAAAGGGTGGACTGCGCATCGGCAATTCACGCACTCCGCGTAGACCTATCGATATCCGTTGTTCTGAATGACCCACATTATCGCGGACGACCGTCGATAAGACCGACTGAACCCAACCCTGCAGGGCGCTACAATTCCGGCGTCCACCGAAGGAAGCTTTCCATGAACCTTGCCCAGCTCAGCGCCATACAGCATGTCCAGGCCCACCACGCGCAGTACTCTGACTGGCACAGTACAATTTGGCATTACGCCGAACCGGCATGGCGCGAATACCGCTCCGCTGCTTTTTTTGTGGAAAAGCTGCGTGAAGCGGGTTTTATGGTCGAACAAGGTTCGGGTGGCATGCCGACGGCCTTCTCGGCGCACTGGTCCAACGGAACGGGACCCACTCTCGGTGCGTATGCAGAATACGATGCGGTGCCGGGGAACTGCCAGGCGGCGGCGACGCAGCGTGGCCCCCGCACGGGCTTGTCGCCCTACGCTCCGGGGCATACCGACCCGCACTCCGCGCTAGGTATCGGCGCGCTGGCGGGCTTACTCGGTGCGCAACACGCCATGCGCGAGCACGGACTGACAGGCACCCTACGGTTCTTTGGAGAACCTGCCGAAAAAGTGCAAGGCTCAAAGCTGGTGCACGGATTGCGTGGCTATTACGACGGCATTGACGCGATGCTGAGTTTCCATCCGTTTTATATGCTGCCGCTCTGCAACACGGTACGCCTCGATACGCACTGTGGTGCCTATTACAGCCGCATTTATTCCTTCATTTGCGATGAAGCCGAGACCTGGGGTGTCGGCAACGCGGACAGCCCTATTCCCGCATCGCACTCGGCCGCCCGAGCGCCGGGTGCGAATGTCGCCCTCTTTTCCATGTACGGGTCCACGAAGGCGACCCTCGAATCAATGCTGGCCCACACGGGCGGTTGGTCTCTGAATGAAGCGATCCTGACGGCCGGTCAGGCGACGGCCGATAACTTACCGGCGCACCTCGCCCAAATTCAGTACTCCTGGCGCTGCCCCGATGTGGCGATGGCGGAATCCGTCCTCGAAGTGTTGGACCGCAACGCAGAGCACGCGGCGCGAATTGCCCACTGTCGTCTCGTCAAACGGTGGGTGTCCCGTACGCGGCCGGGCGTGGCGAACCACGCCTTAGCCCAATTGACGTGGCGCAATCTGTCCGCAGTGGGTGCACCGAAATACGACGAGACGGCGAAGGTATTGGCACGTGAGATTCAGTCGAACCTAGGTTTGGAACCGATGCGTGATCCCTTCCTGCCTGCCTTGAGCAAACTGATCTCTCCGGAAGCGGCCGAGCAGCAACTGCGGGTGAATATGCCGGCCTGGCAGAAGAACTGGACGAGCGACGATTACGTTGAAATGACGTGGTACGCCCCGACGGTGCGTTTTTACATTGCGCGGCCGATGCTGGCGGCCCCCGCGGGGTATGCCGGCTATCCGGCGTGGGTTGCGAATGCGCTCGGCGGGCTTCCCGCGTGCATTGATCCGACCGTGCAAGTGGCCGGAAAGACGATTGCGTCGACACTAATCGACCTGCTCTGCTCACCGGAAACCCTCGCCGCTGCGCGGGCCGAGTGGCTACAGCGGACGACCGGTTCACAGCGTATCGAACCGCTCTTGCCCAAGGACTTCCAAGCACCGATTGATTATCGCTGGCCAGAATACGCCGAGACCCATCGAGGGCACGAATGGTGGATACCCGCGAACGGTGACACCGACGCCTAAAACGTCGACCGTTCTAACCCGCGAACAGGGCGCTCTGCTCGCGGGAGCGCTCTACGACTGGTGATCGCGGGCACCAAACCGCGTTGCCCCGGGTAGCGTCTGAGCGCGCCGTTCCCGGGAACGGAGTGTCTTGCCTCGGCGCGCGAAAATGATCGGCAGTGCTACTGCTGGAATCAGAAAACCGAGACCGCCGGAAAGGCTGAGTACACGTAGCCAATGCCCTTCCACTCGCGCGTGCAACAGGGCGCTGACGAGCCAACCACCGAGTTTGATGATCAGACTCGTCGCGATCACGGCAATGAGGAGCGCCCACACTTTACGTCGCACGATGTAATCCCTCGTGGGTCGACACATCCGCAGCGACGACTGCGGTGCCATACCAACCCTGCTCCCGCCGATCCCAATAGCTCGTTCGTAACTGAGTGGCAATCGGTCCTGGCTTACCGTTGCCCACTACACGGCCGTCGATCTCCACAACCGGCATGATACCGCCGGCCGTCGACGTTAAGAAAATCTCATCGGCATCCCGCAGTGCCTGTACCGGAAAGTCGGCGGCGTGTACCGGCACACCGTGCATGACGGCCAGCTCCATCACCGTGCGCCGAGTCATCCCGTGCAACACATTATGAGCCGGCGTGTAGAGCTGCCGGTTTCGAACAAAGAACACATTGAACCCCGCGCCTTCGGCGATCCAACCGTCGGTAGTCGCCAAAATCGCCTGATCGACACCGGCATCGAGCGCCTCAAAGCGCGACTGCGTGAGATCACCCCAATGGTAGTTTTTGTAGGTTGCCGGGACACACACGTTCGGAATGCGCGGCGTCTTCGCCACGATCGCGCGTATCCCGTCCCGCTGCGTCTCCGGCGGTACGATCCACACATAGGGAATGGCATAGGCGAGGAACATCGGTCGCGTTGCGCGTATATCACGGGCGGCCCGCGCACCCGGAAGGAACGTCCCACGGGTCAACGCCATCGATACGTAGGCGCCGTCTTGAACGCCACCACGGATCACGCACCCCGCCAATATTTCAGCGATCTGATGGGCATCGTAGGGACACGTCAATCGCCAGCCCGCACAGCTGGCGAGAAAGCGTTCGATATGATCGTACAGGCGAAAGAACTGACCCCGCCAGACCGACACCACGTCGTATACCGCATCGCTACGCGTAAAGCCCGGATCCGTGATCGGTAGACGCGCGTCGGCCAAATTGCAGTAGTGGCCGTCTACAAATCCTGCACCTGCGCTCATAGTGGCCTCTCAGAGATTGGTCCCCGGTCGGACCATGGCTGTCGACACTGTAACCGCCTTGCAGGCGATGGTGGGCGGCGTCCACCGAACGCCCATCGAGGTGGGTCGAACAACTCGGGATGCCGCCCAGGCGGTCAGATTCGCCGACAACACCGCGGGGCTGAGTGTCAACATCGGACAGGGTCATGGGCGAAGCCGATTTCACCACCGCTCATGATCCGTGACTCGGCACGGCGTAGCCTGCCCAGAGAGCGCGCGTGCGAGAGGGGTGTTGCGACACGCGTCACACTGAGGCCCACGGCTCTATTTTATAGTGCATCCTTGGGATCTATGCCCGTATTACCTTGATGGCTACCCGATGAGTCACCCCCCCAAGGACGGTGCCGAGGGCGACACCACCCCGGCGACTTTTGAACAGATCTACCGTGACCACCTCTGGGGTGGTGACGACCATGCCTTCTTCTCGGGCAGTGGCTCACACTCGCCAACGATCGTGGCGCCGTACGTGGAGGCTGTCCGCGCGTTCCTCCGTCGCTTCGATCATCCGCCCTCGGTGGTCGATCTCGGTTGTGGTGACTTCAACGTCGGCAGTCAGATCCGCGACCTGTGTGGTCACTACACCGCCTGCGATGTGGTTCCCGATCTGATTGAGTACAACCGCCGGCGCTTTGCCGCACTCGATGTTGACTTCCGTCTGCACGATTTGCGCTCCGACACGGTTCCGGTGTGTGATGTCCTGTTCATTCGCCAGGTCCTGCAGCATCTCAGCAATGCGGATATTGCTCAGGGTCTGGAACGCCTGCAGGGGCGCTGCCGCTTCCTGGTCGTGACCGAGCACGTTCCGGCTCGGGTCGATTTCCCCCCGAATCAGGACAAGCCGAGCGGTGCCAGCATACGCGTGGATTTCGGCAGCGGGGTTGTGCTTACCGAAACCCCGTTTGATCTCGCCCGAGAGTCCGAGGAAGTGCTGTGCGAGGTCCCCGAATACGACGGCATTGTGCGCACCATTGCCTACGGTCTCGATCGTGAAGCCGTCGCTCGACTGCATCTTGCACCGGCTCGATCGACAAGCAGCGACGAAGTGTTCGTCCTCGTCTCTCATCACGGCTCGCTCGTCACACTGACACCGGAAGGCTCGCTGCTCAGTCACTCCATGCCCGATCGCGACTACGGCGAGCCGATCGTCTTCCGCAAGAGCGGTGATCGCATACACCCCGAAGTGACCTTCTCATGCTTGCATCCGGAACAAGCTGCGGCGCTGGCTCGCATCGACATTGTCGAAGGCATCCCCGGCACGCCGCACGGAACGGTCGCACTGCGCCACGGTGAAGGCGTCCTATCGGCAGAACCGGCGACGCGTGATCTGGTCCCACGTACGGCGATATCGGACTGGGAAATCTTCCGCAAACGCCATCTGAAGCGCGCAGATCTCGCCAGTCTGTCCGGCTTACGTGCCCCCAGTTGGCGTCGTGGTCAGGCCATTCCCCGACTGTTGCACCAGACGTATCCGACGGCGACGGTGCCGGACATCATCGCCCCTTCGATCGCAGCGCTACGCGCCCGTCATCCCGATTACAGTTACCGATTGTGGACGGACGACGAGATCCCCGATTTCATCCATGACCATTACGGACGGGCTATTCGCGATGCGTACCTCCGTATCAATCCGGTGTACGGCGCAGCCCGGGCCGATCTTTTTCGGTATCTGATGGTCTACCGCCTGGGCGGCGTGTATTTAGACATTAAGTCTTCCACCGCCAAGCCCCTGACGGATGTCGTGCGACCGGACGATCAATATCTCCTGTCCCAATGGGGAGACAGCGGCGTCGGTGGCGCCCGCTGGTGGGGAGAACACCCGGAGCTTTACAACGTACCGGGCGGCGAATTTCAGCAGTGGTTCGTGATTTCGACACCCGGGCATGTGTTACTCGAACGAGTCATCAACCGCGTACTGGCCAACATCGAAACCTACGACCCGCGTTACTCCGGGGTCGGCAAAATGGCCGTGGTCCGTCTCACCGGCCCGATTGCTTACACCCTCGCGATACTCCCGGAACTGTCTCAGGCACCGCACCGTTGGTTCGATGCCAATCACGAGTTGATCTACTCCTCGATCGAACGTCACGGCGTACTATTCCCGAGCCATTACTCGGTGCAAGATCAGCCGGTCATCCTCGCGAAATAGCGCTCTGCATTACACCCACGTGCGTAGGCCGATGACGCCCCACCACGCAAGGTAGACAAGGATCGTGCACTGTCCGACGGCCGTGAGGCGTCCGACGCGCCTGACCCAGGCCCGTGCACCGGACTGCGGGCGCATCACCGTCACCGCCAACCAAAGCACGGTTGCAGCGTACAGCAGCGTCACGGCACACAGTCCGACCGACCAGATCGTGGGATTCCCCAGTCGCTCAATGACCGCATCGCCGACCAAGCTGGGCAACACAAAAACGGCCGTTAGGCTGACGGCCGCGGCTGCCATCGCGCATCGGATGGAGCGATCCTGCGGTCGGCGGCGGCCCAACACCGCAGTGACCGTCGCGCCCGCCCCGTAGAGTAGTCCCGCCAACACACTGAGTAACGACCACGTGGCAGCCACCCCTTCGACGGCGACCTGCCAAGGCGCTACGCGGACATAGGTTTCGGTACCAAGCAGGAGCACACGCAGGGCCGGCTCCGGCTGCGCCAATGCGAGGGTCGCCGCCGGCGCATCCGGGATACGGAATGTGTATCCGGCGACCGGGACAAAATGTTGCGGGAGACTACCCCACAGGGGGTAAACCGTCAGACCGGCGGCAGTGATTCCGATCCGCTTCCAGTCGAGCAGACGCAACGCGAAGGCATCGGACTGTTGTCGTGGCGAGTCCAACCGATACCAACCCGCGTACGGCAGCACTTCGCGGGGCACGGCCCCCGGCGTCGGCAGTGCGGGACGCGGTACGCCCTCGAGCACATGGGCACGCAGGAGATCCGAAATGCGCTTCAGTGCGTCCGCATTACCTCCGTTGATCACGACGGAGTAACCGACGCCTGCCTCGGGGAGGTACCGCAACCGTGCCAATCCACCCTCCACGCCACCGTCGTGACCGTGGAACACGAAGCCGTCCTCGATGCTGGTGTAATTGGCGAGCCCGTACCCCGTCGTCAGTCCCGCTTGAGCGGACCACGCGCGCGTCGGTGTTTCCATCCGCGTCAGGGCGCCCGTTGAGACCACGTGCTGACCGTTTACCGTCCCACGACTCAGATAAAAATGCAGATAGGCCGCCATATCTTCGGCAGACGCATTAATCGATCCTGCCGGTCGAAACAGAATGTGCCAGTACCGAAATGGCGTAGTGCCATCGTCGTGATACAGCGTTGCTATCGGCACGCCGTTCGGCTCGTCGTAGGTCGCCGTCGCCATGCCGATCGGTGCAAACAGGTGGGTCGCGACGTAGTCTTCGATGCGCGTGTCGGTCAGATGTTCGACCACGAGTGCAGCGACCGCTGGACCCGAGTTGCAGTACGCCATCCGCGTTCCGGGAGCCCAGCGGGCCACGCGCGATCCGGTTTCGAAACGTAACCCCTCCGTTAAGGTCATGCCGGCGGCATCCTTCGCGTATTCGCGCAGGTGCATGTCATCCCAGCCGGTGGTGTGTTCCAACAGATCCGCAATCGTGGTGGGCGACTCTGCCTCGTAGCGGTTTACGAACCACGCAGACCCGATATGGGCCGTTACCGCGTCACCGAGCCGCAAGCGGCCGGCATCAACCTGTTGCAACACGGCGAGTGCGGTCAATCCCTTCGAGACTGAACCGATCCGAAAGAGCGTCTTCGACGTGGCGGGCGTGTGAGACGCCACATCCGCTAACCCGACACCCTCGGTTCCCGTCGTACCGTCGGCGGCCACCCACGCCACCGAGGCCCCGGGTACGTGCGTCGCCTTCAGCACCTGTTCGATTTGTCCGCGCAATACCGCACGTGTGTCGCCCGACGGTGACGGTACCGCGACAACGGACGTACCGAACAGACAACAGAAGAGACCCAGACCGCGAGCAAGAACAGACCACCGCATACTCGATTCCTCCGGCTCACTGTTGGGGCTCGGCCCGGGAGAACTAGCCGATGACAGCGTCTTCCCGCAAAGGTCGCCCGGCCACAATACGATCAAAGGACAAGGGCGTCAGATCCAACGACCGATACTCCCCGGTGAGAAGTCGCTCCGCCAACGCACGCCCCACGGCCGGCGCCTGTTGCATCCCGTGACCCGAGAAACCGTTCATCAAATAAAAATTGTCGATTTCCGGATGAGGGCCAACGATACCGTTGTGATCAAAGGTATTCATCTCGTAATAGCCCGCCCACGCCCGTTCGACGCGCAACGCTTCGAAGGCCGGTACGCGGTGCGCGAGCGCCGGCCAGAACTCAGATTCGAACGGCGCCGTATCGGGCTCGAGCGGCAGATCCTCCGCGTCGTCGCGTGGCACGATACCGCCGATGTAAAATGACCCTTCCGGGCGGATCCAGAAGCCGCTCGTATCGATCAACAACGGAAACCCTACTAACGGCGTCGGGCAAGACAGCACGAAAACCGTGCGGCGCCGCGCGCTCACCGGCACCGAGACATGCGCCAACGCGGCCACGTGCCGGGCCCAAGGCCCCGCGGCATTCACCACGATCCGCGAAGCCAGCCGGCGACCATCTTGCAGATTGACGGCCGACAGCTGCGCTCCTGAGCGCTCAAAATCCACCGCAGTGCCGCGGATAAATTCCGCGCCGAGTGAGCGCGCTTTGGCATGGAGCGACGTCAGCAACCGGTAACCGTCGAACCAACCCTCGCCAGTCACTCCGAACGACCCCACCGCGAGGTCGGCGACGTTTAACCACGGGAAACGGTCAGCCAACGCCGCAGGCGCGAGCAGCGCCACGTCAGCGCCGTGCGCCCGCTGCACCCGATGTGCCGCCTGCAATCCCGCTGCCATGGGCGCACTGCCCAGGGTCAGGTAGCCACCTTCCACCCAGTTCAAATCAGGGCAGTCGTCACCGACGGAGAGCCATTCCGACGCTCGGCGCAACAACGCGAGGCTCTGTTGGGAAATCTCTATATTGACCGCCGTGGTGTACTGCTGGCGGAGCGACGCGGCGGATAGTGCGGACGAGGCCTGAGCGAACGTCGGGTCGCGCTCGACCACCGCCACACGGATCGTGGAATCCAGCTGGCACAACCAGTACGAGAGCGAGGCGCCCATGACGCCGCCGCCAATAATCACCACGTCGTAGACGTCTGTTCGGAGAGTCCGCTGCATGGTTTGCAGTGTACCGTAGCATCGAGCGGGCGCTGCCCCTGTCCGATCGGCCTCGCGACGGGCTAGGATGGAGACCCTTTACACGAGCACGATCTGCGCATGAGCATCCATCCCACTGCCCTTGTCGAAGACGGCGCCCGTCTCGGCGCCGACTGCGTCATTCACGCCCATGCCATCGTCACGCGGCATGCGGTACTCGGGGACGGCGTTGTCGTCCACCCCTTTGCCGTCATTGGTGGCGATCCGCAGGACTTAGGGTTCAATACCGCGACGGAATCCGGCGTGGTGATCGGCGACCGAACGGTGTTGCGCGAGCACGTTACCGTGAATCGTGCGACCCGTGCCGGCACAGCGACGACCATTGGTTCGGACTGCTTCTTGATGGCAACCTCGCACGTGGCACACGACGGCCAAGTAGGTGACCGCGTGATTCTGGCCAATCAAGTGCTCTTGGCCGGCCACGTTCACGTCGGTGAGCGGGCGTTCATTGGGGGCGGGGCGGGGATCCACCAGTTCTGTCGAATCGGTGAAAGCGCCATGATCGGTGGGCTGACGCGCCTCACCCGCGACGTACCGCCATTCTGCATGACTGCCGAGCGCGACGAATTGATCGGGCTGAACGCGGTGGGACTACGACGACGCGGCGTTCCGGCCGCGACGATCGCCGAGATTCGGCGCGCGTTTCACACCGTCTGCCGCGCGGTTGGTAACCCGCGCGATTTAGCAGCCGCCGCGCTCGCCTCGGGCGATTACCCGTCGGCCGAAACGCAACGGTTCTTGCAGTTCTTTATGACCGGTAAACGCGGGTTTGTCCGTCCGAGTGTGACCGGAGCGGACCGCGAGGCATAGATCCCCCCCGCTCGACAGTGCCTGGTGGCACTGTCGAGACCGCTGCGGTGACGGGGTTACAGCGCCCCGCCCGTCATCTCCCGGCGGGTTCCGATGGCGAGAACGCACCCGATCGTGATTAGACACGCACTCAGGATGTAAATGGATACGCCGATCGTGTGATGGGTCTGATCCAAGATGTACGTGGCGATAATGGGCGCGAAGCCCCCACCAAATGCCGCGCCGAGTTGATACCCGAGCGACGCGCCGGAATAGCGCACCGAGGTCGGGAATAATTCGCCAAATAGCGCCGCCTGAGGCCCGTACATCAACCCATTCACCAGCGTGCTACCGGCGATACCCAAAAAGACGAGAAAGGGAACTTTCGTTTCGATGAGAGGGAACATCACGAAAGCCCACGCACCCGATAGCGCCGCTCCCCACAGGTAGACGCGACGACGACCGAATCGATCCGAGAGTCGGCCACACCACAGGAGACTGGGCGCCATGATGCCGCTCGAACACATCACCGCGGTGAGGAGCAGGGACTTCGGCAGACCGAGGCCAAAATCGGTATTACTGCCCCACACCACGACGAATTGAATCGCGACGTAGAACGAGACTTGCACGGCCAAAAATGCGCCGGCCGCGAGCAGAACGCGCTTGGGGTGATTCACGAGCGCATCGAGTATCGGCGAGCGCGCCGTACTAGCGTCCCCACGCTGTTCTGCCGCTTTAAACGCAGCCGTCTCTTCGATCCGCCGATGGATGTACCACGCGAGTCCCACGAGCCCCGCCGACAACAGGAACGGAATACGCCATCCCCAGGCGATGAACGAGTCGTGGTCGGTGTAATGATCTATGACCAAGAACGCCAAATTGGCGAGCACGACGCCCGCCGGTGCACCGACTTGGGCGAAACTGCCGTAAAAACCACGCCTTTCGGGCGGTGCGCTCTCGACCACCAGAAGCATCGCCCCGCCCCACTGGCCACCAATCGCCAGACCCTGCACACAACGCAGGAGGACCAACAGTGCCGGCGCCACTGCGCCGATGACGGCGTAACTCGGCAATAAACCGATGGCCGCGGTGGACAGTCCCATCACCACCAAGGCAACCGCCAACGCCGCTTTGCGCCCTAATCGGTCACCGACATGGCCGAACACTAACGCGCCAAACGGACGGGCGAGAAATCCCACGGCATAGGTGCTCAGAGACGCCAGGACTGACACGAACGCGGGCATGCCCTTCGGGAAGAACAACGTCGGGAACACGAGCGCTGCGGCCACGCCGTACAGATAAAAATCAAACCACTCAATGCTCGCGCCGACCAAACTGGTGGCCGCGAGGCGCGCCATCGATCGAGTCTGCGGGGCGCTCATCGCGGCTGCCCTTCGACCGCCATACCACGACGGCGCAGCACATGACCCTCTTTCATGACGAAGTGCACGTGCTCAAGGCGCGACACGTCCTCGAGCGGATCACCGTCCACGGCCACCAGATCCGCGACGGCCCCTCGGGCAACAACGCCGAGTTCACCCGCACGACCCAGCAGTTCCGCGGCCCGGCTCGTCGACGATTCAATGGCCTGCATCGGCGTCATCCCGAGCGCCACTTCGCGGCTGAACTCCTGCGCAATGGGCTCATTCCACGGAATGCCGCCCATATCGGTGCCGAAGGCGATCTTGACGCCCGCAGCCAGTGCTTTGCGAAAGGTGACTTCATGCACGGCCGCGCGCTTGCGGTCGCGTTCGCCGTCGGGTGTTCCGGCCGGATCCCAATCGCGGTAATACACGGCGAGGGTTGGCACGTACCACAGATCCATTCGCTTCATCTGGGCAATCTGCGCGTCCGTCATTTCGAGGCCGTGCTCAATCGTGTCACAGCCGCCGTCGAGGGCTCGCTGCAAGCCGATACCGTTGTAGGCATGACACGCTACCTTGCGGCCCCAGCCGTGAGTTTCGTCAACGATGGCGCGCAGCTCGTCCACGGTCAGTGTGGGCTGTGAGACGAGATGGCCTTCCTTGTCGAGCCACGAGCGATGCGTCATGTAGACCTTGATCCAGTCGGCGCCGTTGTCCAACTGTTCGCGCGCGGCCTTGCGCGCCGCAATCGGCCCGTCAATCAGTTGAGCCCCTTTCGGCAAACTGATTTCCGGGGCATAGCCTTCCAACGCGTAACCACCGGTGGTGGAGATGGAGCGCGTCGCCACATAGAGTCGTGGGCCATCGATATACCCGGCTTCAATGGCCTCTTTGATGCCGACGTCACCGTAGCCGGCCCCTTCGGTCTCGAGGTCGCGTAAGGTCGTAAAGCCCTGATCGATCGCACGTCGCGCAGCCACCACCGCCCGCGCCGCGCGGAACGACTGCGGATGCTTCAACAATTGCGCGTCGTACCCACCCTCTTCGGGAATTTCACCTTGCAGGAAGAGGTGCGTGTGGGTGTCGATCAGCCCCGGCAGCAAAGTGGCATTCCCGAGGTCGACGATGGCAGCATCCGTCGGCGCCTTGTAACGAGACCGCTCCGTCACCCCAACGATGTGCCCTTGACGAACTTCCACGGCGACAGGCCCCGTGGGTGCCGCGCCGGTGCCATCGATCAGGTGACCGGCATACACGACCGTTGTGGGCTCCGTCGCGCCTACCAGCACCGACCACAGCAGTGCGACTGTCATTGAACCGATGTGCGCTTTCATAGGTTTGCCTTGGAGGGGGCGACCACCGGAGGCCATTCTTGTGAGGCGCCTTCGAACAGGCTGACCGTCTTCTCCAATCGTCTCGTCCCATCGTGGACACCAATCGTGTGTGGACGTCCGGGCTCATACCCGGTCCACAACGACACGCCGGCGTACGCGCCGTCTTTACGCAGGATGTAGTAGGTCATATCGACGTACTGCAAGCGGTTCATATCGCCGTTGTAGTTACGAACGATGCGATTCAGCGCGTCCATACCCGCCTCAAACGGGGACATCCCGCGGCGCATGTTCTCGACGATGGTGTGCGCCCCGGCGACCCGGATGTTCTCCTCGCCGCTGCCGGTGGCACCGGCGGAGCCCACGTCCTGATCCGTGTAGCAGCCGGCACCGATAATCGGCGAATCCCCCAAGCGGCCGGGGATCTTCCACGCGAGCCCGCTCGTGGTCGTACAACCGGACATATCGCCGTTCGCGGCGAGGGCGGAACAATGGATCGTGCCGGTGGGCGGAAACACAATTTTGTGTATCGCTGCGTTGCGCACGGCCGGATCAATACCGAGATCTTCAGCGATCCGTTGCAGGCGTTCGTGCCACTCCAGACGCTCGTCGGCCGAACTGTTGTGAAAGCGGTCGCGCCAATTGGGACTCGCAACACCCGGACCCCACCAGTCCGAATGCGCTTCCTTCCAGAGCAACCAGACCTTGCGCGTTTCGTCGGTGAGGAGATTCTCACGCTTCATCCCGCGTGCCACCGCAAAACGCTCGGCGCCCTCGCCGACGAGCATCACGTGTCCCGAGTGGTTCATGACCTCCCGAGCCAACTCCGCCATGGTGCGGATGTTGCGTACGCCGCCCGCCGAGCCCGCACGGCGCGTCGGTCCGTGCATACACGAGGCGTCAAGCTCGACCACGCCTTCTTCATTGGGCAATCCACCCAAACCCACGCTGTCATCGTTCGGATCATCCTCAGGTCCCTTCACGACGCGGATGGCGGCTTCCAGGGTATCGCCGCCACCTTTAAGGTAGTCGTAGGCGCGGTCCAAGTATTCGTAACCGTTACCGGCGCAGACGATGATGGGCTTACCCGCCGCCATCATCCGCTGCTTCGGCGCCGCTTCGACGCTTGCGGCGGCCTCAGCCGTCCCGGCCAGACCAGCGGTCCCGAGCGCACCGATGGCAACGCCCGACATGAATTCCCGACGTGACAGTGTCATGCGCACTCCCCCCTCTCGTGCGTGATGTAGACCCCCACTCTAGCGCGCCGAGAGGCCCCGGCGATACGGGCAGTAAAACCGCAAGATTCGGAGTGCATCCGGTCGCTCGAGACAGGTATCGTGCGGCCATGTCCGACCCATCCCACCCCTCACTCACCGCGCGCCTCGAGGCGTCTGCACGCTATATCAGCGCACACGCCGATGAGCCGCTGCGGCTAGACACCTTAGCGGCACAGGCGGCCTTGTCGCCGTGGCATTTCCAGCGCCGCTTCAAAGCCCACTTCGGCGTCTCGCCGAAGCAGTATCAGGACGGCTGTCGCCAGCAGCGACTCCGGGCGGCCTTGCGCTCGGGCGTCCCGGTGGTCGAGGCGCGTTTGGATGCGGGACTGTCGTCCGCCGATCATGTCTATGGGGCGGCGACGCCGCTATTGGGTATGCCGGCAGGGCGGTACCGACGCGGAGGAGCGGGGGAAACGCTTCATTACCTCTGCCACACCACGATAGAGGGGCCCTTGCTGATGGCCGCCTCCGAGGTCGGCGTCTGCTTTGCCGAGTTTGGGACGGATGAGACCAGCCTCATCACTCAATTGGCACACGAATTCCCCCAAGCGACCTTGCAGCCTGCAGCGCCCGATCGTGGCGCCCTCGCCCAGTGGATGGCGGCGCTCAACGCTCACCTCAGCGGTACGCGGCCCGCACCCGATCTGCCGGTGGATCTGCGCGGCACGGCGTTTCAGATCAAAGTCTGGCGATTTTTGCGCACACTCCCGAGCGGTGCCCGCGTGACCTACACGGACGTCGCTCACGGGATCGGGGAGTCACGCGCAGTCCGCGCCGCGGCGTCTGCCTGCGGCGCTAACCGCATCGCGCTACTGGTCCCCTGCCACCGGGTCCTGCGCGGTGACGGCGGGCTCGGCGGCTACCGTTGGGGGATGGAGCGCAAGCGCCGCTTACTGGAGCGAGAAGCGGCGCTACTGTCCGCTCAGTAGGCGGTATAGGCCGTCTTGACGGTGGTGTAGAACTCCGCAGCGTAGCGGCCCTGCTCACGCGGTCCGTACGAGCTGCCCTTACGGCCTCCAAACGGAACGTGATAGTCGACCCCGGCGGTCGCAAGATTCACCATGACGAGCCCTGCCTCCGCCCGGTGGGTGAACTCCCTTGAGTACTTGAGGCTGCGCGTGCAGATGCCGGCCGATAGGCCGTACTCGGTGGCATTGGCCAGTGCCAACGCGTGTTCAAAATCGTCCGCGGCGATGATGGAGGCACAGGGTCCGAAAATCTCTTCGCGGCTGGAGCGCATGTCGTTGGTGGCATCCAAAAACAATGCCGGGCGCATGTAGTGACCGCGGGTCGCGCACGCCACGCTTTCACCGCCGATCACGGTGGCGCCCTCCTGCCGTGCCATCTCGACGTACCGTTGATTGCCCAGCAACTGCGCCTCGGAGACGACGGGGCCAATCTGCGTCTGGGCATCCAGTGCGTGCCCCACCCGCAACGCCGACATCAGCGCCGTCATCCGCTCCGAGAACTCCGCCAAAATGCCGCGTTCCACGATGAAGCGAGACGTAGCCGTGCAGCGCTGACCGGTGGAGTAAAACGCGGCGTTGATGCATTGCGGTAGCACGGCGTCCAGATCGGCGTCGTTGAGAATGACCATGGGATTCTTGCCGCCCATTTCGGCCTGCACCTTCAGCTGGCGCGCCGCAGCTTTCGCAACGATCCCTCGACCCACCTCGACCGAACCGGTGAACGACAGAGCCGAGAGGCCAGGGTGTTCAACCAACGCCTCGCCAACCACCCGGCCCCGTCCCATGACGAGATTAAACACACCGGCGGGCACGCCCGCTTCGACCAAGATTTCGGTGAGCGCATGCACTGACGCCGGCGTGAGGTCTGCGGGCTTCAACACCACGGTATTGCCATAGGCAAGCGCCGGGGCAATTTTCCAGGCGGGAATCGCAATCGGGAAATTCCACGGCGTAATGAGACCCACGACGCCCATTGCCTGACGGCGGATCTCCACATCAACGCCCGGTCGCACGGAATCGAGCGCTTCGCCGGGCGTACGCACCACCTCACCGGCGAAAAATTTGAAGATTTGTGCGGCACGATTGACCTCGCCGATGCCTTCGGCCAGCGTCTTGCCTTCTTCGCGCGAGAGCAGTCGACCGAGTTCGTCGCGACGCGCCTCTATGAGGCGCCCCGCACGATCCAGCACGTCCGCGCGCAACTGGGTGCTGCGCGCCCACACGCGCTGCGCGCGGGTGGCGGCCGCAATCGCGGCATCGACATCCGCAGCCGTGCCCTGCGCAAACCGGCCAATCGTGTCATCCAAATCCGAGGGGTTGATGTTATCCGCCGCCGCGACGCCTGCGGCCCATTGGCCATCAATGAGATTCAGTTTTGTATCGGACATTATGATTGACCCTTCATCGATTCGGTGGATTCAAAGCCGTAGGCGCGACGAACTTCCGCGGTGTGTTCACCGAGCAGGGGCGCCGGTAGACCCGTCGCTAATTGCGCGTCGCTCAAGACTATCGGCGTCCGCACGCCCGGCATCACGCCGCCTTGGACGTATGGCGCATCAAGGGCAAGTTGCATCCCGCGATGCTGGACCTGCGGGTCTGCGAACACGTCAGCCACGGTGTTGATCGGCCCCGCCGGTACGGCCGCCGTCGCCAGGCGACCAAGCAGCGCATCGCGCGGCCATCGCCCGATATAGTCACCCAACGCCGGCACCAACGCAGCGCGGTGGATCACGCGTCCCTCATTCGTCGCATACCGAGGCTCGCTGGCTAACTCGGACGCTCCCAATATCTCGCACAGGCGCTGATACTGCCCGTCATTGCCGACGGCCAACATGATGTGACCGTCTGCCACGGCGAACACTTGGTACGGGACGATGTTCGGGTGTGCGTTGCCGTAGCGCGTGGGCGTGTTTCCCGAGACCAGATAATTCATCGCTTGATTGGCAAGCACGCCGACCATGACGTCAAGCAGCGCCATATCCACATGTTGGCCGCGACCGGTGCGCTCGCGCTGCGCGAGTGCCGCCTGCACCGCGATCACGCCATAGACACCCGTAAAGATATCCGCGAAGGCGACCCCTATTTTTTGGGGCTCCCCGGCCGGATCCCCGGTCAGAGACATGATCCCGCCCATACCTTGAATCATCGCGTCGTAGCCGGCACGCTCCGCATACGGTCCGTCCTGACCGAATCCGGTCACGGAGCAATACACGAGACGCGGATGGCGTGACGACAGCGAGGCGTAGTCGAGGCCGTACTTCTCAAGTCCGCCGGTCTTGAAATTCTCGATCACCACATCCGCATCGGCGATCAGCGCATGCACAAACGCCAGATCGTCAGGCTGCCGATAATCGGCGATGACCGAGCGCTTGCCGCGATTGCAGGCGTGAAAGTAAGCGGCGTCGAGGCGTGTGCCATCCGCGCCCTGCACAAACGGCGGACCCCACTTGCGCGTGTCGTCGCCCTCCGGTGCCTCGACTTTGATGACGTCCGCGCCGAGATCGGCGAGCGTTTGTCCAATCCAAGGGCCCGCGAGGATGCGCGCCAACTCGACGACTTTGAGACCCTCGAGTGGCGCGCTCATAGGACCCGTCCTCAGAAGAACGCCTGCAGGCCCGTTTGCGCGCGGCCTAAGATCAAGGCATGGACGTCGTGAGTCCCCTCGTAGGTGTTCACTGTCTCCAGGTTCTGCGCATGACGCAGCACGTGATAACCGGCTTGAATGCCGTTACCGCCGTGCATATCGCGGGCTAAGCGTGCGACATCGAGGGCCTTGCCACAGTTGTTACGCTTGACGATCGAAATCATTTCCGGAGCCATCTTGCCCTCGTCGAACAGACGTCCAACGCGCAGCGAGCCCTGCAGGCCGAGTGCAATTTCCGTCTGCATATCCGCCAACTTCTTCTGATAGAGCTGCGTCTGCGCCAGCGGTCGACCGAACTGGTGCCGCTCAAGGCCATAGTCTCGCGCTCGGTGCCAGCAATCTTCGGCGGCACCCATCACGCCCCAAGAAATGCCGTAGCGGGCCCGATTGAGGCATTCAAACGGCCCGCGCAGACCTGACACGTTCGGCAGCAGCGCGTCCTCGCCCACCTCAACGTCCTGCAGCACGATCTCGCCCGTGATCGACGCGCGCAACGACAACTTGCCGTCGATTTTCGGCGCCGACAGACCGGACATTCCTTTTTCAAGGACAAAGCCCCGGATCGCGCCATCGTGCGCATCCGACTTTGCCCACACCACAAATACATCAGCGATCGGTGAGTTAGAGATCCACATCTTCGCGCCGTTCAACCGGTAACCACCATCGACCTTCGTCGCGCGAGTCTTCATGCCACCGGGATCGGAACCGGCACCGGGCTCGGTCAACCCAAAGCAACCGATTTTCTCGCCGCTCGCCAGCGACGGCAGGTATTTACGCCGCTGGGCTTCGCTGCCGAAGGCGTAAATCGGATGCATGACGAGTGACGACTGCACGCTCATCATGGAGCGGTAGCCCGAATCCACGCGCTCGATCTCGCGCGCGACCAAGCCGTACGCGACGTACGAGGAACCGGCGCCACCGTACTCCGCGGGGATCGTGACGCCGAGCAAGCCGAGTTCGCCGAATTCGCGAAAAATTGCAGGATCCGTGTGCTCGTTCAGGTACGCGTCCGTCACGCGCGGCATCAAGCGCTCTTGTGCGTAATCGCGGGCGGCATCGCGAATGAGTTTTTCTTCGTCACTCAACTGGTCGTCGAGGCGAAACGGATCCGACCATTCAAACGGGGCGTTGTGGCTCATGTCGCGACTCCTGATGCCGGGTCATTGCCCGACGGCTGTAGGCATGGGTTGATTACGCCAGACTCGTTTGATGACTTTCAATGCCGTAATATTCGTTTTTGATCCTTATTTGGCATCATAAATGCTCGACAGTCGCCTACTTCAAGGGTTTGTGGCGGTGGCCGAAACCCTCCATTTCGGTCGTGCCGCCGATCGCCTCGATCTGGCGCAATCGGTCTTGTCCCGCCAGATCCAAGAACTTGAACGCGAATTGGGCACACGGCTCTTGCATCGCAGTCGCCGCTCCGCCGTGAGCCTGACGGACGCCGGCATGGCCCTTCTCGCCGAGAGTCGCACCGCGTTGGCGCAACTGGACCGTGCGGCGGTGGCTGCCCGGCGGGCGGGGCGCGGTGAAGTCGGACGGTTAGCCATCGGGTATGTGGCCTCCGCAGCATTGACCGGCGTCTTGCCCCACGTGCTAGGCGGCTTTCGAGTCGCGCGCCCGGAGGTCGCCATCGAACTGTCCGCCCTCGAAACCCCGCGGCAGTTAACGGCCCTCGCCGACGGCTCGATCGACCTGGGCTTCTTGCGGCCGAGATCGGTCTATCCGGAAGGACTCGAGACACGGATCATTCACCGCGAAGGCTTGCTGCTGGCGGTCGCTGCGCACCACCGACTGGCCCACGGGCGGGTGACCCCCCTGTCGCTGGCAGACGAACGGGTGGTGCTGCCGCAGTTCGATGAACACGACGGCTTTGAGGGGCACCTCGCGGCACTGGCCTTACAGGGCCGATTTACTCCGGGACCCGTCCTGCGGGTGCGGGATTTCATGACGGCGATAACCCTAGCGATCGGCGGCTACGGGGTTGCGCTCGTGCCCCGCTCCGTTACCGCGCTCTCCCTGCCCGGCGTCGCCTATCGCCCGATCGAGGGTTGCGAAGCCGTGGCCGAACTTGCGATTGCTTGGCGTCGCAATAACGCCTCGGCGGCGCTACGTGCGCTCGTGGAACGACTGCGGCCATCCCCCATTCCATGAGTCTGTTAGAGTCCGCGCCCACGACGTTTTGCGAGGCTTAGATGAACGGAATTCACCTCAGCGAGCCCGCCCCGAACCGCTCGATTCCGTACGCGGAATTCGTGACGATGATGGCCTTCCTGTCCGCATTGGGCGCCCTGGCGACCGATGCCATGCTGCCGGCCTTACCGACCATCGGCGGCGCCTTTGCGGTCGATGATCCCAATCGCCTGCAATTTATCGTCACCACCTTCCTCATGGGCTCGGGCCTCGGCCAGATTGCCTTCGGACCCCTCTCCGATACGTTCGGTCGCCGACGCATCCTGCTGGCCGGCCTCGCCCTCTACGCTGTGCTCTCGCTCGTCGCTGCCGTGTCGATTTCGCTACCCATGCTGTTCACCGCGCGCGTACTACAGGGTCTCGCCTCCGCCTCCACGGCGGTCTTGAGCCGCGCCATAATTCGCGACCAGTATTCGGGCAGCCAAATGGCGAAAGTCTCCTCCACGATATTCATCGTGTTTTTGGCCGCGCCCATTTTGGCGCCCAGCGTCGGGCAGGCCATACTCGTCGTCGCGCCGTGGCGCGCTATTTTCGGATTTCTGGCGTTTCTCAGCGGCGTCATGCTGTTGTGGGTCGGACTACGGCTACCCGAAACGCTACCCGCCGAACGACGGCACGCATTCGGGTTACGCCCGGTCATTGACGCGGCGCGCTACGTGTTATCGCAACCGAGTTCGATACTCTACTCAGTCGCGATGATGCTGCTGTTTGGCGCCTTGCTCACCTATGTGGCCACGATGCCGCAGGTCTTCAATGACGTCTTCCATGCACCCTCTCGGATGGCCACGACCTTCGCCGCGGCAGCAGGACTGATGGGACTCGGGTCCTTTGCGAACGTCCAAATCGTTGAGCGCTTTGGCATGCACCGCATTTCGCATACCGCCTTGCTCGGTCTACTGATGACCAGCGCCATACACATGGCGGTGGCGCTTTGGGGTCACGAAACGATCCTGAGTTTCACCCTGCTGCAGGGTGTCACGATGCTGTTCTTCGGTCTCTCCCTCTCTAATTTCGGCGCGATTTCCATGCAGCCGATGGGGAAAGTGGCTGGCAGCGCAGCGTCGTTGCAAGGCATGGCGATGGGCCTTGGGGGCGGGCTTTTGGCCTCACTGTGCGGCAGCTTCTGGCACGGCTCAATCGTGCTGTTGCCGCTGGCCTTTTTCGTGCTCGGCACGGTGTCGCTGATCTGCGTGTTGGCGGCAGAACGCGGGCGCCTCTTTCACAATCATTTTGGCGCATTGCGCAGCCATTGATACCGCGCTCCCCGCGCTGTCGCGGGGAGCGCGTACGATACGGCGACCGCGGCTTACTGCTTGACGCCCTCGACTTGGATTCGCAGCGTCACAGTCATATCGAAGCCATAGGCTTGTCCGTAGCTGACGCCGAAGTCGGCTCGGTTCAGCGTGCCTTCGGCATCAGCGCCGCAGACTTCCTTGCCCATCATGGGATTGACCTTGCACAGGAACTTGTTGATCTTGAGGTTCACCGGCTTGGTCACGCCGTGCATCGTTAAATTGCCGTGCACTTCGGTCGGCTTCCCATCCTTGAACGCAGCCAATGTGCCGGTGTAGGTCGCGGTCGGAAACTTCGCCACGTCGAACATCTCGGCGGACTTGGCATGGTCGTTCATCTTGTCATGACCGAAGTCGATGGACGCCGCATCGATCGTCACGGAGACATCGCCCTTTTGCGCGTCTTTGTCGTACACGACCTGACCGCTCGAGCTTTTGAACTTACCGCGCCAGACGGACAGACCGCCAAAGTGGTCCGCTTCGAAGCTCGGATACGTGTGGTTGGGGTCAAGTGCATAGGTCGTGGGTGCCGCAACAGCGGCCGCCGTCATCGCCAGCGTCGCTGCGGCGAGCGCAGCCTTCAACATCGTCGTCATGCGTTTACTCCTGAGATCTCTTGATAACGTCATTATCGAACGGTTCAGCCCATGTGATAGACGGCCAATTTGTTGCCGTCGAGGTCGCGGAAATAGCCCGCATAGAACCCGTCACCGCGTGGACCTGCCGCCCCTTCGTCGGCGCTGCCTAATGCCATGGCGCGGGCATAGACCGCATCGACCTGTGCAGGAGACGTGGCCTGTAGGGAGACCATCATCCCGTTGCCGACGGTGGCATCCTCGCCATTGATGGGCTTGATGATGAGCAGCATCTGCCCGTTGGTGAAGTTCCACGCGATGAAGCGATCGGTTTCCCAACCGCGCGTCGCACCGAACTCGGCCAGTAGGGCGTCGTAGTAGGCCGCACCGCGCGCCATGTCGCGGGTACCGAGCGTAACGTATCCGATCATGGGATTACCTCAATGGGCTGTGTGAAGAGAAATCACCAGTATGCCAAACGCGCATGACGGCCGGGCTACCGCGTGCCGAGCACCAGACGCGCAATGATCGTGCGTTGCACTTCGGACGCGCCTTCGTAGATGCGCAATATGCGCGCATCCCGCGCCATGCGCTCCAGCGGCAGCGCCCGGGTATAACCGTACCCACCGTGCAATTGCTGCGCGGTATCCACGACAAACCCGACCATTTCCGTGGCATACAGCTTGGCCATGGCCGACTCCAGCGAGTAGGGTTGCCCCGAGGCACGCCGCGCTACAGCCTGCATCGCCAGCGCCCAAGCCGCCTCCAACCGCACCTTCATGTCGGCCACCATCCACTGCACGCCTTGCTTGCGTGCCAGTGGCTCGCCACCGACGTGTCGCTCTTGCAGCCAGGCCTGCGTCAAAACGAGCGCCGCTTCGGCAATGCCGAGTGACGTTGCCACCACATCCAAACGGCTGTTGTCCAGAACTCGCATCGCCAACCGGAATCCCGAACCCTCTTCGCCCAGACGGTCCGCCAACGGAACGCGAACGCCATCGAATCGAACCGCGTGTGCCGGCGCCGAACGGATGCCCATCGTCTTTTCGGGCGGACCGATCGAGACACCCGCAGCCGTGGCGTCGACGACGAATGCCGTCACGCCGCGTGCCCCGGCGCTCGGGTCCGTCTTAGCGAAGACGACCAGTCGATCGGCAGCGCCAGCGTTGGAGATGAACTGTTTGCTGCCGTGCAGGAAGTAGGCGTCCCCGTCGCGCGTGGCCCGGGTTGTGAGATCCGCCGGATTGGATCCGCCACCGGGCTCGGTCAACGCAAAGCCATAGATGTGCTCCCCCGTGGCCGCGAGCGGCAGCAGACGCTGCTGCTGCTCCGCGCTCCCGCCGAGCAGAACCGCATCCGTGCCGAGGTAGTGCGCACCGATCATTGAGGATGTTGCGGCACAGTGCTTTGAGACCTCCACAAGTGCTAGTAACAGGCCGGCCGGACTCGCCCCCGGACCGCCCACCGCAATCGGCAAATTGAGCCCCATCAAGCCCATGGCGCCGAGTGCAGGCACGTGTTCCAGACACGACGACTCGGTCTCGTCCAATGCGGCGGCACGTGGCGCCAACGTCGTTTGTGCGAATCGAGCAACGGCCTCGACGAGATCCATATCGTCGACCGTGACGCCTTGTCGGTGCATTGTCATGCGTGCTCTCCCGGCAGACCGAATATGCCCGCCGCCGTTAATTCCGCGACCCGCTCGACGCCCAACCCCAGGAGCGTGGCCATAATCTCTTGACTGTGCTCACCCAATGCAGGCGCACGACCGGGTACCGATGGCGCCGATCCGGTGAACTTGACCGGCTGAACCGGCAATTGCAGCCCCGGAAGGCGCGGATCGTCCACCGGCTGTAAGAGTTGGCGCGCGGCCGCCTGCGGTGACTGCAGCGCATCGGCGAGGGTACCGATCGGCGCTGCTGGGACACCGGCAGCATCCAAGCGCGCGCACACCTCGGCCACCGGCCGCTGGCGCGACCACGCTTCAATCCCGGCGCGCAATTCCGGTTCTGCAGAAAGACGATCCGCATCGGTGCGATACCGGGGGTCATCGACCCAGTCAGGGCGTTGAATCACCTGCGCCAATGCGGCAAAAAACCGATGCGTCAGTATGGCGAGTACAAATGGGCCGTCTTGGGCTTGGAACACGCCAAACGGCGCGGACAGCGGGTGGCGGTTTCCGACGCGGGTCGGCACGATCCCGGTAAAGAGATGACGCGCCAGCGACGTAATCAAAAAACCGATGGTCGCGTCGTACATGGCCACGTCCACATGCTGGCCGCGTCCCGTGCGCTCAACCTGTAACAGCGCGGCGAGTATCGCCCACGAGGCATACAGCCCCGTGACGACGTCCGACACCACCTCACCCACCACGGTCGCGTCGCCTGCCGGATCCCCGGTGACGGCCATGAGCCCCGTCGTCGCCTGCATGATGATGTCGTAGGCCGGACGATCCGTCAGCGGACCGGTCTGCCCGTATCCCGAAACGCTCACGTAGACGAGGCGCGGATGCGCTGCCAGCAACGCGGTCGCGCCGATACCGAGTCGCGCCGCGACGCCCGGCCGAAAGTTCTCGACCACAACATCCGCGGTCGCGATCAGATCCCGCGCCAGCGCCTGCGCAGCGGGCTGTTTCAGGTCCAACACCACCGACCGCTTGCCACGATTCACGATCGTAAAGAGAGCGCTCTCACCCGACCGAAAGGGGCCAATGGCGCGGTAATCGTCGCCCTGCGGTGGCTCGATCTTGATCACTTCAGCGCCGAGGTCGGCCAGCAAGGCGGTCGACAGTGGGCCAGCGAGCACCCGCGTGAAGTCTACGATACGCACGCCGTCCAAGGGCCGGGGCAAGCTTCGTTCAGTCATGGGAGTTCCTTGTCATACGCTGAGTGTGGCCTGACATTCCCCGGCCGGGAAGCCAAAGCCCTCGCTGTCGCGCCAAAAACCTGCTTAAAATCCACCATGCCTTCCAAAAAACACCCCCTTCCAAACCTCATGCGCTGGCTCGGGCGCTTCGAGATCGTCATTAACGTCATCCTGCTGTGCATGATGGCGCTGATCGTCACGATGTCTTTAGTGGATCTCGCGTTCATCGTCTACGACGCCATCGTGGCTCCCCCCTACGGCCGTATCGGCGTCAATACGCTGGTGGGGTTGTTCAGTGATTTCCTCTTGGTGCTGATCGGTGTCGAGTTGCTCGAAACCGTCAGGACGTATATCCAAGACAAGACGATCCACGTCGAGGTGATTGTTGCTGTCGGCCTCGTCGCCATCACCCGCAAAATCATCGTACTCGAGCCTACGCATCTTGAGCCGCTCACGATGATCGGCATCGCGGCGATTATCCTCTCGTTGTCTGCGGCCTTTTGGATTGTGCACAAAGTCGCCCGCGACAACTCGGAAGATCGGGCGGAGGAAGAAGCCGACGAAGGGAGCGCGCGGTGAGGCGTTTGCGAACGCTCGGTACCGCGCTCGCGCTGTGGTGCGTTGCGCTGGCGGGCGCGACCGCAAAACCACCCAGCATTCCACCCATCGACGCGCCGGAACTGGCGGCACTCGGTCCGCTCGCAGTCGGCGTACGGACGCTGCAACTCGTCGACCGCGATCAGTACAACGTGCTTGCGGTGGACCCTGCGAGCGGGGTCGTGCCGCGCGCGGACCGCCCGTTGCAGGTCGACCTGTGGTACCCGGCGCAACCGCTCGCCGGCGCTCATCCCGAGACTTACCACGACGCACTGCCGGCCGAGCCGCCGGCGCCCCCTGCCGCATTCGACGTGGAGGGTATTGCCGTACGCAACGCCCCCACGGTCCGTGGGTCCTACCCACTGATCATCGTCTCGCACGGTTACTCCAACGTGCCGGTTGCGCTGTCGTGGTTGACGGAAAACCTCGCCTCGAAGGGATACGTGGTCGCCGCCATCCGACACGAAGACCCTATGATCGGTGACCGCTCGACGTTTGCCGGTCCGCTGCTGCGGCGGCCCCTGGATATCGCCTTCGTCGCGCGGGAGCTGAGCGCGTTACTGGGCGCCGACGGGACGGTGGATCCCACCCGCGTGGCGCTGGTGGGCTACTCGATGGGAGGGTACGGGGTACTGACGTCGGGCGGAGCGCGGTTGGATCCGGCCGGCCCGGCGCGTTGGGTCCCGGGCGGGGTCATGCTGCCGTACACCGACGGCGGTCCGCTGGCCGATGAAATCGTCGTCCCGCACCTCAAAGCGGTCGTGGCGCTCGCCCCCGCCGGTGGCGGCACGCTGAACGTGTGGGGCGATCACGGCCTCGACCACCTGACCGCACCGCTACTCCTGATTGCGGGCGATCACGATCTGACGGTCGACTATCCCTCCGGTGCTCAGGCGTTCTTTGAACAGGCCGTACACGCACCGCGGTATCTGCTCACCTATTTGGGCGGCGGTCATGGGATTGGATTGGACCCGGCACCGGCCTCCATGCGCGACGACCTGTGGAACTTCAGTTGGTTTGAAGACCCGCTCTGGCGCAAGGACAAGATTCTCGCGATCAACACCCACATGATTACCGCGTTTTTGGATCGCTACGTGAAGGGGGATGCGTCCCGTTCCGCGTATTTGGACGGGCTGATCCCGCGTATCGACGACACCCGTTGGCCGCCCGAGCAAGCGCCCCGTTTCGACATGACCAGTACGGCCGAGGCCCCGGTGACGCTCTGGAAGGGGTTCAAACGCCGCTTTTCGACCGGATTGGAGTGGCGTTCGGCGCCGGCTCAGCCCTGAATCAACGGCGTCCGCGCGACGATCGCTTCGCGCGGGCGAGCCCGTAAAATGCGATGACCATCCAGATAATGTTCATCGTCATCGATGGAAAGGCATGGTTCCACGCGCCATTGACCGCAAAGCCGAAGGATCCAGCAATATTCATGCCTTGATAGAGCGCGGAGTGGGCCTGCACGCGCCCCGCAGTGAGTAAGGCGAAGGACAGTAGGATCACTACCGCACCGCCCCAGCCCAACACTTCCGCCGCGACCGCCCACATCGCATGGCTGTCTTGCATCGCCGCACTCCTCTCCCGTCGCCGACTACACTGCTCGGCCGGAGTCGGAGCCTACCTGCGATTGCGTTGCGGCGGTATCCCACGCGAGCCACCCTAGAAACGAGCCCCCTGCGCACGCTTCCGTTAGGATGCGGTCTTCAGGCTGGACTCGACCGAATTGGAATGAGGAATCCCATGAGCAACCGACTCACCGACTTGCTGTCTCGCCGCACCTACTTGCTCGCCGATGGCGCCACCGGCAGCAATCTGTTTGAAATGGGCCTCGTGTCGGGGGAAGCACCGGAATTGTGGAACGTGGATCATCCGGATCGGATCCGTCTGTTGCACCAACGCTTTGTCGATGCCGGCGCCGATATCATCCTGACGAACAGTTTTGGCGGCACGCGCTACCGTCTGAAGCTGCACGCCGCCGCGGATCGCGTGCATGAACTCAACACCGCGGCCGCACGCCTCGCGCGGGAAGTTGCCGATGGCGCGGGCCGGGAAGTCCTCGTGGGCGGCAGTATCGGACCGACCGGCGAAATTCTGGAGCCGATCGGACCGCTGTCGATCGCGGATGCGAAAGCTGCCTTCGCAGAACAGGCCGCTGCCCTTAAGGCCGGCGGCGCCGACGTGTTGTGGATCGAAACCATGTCCTCGCGCGAAGAAGTCGAAGCCGCGATCGACGCGGCGGCGGCAACCGGCCTACCGGTCGTCAGCACGCTCTCCTTCGACACCAACGGTCGCACGATGATGTCGCTGACGCCGGCCGATCTTGCGGACGTCGCACGAACCCACCACCTAGCCGGCTGCGGCAGCAACTGCGGCGTCGGCCCGTCCGAACTGGTCGCGTCGATCCTGAATCTGGCCGCTGCGGCAGGCCCCGAGACGGTGCTGGTGGCCAAAGCCAACTGCGGACTGCCACAGTACGTCGACGGCGCTATACGCTACAACGGCACGCCGGAGCTGATGGCAACCTACGCCCGCATGGCGTTGGACGCGGGGGCGCGTATAGTCGGCGGATGCTGCGGCACGTCTCCGGCCCACCTGGCCGCGATGCGCGCGGCCATTGACGCCTATACCCCGGGACCGACTCCGGATGCCGGCAGCATCGAAGCGGCGCTCGGACCCATTACCCAAGGTGCCCGCGCCCAACTCGGCGGTCAACTGGACCGTGCCGCTGGCGCGGCCGCCGGCGCCACGCTCCGGCGCGGCACCGGACGCCGGGGTCAACGACCCGAGGGCTGATCAGCGCAGCAGCGCCGCGATGCGCTGTCGATACGTCGACAACGCCGGCGCTGAAAAACCGATCACCTTGCCCTGCTCGTCACACAAACGCAGCAGCACAGCGTCGCGAGCGTAAGGGTTCGCTTCAAAGGCCGCGACCTCCTCGGCGGACATGGGTCCACCCTGCAGTTTCAACGTGTGTACGGACGCTTCGGAGAGCCGCCCAAAGTAGTCCGCGTCGGTGGCGCACAAATACCGCTTCGCTGCCACATGTAAGCGCACCGGTTCCGTGACCGCCGGGCCAAAGTAGACACCCAGCCAATCCGCGCCGGTTTCCTCGTGCCGAGCATCCTCGGTCCAATCCGCGAGGTCTTCCGGGACATCGACGACGAGATGGCCAATGTCGTGCAGCAATGCGGCGATCACGACCGACTCGGAGGCGCCACCCGCTTCGGCAAAATGCGCGCACTGCAGTCCGTGCTCTAACTGGGTGATGGCCTCGCCGAAATAGTTGCCCTGAGCGCGCGCCGCATAGAGCTGTTCAATTTCATTCACAACGGCAGGAAGTTCGGTCATCGCAGATTTCCTCAAGGCAGACGGGCCGCGTTGCTCAACACGCTGTCGCGGGTGAGGTAGCAGCCCTGCAGGTGACGGGGATGACGCTGGCTGGCAAAGCCGGTGCGGCCGTGCAGCGTCCGTCGATTGTCGAAGACAACCATCTCGCCATCGGCCAGGCGCACGCGAAGCGCATAACGCGCGTCACGCAGTAAACGCGCAAAGGACCGATACGCCGCATAAAAACGCTCAGACTCATCCACCGACAGCCGTAACGGTGCTATCGATCGATTGTTGTAGTGTACGGCGCGCACCGACCCGTCCACCGCCAACTCGATGATGGGTTTCTGGGAACACAAGTCCGCGTTCCCCGAGCGGTAATGAAAGGTCACGGGCGTTCGCGTCAGGCAGTCAAACGAGACCGCATCGGTCCTTCGCAGATACTCCGCCAACGCAAGTCCGTCGGCGAAGAGGCTCTCGCCACCTTCTGGGGATGCCAACAACACGTGCAGGGCTTGAAACCCGGGTACCGGATCGCGGTAGGGATTGTCGGTGTGTAATCCGAGTCCAAGGTCCGTGTAGGCGAGATTCTCGGGCGAGGGCACGGCGCGCACATCGAAAAGCCAGCCGTAGTTCGTATGCAGTACCTCGCCCATCGCCGCCGCCGTGGCCAGGATCTCCCCCTCTCGAGACGGTACCCCACTCAGAAAAGCGACCCCGTCACGTGCCAATCGTCGCAACCAGAGACCGCGTCGCGCGCCATCCGCCATAAAGCCCGTATGCGCCGCCCAGGCGAAGTCGCGCCGCGCGTCCAGCGTATTGCCCTGCAGCCACGGGTGACGGTCCAGCTCCGGCCGGTGCGCGGCCAGAGGGCCTAACATCTCTCGAAACCACGCGAACGGACGTTCAAAGGGCGGCCACTCGCCATTGAAATGGACGCATACGCCATCGTTCTGGAGGTGCGCTGAACGTATCGTCACGGTGTCGGGTAAATCCATCACGTCGATGAGACGTTGCCCGTTGGCGTGCCGGTCTTCGGCACGATTGTCCGCAAGCCAAACAGCCGCAAATTCACCAAACACGTCGTCGGGCCAATCGATACGTAACCGTTCAGGACGAATATCGAGTCGAGGAATCGCGTCAGGCGCCATGCGCAGTCTCCAGCCAACGCCGCGCAGCACGCCGCTGTGCGCGATATAAACCACCGGCCGCCACCGCTGAGGCGACCGCGACGAGCGCGAGTGCCGCAAACACACCCGTCCAACCGTACGCGACGGACACGTGCGCGACCCCCGCACCGGCGAGGGAGCCACCTAAGTATCCCACACCATCAATCAGTCCTGAGGCCACGGCACCACCCCGTCCACCGCCGAAGTCGAGCGCGAACGCACCGCCCAAGTAAGAGTACGGACCGAGCAGGCAGAACGCCACGAGCGCGACCAGCAGCAACGTGAGTGGACGGCCGATCATCCGCGGTTCAAAGCCCAACAACGCCACCAACGCGACGGCAGTGGCCACCAGTCCAACCAGCAACAAGGTCGGGCGCCCGTGCACGCCGAGGCGATCACCGGCCCAACCGGTGAGCAACACCGACACCGCGCCCACACCGGGAAAAATCGCCGACCAGCGCGCCGCTTCGGCGGCATCGTAGCCCGCCGCGTCTTTCAGAAAGACGGGCAACCAGATACCGAAAGCCTCGCGAACGACCGTACAGCCGAACGAGAGTACGCAAACCAGACGAAAGGCAGGGCTGGTCAGCAATGGCCGCAATAGGTCCCGCCAGGTGGGGCGGTCGGGTGTCACTTCAACCCGGGCATAGAGATTCGTCGGGTTTGCACGCGCCTCGGGATAACCGGCGTCCGTCCGGGACTCCCGCAAATAAATCGCGTTGAGGACGAAGAGCACTCCTAGGACGAGCGCGGCAAACCGAAACAAGTCCGTCCAGTCCGCACCGTGATCGAGCAGAGCGCCCATGGATGCCCGAGCGAGCGCATCGCCGACCAAGTAGCTGACCGACAAGATCGCGATCACCGTTCCGTGGTGATTAAAGTCGAACCACCGCCCGGTCACTTTCAGCAAGCCGGCCCAACCGATCGACTGCGTCAATCGATTGCCAACCCAGGCGAGCGTAAACAGCGGCAAGCCCGCGCCAACGCTAAACAGCATCGTGAAAAGCGCCGCTCCGCCGAGCGCCACCAGAAAGGATCGACGCCCGCCCCACAAGTCACCGACCCCCGCCAAGAGCATCTTGCCGAGCGCATAGGCGAAGACCCCCAGCGAATACACCGACCCGAGTTGGACCACGGCGTCGGCTTTGGTCACACCCTGCCGACCGAGCGCGTCGACGAGTAAGGGCAGAGAAACGGAAAAATCAGCACGCCCGAAGTAACAGGCGGCGTAACCGCCAAACAGCAACAGCAACAACACCGTCTGCTGGCGCAGTAACCGACGAGACGAGACGGGTCCGCTTTTCATGCCCGCCTCTACGGTGCGACTCTTGGAGGACGTTGAGCCTAGCATGCGAGCAGAGTGCTAGGCTCTCGGTTTTCCTCGCCAGGATCGCCCCATGTCTACGCCTGCTCTGACCGCGCTCGTCACCGGTGCTTCACGCGGCATCGGCGCTGAAATCGCACACCAGTTGGCAGCCCGTGGCGTGACGGTTGCACTGCATTACGGGCAGAACCATGCGAAGGCTGCGGCCGTACGCGACCGTCTACCCGGCACAGGCCACAGTCTGCATCAGGCCTCGCTGGAGGACCCGCTGGCGGTCGATGGTTTATGGCGCGAGGTCACCGCGACGCATCCTCGGATCGATCTGCTGATCAACAACGCCGGACTGTTTCGCGACCATCCACCCTTGAGCACCGACGCCGAGGCGTGGACAGCCGCTTGGCAACTGACGTTGTCCGCCAACCTGATCGCGGCGGCGCAATTGGCACGGCACGCGGTCGCCGGCATGGCAGCGCGCGAGCCGCTCGGCGGCCACTTCGGCCGAGGTCGGCTCGTTCACATCTCCTCCCGAGGCGCCTTTCGCGGCGAACCGGATTCCCCGGCCTACGGCGCGTCGAAGGCCGGTCTCAATGCCATGAGTCAATCGCTGGCGAAGGCGCTCGCGCCCGTCTCAATCTACTCGTACTGCCTAGCGCCCGGGTGGGTGGGCACCGACATGGCCGCCGGTCACATTGAGGGCCCTCAAGGCGCCGAGATCTTGGCGCAACACCCGTTGGGTCGCATCACCCGTCCCGACGAGCTCGCCGCTGCGGCCGTGTGGTGCGCACTCGATGCCCCCGCCGCGATGACCGGCTCGATTTTGGATGTCAACGGCGCCAGCTACCTGAGGACCTGAGATGACGCTCGATGTAGACCGTTTGCGGCGGGATACGCCGTCCACAGCAACGTTGATCCATTTCAACAACGCCGGCGCCGGTCTCATGCCGAACCCGGTAGCCGACACTGTGTTGGCGCATTTAGACCTGGAACGCCGGATCGGCGGTTACGAGGCCGAGGCGGCAGCCGCGCCGGCGCTTGCCGACTTTTACGCCGCGTTCGCCGACTTGCTGGGCTGCCAAACGCAGGAGATTGCGTGGATCGAAAACGCCACGCGGGCGTGGGATCTCGCGGTTCACGCCTTGCCATGGCAAGAAGGCGACCGTGTGCTCGTCCACGAGTCCGACTACGCATCCAACCATTTAGCCCTGTTGCAATTGAGCCGACGGCGTGGCCTTGTGATCGATACGGTGCCGTCCGCCGGTGACGGTACGGTGGACCTCAGCGCGCTGGAGAAAGCGATCGGCCCGCGCACGGCCGCGATCCTGATGACGCACTCACCGACACACGACGGCCTCATCCAACCGGCCGCCGAAATCGGCGCTATCGCCGCTCAATACGGGCTCTGGTACGTCCTCGACGGCTGCCAGTCCGTTGGGCAGATTCCGGTCAATGTGAAGCACTTGGGTTGCCACATCTACTCCGGCAGTGGCCGAAAATTCCTACGCGGCCCGCGCGGCACCGGCTTTCTGTACGTGGCCGACGCCGCCTTGCCACGAATGGAACCGCCGTTCATCGATCTGCATTCGGGCACCCTCGACAACGATAGTTATCGCTTTCGCGACGATGCGCGACGCTTCGAATGTTGGGAGTCGTCGATCGCCGGCCGGTTGGGCGAGGGAGCGGCCGTCCGCTATTTGCTCGATTGCGGCGTGGAAGCCGTCACGGCACGGATCGCCGCATTGGCAGCGCTATTGCGCGGCGCGCTCGCGGACGAATCGCGGATCACAGTGCTCGATCAGGGGACGCGGCGCGGCGGCATTGTGACCTTCGTCGTGGATGGGGAGGCGCCGGTGGCCACTCACGCGCGACTTAAAGCACTCGGCGCCAACACCTCGGTCACCGGACCGGTCGCGGCACCGCGTGCGCCGCAGTGGGCTCAACACACCGGTGCGGTCCGTGCGTCGGTGCACGCCTACAACACGTTCGAAGAAATCGAGCAATTCGTGCGCTGGGTTGTCGCGATCTAAGGGGTCGCGCCCTCAACGCGGCGCATCAGTACTCGGCGGCGATCGTGGCGTCGTCGACGCCGGCGGCGCGCAGCAGGCGCGTCCGCTCCCGCTCAACGCCCACCAAGGGTCGTTGCCGAGCGGATTGGATTTCCGCCGCGGTATAGGGTTGAAATGTCGCGAGTCGTTCGGGTGCAAAACGGGCGACCGCACGATTCATCACGGCAGCCAGGCGCGCGGCGTCTAACTGCGAATTGGCCACACCGGGCACGCGCAAAATAAAATCGCGACCGCCCTCGACTTGAAGATAGAGACCGAGTCGTCCGGCGAGGCGCGGTATTTTATGGGGCACACCCACGCCCGTTTCGCCGTGGCACCCGGCACAGAAGAGCGTGTAGTTTTGCGCGACATCGTCGGTCGGCATGCGCTCCAAGGCGGACGACGTTCCCACCCAGGCGTACAGTGCCAGCCCGACCCATCCCGCACGCATCACGGCTTTGCGGTCGCGACCGTTGCCCGATGCGCACGTACCGCCGCACCATCCACCGCGTTGGCACGCTCGCGTGCCACATCGTCCGGCGTCATCGGACTCAAGGCGGCGTCCGCGTGCCCGAGATCAAAAACCACGTAATTCAGTACGTCGGCCAACTGGGCGTCGTCAAACCGACTGAACTCGGGCATCTTGAAGTTGTACCGACGCTCCGCCACGGTGATTTCGCCGTACATACCGTAGAGCACGGTCATCGCCAGCTGTCGGCGACCTTCCGCCGTTTCGGCGAAGTGTGGCGCATCCGCAATCACGGGCGGCGCCAACCCCGGATTCCCCGCGCCAGTGGCACGATGACACACGACACAGTTCGCCTGAAACGTCGCCGCGCCCTCGGTGTAACGGGGCTCATCCGCCATTGCCATCGCGGTCACGACCAGCGCGACCGCGAAACCCCACGCGCGGCTCACTTTTCGGCGACCCCGAGAATGACCGACACCGAACAGTGATAGTTCGGGTTGTCGTTCGCCATGCACCAGTTGACGTCATTGTTGAGCGACATCCGATACATCGGCTTCTCACCCTCGTTGCGGACGCACGTGCAGGCGCCACAGGTGGTGCGGCCACAGCAATCGTTGTACGACACGAGGTAGTCCCGCCCGTCCGCCGGGTTGTGGCACGTGCCGATCCACGTGATCGGCGAGGGCTCGGTACCGGGCGGGCAGGTCGTTGACGTACCGCCGCAGCATGCGCACAGGAAGCCGTCGATCGCACAGTACTTCCAGTAATCGCACGAGGCCGGATCGGTCACCACTTTAGCCGGTGCTGCCGGTGGCGCTTTGGCCGCGGACGGATCGCCGGCCTGCGCAGGCAATTCGGCCGCCTCAGCGACCGCACCACGACGCACGGGCAATAGCGGCAACGCCGCGACACCGGTGATGGCCATGGCAAAGGTGCCCAGGAATCCTCGACGGGATGACCGACGCGCGAGCGAGCGCGACGCCAGTTCCATGACGCGGTCCAACCGCGCCTGCATTGAGATCGTTACGGATTCTGCATGTACCACAGCGACTGCCCCAGTTTTGCTTCGGTGTGGAGAACACGGCCGCTGCGGGCATCGAGCACCTGCAGAGCCGACTTTTCGGTCGCAACGTACAGCAATGGCTGTTCATCGCGCGTTGCGAGCAAGGCGATTCCACCACCGTGCTTCGCCACATTGAGCGGCCAACGCGCCAGACGCTGGTGCGTCCCGGCATCGAATACCCAAACCTCGCTACCCGCTTCCTTATGGGAGCCCTCGCCGCCTTGGTGCATCAGCACGAAGAGGCGGTTCAATGGCGCGTTATACGCCACCAACTGCTGACTGCCCGGCCGCCAGTGGCCGCGATCCTTCTTGGACACCAACGACCAGACCGGAGCAAACACGGGCTTCGCGCCGCTCAAGTCGACCGGATGGACATCGCCCAAGAACGACACATAAATAACCCCATTGGGGGTGGGCACGGATTGCACGAATACCGGATCGACGTCGACATTGAAAAACGGTTCGGAGACCGATCGCGATGCCTCGTGGCCCGCATCGTCAATGTTGACGGTCAGCAAGCGTCCGTTTTCACAAATGGCGGTAAAACGATGGACGCGCGAGGGGATGGCTTGAACACAGCCGTCAGTATCGATTTCGGCTGTGACGGTATTTTTGGCGACATCGATGATCGATACCGACGCGGTCGGCGTCAGGTTGGTCGAGTACACGAAGCGGCCGTCCGCACTGTAGGCGAGGTTGAACGGCGTAATCACACCGACCTGAGCGCGCTTGGCCGGCAGGACCAGTTCGCCGCGGGGCTTGAGGGTGTCGTTGTCGTACCATTCGACGACTTCGGTCCGAGTGCCGTGACCACCGCGCGACCAGTAAGTGGCGGCCATCGCCGAGGTCTTACCGTCCGGGGATTCGGCAAAGTTGCCGTAGTAGCCGAGATCCATCATGCCCCGGAGCTTGCCGGCGTCGCCGTCATAAACGTAGACGCGCTCGTCGATGTAATTGTTCCAAGACACATCAAGGAGATATGCATAGTGCGCGGTGCGCTTCGGCATCTTTTCAACGCCGATATGTTCTGGCGCCAAAGGTGGCGGCGCTGACGTAGCCAGTGCCACTGCCGGAAGGACGGCAGCCAACAGGCCACTAAAACGACCCAAGGTCATGAGAACCCCCGATTCCGCTGGGTGGAATCTCCCGATCATGCCATAACCCACGATCGGTTGCTCTCAGACCGTAGCGGAACGCCGCAAAGGCGGAGATACTCGGTGCATGGACCACCCTATCGCTGCGACACCCAAGCCCGGCCTGTACCACGGCTGGAAAGTGCTCTTCGCACTCTTTTTGGCGGGATTCTTCGTCTACGGCGGGGGGCTTTACTGCTTCGTGCTGTTCGTCACACCGCTGACCCAGGAGTTTGGCTGGAGCCGTGCCAGCACCGGTGGCATCGTCTCGGCTTTTTGGCTGTCGTTCCCACTGTTATTGGTGGGTGGATACGCCATTAAACGATTTGGCGTCACTCGGATGCTGGCATTCGGCATCGGGATTGAAGCCATCTGCGTGATTTTACTCGCGACGGTCTCAGCACTGCCGCAGATGTACCTCCTGCGCGGCGCGATGGGCTTCGGCAAGATCCTATTTGCGGCATCCATACCGGTTACCTGTTCAAAGTGGTTCTCGCGTCACTTCGGGTTGGCCCTAGGCATCGCCTGGGCCGGCTGGCACATCGGCGGCATGGTCTTAGCACCGATCACCTCGATGATCATCGCCCAAGCGGGATGGCGAGCTGCTTGCGTCGCCTTGGGCGTCGCCCTCCTCACACTCGCACTGCTACCCATACTCTGGGTCCAGCGGATTGATTCACCGGCGTCACTCGGCGTGGGTCTTGACGGCGATTCGCTCACCCCACCGCCTGGCGCGAAAGTGCAGGCCATCCGTGCCAGCGCACCGAATCTGGCCGCGACCGGCACCTTGCCGGACCTGCTGCGCTCACCCACGTTTTGGTTAATCGCCCTAGCAACGCTCTTTTTCTACACGACCTACGGCGGCGTCCTCGCGCACGAGGGCGCCATCGTGGAAGCAGCCGGCTATACCTCGACCGAATCCTCCCTCGTGCTGAGTCTCACCACCGGCTTCGCGGCACTCGGCAGCGCCGCATCGGGATGGCTGTTGGATCGGTGGAGTCTCCGCCGAGTGGGCCTGATGATGCACCTCTTTCTCATCGTCGGCACCGCCTCGCTCTACGTCGTGCTCGGGGCACCCTCGCTGGCGGCGCTCGCCGTCTACGGCGTCGCGTTCGGCCTGATGATTGGCGGCTCGGACGTTTTCTTCGTCGCTTTCGTGCGCGACCGTTTCCCTCACGTCGGCGTCGGCTTTCAGTACAGCACGTGGTACTTCGTCGAATTGGGTACGCTGCTCTGCGCACCGGTGATCGCCGGCCATATTTTCGACGTATTTGGCAATTATCGAACGACTCTTGGCATCCTCGTCGTGTGCGCAGTCGCCGCACTGGCACTGTCGAGCGTCGCGCTGCGCATGCGTCGCCCGACGGCCGCGATATGACCCAGTTAGCCTCGGTTTACCAGAGCACCGCACCGGCCGCGGCGGCGACACCCTCCTTGATCGGAGAGCGGCGCTGCGACTGGGCGATCATCGGCGCGGGGTATACGGGCCTATCGGCTGCGTTGCACGCCGCAGAACGTGGGCTCAGCGTCACCGTCCTTGAGACCCACGAACCGGGTTGGGGGGCCGCCGGCCGTAACGGCGGACAGGTAAACCCGGGGCTCAAACACGAACCCGACGATATCGAAGCGCATTTCGGCGCCGATCTTGGTGGACGTCTGGTACGGTTCGCCGGCGACGCGCCCGGGTTTCTGTTTGATCTCGTGGAGCGCCTTGGCCTGCATTGCGAAGCGCAACGGTCCGGCACGCTGCGCGCGGCCTATCGCGATGTCAGTCTTGCGGGACTCGATGCGCAGGTGGCGCAATGGGCTCGGCGTGGCGTGACGATCGAGCGGCTTGATGCCGCGGGGACTGCACGGCTGATCGGCTCCGATTATTACGTCGGCGCGACGCGCGACCCACGTGGCGGCAGCATCAACCCCTTGGCGTATGCCCGCGCCCTTGCACAAGCGGCCAGTTCCGCCGGCGCCTTGGTCACCGGGCGCAGTCAAGCCTTGTCGATCGCACCGTCCGGCAATGGCTGGCGCGTTGCGACGCATCAGGGCGCGGTCATTGCGCGACAGGTCCTGATCGCCACCGACGGTTACAGCGACGGATTGTGGAGCGGCTTACGCCAGAGTTTTGTACCGGTTTACAGCTCGATGCTGGCGAGCGCTCCGCTCCCCGATGGCGTCCGACGTCGGATTCTCGCGGGCGGCGAAGTGGTTTATGAATCCGGACATGTCACCACGTATTACCGCATCGATGCTTCGGGCCGTTTGTTGATCGGCGGACGCGGGGTTCAGCGTCCCGTCCGCGACATCCACGATCACCGCCACTTAACGGATCACGTCCGTAAGCTGTGGCCTGATTTGGCCGCATTGGAATGGACACACGCGTGGAACGGACAGTTCGCGCTCACGCCAAATTTCTATCCGCGCGTACACGCTCCCCAACAGGGCTTACTGATCGCACTGGGGTATAGCGGGCGCGGGGTTGCCATGGGAACGCGGCTCGGCGCCGCCTTAGCGGAAGCTGTGGCTCACGACGATCTTTCCAGACTCCCGTTACCGATCACAGCCGTACCAAAAATTCCAATGCATCGGTTTTGGCGTGTCGGGGTCCATCTGGGTGTCACACTCGGTCGTTTACGCGATCGTTTCGGACGCTAATTAGGGAGCGTCCCGTTCGTTCAGCCGCGCTTACGGCCGCGAGAACCCTCGTAGGCCACCCAGCCGAGGACGATACCGATGCCGATGCCGAACAGCACCCGCGCGGCCGAATTCAATGCCGATCCGAGCGGCAGCTCCGGCCCGTGACCCAGGGCCGAGCGCGTGAGATCCGACAATCGACTCAAGACGATCCCAACGACCGAAAGCGCGACCAAGACCACCCAGCGCGACAAACGGGTGGGATGTGCGGTGGAGGCAACGCTACCGGCCTGTAAGCCACTACCGACCAGTACACCCCCGATCGCGCCCATCAACCAGCGCGGCGCGGCCAGTTGTTCGGCGATACCCGGCAGATCACCGGCCGTCATGCCGATGAGCCCGAGGCCCGCCATGATCAGGCCAAGCGCCGCTATTTGCGGCAACGTCGAGTCATCATTGGGCATGGAAGGCACGAAGACACCTCGGAATCAGAGCGGTCGCTGCCGATTCTAGCGCTCCGGACGCCAGACGCCAGCCAAGTTGGTTGCCGCAGCCCTCCGCGCGGGCGATCATGGCGGCTTCGGTCGCGGGGGGTCACTCATGTCGATACGCTGCGTCGCGCTAAGCGCCAGTCTGTTCTATGCCATTGCCGTGCAGGCGAACGGCTTCGAGTTCGCAGGACGGCAAGCGACGGTCGAACGGGCAGGTCCAACCGAGGGTGCCGCCGCGTACAATTTTTCGGTCCGGGATCCGGATGGCACCCTGCGTCGTCGGCACGTCGCCGAGTCCCCGGAGCGCCCCCGCGTGCGCACCGCTGACACCTACCTCGATGGCCTCTATGCCATGGCGCTGGAAGAGGCGGCCGCCAACTCTGTCGATTCCGTCGAAGACGGCCAATTCGACCACGGCGCGCCGATCGCCTGTCACTGTTTCAAGACGGGCGTAAAGTGGCCCTACGTCTGGACGCGCGACACTTCCTATTCCACAGACTTAGGCGGCGGTCTCTTGGACCCCGTGCGCGCACGCAATTCGCTCGCCTTCAAATTATCCGGCTTGGATGCTGGCGTTGTCGCGCAAGGCCATGCGAACGAACGGAGTGTGGCGCAGGACACCGGCAGCGGCGGCAGCTGGCCCATCAGTTCCGATCGTGTGGTTTGGTTAGACGCAGCGGTCAAACTCATCCCGCTCCTACCCACGGACGCCGCCCTCGCATGGGAAAACGAGGTCTTCCAAACGGCGGTCGATACGCTCGGACAGGAACGCCGCCACACCTACGATGCGGACAGCGGACTGTACCGCGGTGAGACATCCTTCCTCGATTGGCGTGAACAGACGTACCCGATCTGGACGCGGGATGACACACTGGCCATCGCCTCCTCGTACGCGCTTTCGACCAACGTCCTGCACTACCTTGCCTTGCGCGATGCGGCCACTCTGGCGGCGCGCCGCCACGACCCGCGCGAAGCTATGTTCAAGCAGCAGGCTGCAGATCTTGCCGTGGCGATTCGGCGCCATTTCGGCCAACTGAACAACGGGCTTTACGCCAGTTTCCTGTTCCACGACCGCGCGCCCATAGAGTCGTATGACTTGCTGGGTTTGGCATTGATGGAGGAAGCGGGTCTACTCGACGACGCCTCGGCACAACGGATGCTCACGGCGTACCCAACGAGTGACGGTGGCCCACCGGTCATCTGGCCTGAGCAGGAAACTGCGCCGATTTACCACAACCGCGCTGTGTGGCCGTTTGTGACAGCCTATGCAGTTCGGGCGGCGGAGCGCGCTCACGACGGGCCGCACACGATTGCGTATGCGCGATCCTTGATCCGAGGAGCGGCTCTTGCGCTGTCAAACCAAGAGAACGCGGAGTTTCTGACGCTTTCTCCTCATTTCGAGGATGGCGCCTACACAGGGCCTGTGATCAACTCCGCCTCGCAATTGTGGTCCGTGACAGCGATGCTCGATCTGGTGGTACGTGACATCTTCGGTATCGCATCGGAGATCGACGGCATCCACGTGAGCCCGTCGTTTCCGGCCCTGATCACCGGGGACATCCCCCAAGGCGCATCAGCATGGACGCTCAACGGTCTTGGCCTTGAGGGCGGGCACACCGATGTTGTCCTGCACTTTCCGGCGCACGTCGCCGATCACGACTGGTTGGAAGCCGCAGAGCTGAGGTTCGACGGTCAAGTGGTCGCACTCGGCGCCCTCCTCGATGCGCACCGCCCACCGGCTCGCATTGACGTTTTATTGCGGGTTCGACCGACCGCCTGGCATCCCTTTGAACCGCTGCACGTCGGCGATGCTCACGCGCTGACACCCAGTGAACACGCGCGTGTGTACGCACCGGCGCCGCCTTCGATCGATGCGGTCGCAGAGGATGCGGGCAAGGTACGCATCGCCGTGGCCGGCATGGCTCCTGGGCTCACATGGGAGTTGTGGCGGGACGGCGTTCGCGTCGGCCGTGGCACACAAGGTATCGCGCGTGACCGGCTTCCGCCGCACCACGGCGCGGCATGCTACACGCTGCGCGTGCGTGCGTCGGATGGGCGCGGGTCGCTGCCCTCGAAGGAGCGGTGTATCGGTGCCACGGATGGCGTGTTTGAATTGGCGGCGGTGGACCCTGCGATTGAAACGCACGGGCCCGCCGTACGCGCCGCGGATCCGGCGCGTCTCGCTCTGTGGGGTGCCCCAGAGGCGACGCTGTCGTTCAATGCAGCGATAGGCGTGACCGGCCAGCAGCGACTGACGATCGCCTTTCGCAACGACGGGTTGATCAACACGGGCGTTACCGCAGGCGTCAAAGCTGTGCACATCGTCTGTGCCGACCGCGTTAAGGACGATACCGTTGTGCTGCCGCAACTCGGCGATGCCGTACGCCGCGGTCGCTCCACGCCGGTAGAGTTCTCGGGGCGAGCGGGGGAGTCGTGTCGCGTGACGTTGAGCGATGCGATGAACATGTCGTATTTGGAGCATTTCCGTCACTACACTGCGAGTCGCGGTGGCGACTCGGGTGCTGCAAACACCGTGGATCTGCTCTCGTTCCGCATCGAACCGCTCGAGCCAACCCCTAAGGCGCCGCACTAATGTTTTTCCGATCACGGAGTTCTGCCATGACCTTGCACCGTCTCCTGCCGCGCCTACTCGCACTGGCATGCCTTGCCGTATCGGGAATCGCCATGTCGGCGCCTGCCGCGCTCGATATCGACGGCTTCGACCGATTGAAGCACACGGTCGTACTGCCAAACGGCATCACGATGGGCGTCATTGAGATGGGCCCGGCTCAGGGTCGACCCGTCGTGCTCGTCCACGGCTACACCGATAGCGCTCGCGACTGGGCACCGCTCGTGTCGTCGCTCGATCCGTCCTGGCACCTCATCATCGTCGACATCCGTGGTCACGGTGCATCGAGTAAGCCCGAGTGCTGCTATGACCGAATTGACTTTGCTTACGACGTCAAACTGCTGCTCGATCACCTCGGGATTGAGCGCGCGACGATCGTCGGCCATTCGCTGGGAAGCATCATTGCCCAGACCTTTGCGGAGTTCTGGCCGGAACGGACCGAGAAACTCGTTCTCGTGTCCTCCACCGGTGGCCACCGCGCCTCGTGCCCGGATGACGGCGTTCCGACGATGGATTTTCGCAGCGAGATCGTCAAGCTGAAGGATCCCATCGATCCGGACTCGCCGTGGATGAAGGAATGGTGGAGTTCGCCGACTCCCGTACCGGAGGAGTTCATTCGCCGGCAGCGCGTCGATTCCGCGCAGATGCCGGTCAAGGTCTGGCTGGCCGTACTCGAGCAAGGCCTGTCGGGTTCGGATCTTCAGGCCACGCTGCCGAAGATCGACGCACCGACGTTGATGCTCTGGGGTGAAAAAGATCCGATTTTTGGGCCCCGTGATCGCTGCTCGCTCATCGAAGCGCTGCCCAAAGCCCGTGTGCATATTTTCCCAGGTCTCGGCCACAATCCGTTCTGGGAGCAGCCGGACGCCTTCTCGCAGGTGTTGATTCCGTTCGTCAACGGCACCTGAGTCTCGCGTTGTACAGCGCAGGCGGAAGGATGGTCACCATCGTCCGCCTAGCCGTCAGCACGGCACCGAGTCACGGCGGTCGCCCTGCTGTCGGCCCTTGGGATCCTCCGTCGCCGCTAGGTCGGTCGCTGAAACTGTCCGGCGAGTGACGGGAACAGCGCGGCCAATTGCCGGTAGGCCAAGGCGTGCAATGCCGCCCGACTCGGTTTCGGATTGCCCGTCAGCAGTTCGAGCCACAATCCGTAGCACGTCGACGTCACCAATTTCGCCAACGCCGGGGCATCGGTAACGTCCTCGCCGGTTGCCGTGAGGACATCCCGAACCAATCCTTGCACCGTCAGGTCGTGATTGCGGTCGTGCTCCTCGCACACGGAACGGTATTGCGGCTGGGCACGGACTTCGCCCCAGAAAGCGAACCAGACGGCCACTTTGCGCCGCTGGCCCGTTGCCGCGTCGAAGTAGGCGTCCACATACCCACGCAGCCGCCCCGCGGGCGTCGTTCCCGCTTGAGCCAACCGGTCCGCAACATGGGCGGCGAACTCGGTGGCGATGGCGTCCAAGGCCGCGGTGTAGAGCGCCTCTTTGCCGTCGAAGTATTGGCTGATGGATCCCACCGCCATGCCGGCACGCGCCGCGATGTCTTGAACCGTCGTCTCGCGCAGTCCGAGAGTCGCAATGCTATCAAGCGTCGCCTCAATCAAACGACGCTCCCGTTCGCGTCGCCGCAAAGCATCCCGATCGGAGCTTAATTCGAGAGCCTGAACACTGTTCAATGAATTCATTTCACTATTCTATTTAAGATGTTAGGATCTTTCAATGAATGAGCGTTCATTCATTTATTGATTCGGAGACCTCGTATGTCGACACATCCTGACCGTCCGATTCGCAGCCGCGGCCGTGAGGCCCTGATGGCTGCTCGCCGCTCGGGGGCTCGCTCGGCAGCCGTTCGACCCGGCTTGCACGGCGGACTCTACCGCCCCCTCTCCGAGCACGATCTTCGTCAGATCGCGGATACCGCATTCCGGATCTTGGAGAAAATCGGCTTCGGTGCGTTTACCGACGAGGTCCGCGATTACGCGCTCGCCGGCGGCGCACACCTGAACGCCGACGGGCGTCTGTGCTTCCCGCGCGCACTGGTCGAGGATCTGTTGGCGGGTGCCTGCCGGGAGCTCGTGTACTACGGACGCGACGACGCACGCACGATCCGCTCGGGTGGAGACCGGGTCTATTTCGCCACCTCCGGCGAAGCGGTCCGCGTCGTGGACCCCATCACGGGCAAATACCGGCCGTCACAGCTGATCGACCTTTACGACTTTTTCCGCTTGGCCGACCATCTCGACCATATCGATTTTTGCGGGCAGACCGTAGTGGCAAACGATATCTGTGAAGACGCTCGTCTGCACAGCCTGAACATTGCCTACGCCGGTGTTGCCGCGACTACCAAGCCATTTAGTATCTCGCTTGCGGATCCGGCCACCGTCGCTGACGTCGAGGCCCTGTTTGATGCAGTGTTGGGCGGCGAAGGCCGCTTCCGCGAACGTCCCTTTGCGGCCATTGGCGTGTGCCCGGTGGTGTCGCCGCTGCGATTCGGCCCAGACACGTCGGCCGTGCTGTGCGAAGCGGCACGTCGGGGCCTGCCGATTTCGGCCTGTACCGCACCGCAGTCGGGCGCCACTGCGCCAGCCGCGTTGGCGGGCGCCCTCGCGCAGTGTACGGCGGAAGCCCTGGCGATCGTGGTTCTCGCCAACCTGATCAACCCGGGGCATCCCATCGACTTCGGTGCCTGGACCTTCGTGGCTGACTTGCGAACCGGGGCGTTTACCGGCGGCAGCGGTGAAGAAGCGGTCCTTCAGGCAGCGGCCAGTCAGCTCGCGCGCCACTTTGGCCTACCGGGGGTTGTCGCCGCCGGCATGACGGACTCCAAGCGACCGGACTACCAGGCCGGTTATGAGAAAGGCCTGACGATCGCATTGTCCGCACTCGCCGGCGGCAACATGATTTGCGAGTCGGCCGGCATGATGGGCAGCCTCATGGGCTGCTCGCTCGAATCCATGCTGCTCGACAACGATCTGATTGGTGCTGTTCAACGAACCCTACGCGGTATCGAGGTCAATGAAGAGACGCTCTCCTTTGACGTCATTGCCGAGACTGTGCGCGGTCCGGCGCATTACTTGGGTGCCCCGCAGACGCTGCAACTGATGCAAAGCGAATACCTCTATCCGGCGGTCGGCGATCGCACGTCTCTGTCGGAATGGGAGTACCGCGGCTCACCGCATCTGATCGAGCGAGCTCGCGAACGGGTGGCGGAGATTATGGCGTCGCATTATCCGAGCTATATCAGCCCCGAGGTTGACGCCCTGATACGGAGCCGCTTCGACATCCGATTGCCAGAGACGCTCATGCGCTCTGGCAACGAACGGTGGCCGAAACGCGCTTAGTCTTCGCGGCTGGTCACAGTTCCCCCGAGCACCTTCATCACGAAGACTGCTCGGTTGGGGCCCTCCAGCGTGTTGCGCATCTCGGCGTTCAATGCCGCCATCACCACGTCGTAATCACCGCGCACTTGTGTGCTCATCGGATTGGTCACGACGGTGATACCGGGCCGTGCATTCAATCGGACGATGAAGTCCTTGATCGGCGGAACGTAGTGCCCGTTCAGCGGATACAAACTGATATCTACGGCAACTTGCATGGACAGGGTCCTTCTTTAGGAATCACAACGGCAACGCCGCGCCCACGCGGATCCGACACCGCGTCCACGTGACCGTCGCTCACGGAAATGGCTTGGACGTCGCCCATTGGCCAACCCTGATCTTCAAATCGGTAGCCACGCATCGCCAGATCTTTCATCACCGACGCGTCCAAAAAGCGATTCGGTTCGAGGAAAATGATCGAATCGGGCAACAGTTGATGCTGGAACCGAGGCATCGCGATCGCCTCCGACAGCGACAGGCCGGCGTTGTGCCAGTGATCCATGACTTGGAAAACCGTCGTAAAGATCCGCGAACCGCCGGGGGTCCCAATCACCAACGCAACCTTGCCGTCGCGCGTCATGATCGTCGGCGTCATGGATGAGAGTGGGCGTTTTCCAGGCGCAATGGCATTGGCATCACCGCCGACCACACCGTACAGATTGGGGACGCCAGGTTTGATGGAAAAATCATCCATCTCATTGTTCAACAAAAATCCCGCACCGCGTACGACCGCACCGCTGCCGAAACTGTCGTTCAGCGTGTAGGTGATGGCCACCGCATTGCCATCCCGATCCAGAATCGAATAGTGGGTCGTTTGATGGTGTTCTTTGAGACCCGGCAACACTTCAGCGGTGGGCGTCGGGCGCAGCGGGTTCATCTCGGCGGCCCGTCGCGTGAGATACGCCGGATCCAGCAATGCGGACACCGGTACCGTGACAAAATCCGGATCGCCGAGATACTCCGCCCGATCTGCGTACACGCGCTTTTCCAATTCCGCTACCCGATGCACGTAGTCGGCGGAATTGGCGGTCACGCCCACAAAATCGGCATGGCGCGCAGCCTGCATCCCGAGTAATTGCAACAGCGCGATGCCACCCGAGCTCGGCGGCGGCGCGGTGATGACGTGATAGCCGTCGAAATCTGCTTCGAGCGGTGCCCGCCACGTCGGCTCGTACGCCCGTAAATCATCCGCATCAATGAGTCCGTGCGCGTCGCGCATGTACGTTACGATCGCCTCGGCAGTCTTGCCCTTATAGAAGCCATCGCGCCCATCGCGCGAGATACGCTCCAGGACCGTTGCCAGTTCCGGTTGCCGAAACCGCTGGCCGGCTTTCAAGTGAAAATAGCGAGCAAAATTGGTCCGGCCGTTCAATCCACGGGCGGTCTCTGCTGCTCCGTCGGCCAGATTGCGCGACACGACGAACCCTTCCCGCGCAAGCTTGATTGCTGGCGCCAAGTCCTCTGCCCAAGACCGCACCCCGTACTTACGGTGTAACTCGTAGAGGCCAGCTACCGTACCTGGCACCCCTGCGGCGCGTGCGCCGACAGTGCTCGAATCCGGGATTGGATTCCCGGCAGGGTCGAGATACATTCGCTCCGTTGCCCGATGCGGTGCGATTTCCCGAAAATCCAAAAACAGGGCTTTGCCACCGAGGGAAACCGTCGCAAATCCGCCGCCCCCGAGATTGCCTGCCTCGGGATAAGTGACCGCCAATGCGAAGCCCGCCGCTACGGCCGCGTCGACGGCATTACCGCCGGCGCGGAGCACTTCCTCCGCGGCCGCGGTCCCGTGTGCATCGGCGGTGGCCACCGCCGCACGACCGGCACACGCCGGACGGGCGATCAGCGCAAGGCTGAGCACCACGCCCAGCAATAACGGTCTACGGTTCATAAGCACACACTCCAGCGCCGGGCTATTTGCCGGCGGAATAACCGAAATCAATGGACAGTAACGCACCCGTAATCGGCGCCGCTTCGGGCCGTGCGAGATACTCAATCAAGGACGCAATCTCATCCGGCTCGATGAAGCGGGCGCGCCGCCCCTGCGGATAGCCGGCGAGGAGTCGCCGATAATACGCGTCGGGATCTCCTTCACCGTACCGCTGCGCCTGAAATTCAAGCATCGGGCTCTTCACGTCGCCGGGGCAAACCGCGACCACGCGTACGTCCCCCGCTAACTCAAGCGCAAGCGCCTTGGTAAACAGGGACACAGCCCCTTTTGAGGCACAGTACAACGCAGCGCCCGTATTCCCCTGAACACCGGCATCGGACGACAGGTTGACGATGAGGCCCTGGCGGGCCCGCAAATGCGGTATCGCGGCGGCGGAGGTGTAGTACAGACCTTTGAAATTGACGCCCATCACCAAATCAAAATCGGCTTCGGTGGTGTCTTCGGTGGGACCTTCTCGCCACACACCGGCGACATTGACGAGCACGTCGAGTGCGCCGGTCGTTGCGACTGCCCAATCGACGACTCCGCGGCAAGCGTCGACCGACCGGAGATCCGCGCCGTGCGCCGGGACACCGAGGCGCTCTGCCACCGCCGTCAGTCCGTCCCCCGGCAGGTCGGTGATCAAGACGCGATCACCGCTGCGGTGAAATCGCGCCGCGACCGCCGACCCGATACCGCCGGCTGCGCCCGTCACCAATACGGTTCTCGTCATGCCCGCGACTCCACTATCGAATTACCGCCGTCCACGACCAGCAGTTGACCGGTGACATAGGACGCGGACGGTGCCGCGAGAAACGCAATCGCGGCCGCCACTTCCTCCGGTCGGCCGGACCGACCGAGCGGCGTCGCTCGACCTGCCGCCTGTTCCGCCTCCGTCTGGGATCCCGTCGCAATCCAGCCCGGAGCGACTGCGTTCACGGTGATCCCGGCCGTCGCGACTTCCAGCGCCAGTGAGCGAGTGAAACCCACCATGCCGGCTTTTGCCGCCGCGTAGGCGGCGTCCCCCGCCACGCCCGCGACGGCCCCGGTGGTGGACGAGATATTGATGATGCGCCCGTAGCCACGCGCCTGCATGCCCGGCAGTACCGCGCGCGAGACCAAAAACGCACTGGTGAGATTGCGATTAACGATGCCGTGCCAGAGCGAGAGCGTCATATCCGACACCGGAACCTGTGCGTCGATGATGCCGCCCGACGCCATCCCGGCATTGTTCACGAGGATATCGACGTCTCCCGCGAGTTCCATCAACGCGGACACCGCGTTTGGATCTGTCAGGTCGCCGGCAAAGCCCTGTACGTGCAGACCCAGCAGGGCCAACTCCGCCACACGTTCATGGATTCTCGGACCGAGTCCCGCGATGACCAGCCGGCAGCCGGTTTGACCGAGCGCCCGAGCCGCCGCAAAGCCGATGCCATCAGGGCTGCCGGCGCCGGTGATTAGCGCAATCGAAGCGGTGGGATTCATGGCGGCCTTCCAAACGGTAGGCCGCCATTATAAACGCCGTTACGGGTTTGGCTGGACCGGCGCGTATTTCGCGAGAAACGCTTCGACCTCACGCAGCATTAACGCACGATCGGCTTCTTTGTGCAGTGAGTGGTCTGCGCCGGGCAATCTCACGTAGCGATGGACTTTGCCGGCCTTCGTCAGCGCTTTGTCCATCGCATCCCCTTGGTGCGACTGAACTTGCGCGTCCATATCACCCTGAAAGAACAGCACCGGCACTTGGAAGTCTGCGGCGTGCTCGCGGGGCGAATCGCGGCGGAGCTTCTCGCGATCGGTGCCAATCTGCCGCTGAATGATCTTAGAATCGATCCAGTGGTAGCCGTCATCGTAGAGCATGGCGAGATCCCCAATACCCGCAATGCTGACAGCGCAGCGGTATAACTCCGGATTCCGCTGTGCGCCGAGGAACGCTTCGTAACCGCCGAAACTCCAGCCGACGATACAGACCTTCTCGGGGTCCGCAATCCCCTGCGCTATGGCCCATTTCGTCGCATCGGTTACGTCTTCGTAGGTCAATCCGCCCCAGTCCTGATGGGCGGCAAAGAACCAATCCGGACCGTATCCGCTCGAACCACGGAAATTCATTTGAAGTACGGCGTAACCACGCGAGGTCAGGAATTGGGTCAAGAAGAAATATCCCCAATCGTCGCGAGCAATAGGACCGCCGTGCGGCATGACGATCAGCGGCAAATGCTTCGGCTCTTTACCTGGCGGAACCGAGAGATAGCCCGGAATCGACGTTCCATCGCGCGCTGGATACTGGATCGGCTGCATGGAGGACATCGCGGTCGTAGGCAATTCAGTTGGCGTCGGATTGAGGTTCGTTAAGCGCTTCGTATCGAGATCGAGAACCCGAAAGGCCGGTAGGGCTTTGTCGCTACGCGATTCGATCACGTAGACGCGATGATTCTCTGACGAGCCGGCAATCGTGTTGTACGTGTCCGGTAACAGCTTATTGATGACCGCCTGCATATCCGCAGTGCGCGCATCCACCGGATAAAAGACTGGTTTCTCGCCTTCTATCGCAACGCCCTCGAGGCTCCCGTCTTGGGCGAACTGATAATTTGAAATATCAAACCGCGTGCTGGAGAACACAAGCTCCGGCTCTGTTTTCCCGCTCAAGTCGTAACGCCACAACGCCTCGTGATCGCCATGTGCTGCAGACGCGTAGACTTCGTTGGGTTGCGTGGCCGAAAACGCGATCGGCGTGAATTCCCTATCGCGACTAAATGCCTCCCACCGTTCGATGCGTTTGAGTTCCGACTCGCCCTCGAGTCTCGCGTAATACGTCTCGCTCGTTCCCGAAACACCAAAACCGAGGCGTACCGCACCGGTGTTATCCGTTAACCACGTTCGAATCGGTAGATGGGAGGGCTGCCGCATCTTGAGTCGACCGGTGCGAATGTTGAGTTCGAAGACGGCCGGCTGAGCGTGCGTGCCCACATCACCGATGACACCGACCTCCGCACCGTGGTCCCCGCGTGCGTCAAAGCCCTCATCCGCTTCGATCAACACGACATCCGGTAGGCCGGTGTGCCATTGCAACACTCGGTCAAGGAACTGCCCTTGCACCATGCTGGAGTTTTGCAATAACACCAATAGGTTTTCACCCGTCGCGTCCACGGCGACCAAGCGGGTCACGCCGAACACCACACCCCGCTCGCGATCCAGTCCAGACAATCCGCACAGCAGGCGTTCATTGGTCGCGAACTTGCACCATCGAAACAGAAAATTGGGCGGTTCGGACATGACGACGCGCGCGGCCACGTCCGGGTGCAGGCGATCGATGATCACCACGCCGGCCTTACCTTTGCTGGTCTTGATCAACGATAGGTAGCGCCCGTCGGGTGAGATCCCCACTTGCGAGACGGCCGGGCGAGACGCTAAAGCGTCGATCGACAGGGGTTCTGCCAGCGCGCCGGCGCAGACCGTACCGAAGAGGACCCCGAAGAGCCCGAACAGCGTGACAGTGCGGAGCATCCGATCGTGCATGGCAAATCCCTGTGTAGCCAAGACGCAGTCTCCCACTGACCCGCCGGACGCCGCAATCACGCTCTATCGCGGCGCAATCGGACCGCGAGTCCGCGACCAAATCGTGCGAGGATCAAATTTCTTCGCGTACTAGGCTCGGACATCATGTCAAAGCGACCCAACATATTGATTATTCAGGCCGACCAATTGACCGCTGGCGCGCTGGCCTGCTACGGCGGCCAAACGGCGCAAACGCCGCACATCGATCAATTGGCCCGAGAAGGGGTCGTCTTCGAGTCCTTCTACACAAACAGCCCCCTCTGCGCACCCTCGCGCTTCTCGATGATGTCGGGGCAATTGCCGTCCGCCATCGGCGCATACGACAACGCGGCCGAATTCGCTGCCGACGTCCCCACCTTCGCGCATTACCTCCGCGCGGCGGGATACCAGACCTACCTGTCGGGGAAAATGCACTTTTGCGGACCCGACCAGTTGCACGGCTTCGAGCAGAGACTCACGACCGATATTTACCCGGCTGATTACGGTTGGACGCCGGATTGGGAGCGCTTCGAGCAACGCTTGTCGTGGTATCACGTGATGAACTCCGTGACCGAGGCTGGGCCCTGCACCCGCACAAATCAGGTCGACTTTGACGACGAAGTCGTCTACATGGCCCGACAGAAGCTATTCGATATTGCGCGAGGGAATGACGCGCGGCCCTTTTTCATGGTCGTATCGATGACGCATCCGCACGACCCGTACACGACACCGGACGAGTACTGGAATCGCTACGAGGGCGTAGAGATTCCCCCACCGTCGGTCTCTATGCCGTACGAGGAGTTGGACCCGCACTCGAAGAGAATCCACCACGTGATCGGTTTAGGGGAAAAGACCCCGACGCCCGAACAGGTGCTCGCCGCACGGCGCGCCTACTACGGGTCCATCGCTTACGTGGACGATCAGGTCGGGATCTTGTTGAAGACGCTCAAAGACGCACGGATGGCGGACGACACCATCGTGATGGTCACCTCCGATCACGGTGACATGCTGGGCGAGCGCGGCTTGTGGTTCAAGATGACCTTCTTCGAGGGCGGGTCCCGCATTCCGTTGATCGTACACGCACCGAGCCGTTTTCCGGCTCGACGGGTTCCGACGCATGCCTCTCTGGTCGATCTGGTCCCAACGCTGGCTGAGATCGCGTCGGGGCAACCGTTCCGCCCGATCGTACCCATTGAAGGGCAAAGCTTGCTGCCCGCGCTCGAAGGTCGACCCGTCCGTGATGAAGTTATCGGCGAATTTATGGGTGAAGCATCGATAGCGCCGATCATCATGATCCGACGCGGCCGTGAGAAGTTCGTGCACTGTCCGGTCGACCCCGATCAGCTATACGACTTGGTCAGTGATCCGCACGAGCGCGAGAATCTTGCAGGCAAACCGGCCTATGCCGAACGGGTCGCAGCCTATCGCGCCGAGATTGCATCGCGTTGGGATCTCCCGACCCTTCACCAAAACGTGCTCGCCAGTCAGCGACGACGTCATTTCGTCTACGATGCCCTCCGCCAGGGTCGCTACACACCGTGGGACCATCAGCCGTTTCAGGACGCTACGAAGGCCTACATCCGCAATGATCAGGAACTCAATGATCTCGAGGCAATGGCTCGGTTCCCTCGTCTCGGCGCTTAGCGCGCTCGTACTGCTGGCGTTTGCACCGGCGGCGGCGGGATTGGTGGCTGAGCCACCATCCTGTCGGGAAGTGCACTTCGCCGATGTGGGCTGGAGCGACGTCACTGCGACGACTACGCTCGTCATGGTGACCCTCGAGGATCTCGGTTACGCGCCGCGCGCCACGCTCGTGTCCGTGCCGGTCACGTACGAATCGATGAAAAGTGAGCGTATCGACGCCTTTCTGGGCAACTGGATGCCGGCGCAAGTGGATACTCGTCGTCCATACATCGATGACGGCTCCATCGAAATCATCCGCGCGAATCTGACCGGTGCGAAGTTCACACTCGCCGTACCCGACTACCTGTACGCCGCGGGTCTGCACGACTTTAAAGACATCCACCGATTCGCCGATCGCTTAGGGCACCGGATCTACGGCATTGAACCGGGCAACAACGGCAATCGGATCGTGCAGGGCATGATCGATCGGAACGAGTTCCTGCTCGGTGATTTTCGCCTCGTCGATTCGAGTGAACAGGGTATGTTGGCCGAGGTCGAACGGTCGGTGGCTACCCGTTCCCCGATCGTGTTCTTGGCTTGGGAGCCGCACCCGATGAACATGCGGTTCCCCATTCGCTACCTAAGCGGCGGCGATGCGACGTTCGGACCGAACTACGGCGGAGCAACCGTCTGGACACTCACCCGACGTGGCCTGGCACAACGGTGCCCCAATCTCGGACGCTTCCTTGCCAACGTCGAATTCACGACGCGCGGTGAAGACGAACTGATGCTGTCTGTCCAATCCGGTACTGCCGTGGAGGTCGCCGCACGAGCCTGGCTTGGCGCGCATCCGGACGTCCGCTCCGCCTGGCTCGAAGGCGTGACCACCTATGATGGGCATGTGCCTGCGCGCACGACCGGTCCGCGTCGCCTCTTCACCGGTGATGGGGTCGAGGCTTGGTTGTCGGATCACAAGATTCCGGTCGGCGCAGCGATCGCAACCGCGATCGACGCCATCAAACGTCACGGCGCTGGCGTCTTCAGCACCATCTCGGCCGTTACCAACGGGAGCGTGTCGCTGGCCGTCACAGCGTTACGCTCGGTTCCCGCGATGGTAATGATCATCGGTTTCGCGGCTCTCGCGTGGTGGTTGCAGCGATCGTGGAAACTCGCGCTGTTCGTCACGATGGCGCTGATGTTCATCATGAATCAGGGCTACTGGGCGGCAACACTGGAGACCCTTGCGCTGGTGCTGGTCGCCGCGTTAATCACCATCACGCTCGGCATACCGCTCGGTATCGCGGCCGCGCATCGCCCACGTCTGCACGCCGCATTACGGCCGGCGCTCGATCTAATGCAGACGCTACCGACGTTTGTCTATCTGATCCCGACGCTCGTGCTGTTCGGATTGGGTGTGGTACCGGCGATCATCTCGACGGTGATCTTCGCCTTACCGGCACCGGTGCGGCTCACCCAATTGGGCATCGCGTCCACCCCTCGCGCGTTGCTAGAAGCGGGCGACGCGTTCGGCGCGACGCCTTGGCAGCGCCTGACAAAAATCGAATTGCCCTCCGCCTTCCCACTGATCCTCGAAGGCGTGACGCAGTGCATCATGCTGTGCCTGTCGATGGTGGTGATCGCTGCATTGGTAGGGGCCGGTGGACTGGGTGTACCCGTCGTGCGCGCACTCAACACCGTACAGGTTGGCATGGGCTTTGAGGCCGGTCTTGCAATCGTGCTCCTCGCCATCGTGCTGGATCGTATTTCACGTCGTCGGGAACGATAATCATGACCGATGGAGCGTTGATGACGAACGTCGATTGGGGTCTGAAAGGGTTCCCCTTGCGCGCGGAAGGCGTTCCGGTCGCGCACCTCGCCGAATTAGGGTTGAGCTTGCTGGCCGGCGACCTCCCCCTGCCGTGTGCGGTGCTACGGGCCTCACGCCTGCACCATAACCGGGCCTGGATGCGCGAGTTCATCACCACCACCGGGATGCGCCTCGCGCCGCATGGCAAGACGACGATGAGTCCCGAAATCTTCGCCATGCAACTGGAAGACGGGGCGTGGGGCCTCACGGCTGCGACGGCACACCACGTCAAGATCTATCACCGGCTCGGCGTCCGACGCGTCCTGATGGCCAATGAGTTGGTCGGGACGGCCAACATCGCGCTTGTGATGGATCTTCTGGCGGCCGACCCCGCGTTTGAGCTGATCTGCTTGGTCGACTCCGCGGTCGGCGCGACGGCGCTCGCGGAGGCCGTGCGTGTTCGGGGACTCGCCCAGCCGTTGGCTGTCATGGTCGAACTCGGCATTCGCGGCGGGCGCACGGGCGTCCGCGGGCCAGATGCGGCGCTGGAGTTGATTGAACACGTCCGAACGCTCAGCCCTTGGCTCGACTTTGTCGGATTGGAGGCGTACGAAGGCATCGCGGTCGAGGGGCTTGATGGCCAGGAGGTGACCCACCGTATGACGGACGACCTCTTATCCGTCGTGAATTCGGTCCTTGCAGCCGAATGGACGGGTCACCGGCCTTTGTGGGTGTCAGCGGGCGGGTCTGCCCTTTTTGATCTCGTGGCGGATGCCTTAGCCCCGCTCGCCGCAAATCCGCGTGTCGAAGTGGTGCTCCGCTCAGGCTGCTACGTCGTCCATGACTCGGGTAGCTACGACCGTTTTTTTGCGGCGATGCGGGCGCGCTCCCCACGTGTCGACCGGTTGGGCCTGGGGCTGCAGCCCGCCCTCGAAGTCTGGGCCGACGTACAGTCCATCCCCGAGCCGGGCCGCCTGATTGCCGGGCTCGGCAAACGGGACGTGTCCTACGACATTGAACTGCCACGTCCGACCGCTTGGTTCCGACGCGGGCTGCACACCTCGCCGGTACCGCTGCCCGCACCCCTGACCGCGGCCGGCCTGTACGACCAGCACCTGATCCTGACCGGGGCGACCGACCGCCTTGAGGTGGGTGATAGCTTGGTGTTTGGGATTTCACACCCTTGCACGACCTTCGACAAATGGCGTGCCATTCCGGTCGTCGACGACGGATATCGCGTGGTGTCGGCGATCTCCACGCTCTTTTGATCAGCGCCTCCGCTCGCGGGGGACTTATCGGCATGGCTTGTCATCGGTATTATTGGACATAACGCCGGCGCGGTCGCTGGTGGGGAGATCAACGATGGATCGCAGACACCTACTGATGGCGACCGGTGCAGCGCTCGCTGCTGTGACACTGAGCGCCGAGTCCGCCGAGAAGGCAGATCACCACCACGACCATGGCGGGTCGCCCTTGCTTCACTCGGCTGCGCACTGCGTTGAGACGGCCAATGCCTGTCTCGCGCACTGTTTCGATCGCCTCGCCGACGGCGATAAGTCCATGGCGGCCTGCGCCCGCTCGGTGACGAGCCTGATCGCTGTCTGCAACGCGCTTGAGGTGCTCGCCGCGCAACAATCACCGCTGCTGCCCAAATACGCGGCGGTCGCGGCCGACGTCTGCAGGGCGTGCGAAGAAGAGTGCAACAAGCACTCCGAACATCCGCCCTGCCAAGCCTGCGCGGACGCCTGCAAAGCGTGTGCGGCAGAGTGCGCGAAAATCGCGACCTGAGTCGCACTACACGATCGCCCCCCTTGCTGGGCAGGTGGAGCGCTGGTAAAACGCATCGTATGGTTCCGTCCGGGTACTCGCCGCGTCGCTTTTGGCTATGGGTAGCGCTTGCGCTGCTTCCGCTCTTATTCGCGCGTGCGATGGTCCCTGCCGGCTTTATGGCCAGCACGGCTGGTGGCGGCATCCACTACGTCTTCTGCGGTCACGATGGTGCCGTGGACACGAAGCACCCTGGCGATACGGATCGCTCGTGTCCCTTTGCGCAAAGCGCTGGAGGCGCCCCGCTTCCCACGCTGTTTCTTGCCGCCACACTGCTGCCGGCGCCGGCAGTACCCGCTGCGACCTATTACCATCGCGCGATCGCCCTGTCGGGTCCGACGCGCCAGCAACTCGGTCGCGCGCCGCCCGTCCACTCTCTCGTCTGAACCATGTTCGGCGCACAAGCGCCCCTGCCGATGGTGATCGGCCATCCTGTTACGAGAGAGTTTTATGCAGTTCTTGACCCCTTTTCGGACGACTTTTCGCGCGATCCCTCGCGGTCTACCCGCCTTGTTGTTGGCGGCATTACCCCTATGGGCCCCGACGGCGGCGCACGCCTGTGCGTGCGGCTGTGGGGTGTTTGACGTCGGTACGGGCGCCATGTTTCCGGACGGCGCCGGCGGCGTTGTGTCGATTGAAGCGGATTTTTTGAACCAGAACACCAACTGGAGTGGCACGTCGGCCGCGCCCGCTGACAATAATGGCGACAAACACATCCAAACCCAGTTCTACACCGCCGGACTGCAGTACATGTTCAACCGTCGCTGGGGAATCCAGGTGGACGTGCCGTACTGGAGCCGTAAGTTCACGACCGAGGACGACTCGGGCAACATTGGCACGTTCAACCACTCCGCGATCGGGGATATCCGAATCCGCGGTGTCTACACGGGTTTCTCGCCGGATATGTCCTCCGGCCTCACCTTCGGTCTGAAGTTACCCACGGGCGATTCGAACTACGCCAATTTCGATCCGGACACGGAGATCGGTTCGGGCAGCACCGACCTGCTGCTCGGTGGCTTTCATCGCGGCCGTCTGACCAAGGATGGCAAAGTGGGGTACTTCTTGCGCGGCCAGTGGGAGCAACCCGTGCAATCGAAGTCCAATTACCGGCCCGGTAATGAAGTGATCGGCGTCGCGGGCACCTACTTTGAAGGCCTACGTTCGTCCGATGCGTTTTCGTTGACGCCCCTCGTCCAAGTGACGGCGGCGTATCGCGGTCACGACGGTGGCACGGACGGTCATCCGGGCGATTCCGGCTACACGCGTCTGATCGTAGGCCCAGGCGTCGAGGCGCACTTTTCGAAAGTCCGCGTCTACGCCGAAGCGGGTTTTGCGGTTTATAACAACGTGAGCGGCAATCAGCTGATTTCCAAACAGCTGTACAAAGTCACCGCGTACTACTCCTTCTGAGGTTTTGAAGAACGATATGTCGAGCCGATCGATCTGCGTATCTACGACCGACCGAGCGAACCGCCCATGACAGCGGCGCGGCGGCGGTTACTTTCCCGGGGCGCGCGGATCGTCTGGTACACCGTGGCGGCCGGCATGGGCATCGCCTTTGCCGTCGGCCTCGGCGTCGGCGCCTTAAAGCGACCCGTTGCACCCGTCACGGTGGCCGATTTCACCGGACTCGTGGACGGCCTAGGGCGGACCACCGATGCGCTCGGGTTAGGGGATCATTACAAGCTGGTCGCCTACGGTTACACCGCCTGCCCGGAAGCCTGCCCGGCGACCCTGACCAAAATGCACCTCGTCGTCGCGGCGCTGGGCGACGATCTGCACGGTCTCGTGCCCTTGTTCGTCACCCTTGATCCCGAGCACGACACGCCCGACGTGCTCACCGCCTACGTACAACACTTTGATCCTCGGATCATCGGTCTGACGGGTGCGAGCGCGCGTTTGCAGCACAGCGCAGCGCTGCTCGGTGTGCTACCGCCCGACCGGATCGCTGCACGGACGCCAGACGGAGGACCCAATCATGCAATCCGTCTCTACTTGCTGGCGCCGGACAACACCCTCGTACGAACCTACGAGTTAGACGACCCCACCTCGCTGGTCGTCGCAGATGTTGGCCGTCGGATCACGCCGCACGGCTGAATCGCGCTCCTAACCGGCCGACAGTGCCGTGATGGCAAAGGCCGCGACACGCTCCGGAGATTCCACGTGAGCGTTATGACCCAGACCCGAAAACGCACTGGCATCCGGGACGAGCGCCTGGAGCGCTGCCAGCGTAACCATCGCGTCGTTAGTGCCACACGCGGCCTGCACCCGGCATAGGGCGGCTGCGAGCAGTGCCGAAAATGGCGGAGCCTCCAACAGGTAGCTCATCGGATCGGCTGCAAGCGTCCAAGCGCCGTCCGTATCACGAACCCCACGCTGTAGGTGCGGATCGTCATCGACCGTCGCGCGCTCAAGACCGGCGACGCGGCGGTAACGGGCGAGGGCTTCGGTACGGCTCGCAAACGACCGCACCGGGCGGCGAGCCCACTCTGTCATCGTTTGCCGCTCGTCCGCTGTGAAATGCAACTTCGTGCCAATGACCGTTGCGGTAGCAACGGTGAGTCCATAGCGACCGCTCGCCAATTCCAACGCGACGTAGCCGCCGAGGGAATGCCCCAAAACGTGCAGCGACTCGTTGGACGGCACTGCTTCTGCCACGTGCTGAGCCAACGCCGGGACGGAGTAGGACGCCAGACGAATGCCCTCGCCATGGCCTGCCAAATCAGGGCAATAAACGGTGTGGCCGTGTGCTCGCAGAATCGTGGCCACACCGTGCCACACGGCACCGGTGGCACCGAGACCGTGAATGAGCAGCCACGTCGGCATAGCCATCAGGACGCTTTGGCGGGCTCAAGATGGCAGCGCATCAACATAGCGGCGATGAATGTCAGGAACAGCACCCCCGACAATCCCGTGAAAAAGGTCGAAAGTCCCCCGCCCAGACTCAACAAGAAGGGGCCGGTGAACGCCGAGAAAATGCCGCCGAGCCGCGCATTGGCCAAGCCCGCACCGATCCCCGTCGCGCGCAGATGCGTCGGATAGGCGGCCGCGCAGACGGTGTACATATTGACCTGCAGACCCGAGATGCACCCGCCCGCTACGGCCATCAACGCGTACAGGGGCCACAACGCCATCGTCGCATCAATGTGCAATTGGCCCAGCCAAAAGACGGCAACGACGCCGATAGCACCGAGTCCGCCTATGACAACGCGAGAACCCAGACGGCCCATGATCCACGCGCCACCCACTGCGCCGACGCAACCACCGAGGTTGAAATACAAGGAACCTTTGATCGCGGCCGGGACCGCCAATCCCGCGCCGGAGAGCAGCGCGGGCGTCCAATTGAAGAAGGAATAGACCGTCAATACGTTCGTCATGAAGACGAGCCAGATCATGATCGTGTTGTACGCGTAGACCGATCGGAACAACTCGCGAACACCGTGGCGAATCTGCTCAGACCCGGACAAAAACCAACGATCATCGGCGGAGAATCGCGACGCGCCAACGACGCGGTTCATCAAACGCGCCAAATCGGCGCTACGCTGCGGTCGTGTGGCGAGAAAACGGGGCGACTCTGGCAGCCCGAAAAAAGCCCACACAGCCAGCAGAGCCGGGAGGACGGCCCCCAAAATGAAAATACCCCGCCATCCATAGGTGGGTACGATCGGTGCAGCCAGCGCCGCCCCTAACAGGCCCCCGATCGGCACACCGACTACGGTGACAGCAACCGCCAAATTGCGGGTCTTGCGATTCGAAAACTCGACGATCAGCGCCGTCGCATTCGGTAAGGTACCGCCAAGGCCGATACCCGCCAGCCCGCGCCACAAGGCCAATTCGCTCAAGTTCTGCGCACGCGCGGTGTAGAAGGTTGCGATCGCAATCACCGCGAGCGACAGGATCGTGGCCCAACGCCGACCGAAACGGTCACCAATTTCGCCGATCGCCAAGGCGCCCACGGCCATGCCGATCAATCCCCACGCCAAGACCCCCGACAAGTTTGCCTTGGAGATGGCCCAGTCGTGAAAGAGCGCGGGTGCGGCAAACGCAATAGATTGAATATCAAAGCCGTCAAAGACGAGCGCCAGTGTGGTGAGCACCAAGACCAACCAGCCCAATCGGCCGAACGGTGCCGACTCAATCACCGACTCCAGATCAATCTTCGACATGCGCCCCCCCTTTAAGACACAGCAGGCTCTGTGGCCGTCGGGGGGAGCATAACCTGCTAATTGTTCGCGCGCTGCCCCTCGATCAACGTCGCCACGCCGGCGCGAGCAAACGACGCTTCCCGTCAGCGGAGCGCGTGACCCCAGGCTCTTCCAACGCCTCGCGATCCCACAGCTCGCAGGTGACTTCTTTGTGACGACCGTCGAGGGCTTCGCAGTAGTTCGTGTACTTGCACAATCGAACTTCCGCCCCACAGCCACTGCGTATCTTCAAAAAGAAGTCAGGGTCGGCCAGCACCTGTCGCGCCACGCCGACCACATCGGCCACATCGTCGGCGAGAAGCGCCTCAGCCTGCTGGAAATTGTGCACACCGCCGGCCACCACCGTGGGCGTTGTGTACCCCGCCGCACGCAGCGCGCTACGGATAGCCACGGCAGCGTCGCGGTTGCGCCCGAACGGTCCGCGTGCATCGGAGTAGTACGACGGCATGCACTCATAACCGGAGGGGCCCGTGTACGGATAGACCGCTTCACCGACTTTGGGCGCCAGGGCATCATCGAACTTACCGCCGCGAGACAAGGACAGAAAGTCCATACCGGCGCCGGCGAACGCGACAGCGTGGTGGACGGCATCCTCGACCGAGCTGCCACCCTCGATGCATTCCTCGGCCAGCATGCGGCAGCCCACCACAAAAGAGGCCGGCACCGCCTCGCGCACGGCGCGATAGGTCTCCAGGGGCAGTCGGACGCGGCCAGGGAGCGTCGTACCGTAACCGTCTGCGCGGGTATTCGTACGCGACAAGAGCGAGGCCATCGTGTAGGCGTGCGCGTAATGCAATTCGACGCCGTCGAAACCGGCCGCAGCCGCCCGAGCGGCCGCCGCTGCAAAGAGCGGTGGCAACGTCTGCGGCAACTCCGCAATATGCGGGGCCTCAACATCGGTGACCCGTTCGCGATGCCCTTTTTCGAGGGCTTCGAGCTCACGTTCATCGAGCAGCGCACGCCGAGCGCTCTCATCCAGCGCCAACAGTGCTGCGCGCACCTCCGACTCAGGAGCCCCGGGCATTCCGAGCTGTGCACGATGTCGATCGGTCAGCCTCAGGAAGCGCTCGTAATAGCGATCCGACGGGGGCCGTCGGCGGACGGACAGAAAATCGATGATCTGAATCAGGAGCCGCGTCTGACCACCCGATGCCTCACGAACCGCATCGACCAGCTCACGTAGTCCCGGAATGAACCGATCGTGACCAATGCGCAGCAACGGCCCGCTCGGTACATCGCGTATACCGGTCGCCTCCACCACAATCACCGCCGGACGCCCTTCCGCGAACCGCCGGTACCAGTCGATCACCGCAGGCGTGACGAACCCATCCTCACTGGCTCGCCACGGCACCATCGCCGGCACCCACGTGCGCGCAGGCAAGGTCATGCCACCGATGCGCAGCGGCTGGAACAGCCGCGCGGTCTGCGCCATAGCCTCGGTTGGCCAGAGCCCCCCGTCCGCGTCGTACTTGATTCGCTCTTTGGGTCGCCACATCGCCATGGATTAACGCCCCTCGTCCGGAATAACAGCTGTTGCTTCGATTTCGACCTGGGCCTGGGCTTCCATCAGCGCACTCACTTCCACCACGGACATCGCTGGGAAATTCTTACCGACGACATCGCGGTAGGCTTGACCCACCGCGGCAATGTTGTCCAGATAGGCTGCGCGACTGGTGACGTACCACGTCAGCCGAACTAAGTGCTCGGGCCGGGCGCCCGCTTCTGCCAAGACTGCAACGACATTCGAAAGCGCTTGGCGGACCTGCGCCGCGAATCCGCCAGCGACGAATTGACACTGACCATCCCAACCGATTTGGCCGGCGACGAAAACCTGACGGCCGCGTGCCGCGATACCGTTGGCGTACCCTTTGGGCTTGGACCAACCGGCCGGCTGCAAGATTTGATGAATCATGGCGAATCAGGACCCTTTTGCATCTAATAGTTCACGCGCGATGATGAGTTTCTGAACTTCCGTCGCGCCCTCGTAGATCCGCAGGGCGCGAATCTCGCGGTACAGTCGTTCTACCGGCTGACCGCTCACCACACCCAACCCACCGTGCATCTGCACGGCGCGGTCAATGACCTCTTGCGCACCTTCGGTGGCCGCCAATTTCGCCATGGCCGCCGCTCGCGTCGGGCGATCGCCTCGGTCGCGCTGCCATGCGGCACGGTAGGTCAGCAAGCGGGCCGCATCGAGTGTTGTTGCCATGTCGGCTAACGCGGCCTGTGTCAGTTGCAGGTCGGCCAAGGCTTTGCCAAACAGACGGCGCTGCCGCGACCTCTGCAACGCTTCATCCAGCGCCCGCTGCCCGAAACCCACGGCCGCCGCGGCCACCGAGGTCCGGAAGACGTCGAGAGTCCGCATGGCAATTTTAAAGCCCTCTCCTTCCGCCCCGATCAGACGCGTTGCGGGAATCCTGAGCGCATTGAAGCGTAAGGTGGCAAGCGGATGCGGCGCGATCAAGTCGATGCGCTCGGCGATGGAGAACCCCGGATCGGTCGGCTCTACCACGAAGGCGCTGATACCCGAGGCGCTCACCGTGCCGTCGGCGCGCGCAGCGCCCGGTGCCGTACGCGCGAAGACGCAATAAAAATCAGCGATACCGCCATTGGAGATCCAGGTCTTGCTGCCATCCAGGACGTAGTCGGCACCGTCGCGTCGCGCCATCGTCGTCATGGCGGCAACATCCGAGCCCGCATCTGTCTCCGAAAGCGCAAAGGCAGCGATGAGGCGCCCCTGCGCCACACCGGGCAAATAGCGCTGCCGCAGAGCCTCGTCGCCTGCGAGACTGATAGCCCCGCTGCCGAGACCTTGCATCGCGAATGCAAAATCCGCGAGACCGTCGGTGCGCGCTAAGGTCTCGCGGATCAAACAGATACTGCGGGCATCGAGTTCCGGTTGACGTCCGCCGTCGGCAGCCCGCACACAGTAGCCCGTCAAGCCGCGACGCCCCATCTCTGAAACAAGCCCGCGACAATAGGCATCCACCGCCGAGGTCGTTGCGAGCGGATGCTCGCCGGCGAGCGCCGCCGCAAAGGCGGCGGCTTCGGACGCCACCTCACGATGAGCTTCCGTCAGAAAGGGCCAGTCCCAGTGCTCGGGTTGTGCAGTCATTTAATTCCCCTCAAAGACCGGGCGTGTCTTCGCTGCGAATGCCGTATAGGCGCGTCGGAAGTCCTCCGTTTGCATACAGATCGCCTGCGCTTGGGCTTCTGCTTCAATGGCGTCATCGACACCCATCGTCCATTCTTGATGCAACATGCGCTTGGTCATACTGTGCGCAAAATACGGGCCGTCGGCGATCTGACGCGCCCACGTCTGAGCTGCGCTCTGCAAGGACTCCGGTGCCGTAATCTGGTTATGAAAACCCCACCGCTCCCCCTCCTCGGCAGTGAGTACGCGCCCGCTGTAGAGCAAATCCGCCGCACGACCTTGGCCGATTAAACGAGGCAAGAGCGTGCACGCGCCCATGTCGCACCCGGCGAGGCCCACTCGCGTGAACAGAAACGCCGTACGCGTCGTCGGCGTCGCTATGCGGTAATCGGAAGCCAATGCCAGCATTGCGCCGGCCCCGGCGCAGATGCCGTCCAGCGCAGCGACTATCGGCTGTGGACAGTGCCGCATGGCTTTGACGAGGTCACCGGTCATCCGGGTGAACCGCAGCAGCTCTGGCATGGCCATGCGCGTCAGGGGACCGATGATTTCATGCACATCACCGCCCGAACAGAAATTGTCACCCGCGCCCGTGACGATCACCGCACGGACAAGCTGCGTGTACGAGAGCTGACGGAACAAGTCCCGCAATTCGGCGTACGACTCGAACGTGAGCGGGTTCTTCCGTTCCGGCCGATTGAGCGTGATCACACCGACGCGATCGTTGACGTGCCATTGAAAATGCTGCGGACGGTAGTCCAGTAGTGGATCGTTCACAGTATCGATACTCATGCGAGTGCTACCTCCATCGCGCGGACGTGCTGTTTCAATTGAGCAAGAGTGTCGGACAGGCGCGCTTTATCGGTCTTATTCAGCCCGGAAAACAAGTCAACGATCCACCGCTCGTGATCGGCGGCCATGACTCGAAACGCACGGCGGCCGGCCGACGTGAGTCGCACCCGTTGGACACGGCGATCGGTCGGATCGGGCTCTCGGGCGACGAGCCCCTCGGATTCGAGCGCATCCGCCAGTCCCGTGACGTTGCCTCCGGTCACCATCATCCGACGCGACAGTTCACCCATCTTGAGACCGTCCGGCACCCGATCGAGCTGCGACATGAAGTCAAAGCGCGGTAGAGTGGTGGCGTGGTCGTCTTGCAGACGACGACGCACATGGCCTTCAATTAAATTCGTCGTCGCGAGTAATCGCAACCAGAGACGCAACGCCTCATGGTCGTCCTGCGTGGCCCGCGTTTCCACATCGGGTGGCGTCATGCGTGTTCACCACCGGCGATCGTAATCGTTTGTCCATTAATAGCCCCCGAACTCGGCAGGCAAAGCCACCGAACGCTGTCAGCCACTTCCTTGGGCGTGACGAGCCGCCCCTGTGGGTTTCCGGCGATGAGCATGCCAACCGCCTCATCGGTGCTACGGCCGGTCTTGTCACTCAACACCGTCGCTGCATCACGCACGATGTCGGTGTCCGTGAACCCCGGGCACACCGCATTGACCGTGATCGGGGTACGGGCCAGTTCAATGGCCAACGCGCGCGTCAATCCCACCACTGCGTGTTTTGCCGTGCAGTACGCCGTACAGTACGCGTAGCCTTTTAACCCGGCGATACTGGCCACATTGACGATCCGCCCGAACCCCAAGGCGCGCATGTCCTCAAGTGCCAACTGGCAACCGTAATATGTGCCGTTCAGATTCGTCGCGAGTACCGAGGACCAAAGTGCATCATCGGTACGATGGAACGGTGCGGTCGGTGCGATACCGGCATTATTGATGACGATGGAAATCGGGCCGTGAGCCGCTCGGGCCTTCTGAAAGGCCTCCGTGAGGGACGCGCGGTCTGACACGTCAGCCACCACGGCGTACGCGGATGGGCCTAACTGATCGGCCATAGACTGCAAACGGGCGCCGTCTCTCCCGATCAACGAAACGGTTGCGCCGTCCGTGACGAGCGCCGTCGCAATCGCGGCGCCTATGCCGCGTGATCCGCCGGTGATGACGGCATGCTGTCCACTCAATACGCCCATCAAACTTTCTCCACGAGGAGGGTCGCGAGCCGTTGTGCCTGACTTTCCAACTGCGCTTTGCCCGATTGATACGGCGCTGGCCACCATTGGGCGTCATAGCCTTCCGTCGCTGCCGCATGCAAGGTCCACGACGGATTGGCGAGATGCGGCCGCGCTAAGGCACACAGATCGGCTCGTCCCGCCGCGACGATGGAGTCGATCTGGTCCGGTTCGTGGATGTTCCCAACGGTGATGGTCGGAATGCCGACAGCGTTACGAATCAGATCCGAATACGGGGTCTGCCACATGCGCCCGTACACTGGCTTTTGCCAGGCGACCGTCTGACCGCTGGAGACGTCCAACAGGTCGACACCGGCCGCCACCAGCGCGCGAGCGATATCGATGAGATCCGCCTCCGCCAAACCACCCGATGCCCAATCGGTTGCGGAGAGGCGTATCGAGAGGCCTCGAACCGAAGGCCAAGCAGCCCGCACGGCGCGCACAATTTCTAAGGGAAAGCGCAGACGATTATCGACGGAACCGCCGTATTCGTCCGTACGCTGATTCGTCAACGGCGAAATAAAACTGCCCAGCAGATAGCCGTGCGCCATGTGCAATTCAAGCAGATCAAATCCCGCCTCGATCGCCCGAACGGTCGCGCTGACGAACTCCTCACGAACGCGGTCCATATCATCCCGCGTCATGGCTCGTGGTACCGCGCTGACGCCGTCGAGATAGGGGATCGCTGAGGCGGACAACAACGGCCAATTGCCGGCCGGCAACGGACGATCCATCCGTTGCCAACCCAACTGCGTGGACCCCTTGCGGCCCGAATGCCCGAGTTGGATGGCCATCTTTGCCGGTGACTCAGCATGCACAAAGTCGGTGATTCGCCGCCACGCCGCCGCTTGCTCGTCGTTCCAGAGTCCCGTACATCCCGGCGTAATCCGCCCCTCTGGGGAGACCGCCGTCATCTCCGTGATCAGCAAACCCGCCCCGCCGGTCGCTCGAGCCCCGTAATGGACCATATGCCAGTTACCGGCCACACCGTCGACAGCCCGGTACTGTGCCATCGGTGACACGACCACCCGATTCGGCAGCGTCGAGCCACGAACCGTGAACGGCAGAAACATTGGAGGCCGAGCCTCACTGACGCCCGCCTGGGCTGCTAGTGCGCTCTCGACCGTTTGGACAAAGCGACGATCACGAAGCTTTAAATTAGCGTGTCCAATGCGCTGACTGCCCGTGAGCAGGCTATAGGTAAATTGCCACGGCTCCAAGTGAACGTAGCGAGCGACGTTTTCGAACCACTCCATGCGGTTACGTGCGGCGCTCTGCAATTTGAGTGCCTCGAGCGTCCGCGCCTTCTGATACCGCTCAAGGCCCTCTGGGACGTCGACCGCACCGACCACCTCGTTTACGAGAGCAATCGCATCTTCCATGGCCAATTTCGTACCGGAGCCGATGCCAAAGTGCGCGGTATGCGCCGCATCGCCGATGAGCACTACGTTTCCACGATGCCACCGACGACACAGCACGCGATTAAAGTTTAGCCAAGCGGATCCTCTAAGATGTCGCGCGTTGCTCAGCAATTGGTGCCCGCCTAGATAACGGGCGAATAAATTTTTACAAAATTCAATCGACTGCTGTGTATCAAAGCGGTCTAGACCGTGAGCGAGCCAGGTCTCCTCGCGGGTCTCGACAATCACGGTCGAGAGCGAATCACTGAACTGGTACGCATGAATCTGAAACCAGCCGTGCTCAGTCTCCTCGAAGGCGAACGTGAAGGCTTCGAAGGTCTGTTGCGTGCCGAGCCAGATATAACGGCATTTGCGCACATCAATATTCGGCTCAAAGTGAGACTCGTGACGGGCGCGGATCCGGCTGTTTACACCGTCTGCGGCGACGATTAGATCGGCATCCGCAAAGTCCTCTTCGTTCGCGAACTCATGTTCGTAGGTCTGCTCAATACCGAGCTGACTGGCGCGCTCCTGAAAGATATTCAAAAGCGTCCGTCGTTCGATTCCGCAAAATCCGTGTCCGCCGGTCCGTGTCGACGTGCCTTTGAAGTGCACATCGATGTCGTCCCAGTGGTAAAAACTCCGAACGATCGCATCGTGGCTTTCCGGATCCGCTGAGCGGAAACCCTGCATCGTTTTATCGGAAAAAACGACGCCCCAGCCGAATGTATCGCCCGCACGATTGCGTTCGAAAACTTCAACCTTCGTGTCAGGGAGCGCTTTCTTAAAGAGTATCGCAGCGTACAGTCCGGCCGGACCACCACCCAAGCAGACGATGCGCTTCATAAGATCTCTCCGCGATAGGAACCGATAGATTAGGTCTCAATATTTTAGGTGTCAAATATATCGATCGTTCGAGACTCCGGGCATACTGCGGCGATTGCCACTCGGGATACCGGCCATGTCGAGTTACCAGAAAGAGATACAGGTTCGCTTCGGTCACTGCGACCCCGCGACCTTCGTCTACTACCCTCGTTACTTCGAAATGCTCAATGGCTTTATCGAAGATTGGTTTGAGGAAGGCCTAGAAGCCAGTTTCCCCGGGCTGATGTACCACCAAGGCATCATGGCCCCGACGGTGCATCTGGACGTCGACTTTCCAAACCCTTCGCGGTTCGGCGACCGACTCACCTTCAAGCTGAATGTAGTCAAAATTGGCAGAAGTTCCGTCCACGTCGCCGTGGTCGGCTCCTGCCAAGGGGAGGAACGGGTCACCGTCCAACAAACGCTCGTCTTCATGAGCGCCTCGGAGCGCAAGGCGGTGGCCATCCCGCCGGACATCGTGCACCGCCTGAAGCGGTATCAGGCGGAACCCGCCCGAAAGACGAAGGCACCTGCCCCATAACGGGCCAACGCGATTAACTGGCCAGCAGCGTCGTCGCCACAGAGCGGCGCACTACGACCTTCTGGGCATCAAGACCTCGCGACTCAAAAGCCGACACCCAGGCTGGCTTAGCCGCTTCGTCAGCCGCCGACGCCGTGTCATCCGGCATCAATTCGTGCACCACCAACTGGGAGTCTCGGTGTACGGGCCGGTACTCAACCCAATGCACAGGGACGTTGTGGTGGCGATGATCCCCCCCTAAGACCGACACGAAGTCCACCCTATCCGTCCCTGCATACCCGTGCGCAGAGACGTGAACGGTTTGCGCGCCATCATCATGAATCACCGCTTCCGTTTTCAAAATATTCCGGGTCACACACGCCGGGTGTTGGAAGTGGTGTTCACCCAGGTAATTCGCGATGGATTCGTGCTCCCAGAAGTTCGATCGTCGGGTATAAACGTCCTTATAAATGTCGGCGTGGGAGCGGTGCTGTTGATAGAGCGGAATCGCCAAAATCGGCGCGAGCCCGAAGTAGAGCGACCTGAACAGCGCGGCGTGATACGCGTTGAATTGTTGACGCGCGGCAGCGAGTTCGTAATGGCGAAAGATCTCCGGATCTCCGCTAATATCCGTGCCGACCATATGTGAAGGCTCGACCAGATTGATCATCCGCTGTTTGAAGAAGCGAAATCTATCGCCAAAACCGACGTCCTTGTCCCTAAGGATCCGCAGCATTTCTTGCTGGGCCAAAGGCGTGAAGAGTAATCGGAACTGAATTTCATGGTCTCGATCCGTCGCCGCAAACAACGCGTCGAACTCGGCGTTGGACATCACCATAAAACCATGGCCGTCATGGAGCTCCCGGGACTTGGCTTCCAGTGCTTTGACGGCTCGGCGCTTGCGCCAATTATTGATCAGGCCATCGTCAAGGCCGGAAAGGTCCGAGGGAGATCGACTAAACGAGAGATCCGGAGCGGCCTCATTGCCGTAGATGATGATGGGTTGATCGGAGTACTCCGGAAAGGGTTTGGTCACAGAAGCGTGCAAGGTTTGATGGCGGGTATGTGTCGTCCACTTACCCTGCGAATCGCGCACGCGCTCCCTCCACGAGATCTGCAATGACCCGTGGTAGGTCTTGCTGCCGATCCAGTGGTTCAACGTTCTAGCGACGACGAAGGGGTTTCCGTTCAACACGCCGCTGTGCGCAAACAGCACGGAACGGCCCACATTAAACTCGTCCGTCCAGCCAAAGTTGGTCCGCAATTCGTCGAGACGGCCGGTAGAGAAATACGGGTCTAGGGCAATGCGGGGGACCGTCTTCTGCATTAGGTCGGCGACCATGTCCCACCGGTAGAGGCGATTGAGCGGCGCCATCTCCTGCCAGGCCTGCCGCAACTGGGCATCGCGCTGTTGCTTTAGGTCATCAAGCCGTGCAGCGAGCGTTGCGATAATCGGGTTCAGCTTGAGAACAATCAGCGCTCCGGCGGCGGCAACTCCGACGAGCCACCAATACTGGCTTTGCGACAACGCGACGACAAGGCAGCAGGCGCCTATCCCGAGGGCGGCAATCCGCGCGAACTTCCACCATCCACTCGTTTCGCTAGCACTCTCAATCTGTGACTCCAGCGATCGCAGAATCCGGACGGTTTCAGCGTTAGTTGCTGCGTCAACGCCCGATTGAGCCAGCAGCGTCTCAAAGAGCTCTGCGGTGTGACGGGCGTGCGCGTCCTTGAATTCCGTCCGGAAAAGATCAACCGGCTCATTAATGTCCTCGATCAAAAGAACGTGCTCCGGGCCGCTTCTTTGATCTGCGCTGACGCGGTGAAGGGAATGCGCGTCGTATAACCTGCTCGTGCCGCCACAATTTGCTTCGTCGGCCACGCAAAGATGTCCTGATTCCAGCGCGCCACGGTGTCGTTGTACAGCGTCCGCGCCGCGGTGATCTCTTTTTGGAGGTAACTGTTCTGGCGCATAGCGTCGGCGATCGTGGCATGGGCTTTAAGATCCGGATAGGACTCAAACGCCACGTTGATGCGGGACATAACGCCATCCAGATGCTCCGAGGCGTGGTTGCGGGATTCGTCGGAGCCCGCCGGATGACCACCGCGATACGCTGCTACGGATTTCATGACGTCCTTATCAAGGTCGACGCTACGTTCAACCAGCCCGACAACGTTCTGGAGGATGACGACGCGCTGCTCCAGATAGTTATCGATTTCGGCCGCGTCCGCCTGAATCTTCTGCTGCAATTGCCGTAGATACGCGAGCGCGTTGACTTTCATGAACTGGAAAACGACGCCGGGTAAGACGCCGAGCGCGAGCAGAAGGAGCGACTGCGGCAGGGGCATCGCCTGTGTCAGAAGGCTGACGATGCCGGGCACCGTTCCAACCGTCCACAGCGCGACTTCAAACAGCAGCGAGCCGGTACCCACTTCGACGCGTATCTGCTTCTCAATCACATTGACATCTCGACCTTGGGGGTTGGTCGAGCCAGTCACTTCATCCAATTCATTGCTCATGGGCGCGGTCCTTCGAGAACTGAGGTGCCGGTACGGCGATCAGATTTTTCGGCAGGCTAGGCTAATGGCGGATAACCCACAAGATTTCCCCGCTCTAAACCGGCAATCCGTCTCATTATTTGATCGCCCCGTCGCGACGGTGCGCAATCGGTACCCGTCAGGGCGACCCCGTCGCACCATTCAGCTGTCCGGCCATGTGGCGGGCGATATCCACTCGCTGCAAAGTCGTCCGTGGATCGGTGTGATACAGCCCCTGCAGGAACGCGACATCCCACTCGGTAAGTTCCGTCGGCGCTGACGGATCGTACCGACCGTGACGGAATAAGCTCAGAATGGAAGGCGCGCCGTCGACGTGAGCGTCGGGATCCACTTCGGCGAGCGTCGTAAACACGATGTAGTCGGCGAGTGCGGAGAGGGAAAGGCCATTCAATGCGCGGGGGTCGACAACGGCAATGACGCTCGCGTACGTTCGCACTTCCGTAAACGTCAGCCGCGTCGCGATATAGGACTGCGTGGCTCGAGCCCCACCGTAGTTACCGCTGAGTCCCGCTGCAGGGATGTCTTGCGCGCTGTCGGCCGCGCCCGGGCTTTCATGGGTCACGTTGCGCCAGACTTTGACCGGTCGGCCATCGGCCAAAAACCGCTTGATCCTGGGTTCGTATCCGTCGCCGTAAAGTCGAGGATCCTTGTGCCGCCAAGCGCGCAAGAAGGTCTCCGGTTGCGGCGTTGCAATGACAAACAGGTTGACGTCGCAATGCTCGCCGGCGACCAGGGCGCCTACCTTTTGCATTTGATGCGTCAGGCGAGCGAGCACGTACTCCCCCGCCTCTCGCGACAGTCCCCCGACGAGAGGACAGATCGGCACCGTCCAGCGCGACAAGGACTCCAACGTGGACTGGTGCTCCAACAGGCGCGTTACCCAGGTTGCGGCGCGTTGTTCGATGACCGGATGTCGGCCCTCGACAGTGACGGCCGGTAATTCACCCGTAGGGTCGGCGACCGCCGTCGCGGCCGCGAGTGCGGCGCCGAGCAGCAGTCTCCGCCAGATACGGGTGTAGATCAACGCGCCGATTCCACAAACGCCAAGACACGCAGGGGACTGCCCGAGCCTTGGCGTATTTTCAGCGGAGGACAGACGAGAAATGCACCGGTTGGTGGCAACTGATCGAGATTATTAAGGCACTGCAGTCCGTACCGACCGGCTCCGTGCAAGAGATCGTGCGCCGGGTGGGGTGGCCGCAGATGAAAGGCCTGGCCGGCATCCGTGCCTATGCACTCGGTACCGAAGCCAAGGACTCGCCGTTCATACACTAAGAATTGCATCGCATCGACCGATGGGCCGGGCGTGTGCTGACCTTCGTCGTCAAGATTCTGGTAGGCGACGGGGTCACCAACTTTTTTAGACCAGTCGGTACGCATCAGCACCCACGCCCGTTCGGGGATCCGACCGTGTACGGCCTCCCACGCGAGGAGGTGCTCTCGGGTGAGCAAGAAGTCCGCATCGCGAGCAGCCTCTGCGGAACAATCGACCACACAAGCGGGCCCCATCAAATCTTCCACCGGTATGGAGTCGGTCGCGTTATTGGGCAGATAGCGGCCGGATATCCAGTGCACGGGAGCGTCAAAATGGGTCCCTGTGTGTTCGCTGCAGGTAAAATTGTTCCAGTACCAGCCACTACCACGCTCGTCGTAGCGAGAGATTTCCTCGAGACGAAACGGCGCTGCTTGGCCTAATTCAGCCTGCAAGACAATCGAGGGAAACTCCGGATCAAGCGTGTGCGTGAGATCCACGACCCGAATCTGTCCGGACGCGATGCCTGCTGCAAATTGTGCCAATACATTCATACCGATGTCTCCGCTCTCAGAGGGCGAGGCTGCCAGTGGACGTACCGCCACACACGTACAAGGTTTGTCCTGTCACGAAATCCGCATCCGCGGCCGTGAAGAAGGCCACCGCCCGCGCCACATCCGACGGCGCGCCGAGGCGTCGCACGGGGATGGAGCGTGCAAGTGCGTCACGGCGGGGATCGCCCTCGGCCATGACACCATCAAACATTTCTGTCTCGGCGATGGGCCCTGGCGCGACCACATTTGCGGTGATTCCATCCGGGCCGAGTTCCAATGCCCACGTACGCGCCAAACCGAGCATGCCCGCTTTCGTGGATGCGTAAACGGTGCGTTGTTGCAGACCTAAGATCGCGCGACTGGAGATCAGCACGATTCGTCCATAGTGGGCGGCCCGCATGGCCGGCAGATTTGCCTGTACCAACGCAATCGGCGTCGCGAGATGCAGTTGTACAAGATCCGTCAAATCGCCCGCCGCCACGTCCGCCACCGGCTTCTGACGTATGACGCCGGCATTGTGTACCAGCGTGGTCGCGGGGCTTTCCGCGGCGACCGCGTTGATCGTGGCTTGGGCCGCCGCGGGATCCATCAGATCCACCGAGACAGAGCGTAGGCGCGGATGCGCGATCCCCGCGGGCCTTCGCGACAGATTGATCACCTCATAGCCGTCGTCCAGTAAGCGACGGAGGATCGCAAGGCCAATCCCGGTACTCCCGCCGGTCACTACCGCGCGGCGTGGTGTCGATGTGACTGAGGTCATGTGCCGCTCCCCGCTGCCAATTCCCGCTCAAAGCCTTTTGCACAATCGCGCAACCGGGTCCGCCACTCTTGGGCGACATCGCCGGGATAGACATCCTCAATGCCCTCACGCAGCGCGTGAACGATGGCGGTTGCAACCGCGTCCGGTGCCAGCTTCGGCGGCGGCAAGAGCTGATTCCATTCATCATCGATCGGCCCGGGGAACACATTGATCACACGGATTCCCGCAGGGCGCATTTCAGCACGCAAGCATTGTGCGAGCGAGAGTGCCGCGGCCTTCGAAGCCGAGTAGGTACCGTGTGCCGGGAAATTGCTCAGCGCGAAGATCGACAGCAAGTTCACCCATGCGACTGCGCTCGACTGTCCGTCCGCACCGCGAGCACGCATGATCGGTCCGAACTCCTGAGCCAGACGCAGGAGTCCGAGATAATTGACGTCCATTTCCATTCGAGCAATATCTGTCCCCTGCCGGCTCGCAATCCCGAAGGCGCGATGGTATTCGGCGGTATTGATCAGAATGTCGACCTTGGGTCCCACTTGACTCGCGACTTCTTTAATCGAACGGTGATCGGTCACGTCGAGCGGCAATAAAGTGACCTGCGGGATGTCTACCAAAGCCCGCAATCCGGGGGCAGCCTTCCAGGGCTCCGCATGCCCCACCCAGATAAGATCGGCTCCCGCCGCAGCAAGCGCGCGAACGATGGCCTGACCCGTCGCCGTCTTTCCATCCGTGACAAACACCCGCCGGAACTGAGGATGACAGGTGAACTCCCGTAATTGTCGATCGTCCGCCATGTGAGGCCATTCCTTTTCGGGAAATCCGACGAGCACTGCCATGCCCGCCTTGTCGAGTTTTGCCGCCACCCGGACCCGGGTCGGCGGTTCGGTGACGTCGCCGTGCAAGTGCACGACGACCGTGGGACCTGCGTCCAGTTGCACCATGCCAAGACGCCAAGGCACCCGCTCTCGAAAGTACAGGTCGTGGCTATGCAGCAGCGTCGTCTGGGAAATCAGGGAACCCGCCCCGTCCATCTCGGTCCACGGGAGCGCATCGCTGAGGCATTGATGACAGGCCTCACGGGGTGGATATTGGACCGCCTGGCAATGCGCACAACGCTGCAGCTCAAAGCGACCTTCGGCGGCCGCCGCCGTCATTCCGAGGGCAACCCGGCTTCGGGCCCAGGGCGGCAGCGTCGGCTCACGTGACTTCAGGACAGGATTCTTACGCCTCGGGCGTATCAGAGGAGCCGTCACGCGGACACTCCTCGTGCCAAGATCGCGGCACCACTGCACAAACCACGATCGTAATTGATCATCCCAAACCCACTGACCAGGCCCAACTCCGCATTCGGCACCGTCTCACCCAAGGCCTGACCGGTCAACTGCCGCAGGGCTTCCACGAGCCCCAGATAGCCTCCTGCCGCGCCGGCCTGGCCGACGGAGAGTTGGCCGCCAGAGGTATTCAGCGGCAGCGTGCCGTCAATGGTGAAGGACTCGGCCCGTATCAGTAACTGAACGTCACCCTTCGCACAAAAGCCGAGGTCCTCTAATTGCATTGCCGTAATGACCGGGTAGTCGTCATAGACCTGCAGAAAATCGATATCGTCAGGACCGACGCCAGCCTGCGCATAAAGGTCCTCACGGTCCATCGCCCAACCACCCCGGATTTGAATAGGGTCCTCGGGGAACGCGTTATGCCGCTCAATGGTGCCCAGAATCGTCGCATAGGGCAGCCCCATCGCTCGGGCGCGATCCTCGGAGGTCACGAGGAACGCCTCCGCGCCCGCGCATGGCATGACGCAATCAAACAAATGGAGCGGCTCCGCAATTGGCCGCGCCGTCAAATACTGCTCAAGCGTGAGTGGCTTCTTAAACAGCGCATAGGGAAAGCTCAATGCATTGGCGCGCTGCGCCACACACAATTTTCCGTAGTCTGCGCGGGTGATACCGGTTGTGCGCATGACGTAATCGGTCAGAAACGCGAAGCTGGCATTCGGGCCGCCCGATCCATACGGATAAACGGCATCTCGGGCGAACTGGCTGAAGCTCGCCACTGTTTGACGGAACGAATCGACATGATTGGTATCGCCCGCCACGCAGACGACAACGTCGGCGTCGCCGGCTTGTACCGCCCGCGCGGCGCGCCGTAACGCCACCACCCCACAATTGCCTCCCATCGGAATGTGGTCAAGCCATCGCGGAGACAGTCCAAGGTGCTGCATCAGTCCCACGGCCGTATCGGGAAACAACAGAAACCCCGATACGCAAACCCCATCCACTGCGGATTTCTCCAGACCGGAGCGTTTCAATAATTCGCCCACCGCTTGGCCGATCCACCAATGCGCACTGCGGGTCGAATAGCGCACATACGGAACCGTGATCGGCACCGCCACGGCGACCCCGCGGTAATCTGTTCGTCGGCGCGTACTCATGAGTCCTGCCGCTTCTTCATGCCGCGCACGTCGAAGCATCGTCGTTCGCTCAACAGCGTACTCCCTAGCACCCGCAGACCCGCGCGCTGAATCTTTTCAGTCGGTGTTAACGGCAAGCCGTCCACAAAGGCGACGTATCCCGGCGCTTTGTAATAAGCCAGTTTCGTCAGCGCATACGCAACCAAGGACTCCGCCAGTGCCGCGCTTACTTCGACCGATCCGGCGAGAACCACAACCGCCATCACTTCGTCACCGCGGACATCGTCCGGCACGGCGGTGACACCGACCGTTCGAATCCCCGGGTACTGTAGAAGGACACTTTCGACCTCTACGGCCGAGATATTCTCGCCGCTGCGTCGAATGATGTTCTTCTTGCGGTCGACGAAGCGGAAATAACCGTCCGCATCACGACGGACCAGATCGCCGGTGTGAAACCAACCACCCAGCCACGCCTCCGCTGTCGCCGCGGGGTCCTTCAGGTACTCCCGGAAAAAACCAAAACGCGGCTCCGGGCCGGCGTGGCGAACCCACAGTTCGCCGACGATATCGGGCGGCACATCGATGCCCTCATCGTCGACGATTCGGCAATCCACCGCCACCTCTGCGCGCCCGAAGCACGCAGTACCTACATGACGCGGTTCGCGATTGGCGATAACGACCGCCCCGGACCCCGTCTCGGTCATGGCCCAAGCTTCGAGCAACGGAAAGCCGAAGCGTTCTTCAAAACGAGCATGGTGCCGCGGATTGACGCCGGCACCAAATCCGAATCGGACCGCATGTTGGCGGTCGTCTACCGAGGCGGACGTGGCGAGCAACATCGCCGGCATCACCCCCAAATAATGGACGATGGTCGCGCGCGATGCCCGGACGCTGGCCCACCACGTCGTCGGGTGGAAACGATCAAGCAGAATCAAACAGCCGCCGGACAAAATCATGCACGACGTGGAGACGGCCAAGGCGTTCATGTGCGTGAGCGGCAACGGTGAAATCATCCGTTCGACGCCGGGTCGCACGTCACACAGTCCACCGATCTCGGTATACCACTGACCGGCGTATAGAAAATATTCGTTCGGCAATACACAACCCTTCGGCCGCCCAGTCGTACCGGACGTGTAGAGCAGCGCGCATTCCGAGTCGACAGACGGCGGGCCCTTCACCAGCGTGTCCGGAAATCGATTCGGAGGAAGGATCGCGTCACCGACGGTGGCGACAGCCACTGAGCGGCCAACCGCAGTAGCAGCGGCGGCGAGCCGCGTCTCGTGACCCGGAACCGTGACGATGAGCACGAGTTCACTGTGCTCAATCAGATACTCCAGTTCCGCGGAGCGAAACTCTGCGTTGATTGGAACAACCGACAAACCCAGCGAGTTCAGTGCCAAAAAATGCCACAGGAACTCCGGTCGGTTGAGTAACAGCAGGCCAACCCGCTGACCGTGTCCGTATCCTGCAGATTGGTATCGCGCGGCCAAGCGATCGACCTCAGCCAAGGCGTCGCGATATGTCCAAATTCCAGGCTGTATCCCATAGATTGCCGCAGTCTCCGGCAATACTTCGAGAAAATCGTTATCCGGGTAGCGTGCGACGGTGACGCGAAAGGCGTCCGACACGGTGTTTTGCATCGGATCACTCACAGAAACAATTGAATGGAAGGCAGAGCAGCGTCGCAATTTACGAGCTCTATCTTTTTCATCCGGATGCGCAACGCCCCTTTTTCGGACACCAAATGATGCCAAGTGACGCCAGCGAGTACGATGGAATCGTCTAATTGGGACTCCATGTAAAAGAACGGCGTCCGGACAACCACGGTCAATCCATCATGATCAACAGACTCTACCGCTGGGTGCTGCAAGACATGCTGGCAATGACTGCGTGGATGTTGCGAGAACGAGTGCGGACTCTTCAGTCGCTCAATGCGTACCTTCAGCAGCAATTTGTCTTCGTACATCAGTGACGTGTGGGTGAGGCCATCCGGTTGACCGCGGGTCAGTGGCATCCAATACAGCGCGTCCTCCGTATACAGCTCATACCACGCGTCAAAGCGCTGTTCATCGAGTAACCGAGCTTCGTGGTATACGAGCGCAACGCAGTCCTCGTGACGGATCATGAGTGTTCCCCGGTCGATGCGTGTGGTTTCATAAAGCGAGCCCACGCTCGAAACTGACCCCGCATCGAAACCTCCGATAACCCGTTGTACGTCCCCGCCATGCCGTCGCGTTCGCTAATGGCGTGATTGCGGTGCAGACTGACCCATTCGTTGCCATCGGTCGCCAAGCCCTCTTGGATCGCACGGTAGCAATGCCTGTCGTCGTGGCCGACAACCGATGTGGGCGCGTTGATGAGGCGCGTGTACAGCACCGTTCGCTCCAGTAGGCGCTCCGGTGCCCCGACGAGACGAAACGTGAAGCTTTCTATGACGGTCTTATCATGAGCAATCGGGCGGGCAACGCGTATGGCTTGAATGGCGCCTTTGATCGTCAAGCTGGGGTAGTACACCGTGTTGTGCCGAACTTCGCCCAAGATCGCGCGCGCCCGTTCGGCACCATAGGCCTGCTCCATCAACTTCTCATATTCGCCTTCCGACGAGTACTTCGAATGGATCGAAAATTTAACACCGGAATAGCTGTGGCCATTTTCCCAAAGCTTGACGCCCATCTCGTCGAAGAACGAATAGCCATTCACGAAGGGCAAGAACTGTTCGATCGCCATGGGCTTAGGTGCATCAGCAGGCTCGTTAGCCCAGAGCTTTTTAGCCGTGCCGGCCGCCGATTCATGGGCCACCATCGGATGCATGGTGTCGTTCAAGTTTTCGATGAACATTTTCCAATTGCAGTCGTGCAGATACCGCAACACACCGCCAGCAATCTCAAGTCGGCCTTCGGGCGCACGATCCACCATATTGTCGATTGAGGACAATGACTCGCCGAAGTACTCCTCAAACGAAGGACCGACGTCGGACAGGCGAGCGAAAACGAATCCACGGTAGTTTCGAACGTTCTCGATACGGACGACGCCACGGGCGGCGTTGCTGGAAGCGAATGCCGTTCCCTCGTAGCCCCCTTTTTGTGGAATCGACCGGATGGAGCCATCCAAACGGAAGGTCCATCCGTGATAAGGGCAGCGCAGAAGATTCGCCTCACACCGGCCTTGCTGTCCCGAGAGGAGTTTTGCGCCTTTGTGCGCACAACGATTCATGAGTACACGGACAACGTGGTCGTCGCCGCGGAGCATGATCACTGGCTGCGTCGCCAGGGTCGTTGTGTAAAAATCGCCGGGAGCCGGTACCTGGCTATCGTGGCCGACGTAGATCCACGTCGTGCGCCATAGGCGCTGCATTTCCAGCTCGAATATTTCAGGGCTTAAGTACACATCGCGGTGTACCTGATCTTCCCTGACGAGGGCGTCGACCGCCAGCGGATTCTCTGTGTACTTGCCCATAGATCCCACTCCTACTCTCGCCTTCCCTCGACGCTCAGTTCGCGGTTAACGAGCGCAGAGCACTCTCGAATCCATCGCCGTCCGGATCAAGCTCTGCGGCCAGTCGGAGACGTCGGACGTTGTCCGCGGTATACAGTGCGGCGCGTGAGGCGAGAGCGAGCACTCGTTGCAGCCGAGCGTGGCCGCGCTCAATCGTCTCGCCATAACCCCGCACGAAGCTCTGGCACTCGGCCAGTTCTACCGCGAGCACCGTATCGACTACCGCCGCAGAGACGACCGCCGTTAGCCATTGACCGAGCCACCGTGTCTCCTCGACGTAGCGAAGGCTGCGACGGCGAAAGCGTCGCAGGCTCATCAGGAAGCGAAGCAGCACGTAGCCACTTACGGAGGTCGATGTCAGTGTGATGTCACGCTCCAGGCGCCGGCACCATTGGCGCAACCGAGAGTGACGTAAGATGAAACGTCCCCATGCATTGGGCAGTAAGCCGGCGATTTCCTCGACTCGAGGCCGCATGAATTCGCGGACATGGACGACATCGGTTGGTCGAGCTTGCGCGTGGCGGCGTATACCGGCGATCCGGCCGGGCGCTAATTTCAGTTGCGCAACACGAATGGGATCCTCGAAGCACATCCACAACGGTATCGTCCGGGCCATGACGGCGACGACGCTGCCACCCGGATCCGCGTCCGCCACGGTATCGAGGCGATCGAGATAGGTGCCGGCATAGGCGTCATCCTGGTAGTCTCGGCATCGTTCGATCCCGTGTGCGATGAGCGTTTTCACCGGTTCCGAATAGCGTTCCAGACGCTTTGCCCATTGCGCCGGGACGGGCGGGGCATCCTGTGAGACCGGCTGGGGCTCGGGCGCCCCTTTTTCCACGGCTTCAATCGCCGCATCAAACGCGCGCAGATTCGTGTCTACCGCAAGCCCATAGGCGCGTATCGCATCGCGACAGGCGTCCGCCGAAAATGGCAGAACGCCGCTACCGCTGAGAGCTCCAAATAGGACAGGGCTCACGACCGCCCGCTCACGGGCGGCCAGAGCCGCCATATCGAAACCGACGAAGCGGCGCGCCGCACGTTCGAGCTCGGACAGCAGCGTGAACGGATCCAGTCGCCCATCGCCCGGCCGCGACTTCTCGTCAATGGTGTAGCTGCGGTGCGTCGACGCAATCAGCGTGGTTCGGTCCGCGGTGACGAAGCCACGCTCAACCATGCGACCGGCTTCAACCAGTTCGGCTGCTAGCACGACATCCACATCGCCGGCCGCAGGCATCAACGCCATGACCGGTACCCGGCCGTCACCTCGATCCGGGAAGAACTCGAGATAGTAGATAGTGGCTCCGGTCCGCTGGGCCACCCCCGGCACGGAGGTCGCCTGCGCGTGACAGCCACCCATCCGTGCCGCGGATACCAACCACTCGGTCAGCACGCCGCCGCCCTGACCGCCGAGCGCCGCGATGGTTAAGGTCATCGGCCGGTCGTATTTCATGCGACCTCCAGATGGCGCGCGCCTAAGATACGAAGCACCTGACGTCGGATCGCGTCGACCCAACGCTCTCGACGAGACGGATTGGTAACGACGTCGGCGCGGTGGAAGGAAGGGCATAGCACGGCCGCGTGCGCCACTTCCCCGCACACACCGCAGCCGACACACGACTGGTCAACATGGGTGACCGGTAATCGACGCAACGGATCGCTTGATGGACGTACGGTGAGCGACGGGCAACCGGAGAGCCGGATGCACGAGCGATCTCCCGTGCACACGGCTTCGTCTATCCCAAAGCGCTGCTTCTCAACCCGGCGGCCGGCCGCCAGGTCGGCACGGATGCCCGGCGCGATTCGGCGCTGACGGTTCAACTGGCACTCACCTTCTGCGAGCACCACTTTCGGGCCTTTTTCGGGGGTGGTTAACGCCTCGCGCAGGCTGCGCATCGTGGCGCGTATGTCGTAGGTCCGAACACGCCGGATCCATCGCACGCCAACACCGCGAACCGCGGCCTCTATCGGATGCCGAGCTTCGCGCGTACCGGCATCAGCGTCGGATGAGGGGATGTACTGGCCGCCCGTTGCGGCCGAATAGCCGTTATCGACGATAACCGTGACGTCGTCATGGCGATTAAAGACGGCATTCGCAATACCGCTGGTCAAGCCGTTGTGCCAAAAGCCGCCGTCGCCCATCAATGCAACAGCCCGTTTGCCGCCTTTCGTCTGCAGACCCGCAGCACCGGCCGCGCCAAGGCCGTATCCCATGATGCTGGCGCCCAGATTAAAGGGCGGAAGCGTGGCAAACGAGTGACACCCAATGTCGGCGGAGACATGCAATTTCCCCGTCTCTCGTTCCAGCAATCGCATCGCGGTGAACAACGGCCTTTCCGGACAACCGGTGCACAGTCCCGACGGTCGTGTGGGCATCCGCTGCGAGAGCATTGCCTGCGGTAAGAGGGGTACTTCCGCAACCGGCGCGGTGGGAAACAGCGTCGCTGCGTACTGCCGGAGGAAAGCCTTGATTCCTTCCAGCAGCACGGCACCGGTGTACTCTCCGGCGAGCGGCAAAAATCCCTTCCCACAGACCCGAATCGGTAACCCTTCGGCGGCGAGCTGAGCCGCGATGGCCGGTTCGATGAAAGCCGGCTGACCCTCTTCGATGACCAGCAGAGCGCGTTTGCCGATCGCAAAACGCGACAGTTCACCGGGCACCAACGGATAGGTCACATTCAGGACGTGTAGCGGCAGTTTAGACTCGCCATACGGATCCGCCAGACCGAGCCGCTCTAATGCGCGGAGCACCGCATTGTACAAACCGCCCTGCAAGATAAGTCCTACGGGCGCCGCATCGGCAGCAAAGGTTTCGTTCAGTCGGTGTCGTTCGATGTACTCGACGGCGGCCGGCCAGCGTCGCTCAATTTTTTCTTTTTCCTGCGCGAAGGTTGACGGCGGCAGGATGATCCGATCGTAGGTGCGCACCGGGTGATTCAGTGCATCGACCGCCGTAAACGCAGGTCGCACGTTGTCGCGGGTATGAAACCGACCACGCAGGTGACACGCGCGGATACGCAGCATGAAGAGCACGGGCGTATTACTGGCTTCCGACAGGCAAAATGCCTGTTCGACGAGGTCCACCACACGCTGCTGATCGGGTCGAGGATCCATCAGCCACATCTGGGACTTCATGGCAAAAGCGTGGGTGCGCTCCTGCATGATGCTGGCACCTTCCCCGTAATCTTCTCCGAGCAGCACCACGGCGCCGCCGGTGACACCGGCGGAGGCGAGGTTCGAGAGCGCATCGGAGGCTACATTTGTACCGACCGTCGACTTCCAGGTCACGCATCCGCGAATCGGGTAGTTGATCGACGTGGCAAGCATGGCAGCAGCGGTCGCCTCGCTTGCTCCGGCTTCAAAAATTACGCCCAGTTCGCTGAGGATGTCCTCTGCATCGGTCAAGACGTCCATCAGATGCGACACTGGCGCACCCTGATATCCGCCCACATAGCCGACGCCCGACTGCAGCAATGCTTTGGTGACGGCCAAAATGGTCTCGCCCTCAAACACGTCGCCGTCACCCAGGCGCAGTAACTGCACTTCTTTCTGAAACGATCTCTCAGCCATGACCTGCGGCCTTTCGCTTGCGCGGAAACTCATATTAGTTGAATATTCAAGTGAAATGTCAACCAAGTCGACTCCTTCCGCCGCGCCCTCGCCGCCTGACATCAAACGCCGAGCTGACGCTGCCGACCCGGCGTTTGTCCTCGAAGATTCGCCGTTTTTTTTGATGAATCAGGCGACAGGGGCCTATGCGCTCGCCATGGAACACGCGTTGAAGGCGGTCGGCGCTGACATTCCGCGATGGCGCATCCTCATGCTCGCCCAGGAACGTGGCCCGATCAGTGTGGGCGAGATCGCAGCGCTCGGCGTGCTCAAACTGCCCACGGCGACGAAGGTGGTGCAACGATTGGCTCTGGAAGGCTTGCTACAAGTGACCCGCAGCGCAGCCGATGGTCGAGTGACTGAAGTGACATGCACGCCAGCCGGGGCGGACATGGTCGCCAAAGTGCGGGCGGTCGCGAGCGCCCGCTTTCACGAGGCATTCGACGCGTTTACCGCGGCAGAAATAGACAGCATGAACGGGATGCTGCGACGGATACACGACGCGTTCACGCGATAGACGCACACACACCGGCTGAATGACCGGCCTTAAGCAGCGTAAAATGCCACCGTCAGGAGTGCCGTATCACTCCGTCCCTCAGGTTGACCGCTCATGCGTTTCCCCCTCTTTTGCCTCTTCTGCCTGGTCGCTGTCTCCTCGACCATCCATGCGACGGATCTGCCGGACGACGACAGCGGCCTTATCCACCCGCTGGATAGCACGACAGCGCCCGCACCGGACTCGGATGGTCGGTGGATCGGGGTCGGTCAAGGCGGTTTATTGGTGTCGTCCGGCAATTCCTCGTCGTTGGCGGTCAACGGCAAACTGGATCTTTCCTACACCGATGGTCCATGGAAGCGTGCGCTGTTTTTGGCGGGTCTATACGGGCGCAGTCAGGGTTATGTCAGCGCTGAGCGCGGCGAATTCCGGTTTCAGGTCGACCGTGAATACAGCGAGCGTAACTTCTGGTTTACCGGCGTCGATGCGGTGCGGGATCTGTTCAGCGGTTTTGATTACCGACTGACTGCCTCGGGCGGTCTCGGGCATCGATTCTTTACCAGTGACCGCACAAAACTATCGGCCAACCTCGGTCTAGGCTATGAAATCTATCAGGCTCAGAATCTGATTCACGATTCGAACGGCAACTTAATCGGTCGCATGAACGTGCCGTCGGTTCAGGGCATAGCCGGCACGCTCGGGCTGAAGGGCGAGCATACGCTGACTGCGAATACGAAAATTCTGGAGAACCTCGCCGTCATTACCACGCGTAGCGATACGGCCGTCGCCAACGATTTATCGTTGAACGTCAGCATCCTCTCGCAACTGGCGTTAAGCGTCGGCTACGGGATCCGCGCCCATACCAATCCTCCCATGGGCGCCAAGAAGCTGGATCAGGCCACCACCGTGAACGTCGTCTATACGCTGAAGTGAGCAGACGTCGGACGATCAGGGGCTGATACGGCTCAGGAGTTCAGCGCGGCGCTGCTTCACGCCCGTCAACGGTTGGTGCCGCGCCGCGGCAACCTCTCCCTCGGTGTAGTCCCGAAAGTCAGCCGGAACCGGCACCGTACTCAGGTTGCGCGCTATCCAGTTGAGCAACACGGCGACCTCTCCGTCCGAAAGCGGGGCTTGGGCGACGCCTGGGACGCGGAGGATATAGTCGCGACCCTCCGGAAGCGCTGAGAAGGGCACCACGGTGCCGCGCATGTCCGGAACGCGGCCGTTCTCACCGGCACCATCGCCATGATGGCAGCCCATGCATTGCAATTGATAATTGACGCGCGGCGTGTACGCCACGGTCGGCCCAGCCGCCAAGAGCAATAGCCCCGCGGCCACCAGCCATTGCCGCGTCGTCTTACTCCGCAACACCCACGATCCGTGCCGTTGAACAGTGATACGGAATATTCGCCGAGCTATTCCCCGAGCACCAGTTGTAATCGTTGGACTGACCGGGCTGGTAGAGGGGCGAATCGCCTTCATTCCGATTGCAGAAGCAGCGATTACACTGCGATTTGCCGCAGCAGTCGTTATACGAAATGACGTAATCCTTACCGTCCGCCGGATTGTGGCAAGTGCCGATCCAAGTGACCGCGGACATTTCCGTCCCCGGTGGGCAACTCGACTGAGTGCCACCGCAACAACTGCACAGGAAGCCATCGATCGCACAGTGGCGCCAGTACTCACACGTGCCAGGATCCCCCGGATCACTGCTCGGCACAGCAGGGTGCGCAGCTTGGCGCTCTGCACCGCGCGCTACGGGCAACAATGGCAGGGCTGCTGCGCCCACCAACAATGCGCCGAAACTCCCGAGGAAGCCGCGCCGCGATGAACGCCGCGCAAGCGAACGAGTCGAGCCTTCTGTGAATCGATCGAGCCACTTCATGGAATTGCCTCGCAACTAGGCAGCCGTTAGGCCGCCGTGGAACCGCGTCGACCCTCGAGAAAATCCTGCATCGAAGCGACGCCGAGCCGCTTCGCTTCGAACAGACTTTCCAGATGCTCACGCGAATTGATGATACCGCGCGCCCGTAAGATGCCTTCACTGTCGAGAATCACGGCATAGGGCAGGCGACTGACCTGGTAACTGACACCCAATGGCGAGGAGACGACATAGGGGAACGAATCGAGACCGTGCTCACTCACAAAGGCGCGCTGTTCGGCCAGGTCGCCGTCGCTCGCGAGGATGACATCGAGCCAGTCCGATTCCGACTTGCGGCTCGACTTCAGCACGGGTAGCAGTGCTTTGCAGACCGGACACGTGGGCGAGACGAACATGACCAACAAGCTCCGGCCGTCGGTGCGCGTACCACCGACCGTGAGCGCGGCACCCGACAACGCCTCCAGTGGGATGGTCGGCGCCAATTCTCCGACCTTCAGCCCTTTGGCAAGCATGAGGGCGCCTACGGGCGTGATGCGTTCATGCAGCACCCCCACCTGACGGACGAGTGCGAGGACCACCAGTGACAACACAACCACTAGAATCCACAACAAAATATTTGAAACGACCAATGGGTTCATCGGGAAGCCTTCAGCGCAGCGCCGCGAGGGACGACCTGTCCTAGGAGACGGTCGATCGCAAGCCAGAGTAAAACGATGGTCGACAGTGCGACCGCAATGGAAAACAGGTCCATCCCCTGCAAGGGTCGGGCATCCCAGGTGCCGGCCAGCGGCACGACGAGGCCGGCAAGGAGCGCGTTGCGATACACCATCCACGCGGCAACCGGACGGCGCTCTAACGGGCCCGTGCACCCGCAATCGAGATCGGTCCGACCACGCAGAAGGTTGATCGCAATCGCGACCGCGTACAGCAGCATCAAGAACGCAGCGAGGATCGCCGCCGCCGGACGCACCGCCGGAAACCACAGCGCAATAGCGGTCGCTGCTTCCACACCGGGGATGACACGGGCCACCATCGGGACAAGTCCACGTGGCAACAATCGATAAGCGCCAAGTACCGCCTCGAAGACGGGGATGTCCCGCCACTTTTGCCAAGCCGCTGGTAACAGCAGCAAGCTAAACGCGGCGGTGACAACGAGCCCTAGTGTGGGATCTACCGACATGATCACAAGGTATTTAGATACATGATCGAGGATCCCACATCTTTGATCGTACGGCGTAACTTACCGGTAGCAACATCGTAAACGGACAAAGAAGTCTCTTCCGGGGACGCGGCGAAAAGCAGCGGATGTTCGTCCGATGACACCGCGATCACACCCACGGTGCGCTTAGTCTGGATCGTCTGAACACGCGCATGCGTCTTCAGATCATAGACATGGATCGTACGACCACCGTCCTTGTGCGTGTCTCGCCCCCCCTGATGGACGATCGCATACAGTCGGTGCTGAGCCGCATGGACGGCGAGTTGCTGCACACCGCCCGGACGCCAACCCGCCTTACGTTCCTCATCGGACAGCAACGACCACGTGGGCAGCGCTTTGACGGACCGACCATCGGCGACGATCGGCCGGATCGTCCCGTCAAAGGTCACGAAGTACCAGACATCGCCGACACGAATCGGCTTTTCGGTGACCGGGTCCTTGGTCAGGTCGAACACCGGCGCCGAGTGCGTTTGCCCTGCCGAATGGCCTGTGTCGTCCAGTGCAACGGTCATGATGCCGCCGTCTGCGCAGACGCTAAAAAAACTACGCGGCCCGGTGGGATGCACCAGCCCGCAGCCCGGAGTCTCAATCTCACCCACAAAGGTGTTCGATCGAGTGTCCACAACGGTCACGGACTGAGATGGGTTGAAGTTATAAATCAGCAGAAAGCGGCCATCATCGGTGCTGCCCGCCATGCCGACCACCGGGATCGCGGAGGCTCGCTTCGCGGGAATGACGATTTCAGCCGTTTGCTTGAGCGTCGCCGTATCGTAGACCGATACAACGTCGGTCCGTGTACCGCGCGTATGGCGTGAAAAATACGTCTCCGGCGACCATAACGCCTTGCCGTCCGGCGAAAGCACGGCATGGGCGCTGTAGCCGGTTGAAATCATACCGAGGACCCGACCCGAATCGCCGTCGATAATGTGGAGCTGCCCGTCGTCCATGTGACTGAACACCATGTCATTGACCCACACCCAGTGCTTGGACACCGGCGGCAGGGTGACATTCTCAGGCTTCATCCCTATGTCCGGCGGCAACTCGGCGCGTGCGGAGAGTGCGATCGCGAAACACGCCAGAATTGCACTCGGCCAGCGGGTCCACATCGAGGATTCAGTTCGGCGCTTCATCTATCCCCCCAGAGGTCACGAGCAGGTATCCCTCAACGGCATCTTCGCGGAATCGGCCGGAGTCGGTCTAGGACTGCGATGCAGGCCGACCAGTACACCGGCGCACCGCAGTCCTTGTCCGGGCAGTGTAACAACCCGCCGGAAGGCCTGGATAGCCACTTCCGTGCTAACGTTCGCTAAGAGGTGGGGGCCACGATGATTTCGACAGACCGACGTGAGAGCGACGGAAAAACGCCGGCTGCGCCGTTCGATTTGACCCGGCTCGACGGTGGTTTCTACGCCGACCCGTATCCCGAATATGCGCGGCTGCGACGAGAGTCCCCCGTGCTGCGCCTGCCCGATGGCAGTTGGCTCCTCACACGCCATGCCGATTTGGATGCGGTCTATCGTGACCGCGTGCATTACAGCGCCGACAAACAAGCCGCGTTCGGCCCCAAATTCGGCACGGATTCTCCGCTGTTCGAGCACCATACGACCAGCCTCGTGTTCTCGGACCCGCCGTACCACACGCGAGTGAGGCGACGGATTGTCAGTGCGTTGTCGCCCGCTGCTATCCGCGGCATGCTACCGGCGCTCGAGGCACTCGTCGCGCAACTGTGCGATCGAGCGCGCACACGCGGCGGCTTTGATCTTGTTGAGGACTATGCCGCTGCGATTCCCATTGAAGTCATCGGCAACTTGCTCGCCGTCCCTCGCGATGAGCGAACGCCGTTGCGCGGTTGGTCTTTGGCCATCCTGGGCGCGCTGGATCCGGCACCGGGCGCCGACGCGCTGGCATTGGGTCAGCGTGCCGTTGTCGAGTTTCTGGATTACCTGCAGCGCTTGATCGCCGACCGACGCCTCCATCCGTTGGGTGATCAGGACTTGGTTACACGCCTCCTACGTGCCGACAGCGACGGCGAGTGTCTGAGCGAGCAGGAACTGCTGCATAACTGCATTTTCTTGCTCAACGCCGGTCATGAGACCACCACCAATCTCATTGCAAACGGCTTGGTCACGCTGTTGCGCAGACCGCTGGACCGCGCACGCCTCGTAGCCCACCCCGAGCTCGTGCCGCTCGCTGTTGAGGAATGTCTGCGCTTTGAAAGCCCTAATCAGCTCGGCAATCGCCTGGTCATCGCACCGGTCACCGTGGGTGGCCAGACCTTTGAGCCAGGCGACTACTTGACGCTCGCGATTGGGGCGGCGAACCGCGATCCGGAGGTGTTTGTCGAGCCCGAGTCGTTCATCCTCGATCGGACGCCCAATCCACATCTGGCCTTCGCGGCGGGTGGACACGCGTGTGCCGGCATGTCGGTTGCTCGCCTCGAAGGGGAAGTGGCGATTCGCGCCTTCTTGACGCGCCTCCCGAGCGCAGAGTTGGCGGGAGAGCCCGTTCACCAGCATCGTGCGCGCTTCCGCGGACTCGTACAGGCCCCGGTGGTGGTGCGATGAACCTCTCCGGTCCAGCCATCGCACTGCTGTGTCTGATCAGCGGCTTCCTACCGCTCGTGACCGACGGTTTTCTCGCGGCCATCCGGCCGATCATGGTCGACTTTCAGATTCCCGTCGCGTCGGCGCAGGCCACCATCAGCACGGTGCTGCTCGGCTGCGCCAGTGCTCAGTTATTTGTCGGGGCGTATGCCGATCGCTACGGTCGCCGTCCGGTGCTGACCGTCGCAATCGTCGTTTTTTTGATTGCCTCGATCGGTCTGAGCATGGCTCCATCGCTGCCGTGGTTGCTGCTTTGTCGCTTTGTCCAAGGAGCCAGCGGCGCGGCCGGCCCCATTTTGGCGCGCGCGATCGTACGCGATGTCTACGATCGCCCGACAGGCGCGCGCATACTCAGCATCATCGGCATGGGGTTAGCGCTCGTTCCGTTACTGGTACCGACGATCAACGCAGTCGTGGTGGGTTATGCCGGTTGGCGTTCGATCTCGGTATTGTATGTGCTCGTCCTCATCGTCGCGCTGACGATGACCCGGCTGTACTTGCCCGAGACGCTACAGCGCAAAACGGCTCCAGTCCCTCAGTGGCAAGCAATCCGCGAGGCGTCCCTGGCCGCGCTGAGTGATCGGCGGGTGGTCGGCTATATCCTATGCTGTGTCACCGGGTACGCGGGTCTCGCGGTCTGGATCTCTGCCTCCCCACACCTCCTCGAAGGATGGTTCGGCCGACCCCCGGCGTTGTTTGGTTTTTATTGGGGTATGACGATTGTGGCGTACGTGCTGGGCGGCTGGGCCAGCGTCTGGTCGCTACGCCGCGCAAGCTCAGACCGCATTCTGGCGCGCGGCAGCACCGTACTGTTGTTGGCGGCGTTCATTTTGGTCGTCGGCTCTCTCGTGGCATCGCGGTCACTCACCGTTTTTTTGCTGGGTGTGTGTACCTATAACTTCGGCTGGTCGATGCTCCAGCCCAATGCCCAAACCGGAGCGCTTGCCCCGTTTACGGCATCGGCTGGGCGTGTCTCCGCCCTGCTCGGCTTCCTGCAACTCACCGGTGGCGCTGCCGTGGCTCAGACCTTCGGGCGCCTTCATGACGGCACTCCATTGACAGCGGTAGGCCTGATCAGCGCGGCCGCGGCACTCAATGCGTTCGTCCGTTATCGATGGTGTCCCGTCCGCCCCACGTCGTCACATTGAGGCCTCTGATGCATCTGCGCCTTACATCGGCATTGGCCGTGCTCTTTCTGGCACTCAGCGCCTGTCATCAAACCCCCGGTGCTGGCCATATCGATGCGCACCGCCTAGCCGCCGCACAACAAGAGCCCGGGGAATGGTTTACGGCAGGGCGGGATGCGGGGGGCACGTACCATTCGCCACTGCATCAGATCGACGCGTCCAATGTCCATACGCTGGGTTTTGCCTGGGAGTATGGACTCGAGACTCGGCGCGGCTTGGAAGCGACCCCCATCGTTGTCGACGGGACCATGTATTTCAGCGGGCCGTTTGGCCATGTGTACGCGCTCGATGCGCGCACGGGCGCCCTACGCTGGCACTACGACCCCGACGTGGACGGCCAGTACGGTCGCTACGCATGTTGCGATGCGGTGAATCGCGGCGTGGCGGTTTGGGAGGGGCGGGTGTATGTCGCATCGCTGGACGGGTACCTGCACGCGATCGACGCGGCGACAGGCGCTCGTGTGTACAAAGTCGACACACTTCCAGCACGAGGCCCTCAGCACCCCTACACCATTACAGGCGCCCCGATCGTGGCCGGAGACGCCGTGATTATCGGGGCGGCCGGCGCCGACTTCGACGGCATTCGCGGGTACGTGAGCGCGTGGGATGCGCGCTCGGGCGCGCCTCGTTGGCGCTTCTATACCGTGCCGCGCAACCCGGCAGAAGGTCCGCAGGACCAAGACCATTTGGTGAAGGCGGCGACAACCTGGGATCCCCGCCACGATTGGACGGCCGGCGGTGGCGGAACCGTCTGGGACGGGATGGCGTATGACCCCCAACTGGGGCTTGTCTACGTCGGGACCGGGAACGGCTCTCCCTATGACATTAAGAAGGATGGCCGCTCCGGCGGAGAGGATCTTTATGCCGCCTCAATTCTCGCCATCCGCGTCAAAGACGGCACATTGGCTTGGCACTACCAAACCACCCCTGGCGATGCGTGGGACTACGACAGTACGCAAAAACTAGTGCTCGCCGAGATGCCATGGCAGGGACGGACCCGCCCCGTGCTCATGCAAGCGTCGAAGAACGGTTTTCTCTACGTGCTGGATCGCGCGAGCGGTGCAGTGCTCGCGGCCCATAACTATGTCTACGTGAACTGGACGCTCGGTATCGATCCCGTCACCCACCGGCCTCGCCCAAACCCCGACGCGGACTACGCAAAGCATCCGCGGTTCATCGCGCCCGGTATGGCCGGCGGTCACAACTGGCAGCCCATGTCCTACAGCCCGACCACAGGCTTAGTATACATACCCACACTAGAAGCCCCGATGGTCTACGTGGACTCTCGCCAAAAAGGCATGGTCGATGGCGCATTCGATGTCTTTGGCATATTCCCCGAAGACTACGACCCGAGCAGTCTACGGGCGCTGCTCGGCACGTTACCGGCACTCGACACACTGGTCGGCCAAAGTACAGCCACCCGTCATTCCATCGGCGTATTGCGGGCGGTGGATATCATGAGCGGCCGCATTGCGTGGGAAGCGGTCGGCGCTACGAATTGGGACGGTGGCGTGCTCTCGACCGACGGTAATTTAGTGTTCCAGGGCGACGCAACCGGGCACCTCAACGTCTATCGAGCGGATAACGGACAGCGACTGACGAGTCTTGACCTAGGCACCGGTATTCTGGCTGCCCCGATGACCTATTCCGTGGATGGCGTGCAGTACGTCGCCGTACTGGCCGGCTACGGTGGCGCGAGCGGCATCGCTGCGCCGTTTTCCGATCGGACGGCGGCAGCGCATTTTGAAAACCAGGGTCGTGTCGTGGTGTTCAGGCTGGGCGGCGGGCCGATCCCTAAACCGCCCGTCGTGGTCATACCCCCGATGCCCGCACCACCGACAATCACTGCCACTGCGCAGACCATCGCGCACGGCGGCGAATTATACGTACGCTACTGCGCCCGCTGCCACACCATGGGCTACGGCATGCTCCCGGATTTGCGGCGCCTGACAGCAGAGAAACACGCAATTTTGGGCGAGATTGTTCTGAATGGCGCACTCTCAGCACGAGGCATGGGTCGATTCGATGATGTGTTGAACGCCGATGATGTCCACGCCTTGTCCGCCTACTTCGCGGCGGAAGCCCGTAAGACGCGTACGGCAGAACAACGCACGTCGTTGCCAGCGCTCGCGCACTGAAGGTCTCTGCGCGCCGCCCGTCGTCGTGGTAGCGTGAGCGCCCTTCCCAGAGGAGAGACTCGCCCATGCGTCACGCCGTCGCCATCGCTCTTTGCCTTGCCGTGGTCACCACGAGTCAGGCGCACACCACGATTGTGCATGCGGCACAGATGTACGACGGGCGCTCCGAAACGCCGCGCAAAGACGTGTCGGTCGTGGTCGAGGATGGGCGCATCGCCGCGATTGAATCAGGCCGCGTGCACCGAGCCGGTGCTGAGTTCGTGGATCTGGGCACTGCCACACTCGTTCCGGGCTTTATCGACTGTCACGTCCACGTTGCCGCGAAACTGCCAAGCCGTACGAACGCGGTAGAAGATCTCCTCAGCCATTCCGACATCGACCGGGCATTTGAGGGGGCGGTGTTCGCGAGGGCGATGTTGCAGCAAGGATTTACCACCGTCAGGGATCTGGGCGGCGGTGACGACACCGTTGCACTCAAACATGCCATCGAAGCCGGCCATGTGGACGGACCTCGGATTCTCGCAGCACTGGAGCCTCTGGGTCCGACGGCAGGGCACGGAGATGCGCGTAGCGGCTTGGATGCCGCGCTGAACCATGTCGGTTGGGACAACGGGCGGGTGGACTCAGCGGCCGATGCACGGCTCAGGGTCCGTGAACATCGCCGTCGCGGTGCCGACGTCATCAAGATCATGCCCTCCGGCGGGATCGCCTCGACGGGCGACGATCCACGCCAGCAGCTCATGACCGACGATGAGATGCGGTCCGCGGTAGAAACCGCCCATGCGCTTGGCATGAAGGTGGCCGCTCACATTTATCCAGCGCAGGCGATAGAAGCCGCCGTTCGAGCGGGAATCGATTCGGTGGAGCACGGCTCCTTCGCGACGGATCAGACATTCGACCTGATGAAATCCAAGGGTGTGTTTCTTGTTCCAACCCTATCGGTCTACGACGTGTTCTACGATGCCGCCCGCGATCACCCGGATCTGCTCACCCCGGGCACCGCGGCAAAAGAGTTAGCGAACGATCGCCTGCCAAAGCAAAATCTGCCGCGCGCCCTGCGCTCGGGCGTACGGATCGCATACGGTACCGATCTCGGTGAAGGCGACCATACCTTGGAATTCAAACTGCTGACCGACGGGGGTATAGCGCCGCTTGCCGCGCTGCGCGCCGCGACCAGCGATGCGGCGGAGTTGCTGGGCCTTGGGGACTCCACCGGAGCGATTGCCGTAGGCCTCAGCGCTGACCTCGTGGCCGTTCCGGGTGACCCGGCCGAAGACGCGTCTCGCCTACGCCACGCAAACTTCGTGATGCGTGCAGGAACCATCTACCGGCGCGACAATCACGCCGTGGCACGGGACTGAGCGCCCGTGGCCGTCACACTCATCTCGCTCATTGACGGAGAGCTCGCGTACGGTCTGACGCCGTTGTTGGATCGTGCGTCTCTGTCGATCACCGACGGCGAGCGTATCGGGCTGATCGGTCGCAATGGCACGGGCAAATCCTCGCTGCTGGGCGTCTTGGCCGGACGGGTTGCGCTTGAAGATGGCGATCTCAAGCTACGCTCGGGACTGCGGATCGTCACCGTGGAGCAAGAGCCCGAGTTGCCATTGGCGATGACGCTGCTCGAAAGCCTGCGGCTGCGCGGTAATCTCGAAGGGCTGCACGACGATCGTGAACGGTGGCGCGTCGAAGCGCGTCTGACGGAGTACATGGAGCGCTTCGGTGTCCGCGGCGAGGTTGCGCCCGCGCAAGCCTCCGGCGGCGAACGCAAACGGGCCGCCTTAGCACTCGCGCTGGCACTGGATCCCGACTTGTTGCTTTTGGATGAGCCGACAAACCACCTGGACGTCGATGGCATTGCGGTGCTTGAGGAACTGCTGCTGGGTGGCCCTGCCGTTCTCTTAGTCACCCACGATCGCTGGTTCCTCGATCGGGTCGTGACCCGCATCATTGAGCTCGACCGCGGATACCTGCGTTCATACCCCGGTAACTTTGCCGCCTACCAGACCCGAAAGAAGGATGAGTTGGCGGCGGAAGCGGTCGCGAATCGCCGTTTCGATAAATTTTGGGCGCAGGAGGAAGTCTGGATCCGGCGCGGTATCGAAGCGCGGCGAACCCGTGACGAAGGCCGCGTCAAACGACTGGAGGCGCTGCGGGTTGAACGCGCTGCGCGCCGTGAACGTATGGGCAACGTCCGCCTCGCGATCGATTCGCGGGAGCGCTCCGGCAAGCTGGTTGCCGAACTGACAAACGTCACCAAGCGCTTCGGCGAGCGGACGGTGATCCGTGATCTTGATCTTACGGTCATGCGTGGCGACCGCATCGGGCTGCTCGGACCGAACGGCGCCGGCAAATCCACGTTGATTCGCCTTATCTTGGGACAACTCGAGCCCGACGAGGGCCGCGTGCGACAAGGCTCGCAGATCGCGATCGCGTACTACGATCAGATGCGCGAGCAATTGGACTTGGACAAGTCGGTTGCCGAAACGTTGTCGCCGGGTTCGGATTGGGTCGACGTGCACGGCGAGAAACGCCATGTCACGAGTTATCTCGCGGATTTTCTCTTTTCGCCGCAGCGCGCCGGCACGCCCGTCCGCGCGCTCTCCGGTGGCGAACGCAACCGTCTGTTGCTGGCACGGTTATTCGCCAAACCCGCGAACGTGTTGGTGCTCGATGAGCCCACCAACGACCTCGATATCGACTCGCTTGAATTGCTCGAGAGCGCCATCCAGGACTTCGCGGGAACGCTACTGCTCGTCAGTCACGACCGCGCCTTCGTCGACAACGTGGTGACTCAAACGCTCTCGCCCTTGGGCGATGGCCGTTGGCGAGAGTCGGTGGGCGGTTACAGTGACTGGCTGCGCGAGCGGGAGGCGCAGGCCTCATCCCCGCTAACCCGCACTGTCGATGCGACTGACGCTGCCTCGGTGAGCGCTGGAGGCACGAGTGGCAAGGCTAAAGCGAAGCTCTCGTATAAGGAAGAGCGTGAACTGGCCGCGTTGCCCGGCGATATCGAAACGCTGGAAATGGAACAGCGATCGTTGGCAGATAGTTTGTGTGCACCCGACTATCCCCACAGCGATGCGGCACGCGTCACCAAGGACGGGGCGCGCATGGCGGAAATCGAAGCCTTGTTGATGCAGAAACTCGAACGCTGGGAGCAGTTGGAGGCCGAGGCACAGCGACTGAAAAGTCGCTGACCGTTCACCACACCGTCATCAACGGGTTCTAGTCTTGCGCATCGTTCAGGCAGGAGCAACGAACGATGCAGGCCTCTCCGTTAGAGCCGAGTGACGCGCTTACCACCGCCTACGCCCTGTGGCGCTTACGATTACAGACCTATCAGCAATTAGCACGCAGCGGCGCATCCTCGAGTCGCTTGGCGCTCGCGGCGGCGGCCGTACTGACCGCTGCCCGTGATGCGATGGCCCTCGGGCCCAATCCGGACCGGGTTGATCGGTA
>DAINQU010000009.1:0-121470 GCA_036742455.1 Steroidobacteraceae bacterium | reverse complement strand
CAGGCGGCGCTCAGTCGGTTTGTGGCGGAAATTCCGGTGGCGCCATTTGAAGTCGTGGCGGCACGACAGTACGGCCCGTTGCGAGCCGCCGCCCGCGAGCGCAATCAAGATGCCCTCGATAAGCTGATTGCATCGCACGCCTTGTCCCTCGGCGTCACGCTGGTGACGAACAACGAGCACGACTTTCGACGCTATGTGGGTTTAACCGTCGAAAATTGGGTGACCCCCGTCGGTGGTCATTAAACGCGTTGCCGCTGACGTGGAACCGCACGCTCAGACATCCTTTTGGTTGTCTGAATGGGGTAGAGTTTGGGTCGATTAAACGGAGCCTCGCTCCCAGGTTTCAGAGGGGATACATCATGATTCAGCGTCTCGATACCGGTCCGCGCATGTCTGAAGCGGTCGTTCACGGCCAAACCGTCTATTTGGCCGGCCAAGTGGCAGACGATACGTCCTTGGACGTCAACGGTCAGACGCGTGAAGTTCTGGCGTCCATTGATAGCCTTTTAGCCCGCGTCGGCTCCGACAAGACCCGCATCCTTCAGGCGACGGTGTACCTGGCGGACATCGCGACCTTTGCCGAGATGAACGCCGCTTGGGATGCTTGGGTGCCGCAGGGTCATACCCCGGCCCGAGCCACGGTCGAGGCGAAATTGGCTGCGCCCGAGTACAAAGTCGAAATCGTCGTCGTGGCGTCGATTGCCTGAGAGTCTCAAGCCAGTAGGGGGCCACTCATCGAGTTGCCCCTATCTGGCACCTGAGTCGTCGATAACGATTGTGATCAGGCTCGCAGCAACCGGCGGGCTAATAGAGACTGAAAATCTCGCCGACCGTCCGCGATGATCACGATGGTGACGGTCTGCTCGATGATGCGATAGATCACTCGGTACGGTTTGAAGAATACTTGCCGAAATTCCTTGATACCCAGCGATAGCAGTTCGGAGGGATGGCTCCCGCGATCCGGGTAGTGCTCGAGTTGAGCGATCGTTTCCATCAACGCAGCGAGAACCCGATGTGCATTCACCGCGCCGTCCGCCGTGGATAGGTAGCCCACGATCGAATCGAGTTCGTGTTCCGCACCCTGCGTGAGCAGGATGGCATAACGCATGGTCCCCGCCGACGTCATGCCGCGCTGTATTTGGCTTTGATGCGCTGCGCAATCTCGGCTATCGGCTTGACCCGTTGGGCGGCGATGTCGTCGGCACCGAGCGCGAGCAGTTTCAAGAGCGCCAGAGTTTCCTGCGTCTCTTCATACGACACGACGTCCTGTAGGACAGCGCGGGCCTCGCCGTTCTGCGTGATCACAAACGGCTCGCGCTGTTCGGCCACCTGGGATAACACCTCTGCGGCGTTCGCTTTCAAGTAGCTGATGGATTTAACTTGGGTGGAATACCGCATAACGTGGGCGCTCAAGTGAATTCAGACTGAATTTAGACTTTTAAAGGTCTCTATTCAAGAGCCTGTCTGATCGCACCTCTCCTGATCGCGTGCGGCTGCACCGATGGGTTATCGGTTTCGCGCCCTGAGCGCGCGCGACTTTTCCCGCTGCCAATCGCGATCCTTTTCCGATTCACGCTTGTCATGCTGCTTCTTGCCGCGCGCCAACCCCAGTTCGAGTTTCGCGCGGCCATCCTTCCAATACAGCGACAGCGGCACCATCGTGGCGCCTTTGCGCTCCACAGCGCCTACCAGGTGGTCGAGCTCTTTACGGTTCAACAGCAGCTTGCGCGTGCGCACGGGATCCGCGATGACGTGCGTCGAGGCGGAGTTGAGCGGTGTGATGTGGGCGCCCGTCAAGAATGCTTCGTCGTTGCGGATGAATACGTAGCCTTCGGCCAGCTGCGCACGCCCTGCGCGCATGGCTTTGACTTCCCAGCCCATCAGCACCAGGCCCGCCTCGTAGCGTTCGTCGATGAAGAACTCATGCCGGGCGCGGCGGTTCACCGCAATCGTCCCGGTATGGGAGTCCTTGTCGTCCTTCTTGGCAGCCATGGTCCGTGTCATTCCTCGTGCAGCCGTCCATTCTAGCCTCGTTGTGGGCGTCGCGCCTAAGTCGCAGAATAGGAGGGTGATCCAGACAGCCCCTCATTCCCGATGCGCGTAGTCCACCGTACCGCGCTCGTACCGCAAACGCCGGCGCAGATGTACGCCCTCGTGAACGACGTGCGTCGCTACCCGGAGTTCCTACCCTGGTGCCCCGCGACCGTCGTCCATGCCGAGGACGCGACGTCGCTCTCGGCGACCCTGACCTTTGAGCGGGTGGGGGTGCGCACCTCCGTCAGCACGACCAACCGCAACGTGCCCGATACGTCCATTGAGATGGTGCTGACCGACGGCCCTCTCAAGTCCTTTAAAGGGGTTTGGCAATTTCATCCACTACGCGCCCGTACCGAAGACGGCTCGCTCGGCGCGTTGAAGGGCTGCAAAGTGGAGCTTACGGTTGAATTTACGTTCCGAAACGCGGCGTTGGACCTCGTCTTCGGCCCCTTTTTTGAAGCGACGTGGGATTCGATCGTCGACGGCTTCGTGAAACGGGCTCGGATCATCCACCCATGATCCAGCTCACAATTTCCGTCGTCTACGCTGAACCGGAACGGCAGACCGTCATTGCACTCGAAGTGCCCGAGGGCACCACGGTGGCTACCGCCATCGCGTTAGCGCGCCTCAACGAGCAGCACCCGGGGCTGCCGGCCGATCTTGGGGTCGGTATCTGGGGCCGAGAAGTCACGCCGGAAACGGTACTCGCGGCGGGTGATCGCGTCGAGTTGTATCGACCGTTGCCCCAGGACCCGAAAGAAACCCGGCGCGCGCTCGCACGACAGGGGCGGACCATGGGTCATGGGGTGGGATTGGGAAGGGCAGGACGTATACAGCGGAAGAGCCGGCGGTAAAGCCGCGGCGCAGCACGAGCTGCGAACGCGCATCAAGCGCGCGCAGGCTCATTATCCCGGATAATTGCCATCCATTCGTCAGCGACCGTAGGAGCCGCTGACGCTAGGTCGCGATCAGATCGACGGACGCTGCGCGACGGGATCTTTCCACTCACCGGCGGGACGATCGATCTTCGTCACTTTGTCGTCGGCGAACCAGATCGTAATGTTCCGCTGGTCGACCTTCTGCGTCTTACCGGTCTTGAAGTAGTAAATGTAGTCCCACCGCTCCGGATGAAACGGGTCGGACAACATTGGGGTGCCGAGCAGGTAGCGCACCTGGCTGCGCGTCATTCCCATCGTGACCTGATCCAGGTATTTCGCCTCGATGTAGTTCCCCTGCGGGATGTTCACCTTGTACACGCAACCGGTGAGGGCGAGACCAAGGGTGAGGGCGGCGGCGATCAGGGTCTTGGGTGAGGACATCGTCTCTTCTCGGCGGCGCGGGTTGTTCCCGGCGTCGCGGGGTGGATAATGGGGGCTGATCATACCGGATCAGGGGAGTGCGGAGTGGAAAGCCAAGATCTTCGGAAAGCTGGCCTTAAGGTCACGACCCCCCGCGTCAAGATTTTGGACATCCTCGCGGTGGAAGCGGGGCATCACCTGTCCGCGGAAGATATTTACCGCCGCCTGCTCGACTCGAACGAGGATATCGGACTTGCCACCGTCTACCGTGTCCTCACCCAGTTTGAGGCGGCCGGCCTCGTCACCCGTCATCATTTCGAGGGTGGAACGGCGGTGTTCGAGTTGAACCGGGGTGAGCATCACGATCATGTCGTCTGTGTGGACTGCGGCCACGTCGAAGAGTTCACCGACGATTCGATCGAATCGTTGCAGCACCAGGCGGCCGAACGCTTGGGATTTGATCTCACCGATCACGCCCTGATTCTCTACGGGCACTGCCGCCGCACCGACTGCCCGCACCGCAAACCCTGATCAGCGGGTTTTACGGCCCGATTTCGTCGGTTTTTTGCTCGAATGGCGTCGTTCGAGCAGCTCGCGGGCGTGCGTCCGGGCCGTCTCGGTGACCTCCACGCCGGCCAACATGCGGGCCAATTCCTCGACCCGTTCTTCGGTCGATAGCACCGTCAGACGCGTCCGGCTGACTTTGCCATCGGTGAACTTCGCGACCCGCAGATGGTGATCCGCTTGGGAGGCCACTTGGGGCAGGTGGGTCACGCACAACGCTTGCCCTCGCTGCCCGAGCGCCGCCAGTTCGCGGCCGACCATTTCGGCCACCGCGCCGCCAACCCCTGCGTCGACCTCGTCAAAGATCATGCAGGCCGGGCCGGTCGACTGGTGCGCCGCGGCGACCTGGACGGCGAGGCTGATGCGGGACAATTCGCCGCCGGACGCCACTTTGGCGATGGGCTTCGGAGGTTGGCCCGGGTTGGCGCTGACCAAGAACTCGATGGCATCTCGGCCCGAGGGGTCGGGAGCGCCCTCCAGTGGGGTGATCGCGATGTCGAACACGCCGCCGGGCATGCCGAGGCCGCGCATGAGGGCGGTCACGGCCGTCGCAAGGGCCTCTGCCGCTGTGGAGCGCGCGCGCGTCAAGGCGGCAGAGGCCTGTTCATAGTCGGCGCGCGCGCGCGCCGCCTGCCGTTCCAGATCCGCTACCGTGATGTCGGCACGCTCCAGCGCGTCCAATTCCGCTGACAACTGCGTCAACACAGCCGGCAGTTGCTCGGCGTCCACCCGGTGCTTGCGCGCCAACTGCTCGATCGACGCAATGCGCGACTCGACGAATTCCTGACGGCGCGGGTCGACCTCGAGCGACTCGAGATAGTCCGCGAGCGCACGGCCGGCTTCCTTTAAGGGAATGAGCGCCTCATCGACCAAGGCAATCACTGGCGCGAGCGCGGGATCGAGATCGGCGACCGGCCGCAAGGCGGCGAGCCCTCGGCCGACGAGCGCGTGGGCATCCTGACCGTCGCCTTCGTACAGGCAGCCCAGCGCCGTCTCGGCCGATTGGGCGAGACGCCCGCGGTGGGTCAGGCGCTGCGACTCGGCCAGCAGGGATTCGATTTCCCCCGGCTCCAGCGCCAACGCGCCGAGTTCTTGGGTTTGATACCGCAACAAGTCGAGGCGGGCATCGCGATCGCTGGCGGCGCCTTTGAGGGCCTGCAGTTCGCGTTCGATCGCGCGCACCGTGCGGGCAAGCTCCGCCACCGGGCTGACAAGGGCACTGTGACCACCGTGCGCATCCACAAGGTCGCGTTGGGCCTCGCGGCGGGTCAGTGTCAGAAATTCCTGCTGTCCGTGGATGTCGATCAGCAGTTCGCCGAGGGCGCGCACCTGCTGCAGCGGCTGGGTCTGGCCGTTGATGTACGCGCGCGAGCGGCCGTCGCTGCCGATGGTGCGACGGAGGATGACTTCCGCGTCCCCGTCCAATTCCTGCTCGCGCAGCCAGGCTTGCGCGGGCGCGTTGTGCGTGAGATCGAACACGGCCGAGATTTCGGCCCGTTCCGTCCCGTGCCGCACGACGCCGGCATCGGCGCGCGCGCCGATGGCGAGCATCACGGCGTCGACCAAGATCGACTTGCCGGCGCCGGTCTCACCGGTCAGGGCGGTCAAGCCTTGCGACAACTCGAGTTCAGCCGACTCGATGATCGCGAAATCGCGGATTTGCAGTTGGGTCAGCATCGGGCGTCCGGGGGACCTTGTCGACCGCCGCGGCCCCAATGGAGCTTCGAACGGAGAATCCGGAAGTAGTCGTATCCCGGCGGGTGCAGCAAGATGACCCGCCGTGGCGACGGTTCGACGATCAGGCAACCGTCCGCTGGGAGGTCGCCGAGCAACACCCCGTCGCACGTCACTTCCGCCCGCACTGGGGCCTGGGCGACCAGACGCACCTCAATGTGGGATTGCCCGCCGACGACGAGCGGTCGATCGGACAGGGTGTGCGGACTGATCGGCGCGATGACGATCGCGTCAATGTCGGGGGTCAGGATCGGTCCGCCGCAGGAGAGCGCGTAGGCCGTGGAACCGGTGGCGGTGGCGACGACCAAGCCATCGCCGCCGTGCGCGTTGACGAAATGACCGTCAATGGAGCTTTCGAAGTCGAGCATGCGGCCGGTGTCGCGCTTTTGCAGAACCACGTCGTTCAGCGCCACTTGCACGCGGTCTGGTTGGCCGGGAATAACGAGACGTGCACTCAACGTGCGTCGCACATCGCGCGCGTAGCGCCCGTCCAAGACGTCATCGAAGCGTTCGATCATTTCCGCGGCGCTGATGTCCGCCAGAAACCCGAGACGACCGCGGTTGATGCCAAGCAGGGGGACGTCGGCATCACCGACCAGGCGGGCGGTGTACAACAGCGTGCCGTCTCCGCCGACCGAGACCATGAGGTGGGCATCGCTCACCAATGCCGCTTCCGGCACGCGTTCCACGCCGGCCTCAAAGGGCAAATCCGCGGTTTCATCGACGCGAACGCGGATGCCGCGCGTGAGCGCATGGCGGGCAAGCGCCACCAACGCGTCCGCGACCGGCGGGTCCGCGGGACGTCCGACAAGGGCTATGCAGGCAAACTCGGGGGTCATCGGCGTGGAACGTTACCACGCCGGCGTGTCATCGCGCCTGTCATCGAGCGACAAGACCGAATACACCTTGACCGCGCCCCGGGTCGTCGATAGATTTTCCGGCGGTGCAAAAAAAACGGTATCGGTGACAGAGGCTTACAGGACATGAGCGGGGACGGGCGCAGCGGCGGACGGGACGGCAGTGAAGCCACACAACGCCTCAGCAATCGTGCCGAGCGTCTGCTCAATGCCCTCGTGGGCGCCTATATCCGTGACGGGCAACCCGTCGGGTCACGCACGCTCACCCGCGAATCGGGGCTCACCGTCAGCGCGGCGACGGTCCGCAACGTCATGGCGGACCTGGAAGACTACGGCTTTGTGAGTTCGCCGCACACGAGCGCCGGGCGGATCCCGACCGAAAAGGGCTATCGCGTCTTCGTCGATGCGCTGTTGAAGTTAAAGCCGGCCGAATACGACCGCGAGATCCTGCGCGCCCTGCAGGAGCGGTTTGGCGCGAGCGCGGATGACCCGCGGCAGCTCGTGGCCACCGCGTCGCAGTTCCTGTCGAATTTCACCCAATTGGCCGGTGTCGTCACCGTGCCGCGGCAGACCCACTCGGCAGTGACCCAGATCGAGTTCATGCCGCTTTCAGAGAATCGTGTGTTGGCCATCATGGTGGTCAACGGCCGGGAAGTGCAGAACCGAATCCTCAAGTTGTCGCGGCCCTACAGTTCGGAAGAACTGCGGCGGGCGGCCGGATTTCTGAATGAGCAGTTCGCCGGACGCGAGTTGGAGGCCATCCGGCACCAGATCTTGCGGCAGTTGCAGGACACTCGGGCGTCCATGAACGAGCTGATGAGCGACGCGATCCAGATGGCCGAGCAAATGGTCGGACCCGCCGATACCGGCGCCGGCACGCCCGATGTCGTCATCGCCGGTGAGACCAATCTGATGGGCGTCGCTGAGCTTTCCAGCGTGGAAAAGCTGCGCCGGCTGTTCGACGCCTTCAACGAAAAACGCGACATCCTGCACTTGCTGGACCAGTGTCTGCGGGCGGACCGCGTCCAGATCTTTATTGGCCGGGAGTCGGGCTACGGCATTTTGGACGACTGCAGCATCGTGACGGCCCCGTACACGGTCGATAATGAGGTGGTGGGGGTGCTCGGCGTGATCGGGCCCACCCGCATGGCCTATGAGCGCGTCATCCCCATCGTCGATCTCACCGCCCGGCTCCTGGGCTCCGCCTTGAACCAGAACCGCTAGCCGGTTCTGACCGGTCCCGACCGGCCATCCGCCGCACGACGGCCGAGAGTCTGCCGTGCCTTCGATCCGCCCGGACTCTTGAATTGACCGATCGGAATCCCCATCCTCCGCGCCGGGCCTGTTGGGGCCCTGACACGTGACCTTGGAGAGCGCATTCATGACCGACGAGACCCCCGTGACGGCGGACGACGTCCCCGCGACCCCGGCCGACGAACACGAGGCCGCGCTGGCCGCCGCGACCGCCAAGGCGGACGAGCACTACGCGCAATACGTGCGCGTCCTCGCGGAGTTCGACAATTTCCGCAAGCGCGCCGCGCGGGAGCTGGACCAGGCCCGCCAATTTGCCGTCGAGCGCTTTGCGCAGGAGCTCCTGCCGGCCATGGACGGCTTCGAGCTCGCGATCGCGAACGGCGCGGGTGCCGATGTACAGAGCCTGATCGAAGGGCAGAGCGCCACGCTGCGGCTTTTGCAGAAAGCGTTTGAAAAAGCCGGTATTCGCGAATTGGCCCCGGAAGCCGGTAGCCCGTTCAACCCGGCCGAGCACGAAGCGATGGTCGCGCAGCCGACCGCCGATATGCCCGCCAATTCCGTGGTCATGACGATCCAGAAGGGCTACGCCCTGAACGGCCGCGTGTTGCGGGCCGCGCGCGTGATCGTTTCGCGTGCCCCGGACGCTTGAGATCGCCGCAAGCGACCCCATCTAGCCTGCCAACCGTATTCAGATTCCCTTTGAGGAGCACCGTATGTCTAAGGTAATTGGTATCGACCTCGGCACGACCAACTCGTGCGTGGCGGTCATGGAGGGCGGCAAGCCCAAGGTTATTGAGAACAGCGAGGGTGACCGTACCACCCCATCCATCATCGCCTTCACCAAGGACGATGAGGTGCTCGTCGGCCAGTCCGCGAAGCGTCAGGCGGTCACGAATCCGCAGAACACGCTGTATGCGGTCAAGCGCTTGATCGGTCGTAAGTACGGCGACGATGTCGTGCAGCGCGACATTGGCATGGTCCCGTACAAGATTGCCAAGGCCGATAACGGCGATGCGTGGGTCGAGGCCCAGGGCAAGCCGATGGCGCCGCCGGAGATCTCGGCGCGCGTGCTCATGAAGATGAAGAAGACCGCCGAAGATTACCTCGGTGAGCCGGTGACCGAAGCCGTGATCACCGTGCCGGCGTACTTCAACGACTCGCAGCGTCAGGCGACCAAGGACGCCGGTCGCATCGCGGGTTTGAACGTCAAGCGCATCATCAACGAGCCGACGGCGGCGGCGCTGGCGTACGGCCTCGATAAGTCGGGTGGCGACCGCAAGATTGCGGTGTACGACTTGGGCGGCGGTACCTTCGATATCTCGATCATCGAAATCGCGGAAGTGGACGGTGAGCGCCAGTTCGAAGTGCTGTCGACCAACGGGGACACCTTCCTCGGTGGTGAAGACTTCGACCGTCACGTCATCGATTTCATCGCGGACGAGTTCAAGAAGGAATCCGGCGTCGACGTCCGCAAGGACCCGCTGGCGATGCAGCGCCTGAAAGAAGCCGGCGAGAAGGCCAAGATTGAGCTGTCCTCGAGCCAACAGACCGACATCAACCTGCCGTACATCACGGCGGATGCGTCGGGTCCGAAGCATCTCAACGTCAAGTTGACGCGCGCGAAGCTGGAGTCGTTGGTCGAAGACTTGGTCAATCGGACGATCGGTCCGTGCCGCACGGCCGTGAAGGACGCGGGCGTGTCGTTGTCGGACATCGCCGAGGTCATTCTCGTCGGCGGCCAGACCCGTATGCCGCTCGTGCAGAAGGCCGTGAAGGACTTCTTCGGCAAGGAGCCCCGCAAGGACGTGAACCCGGACGAAGCGGTTGCGGTGGGCGCGGCCGTACAGGGTGGCGTGCTCTCCGGTGAGGTCAAGGACGTTCTGTTGCTCGACGTGACCCCGTTGTCGCTCGGCATCGAGACGCTCGGCGGCGTGATGACCAAGCTCATCGAGAAGAACACGACGATCCCGACCAAGGCCTCGCAGGTGTTCTCGACGGCGGATGACAATCAGCCGGCCGTGACCATCCATGTCCTGCAGGGCGAGCGTGATCGCGCGCACGACAACAAGTCGCTCGGCCGCTTCGACCTGACCGACATTCCGTCGGCCCCGCGCGGCATGCCGCAGATCGAGGTGACCTTTGATATCGACGCCAACGGCATCCTGAATGTCTCGGCGAAGGACAAGGGCACCGGCAAGGAACAGAAGATCGTCATCAAGGCGTCGTCGGGTCTGTCGGAAGACGAGATCAAGCGCATGGTGTCGGATGCCGAGGCGCATGCCGCCGAGGACAAGAAGTTCCGGGAGCTCGTCGATGCCCGTAACCGTGCCGACGCGCTGGTGCACCAGGTCGATAAGTCCTTGAAGGACTTAGGCGACAAGGTCTCGGGCGAAGAGCGCGCCAAAGTGGAAGCGGCGCTGTCGGACTTGAAGACGGCCATGACCGCCGACGAGAAGGACGCCATCGAAGCCAAGGCGCAGGCCTTGTCGATGGCCGCCGGTGAGCTGATGCAGCGTTCGCAGGCCGGGGCGGCCGACGGCGCGGCGGCAGCGGGCGCAAGCGCCGGTGCGTCGGCCAAGGACGACGTGCTCGACGCCGAGTTCGAGGAAGTGAAGAACAAAGATCACAAGGGCTGAACACCCTCCGATCGGCGATGATGACCGTGCCGCCGCAGGCCTGTTTGCCTGCGGCGGCATTCTGATTTTCAGGGTGGTGGCATGTCGAAGCGCGATTACTACGAGATTCTCGAGCTCCAGAAGACGGCGACGGAGGCGGAAATCAAGAAGGCGTACCGGCGCCTCGCGATGAAATACCACCCGGACCGCAACCCCGGGGATGCGGCGGCCGAGGAGTCGTTTAAAGAGGCGAAAGAAGCCTACGAGATGCTCTCGGACCCGCAAAAACGGGCGGCCTACGACCAATTCGGGCACGCCGGCGTCAACCAGCAGCACGGCGGCCACGGCGGCATGGATCCCGGCGAGGCCTTCGGCGACATTTTCGGCGAAGTCTTCGGCGACATCTTCGGCGGCGGTCGTCGCGGCGGCGGCCGACAGGTGTTCCGCGGTGCCGATCTGCGCTACGAACTGGAACTCGATCTCGAGCAGGCGGTGTTCGGCCACAACAGCGAAATCGAGGTCACGACGCTCGTCGAGTGCGAGCCGTGCGGCGGCAACGGCGCGGCCAAGGGCACTGCGCCGACGCGCTGCGCGACCTGCGCCGGGACTGGCCAAGTGCGGATGCAACAGGGGTTCTTCGCCGTGCAGCAGCCGTGCAGCCGTTGCAAGGGCCGCGGCGTGTTGATCGAGACCCCGTGCGACCACTGCTACGGCCACGGCCGCGTGCGCAAGTCACGCACCCTGCAGGTCAAAATCCCGGCCGGCGTCGATACGGGCGATCGCATCCGGCTGTCTGGCGAAGGCGAGGCGGGCCGTAATGGCGGTCCCGCCGGCGATCTGTACGTGGAAGTGATGGTCCGCAAGCACGAGATCTTTGAGCGCGACAACGCCGATCTGTCCTGCGAGGTGCCCATCACGTTCACGACCGCCGCGTTGGGCGGCGAAGTGGAAGTGCCGACGTTGCAGGGCAGTGCCAAGATCAAGGTGCCGGCCGAGACCCAGTCGGGGCGCGTGTTCCGGTTGCGCGAGCAGGGGGTGACCCCGGTTCGCGGCGGGGGCCGCGGCGATTTGTATTGCCGCGTCGTCATCGAGACGCCGGTCAACCTGTCGAGCGAGCAGAAAGACTTGCTGCGTCAGTTCGACGCGACGCTCAAAGGCGACCCGTCGAGGCATAATCCTCGCGAATCGTCCTGGCTCGACGGCGTTAAGAGCTTCTTTGGATCCAAATGAGTCAACTTACTCCCCCCGTCCGCATTGCCCTGTTTGGCGCGACCGGCCGTATGGGCCGCAGCCTCATTCGGGCGATCCACGAGAGCCCGGAATTTGAGCTGGTGGCGGCCGTGGTGTCGGCGAGCAGCCCTGTCTTGGGCGTCGACGCGGGGACGAGCGCCGGCCTGTCGGCACCCGTCGGGATCACCCTGACGGACGATGTGGGCGCGGGCCTTGCGCAGGCGGACGTTGCGATCGATTTTTCGGTCGCCGGAGCCGTGGCGGCGCACCTTGAGGCGTGTGTCGCCGCCGGGGTGGGGCTGGTCGTGGGCACGACGGGGCTGGCTGCAGAGACCCTGCTCGCGGTCGACGCGGCGTCGGAATCCATTCCCGTCATCGTTGCAGCCAATACGAGTATTGGCGTTAACTTATTGTCGCAACTCATTGAAAGAGCGGCAGCTTCATTGCCCAAAGACTACGACATCGAAGTCTTTGAGGCGCATCACCGCTACAAAGTCGATGCGCCCTCAGGCACCGCTTTGCAGCTGGGCGCGGCGGCCGCGCGCGGGCGGGGCGAAACCCTCGAGCGCGTCGACTTGGATCGACGCGGCGCCCGGACGGCCGGATCGATCGGCTTCTCGGTGTTGCGAGCGGGCGATATCGTCGGCGAGCACACGGTGTACTTTGCTGGCCCGGGTGAGCGGATCGAGATCACGCACCGGGCGCACGACCGGATGACGTTTGCGTACGGGGCCTTGCGGGCCGCAGCTTGGCTGTCCCGCCAGTCCGCCGGCCGGTACGCGATGACCGACGTGCTTGGCCTCGGTTGAGAGCGTCGCTTCGCCCCCGAGCGCGGGGCGTTCGTAACGCATGAGTCTCCGCCTCACCCAAGGCAGCGCGCGACCTTCCCAACGGCGGCGCTGAGCGACGATTCCCGGTCTGCAGACTGGAAGGAATCGGGGCGGTGCCGTAGAATATCGCTCCGGATCGAAATCCACGCGTAACGACCGAAGCGGGCGGAGTCTACACACAGGCTCCACCCGCTTTGCACATCTACGCCCTGCACGGGGCGACGATGGGCCCGCGTGCCGCTCGCCTCGGGAGAATGAGCCGTTGACGACGTCTGCTGTACTTGCCCTCGAAGATGGCTCGGTATTTAAAGGTATTTCCGTCGGCGCTGCCGGCCAGACCGTCGGTGAGGTGGTGTTCAACACCGCCATGACCGGGTACCAGGAAATCCTGACCGACCCTTCCTACACGCGTCAGATCGTGACGCTGACCTATCCGCATATCGGCAATTACGGCACGACGCCGGAAGACATGGAGTCGGGCGGCACCTATGCCGCCGGGCTCGTGATCCGCGACTTGCCAGCCTTGCACTCCAGCTGGCGTGCGGCGGAGTCCCTCGGCGACTTCCTGCGCCGCGGTAATACGGTGGCGATCGCCGACATCGACACGCGGCGCCTGACCCGACTGCTGCGCAGCAAGGGTGCCCAGGCCGGCTGTATCCTGACCGGCGACGCCGTGGATCCGGAGGCTGCCATCGCGGCAGCGCGATCCTTCCCAGGCCTGAAGGGCATGGACCTTGCCAAAGTGGTGACGACCCAGGCCACGTATCAGTGGAACGAGGGCACCAATTGGGTCGGTGAGTCGCCGCGCACGCAGCGCCCCGGCAGCCGCCTGCACGTGGTGGCCTACGACTACGGCATCAAGCGCAACATCTTGCGATTGCTCGCTGACCACGGCTGTCGAGTGACGGTCGTGCCGGCCCAGACCTCGGCCGAGGCGGCGTTGGCGCTGCAACCCGACGGCATCTTCCTCTCCAACGGCCCGGGCGACCCGGAGCCGTGCGACTACGCCATCGAAGCCATTCGGACCTTCCTCGGCACCGACATTCCGGTGTTTGGCATTTGCCTCGGACACCAGTTACTGGGCCTCGCGGCCGGTGCGCGCACCGTCAAGATGAAATTCGGCCACCACGGCGCGAACCATCCGGTGCAGGACCTCAACACGCAACGGGTGCTGATTACGAGTCAGAACCACGGCTTTGCCGTCGATGAAGCCACACTGCCGGCCAACGTTCGGCCGACCCATCGCTCGCTGTTCGATGGCTCGCTGCAGGGCATCGAACTGACGGACCGTCCGGCGTTCAGCTTCCAGGGACACCCGGAAGCAAGCCCGGGCCCGCACGACGTGGAAGGCCTGTTTGCCCACTTCGTCGACCTGATGGTGGCGCGCACTGATCGCGTCCAGACCGCCTGACGAGACACCGAGCCCATGCCCAAGCGTACAGATTTATCCAGCATCCTCATCATCGGCGCAGGCCCTATCGTCATCGGTCAGGCCTGCGAGTTTGACTACTCCGGCGCGCAGGCCTGCAAGGCACTGCGTGAAGAGGGCTACCGGGTCATCCTGGTGAACTCGAACCCCGCCACGATCATGACGGACCCCGAGACGGCCGACGCGATTTACATCGAGCCGGTCAACTGGCGCACCGTCGCCCGGATCATCGAGAAGGAGCGTCCGGACGCTGTTCTGCCCACGATGGGCGGCCAGACGGCACTGAACTGTGCGTTGGATCTCGTGCGCGAAGGGGTGCTGGCGAAGTTCGACTGCGAATTGATCGGCGCCTCACCCGACGCCATCGACATGGCGGAGGATCGGGAGCGCTTTCGCGAGGCGATGCGCGACATCGGTCTGGAGACCGCGCGCGCCAGCGCCGTGCACTCGATGGAAGAGGCGATCGCCGTGCAGGCCGACATCGGCTACCCCACGGTCATCCGTCCGTCGTTCACCCTCGGCGGCACCGGTGGCGGTATCGCGTACAACCGCGAAGAGTTTGAAGCGATCGTGGCGCGGGGACTCGACGCCTCGCCGACCACCGAAGTGCTGCTCGAAGAGTCGGTGCTCGGCTGGAAGGAATACGAGATGGAAGTGGTCCGCGACTCCGCGGATAACTGCATCATCATCTGCTCGATCGAGAACGTCGATCCGATGGGTGTCCACACGGGTGACTCCATCACCGTAGCGCCGGCCCAGACGCTGACGGACAAGGAATACCAGCGCCTGCGCGACGCGTCGATTGCGGTGCTGCGCAAAATCGGTGTGGACACCGGCGGCTCGAACGTCCAGTTCGCGGTCAGCCCGCACGACGGCCGTGTCCTCGTCATTGAGATGAACCCGCGCGTCTCGCGATCCTCGGCACTTGCCTCGAAGGCCACCGGTTTTCCGATCGCGAAGGTCGCGGCGAAGCTCGCGGTTGGGTTTACGCTCGACGAGCTGAAGAATGACATCACCGGCGGTCTCACGCCGGCGTCGTTCGAACCGGCGATCGACTACGTCGTCACCAAGATTCCGCGCTTCACGTTCGAGAAGTTCCCCGGTGCCAATGCGCGCCTGACGACCCAGATGAAGTCGGTCGGCGAGGCGATGGCCATCGGCCGCACCTTCCAAGAATCCGTACAGAAAGCCCTGCGCAGCCTAGAGACGGGGTTGAACGGCTTCAACGAACAAATCGCGCTGCCGCTCACCGACGAACGGGCCGGGGATCTGATCACCGAGTTGCGCCACGCGGGTTCCAATCGCTTGCTCTACGTCGCCGACGCGTTCCGCGCCGGGTGGACGCTCGAGCGCGTGCACGAACTGACGGCCATCGATCCTTGGTTCTTGGTGCAGATCGAAGACATCGTTCGCGAAGAGGGCCGTGTGCTTGCCGGCGGGCTCGCCGCGCTCGATGCCGACCGTATCCGGGCGCTGAAGCGCAAAGGCTTTGCCGACGGACGCCTCGCGCGGCTGGTCGGCGTCGCGGAGTCGGAACTGCGCGCATTGCGACATCAGCACGGCGTGTATCCGGTCTACAAGCGCGTCGACACCTGTGCGGCTGAGTTTGCGACCACCACCGCCTATCTGTACTCGACCTACGAGGAAGAGTGCGAAGCGGAACCGACGGATCGGCGCAAGATCATGATCTTGGGCGGCGGTCCAAACCGCATCGGCCAAGGCATTGAGTTCGACTATTGCTGCGTCCACGCGGCGCTCGCCCTGCGCGAGGATGGTTTTGAAACCATCATGGTCAACTGCAACCCGGAAACGGTCTCGACCGACTACGACACCTCGGATCGGCTCTACTTCGAGCCGCTGACGTTCGAGGACGTGATGGAGATCATCGGCAAGGAAAAGCCGGCCGGCGTCATCGTGCAGTACGGTGGCCAAACCCCGCTGAAGTTGGCTCGCGCCCTCGCGGCCGCGGGTGCGCCGATTGTCGGCACCACGCCCGATGCAATCGACGTGGCGGAAGATCGCGAACGCTTCCAGAAGCTGATCGAGACGCTCGGTTTGCGGCAGCCGGCCAACGCGACCGCTCGCGCCGAAGAACAAGCCGTCGAACTGGCTCGCGCGGTCGGCTATCCACTCGTCGTACGTCCGTCCTACGTGTTGGGCGGGCGGGCGATGGAAGTGGTCTTCAACGAAGACGACTTGCGCACGTACATGAACGAAGCGGTGAAGGTCAGCAACGACAGCCCCGTGCTGCTCGACCGCTTCCTCGATTTCGCCATCGAAGTCGACGTTGACGCCATCTGTGACGGTGAGGACGTGCTCATCGGCGGCATCATGGAGCACATCGAACAAGCGGGCGTGCACTCCGGTGACTCGTCGTGTTCGCTGCCGCCGTACGCCTTGTCGGCGGAACTGCAGGACGAGCTGCGAGTACAAACCCGCGCCATGGCCCGCGCCCTGAATGTCGTTGGCCTGATGAACGTCCAGTTCGCCATCCAAGCGGGCGTGGTCTACGTCCTTGAGGTCAACCCGCGCGCCTCGCGCACGGTGCCCTTCGTTTCGAAGGCCACGGGCCGACCGCTGGCGAAGATTGCGGCGCGGGCGATGGTCGGCCGTTCGTTGGAGGCCCAAGGGATTGCCGGGGAAGTCGTTCCGGACTTCTACTCGGTCAAGGGCCCGGTGTTCCCGTTCGCGAAATTCCCCGAGGCCGATCCGATCCTGGGGCCGGAGATGAAGTCGACGGGCGAAGTGATGGGCACCGGCCGTACGTTCGGCGAGGCCTATGCCAAGGCGCAAGCCGGGGCGGGCGTCGTGTTGCCGCGCCAAGGCGTGTGCTTCATCTCGGTCCGTGAGCGGGACAAGCCCTTCGCGGCGCCGCTCGCGCGCGATCTGATTGCGCGAGGCTTCGAAATCGTCGCAACCGAAGGCACGGCCAAGGCCTTAGCGGCCGAGGACATCCCGTGTCGCAAAGTGCTGAAGGTCCGCGAGGGTCGCCCGCACATCGTCGATATGATCAAGAACGACGAGATTGATTTGATCGTCAACACCACCGAAGGGAAGCACGCCGTGCGTGAGTCGCGCTCCATCCGTCGCGAGGCGGTGGCTCGGAAGGTGACGTACTACACGACCGTGGCGGCAGCACGAGCGACCTGCGAGGCCATGGATCACCTCGAAGCGGTCGACGTGAACCGCTTGCAAGATTTGCACAAGGAACTCCGCCCGTGAAGCGCCCTCCTATTACCGTTCGTGGCGCGGAGCGTCTGCGCGCCGAACTGAAGCGATTGAAGTCGGAAGACCGTCCGGCCGTGATTCGTGCGATCGCGGAGGCCCGCGGGCACGGCGATTTGTCCGAAAACGCCGAATATCACGCGGCTCGCGAGAACCAAGGCTTCATCGAGGGCCGCATCGCGGAAATCGAAGGGCGACTCGGCAACGCCGAAGTGATCGACGTGTCGAAGTTGCCGCAGAACGGCCGCGTCGTGTTCGGCGTGACCGTTGATCTTGAAGGTCAGGACGACGGCGTGAAGGTGACCTACCAGATCGTGGGTGAAGACGAGGCCGACATCCGCCAGAACCTCATCGCCATCACCTCACCGATCGCACGCGCACTGATCGGCAAAGAAGAGGGCGACGTGGTGGATGTGCAAGCCCCGGGTGGTGTGCGCTCGTACGAGATCGTGGCCGTCCGCTACGAATGAGCCGGGCGCGTCCGCTGTTGCTCGCGTTGCTCGCCGGCCTGCTGCTCACGGTCGGCGGGCTGGTGGCTCCCACGTTGTTCGCGACCTTGGACGACCGCGCCTTGGCCGGACAGATCGCCGGGCAACTCTTTCACGAAGTGAACTTGATCGCGATCGCCTTGGTCGTCGCCCTGTGGGCGGTCGGTCGCGGCGAGTCGCGCTCGCGCATCGATGGTGTTCTGGTGGGGTTGCCTGCGGTGCTGCTCGGTGCCAGTGAGTGGGTTCTGCATCCGCTCATCACGGCGGAAAAACTCGCGCACGGGACCCACACCGCTGCTTTTGCGGCCTACCACGGTGTCTCGAGTCTGGCGTACGCGATCGCCACCGTCGCGGCGGTGGCGGCCTTGGTGCGCGCGTTGCCGGCCCGCTGAGCAGCGGCGTCAGTCGGGCAGGATCAGCCGAGTGAGAGTGCGGTTGCGGCGGTAGTACAGGCCGACATTGCCGATGCGCTGGACCAAGGCGCTGCCGGTGCGCTCGGCGAGGGTGTCGAGCACGGCATTGCGGTCGTCGCGCTCGCCGACGCGGGCACGCACCTTGATGAGCTCATGGTCGGTCAGCGCCCGATCCATTTCGGCGACGACCGAGTCGGTGAGACCGTTGTTGCCGAGCGCGACCACAGGGTTCAGCGCGTGGCCGAGACGGCGCAGATACTTCTTTTGACGTTCAGAGAGTTGCATAGGGTGAGTATAGTGGAGTCTGAGCCCTGAAGGCCGGTTTGGAATATGTCGAAGCGCAGTAAATCCAGTCAGCGTTGGCTCAAAGAGCACGAAAGCGATGCCTATGTGCAGCGCGCGCGCAAGGACGGGCTGCGTTCGCGCGCCGCGTTCAAGCTCGAGGAACTCGATGAAGCCGAGCGACTGCTGAAGCCTGGCATGGTCGTCGTCGACCTCGGCGCCGCACCCGGTGGCTGGAGTCAGTATGCTGGTAAGGTTCTGAACGGTAAGGGTTTTGTGGTGGCACTCGACTTGCTGGCCATGGATGCGTTGCCCGGCGTCGAGTTCATCCAGGGGGATTTCCGGGAGGAGGTGGCGCTCGCCGAATTGCGCCGTCTGCTCGATGGCCGTCCGGTAGACCTTGTGATGTCGGACATGGCCCCCAATATGAGCGGTATCGATGCCGTCGACCAACCGCGACAGCTCTACCTGTGCGAACTCGCCCTCGAGTTTTGTCGGGAAGTGCTGAAACCCGGAGGATCCTTTCTTGCGAAAGTCTTCCAGGGTGCGGGCTTCGACGATTACCTGCGCACGGTGAAAGCCGAATTCGCGAAGGTGAAGATGAAAAAGCCGCCGGCGTCGCGTGCGCGTAGTGCTGAAATGTACCTGTTAGCGACTGGCAGGCGTATCCTTTGAGCCCCGCGGGATCTTCGGTGGAAGGTCCCTTTCTGGAGTGAGCTTTGAAAGATTTCACGAAGAACATCTTCCTCTGGGGCGTGATCCTGCTCGTCCTTTTGACCGTGTTTGCCAACTTTGGCACCAACCGGTCGGCGCCGAACCCCGAGATGCCGTATTCCCAGTTCTTGACCGAGGTCGAGAACAACGCGATTCGAACCGCCGTGATCAAGGGCGAGTCGATTTCCGGTAACCGGTCGAACGGGGACGCCTACGTCACCTACAGCCCGGAGACGGACAACACCGCGCTGATCGGTTTCCTCAAGAAGCACGACGTCAACTTCAGCGCGCCGCCGCCCGAGCGGTCGAGCTGGCTGATGCAGTTGTTCCTGTCGAGTTTCCCGGTGCTGCTGCTGATCGGTCTGTGGTTCTACCTCATGCGCCAAATGCAGGGTGGGGCCGGCGGGCGCGGTGCCATGAGCTTCGGTAAGAGCCGTGCGCGCTTGCTGAACGAAGACCAAGTGGCGATCACCTTCGCGGACGTCGCGGGTGTGGAAGAAGCCAAGGAGGAAGTGCGCGAGATCGTCGACTTCCTCAAGGACCCGGCCAAGTTCCAGAAACTCGGCGGCAAGATTCCGAAGGGCGTCCTCATGGTCGGCAGTCCCGGTACGGGCAAGACGTTGCTCGCCCGCGCGATCGCCGGTGAGGCCAAGGTGCCTTTCTTCACGATCTCGGGTTCCGATTTCGTAGAAATGTTCGTCGGCGTGGGTGCCTCGCGCGTCCGCGACATGTTCGAGCAGGCCAAAAAGCACGCGCCGTGCATCATCTTCATCGACGAAATCGATGCGGTCGGTCGTCACCGTGGCGCAGGCCTCGGCGGCGGTCACGACGAACGCGAGCAGACCTTGAACCAGCTCCTCGTCGAGATGGACGGCTTTGAGGGCAGCGAAGGCATCATCGTCATTGCCGCAACGAACCGTCCGGACGTGTTGGATCCGGCCTTGTTGCGGCCGGGTCGTTTTGACCGCCAAGTGGTCGTGCCGTTGCCGGACGTGCGCGGTCGCGAGCAGATCCTCAAAGTGCACATGCGCAAAGTCCCGATCGCCGACGACGTCGACGTGATGGTCATTGCGCGCGGCACCCCGGGCTTCTCGGGCGCGGATCTGGCGAACCTCGTCAACGAGGCCGCACTCTTTGCGGCCCGCATGAACAAGCGCGTCGTATCAATGACCGAGTTTGAGCGGGCGCGCGACAAGATCTACATGGGCGCGGAGCGGCGCTCCATGGTCATGTCCGAAGCTGAAAAGAAGATGACGGCCTACCACGAAGCCGGCCATGCCATCGTGGGCTTCCTCGTGCCCGAGCACGATCCGGTCTACAAGGTCACGATCATCCCGCGCGGTCGGGCGCTGGGCGTGACCTGGTACCTTCCGGAGCAGGATCGCCTGAGCCTCAGCAAGCGTCGGCTCGAGAGCAAGATTTCGTCGGCCTTCGGCGGCCGTGTCGCCGAAGAGCTGATCTTCGGTGCCGACGGCGTCACCACCGGTGCGCAGAGCGATATCGAGTACGCGACCGACATGGCCCGCAGCATGGTGACCAAGTGGGGCCTTTCCGAGCGCCTCGGTCCGCAGACCTACAGCGAAGATCAGGGTGAGGTGTTCCTCGGTCGCAGTGTGACGCAGCACAAGCAGGTGTCGGACGTCACGGCCCACGTGATCGACGAGGAAGTGCGTCGCGTCATCGACGCCAACTACGCCCGCGCCAAGCACTTGCTCGAGTCGAACCTCTCCAAGTTGCACGCGATGGCGGAGGCGTTGATTCGCTACGAGACCATCGGCGACGACCAGATCCGCGACATCATGGACGGCCGCGAGCCGCGCCCGCCGGCCGGTTGGGAAGGCGACAGCAAGCCCACGGACACGCCGCCGCCGAGCGCGCCGGCGGACGCGACGACGGGTCTCGGGGTCAGCACCCCGGCCAGTCAGCACTGATCGGCGGCAGCGTGCGGTTGCGCTGCCGGACGCGCTGGCTGGCGCTGGATCAGCCGGTGGTGATGGGCGTCTTGAACGTGACGCCCGACTCCTTTTCCGACGGCGGCCGGCACAACTCTGTTGAGGCCGCGCTTGAGCACGCCCGTGCGATGGTGGCCGCCGGGGCGGCGATCGTCGACGTCGGCGGCGAGTCTACCCGGCCGGGCGCCGTGATCCCGAGCATCGCCGAAGAGTTGGACCGCGTCGTGCCGGTCGTGGAGCGGATCGCGCGCGAACTCGATGCGGTCATTTCGATCGACACGAGCCGCCCCGAGGTGGTCGCGGCCGGTTGTGCGGCCGGCGCCCACCTGATCAACGATATCCGCGGCTTTCGCAACCCCGCCACGCTGGCGGCCGCCGCGGCGGCCGATGCGGCCGTGTGCATCATGCACATGCAAGGCGAGCCGGATTCCATGCAACTGGCTCCGCACTACGAGGACGTCGTCGGTGAAGTCGAGCACTACCTGCACGCGCGTGTGCGCGACGCGGTAGCCGCCGGCATTGCCGCGGACGCGATCTTGGTCGATCCGGGTTTCGGGTTCGGGAAAACGCAGGCGCACAACGTCGCTTTGTTTCGTCAGTTGGAGCGCCTCACCGCCGGCCTGCCGCCGCTGCTGGTGGGGGTCTCGCGCAAGTCCATGGTGGGTCACCTCACCGGGCGGCCGGTCGCGGAGCGGTTGGCGGGGAGCGTTGCGCTGGCGGCGCTGGCGGCGGCGCGCGGCGCGCGGGTCGTGCGCGCGCACGATGTGGCAGAGACATGGGATGCCGTACGGGTTGGCGCTGCCGTCCGCACTGCACAGGGAGAGGCATGATGGGGCGTTATTTTGGAACGGACGGGATTCGCGGTCGGGTCGGCGATGCGCCGATGACCGTGGAGTTCGCGGTGCGATTGGCGAGCGCGGCGGCGCGGGTGCTGGCGCCGCAGGGCGGCTCGGTTCTCATCGGCAAAGATACGCGGCTGTCCGGCTACCTGTTTGAAGCGGCACTGGAAGCCGGCTTCGTCGCGGCCGGCGTGGACGTGCGGCTGATCGGGCCGTTGCCCACGCCCGCGGTGGCGTACATGACGCAGCGTACCGGCTGCGATTTTGGCGTCGTCATCAGCGCCTCGCACAATCCGTACGAAGACAACGGCATCAAGTTTTTTGATCGCGACGGCGGCAAGCTGTCGGACGCGGTGGAAGCAGCGATCGAGGCGGAGTTGGAGCGTCCGCCCCTGACGGTCAGTTCCCAGCGGCTCGGTCGCGCGACGCGTATCGATGACTCACGAACCTACTACCAAGAACACTGCCTGAGCTCCGTGCCGGCGGGGTTGCGGCTGGACGGGTTGAAACTCGTCGTCGACGCCGCCAACGGCGCCGCCTACAAAGTCGCGCCGCGGGTGTTTTCGGATTTGGGCGCGGATGTCGTCCCCATCGGTTGTTCGCCCAATGGCCGCAACATCAACGACGGGTGTGGCTCCACCTCGCCGGCGCTGTTGCAGCTGACCGTGCCCGGCGTGCGCGCCGACGCCGGCCTCGCGTTGGACGGTGACGGTGATCGATTGGTCATGGTGGATCACCTCGGCCGGGTCGTCGACGGCGACCAGTTGCTGTACGTCATCGTCAAGGCGCGCCACGCCGCCGGCGCTTTGCCCGGGCCGGTCGTCGGGACGGTGATGAGCAACCTTGGCTTGGAGCATGCCTTGCAGCGACTGGGGATCCCGTTCTTGCGGGCCAAGGTCGGTGATCGGCACGTGCTCGAACTGCTGCGGGAGCGGGGCGGCACCCTTGGGGGCGAAACGTCCGGTCACTTGCTGTGCCTGGATCGCACGACGACCGGAGACGGGATTGTCAGCGCATTGCAGGTGCTCGCGGTCATGCGAGAGACGGGCGCGTCACTGGCCGAACTGACGACCGGGATGAGTCGCTATCCGCAGGTCTTATTAAATGTCGCGATCGCCCGTAAGGTCGATCCGCACGCGCTGCCGGCGGTGGTCGATGCGGTCGCGGCCGCCGATGCGCAACTGGCCGGCACGGGCCGTATCGTCTTGCGGCCCTCGGGGACCGAACCGCTGATCCGCGTGATGGTGGAGGGGGAGGACGGGGTGCTCGTGAAGGCGCTGGCCGAACAGCTCGCGGACGTGGTGCGCACGGCGGCGGGCTGAGGCCGCGCATTGATTTCGACAGGGTGCGCGGGTATTCTCGCGCGCCTTCACTGCGGGATGGACGCTCAATGCGACGACCAATCGTGGCCGGAAACTGGAAAATGCACGGCTCCCGTGAGGAGAACGCGCGTCTGGTCGCCGGCATCATCGACGGTCTGTCGGACGCCACCGCGGAAGTGATCGTCTTCCCACCGGCCGTCTATGTGGCCGAGGTGGTGCGACAGGCGAGCGGCAGCCCCGTTCAGGTCGGTGGCCAGAATCTGTGCACCGCGTCCCAGGGTGCCTACACGGGCGAAGTGTCGGGTGCCATGTTGCGCGATGTCGGTGCCACGCACGTGCTGGTCGGGCATTCTGAGCGGCGCGCGCTGTACGGCGAGACCGATGCCGTGGTGGCCGATAAATTTGTGGCGGCGCAGGCAGCGGGTCTGATCCCGGTGTTGTGCGTCGGCGAGACGCTCGACGAGCGCGAAGCCGATATCACGGAAGCAGTCATTGCGCGGCAGATCCATGCGGTGATCGGCAAGGCGGGGGTGGCGGCTTTCGCGCAGGCCATCGTGGCCTACGAACCGGTCTGGGCCATCGGCACCGGTCGGACCGCTTCCCCGGAACAGGCCGAGGCCGTGCACGCATTTATCCGTGGCATCTTTGCTTCGAAGGATGCTACACTTGCGGATCACCTGCGAGTCCTTTACGGCGGCAGTGTGAAGGCTGCGAACGCCACCGAGTTGTTCGGTATGGCGAACGTCGATGGTGGCCTCGTCGGGGGCGCCTCGCTGAAGTCGGACGAATTCGTAAGGATCTGCGTCGCCGCTCGTTGAGCGGTCGCGGGTAGAACTGAGAATGCTGCAACAGTTGCTTTTGGTCGTACATGTCCTCTTGTCGTTGGCCATCATTGGCCTCGTGCTGTTACAGCGCGGCAAGGGCGCGGATGCAGGCGCGGGCTTCGGCTCCGGCGCCTCCGGTACCGTGTTCGGTTCCAAAGGATCGGCCACCTTCTTCTCGAAGTTGACCGCGATCCTGGCAACGTGCTTTTTTGTGACGAGTCTGGCGTTGGCGTACTACGCCAGCCATCAGTCCAGTGGTGCGCCGAAGAGTCTGCTTGAGCAGACCCCGGCCAGTGCGCCTGCGGCGCCGGCAACCCCGGCGAAGTAAGACGACAGTACTGGACACAACCGAGTTGATATCAGCGAGACCTTGATTGCCGACGTGGCGGAATTGGTAGACGCACTAGCTTGAGGTGCTAGCACCGCGAGGTGTGCCGGTTCGAGTCCGGCCGTCGGCACCAGGTCTTGTTGATGATCCCTGCAGAGCCACCGAATTATCCTCATCAATCGGTGCTGAATCCGCAATTACCGGATGACGTAGGGCGCTTCATTCCACTAGAATCGCGACCGATTACGAGGCGCACACTCGCGACCTCGGGACGGGGACGATGCTTCAAAATTACCTGCCCATCCTGATCTTCTTGATCGTGGCCGCCGGATTTGGCGGATTGCTCATTCTTCTGGGTTTTCTGCTCGGTCCGCGTAAGCCCGGCTCAGAGAAGAATTCACCGTATGAATGCGGTTTTGAGCCGTTCGAGGACACGCGCATCAAGTTCGACGTGCGTTACTACCTCGTCGCCATCCTCTTTATTTTGTTCGATCTGGAAATCGCGTTCCTGTTCCCATGGGCGGTTTCGCTCAAGGTGATTGGCGGCGTCGGCATTGTTGCGATGCTCGTCTTCCTCGCGGTTCTCGTGGTCGGCTTCATCTACGAGTGGAAGAAGGGAGCGCTCGAATGGGATTAGTCGCAGAAGTCGATGCCGAGCTCAAAGACAAGGGCTTCGTCACCGCTCGACTGGATGACCTCATGAACTGGGCGCGTACCGGTTCGATGTGGCCCGTGACCTTCGGTTTGGCGTGCTGCGCGGTGGAGATGATGCAAGCGGGCGCGTCTCGCTACGATCTCGACCGTTTCGGCGTGGTGTTCCGTCCGAGCCCGCGCCAATCCGACGTGATGATCGTCGCCGGCACGCTGACCAACAAAATGGCGGCTCCGCTGCGCAAGGTCTACGACCAGATGGCCGAACCGCGTTGGGTGATCTCGATGGGTTCCTGCGCGAACGGCGGCGGTTACTACCACTATTCGTATTCGGTGGTGCGCGGTTGTGACCGCATCGTTCCGGTCGACGTCTACGTCCCGGGCTGCCCGCCGACCGCCGAAGCGCTGATTTACGGGATCTTGCAGTTGCAGAACAAAATCCGTCGCACGAGCACGATTGCGCGATGACTGACACGAACACCGAAGCGGCGGTACCGCTCAGCAAGCTCGCGGTTCTGGCCGCGAATATTGAATCCACCTTCGGCGGCCGTTTGCTGCGTCTGCCGTCGCTCGAGGGTGAACTCGGCTACGAAGTGGCGCCGGCGGATCTCCTGGAGATTTGCACGACGCTGCGCGATGACCCGCGTTTCGCCTTTGAGAGCGCGATCGACGTCTCGGGCATCGATTATTTGACCTACGGTCGCGAGGAGTGGGATACCCACGACGCGACGAAGACCGGCTTCGGACGCGGTGTCACGGGTCGAGGCGATGTCTTCGTGCCGCCCGAGCCCATGGCGCGCCGCTTTGCGGTCGCCTACCACCTGTTGTCCTATGCCAATAACCAACGCGTGCGCCTGCGCTGCTACTGCGAGACGGCGGAGCCGCCGACCGTGCCGAGCGTTGTCGCCGTCTGGCCGAGCGCCAACTGGTTCGAGCGTGAAGCGTTCGACCTGTACGGCATCCTCTTCCAAGGTCACCCGGACCTGCGCCGCATCCTGACCGACTACGGCTTTATCGGTCACCCGTTCCGCAAGGACTTCCCGCTCTCCGGTCACGTCGAAGTGCGTTACGACGACGAGCAGGGTCGCGTGGTCTATGAACCGGTGAGCATCGAGCCGCGCGTGCTCGTGCCGCGGGTGATCCGCGATGACAACCGCTACGACGCCGCGCTGACGGCCGGCCGGTCGGGGAAATAGCATGTCTGAGATTCAAAATTTCACGCTGAACTTCGGCCCGCAGCACCCGGCGGCGCACGGCGTTTTGCGCCTGATCCTCGAGCTCGATGGCGAGGTGGTGCAGAAGGCCGATCCGCACATCGGTCTCTTGCATCGCGGCACCGAGAAATTGGCCGAGTCGAAGGTGTTCAATCAGAGCATCGGTTACATGGACCGGCTCGATTACTGCTCGATGATGTGCAACGAGCACGCCTACGTGATGGCGATTGAGAATCTGCTGGGCGTCAAGATCCCCGAGCGGGCGCAGTACATCCGCGTCATGTTCGACGAGATCACCCGCATCATGAATCACTTGATGTGGCTCGGTGCGCACGGACTCGATATCGGCGCGATGACGATGTTCCTCTACTGCTTCCGCGAGCGCGAAGATCTGATCGACGCCTACGAAGCCGTGTCGGGTTCGCGCATGCACGCCACGTACTACCGGCCGGGCGGTGTGGCCCGCGACCTGCCGGATTCGTTGCCGCAGTACGCGCCCTCGAAGTTCCGTCCGAAGCGCAAGATCGATCGCTTGAACGAAGCCCGTTCGGGCTCGCTGCTCGACTTCTTGCAGGACTTCACCGATCGCTTCCCGAAGTGTGTCGATGAGTACGAAACGCTCCTGACCGACAACCGTATCTGGAAGCAGCGTACGGTGAACATCGGTGTGGTGTCGCCTGAGCGCGCCAAGGCGCTCGGTTTCACGGGCCCGTGTCTGCGCGGCTCGGGCGTCGTCTGGGACCTGCGCAAGCACCAGCCCTACGATGTGTACGATCGCCTCGATTTCGACATCCCCGTGGGTGTGAACGGCGATTGCTACTCGCGCTACCTCGTCCGCGTCGAAGAGATGCGTCAGTCCAACCGCATCGTTCGCCAATGCATCGACTGGCTGCGCGCGAACCCAGGCCCCGTGCTGGCGTCGGATCACAAGGTGGTTCCGCCCCGTCGCGTCGAGATGAAGGGCGACATGGAATCGCTGATTCACCACTTTAAGCTGATGACCGAGGGCTACTCGGTTCCGGCGGGTGAGACCTACGCCGCCGTCGAAGCGCCCAAGGGTGAGTTCGGCGTCTGGCTCGTCTCGGACGGCGCTAACAAGCCGTACCGCTTGAAGTGCCGTGCCCCGGGCTTCGTGCATCTCTCCGCGATGGAAGAGATGGTGCGCGGCCACATGCTCGCCGACGTCGTTGCCGTGATCGGCACGATCGACATTGTGTTCGGAGAGGTCGACCGATGAGTGATCCTATGACCGTGCTCTCGGAGCACACCCGCCACGACATTGACGCGTGGGTGGCCAAGTTTCCAGAAGGGCGGCAACGCTCGGCCGTTCTGGCCGCGCTGCGCGCGGCGCAGCACCAGAACGACGGTTACCTCACGGTAGAACTGATGGACGCGGTTGCCGCGTACCTGCAGCTGCCGTCGATTCAGGTCTATGAGGTGGCCAACTTCTACTCAATGTTCGAGGTGAAGCCGGTCGGCCGAATCCACATCTCGGTCTGCACCAACATCTCCTGCATGCTCTGCGGTTCCGACACGATCGTCGATCACGTCGAGAAGAAGCTGGGCATCAAGACCGGCGAGAGCACGCCGGACGGCAAGTTCTACCTCAAGCGGGAAGAAGAGTGCCTCGCGGCGTGCAACAACGCGCCGATGATGATGATCGATCACGTCTACTACGAGCATCTGACCCCTGAGAAGGTGGACCAGATTCTCGACAACTTGAAGTGAGACCTGCATGTCCCGCGTCATGAATCAGGTGGTCTTCGAGCCGTTGCATCTCCCGGAGAGCTGGTCGCTCTCGGCGTACAAGAGCATCGGCGGCTACGAAGCTTGGGAACGTATCCTGCGCGAGAAGATCACGCCGGAAGCGGTGATTGAGGAAGTCAAAGCCTCGGGCCTGCGCGGTCGCGGCGGCGCCGGCTTTCCGACCGGACTCAAGTGGAGCTTCATGCCCCGCAGCGCACCGGGCCCGAAGTATGCCGTGTGCAACTCCGACGAGTCGGAGCCGGGCACCTGCCACGACCGGGATATCTTGCGCTACAACCCGCACTCGGTCGTCGAGGGCATGTTGATCGGCGGCTACGCCATGGGCGCAACGGCCGGCTACAACTACATCCGCGGCGAGTTCTTGGCCGAGCCCTTCGTACGCTTCGAGGCGGCGGTGCAAGAGGCCTATGCGGCCGGCTACATCGGCCGCAACATTCTTGGGTCGGGGCATGATTTTGAGTTGTACGCGGTGGCCGGTGCCGGCGCGTACATCTGCGGTGAGGAAACCGCGCTGCTCGAGTCGCTCGAGGGCAAGCCGGGACGTCCGCGCTTCAAGCCGCCGTTCCCCGCCAATTTCGGTCTGTACGGTCGTCCGACCACGATCAACAACACCCAGAGCTTCGCGTCGGTACCGACGATCATGCGCAAGGGTGCCAAGTGGTTCGCTGACATGGGCGTCGCCAATTCCGGCGGCAGCGCGGTGTTCTCGGTCTCCGGTCACGTCAACAAGCCCGGTAACTACGAGTTGCCGCTTGGCATTCCGTTCAAGGAACTGCTTGAGGACGTCTGCGGCGGCATGCGCAACGGCAAGGCCTTAAAGGCCGTGATTCCCGGTGGCTCGTCCTGCCCGGTCATGCCGGCCTCCGCGATTTTGCCGGCGACCATGGATTACGACGGTTTGAAGAAGGCCGGCAGCTCACTCGGCACGGGCGCGGTGATCGTGATGGACGAGGACACCTGCATGGTGAAGGTCCTCGAGCGCCTCACCCGGTTCTACCGTGCGGAGTCGTGCGGTCAGTGCACGCCGTGCCGCGAAGGCACCGGCTGGTTGAATCGTCTCGTGCGCCGCATCTTGGCGGGCGAGGGCAAGAAGTCCGACATTGACCTCTTGGTCGATGTCGCCAATCGCATCGAAGGCCACACGATCTGCGCGCTCGGCGACGCAGCCGCGTGGCCGGTGCAGAGCTTCGTGCGGCACTTCCGTCACGAGTTCGAATACATGGTTGAACACGGTGGCCGCAGCATCGTGGACGATCCCGCGCGGCGCGCCGCGTGATGCCGGACCGGGAAAGCGCATGAGTCAGGATATCGTCAATCTCGAAGTCAATGGCGTTGCGGTCCAAGGCCGCAAGGGTCAGATGATCATCCAGGTCACTGACGCGGTGAACGCCTATGTTCCGCGCTTCTGCTATCACGAGAAGCTGTCGGTCGCGGCCAACTGTCGCATGTGCCTCGTCGAGGTGGAGCGCGCGCCCAAGCCCCTGCCGGCTTGCGCCACGCCCATCGCCGAGGGCATGAAGATTTTCACGAAATCGCCGAAGGCCATCGCTGCACAGAAAGCGACGATGGAGTTTCTGCTGATCAACCACCCGCTCGATTGCCCGATCTGCGATCAAGGCGGCGAGTGCGAGCTGCAGGATCTGGCGATGGGTTTTGGCCGCGACGATGCGCGCTACGACCTCGACAAGCGTGTCGTCAAAGACAAGAACTACGGGTCGCTGATCTCGACCGACATGACGCGCTGCATCCACTGCACCCGTTGCGTACGCTTCAGCACGGAAGTGCAGGGCGTGCAGGAACTCGGCACGATCGGTCGTGGCGAGAACACCTTGATCTCGATGTTCGTCGAGAAGGCCGTGGACCACGAGCTGTCGGGCAACATCATCGACCTGTGCCCGGTCGGTGCGTTGAACTCGAAGCCGGCTCGATTCCAGGGCCGTTCCTGGGAGATGACCGAGCAGCCGCTCGTCGCCCCGCACGACGCCATCGGTTCGAATCTGGCCGCGCACATTCGTCGCGGTCAGCTGATGCGCGTGGTGCCACGCGTGAACGACGCCATTAACGAAACGTGGATCTCGGACCGCGATCGCTTCTCCTACGAGGGCGTTTACGCGGCCGATCGTGCGACGACGCCGATGATTCGTCGCGACGGTCAGCTCGTCCCGACGACCTGGGAGGTCGCCTTGGAGGCGGCTGCCCTCGCGTTGAAGGACACGGTGTCGGCCGTCGGCGCTGATCAAATCGGGTTCTTGGGTCTGCCGACCGCGACGCTGGAAGAAGCGTTCCTGTTGGCGCGCCTCGGCCGCGGGCTCGGTTCGTCGAATCTCGACCATCGCCTGCGTCGCCTCGATGCGCGCGACCAGGCCGCCGATCCGGATTACCCGGGCTTGGGTCTGCCGTTGGCCGAAGTCGACACGTTGCACGGCGTGCTCGTCGTGGGCTCCGACCTGCGCAGCGAAGCCCCGATCTTGGCGCACCGCCTGCGTACGGCGGGCACGCGCCACGGCGCAAAAATCGGCTTCGTGAATCCCGAGGCCTACACCTACCGCTTCCCCGTGGCCGGTTATGCCGCGGTGGGCGCGGACGGCATGGTGGCCGCGCTCGCCCAAGTGGGGCGCGCGGTCGCGGAAGCGACCGGGCAGGGCTTGCCGGCTGCGCTGGCGTCCGCGGCGACGCCGGATGCAACGGCGCACGCCAGCGCGCAGGCGCTGCTGAACGGCACTCGTCGCCTCGTGCTGCTGGGGAACCTGGCGGAACGGCACCCGGCCTACGCCGACTTGCGAGCGGTCGCCGGCGCGGTCGCTGCTCTCGCGAGCGCGACGCTCGGCTACCTGCCGAACGGTGGCAATGCCGCCGGCGCCACGCTGGCAGGCCTGTTGCCGCACCGCGACTCGGGTGCGCGCCCGGCCGCCAAGACCGGCCTTGATGCCGGTGCGATGTGGGCGGCGAAGCTCTCCGCCTACGTGCTCTTTGGCGGTATTGAGCCGGACGCCGACACCGCGCACGGCGCAGAGGCCGAGGCGGCGCTGGCCGCTGCACGGTTTGTGCTCGCCATCACGCCGTACGCCTCCGAGGCGGCCACGCGCCACGCGCACGTGGTGTTGCCGATCGGTACGTTCGCCGAGACCTCCGGCACCTACGTCAACGTCGAAGGCCGCTGGCAGTCGACGACGGCGGTGGCGCGTGCGGTGGGCGAATCCCGTCCGGGCTGGAAGGTGCTGCGCGCCCTCGGCACCCTCGCGGGGCTTGACCACTTTGAGTTCGATTCGTCCGAAGACGTGCGTCGCACGCTCGAGCAGTCGCTCAATGGCATCGGCATGCATCTCGACACGACCTACCGCGGCAGCTGGCTGCCGGCCGGTCCGGTGGCGGGGCAGTTGCAGGCTGTGTCGCTGTACGCCACTGATCCGGTCGTGCGCCGTGCGCGTGCCCTCCAAGAGACCCCGGCCGCTCTGCGTGCCGCGGCTACTAACTGAGCGTACCCATGATGACCACTAACCCGCTCATCGCTTGGCTGATTGGTCTGTGGGCTGCGACCCCGGAATACCTGCATCTGCCGATCATCAAGGCCGTTGAGATCATCCTCGTGATGCTCGCGGTCGTGATCTCGGTCGCCTTGCTGACCTATGCCGAGCGTAAGGTCATCGGTTGGATGCAAGACCGGCACGGCCCGAATCAGATCAAGATCTTCGGATTGCCGATCTTGAAGGGTGTCGCGCAGCCGTTCGCCGACGTGATCAAACTGCTGCTGAAGGAAGTGCTGCTGCCGTCGAAAGCCGACAAGCTGCTGTTCTTGGCGGCACCCATGATCGCCATTGTGACGGCGCTCACCACGTGGGCCGTCGTGCCGTTCTCGCCGGACTTCGTGCTGGCAGACGTGGATGCGGGACTCCTGTACATCCTCGCGCTGACCTCGCTCGGCGTGTACGGCGTCATCATCGCCGGTTGGGCGTCCAACTCGAAGTACGCCATGCTCGGTGCGATGCGCTCTGCGGCGCAAATCGTCGCCTATGAAATTGCGATGGGCTTTGCGCTTGTTGGCGTGCTGATGGCCGCCGGTTCGCTCAACATGACCGACATCGTGCGTGCGCAGGCCGGCAGCATGCTGCATTGGAACTGGCTGTGGCTGTTCCCGTTGATGATCATCTACTTCATCTCGGGCGTGGCGGAAACGAATCGTGCGCCCTTCGACGTCGTCGAGGGCGAGTCGGAGATCGTCGCCGGCTTCCACGTGGAATACTCGGGCGCGACCTTTGCGACCGTGTTCGCGCTGCCCGAGTACGCGAACATGATCCTGATCGCCATGCTGACCTCGGTCTTCTTCCTGGGCGGCTGGCTCTCACCGTTCCAGGGGCTGGTCCCGGCCGACTCGCTGCTCGCGCAGTCGTCGTTCCTGTGGCTCTTTATCAAGACCCTGTGGTTCTTGTTCGTCTACCTGTGGATCCGCGCGACGTTCCCGCGGTACCGCTATGACCAAATCATGCGTCTCGGCTGGAAGATCTTCATTCCGCTGACGATTGTCTGGATCCTCGTCGAGTGCGGCATGGTCGCCTTGCGAGTCGGGCCTTGGGCCCAGTTCGGCTGAGGAGTGCACCGTCCGTCATGACTTCCGTACGCAGCATCACGAAGACCTTCTTCCTCGGAGAACTCCTGCAGGGGTTGGCTGTCACGTTCAGCTACCTGTGGAAACCCAAGTTCACCGTCCATTACCCGGAAGAGAAGACCCCGCAGTCGGTCCGCTTCCGCGGTCTGCACGCGTTGCGGCGCTACCCCAATGGGGAAGAGCGCTGCATCGCGTGCAAGCTGTGCGAGGCGGTCTGTCCCGCACTCGCCATCACGATCGATTCGGACGTCTCGGCCGACGGCACGCGTCGGACGACGCGCTACGACATCGACCTGTTCAAGTGCATTTTCTGTGGCTTCTGTGAGGAAGCGTGCCCCGTGGATGCCATCGTCGAGACGCGCATCCACGAGTACCACATGGAAAACCGCGGCGAGAACATCATGTCGAAGGACAAGCTGCTCGCCGTCGGCGACCGCTACGACGCCATGATCACCGCGGACAAGACCGCCGACGCCCCGTACCGCTAAAGGCAGGCCACCGTGCTCCCGACACTGATTTTCTACATCGTCTCCGCGCTCTTGGTCGGCTCCGCCGCCGGAGTCGTTCTGTCGCGTAACCCGGTTCGGGCTGCGCTCTTCCTCGTTCTCGCGTTCTTCGAAAGCTCCGTTTTGTGGTTGATGCTGGACGCCGAGTTCTTAGGCCTCGTGCTGGTTCTCGTCTACGTCGGGGCCGTGATGGTGCTGTTCTTGTTCGTCATCATGATGCTCGACATCAACGTGGCGCAGTTGCGGGAAGGGTTTACCAAGCACGCGCCGCTCGGTGCTGTGGTCGCCGGCCTGATGATCGCGGAGATCGTCTACGTCGTCTGGACGCGTCACCTCGGTATTAACCTCGCGACCTCCGCGCCGCCGCTGCCGGCGAATTACTCGAACACCCATTTGCTGGGGCAGATTCTCTATACCGATTACATGTTGCCCTTTGAGTTGGCGGCCATCGTCTTGTTGATCGCGATCGTGGCGGCCATTGCGCTGACCATGCGGCATCGCCCGGGCTTCAAGAAGCAGGACGTCACCGCTCAGGTTGCGCGACGCCGTGAAGACGCGGTCCGTCTCGTTAAGGTCGACGCGGAGAAGGCCTCATGATCACCTTGCCTCACTACTTGGTGCTTGCCGGCATCCTGTTCAGCATCGCCGTCGCGGGCATCTTCCTCAATCGGAAGAACGTGATCGTGTTGCTCATGTGCATTGAGCTCATGCTGCTGGCCGTCAACTTCAACTTCGTGGCGTTCAGCCGCTGGTGGGGGGATGTCGCCGGTCAGGCGTTCGTCTTCTTCATCCTGACGGTGGCTGCCGCGGAGTCGGCGATCGGTCTTGCGATCCTCGTGGTGCTATTCCGCGAGCGCAAGAGCATCAACGTTGAGAATCTGGACACGATGCGGGGCTGATGATGCAGAACTACTATCTAGCGATCCCGCTCGCGCCGCTCTTCGCGGCCATTGTGGCCGGGCTGTTTGGTCGATTCATCGGTCGGGTAGGGGCCCACTCGGTCACTATCCTCGGTGTGGCGGTGTCGTGCGTGCTGTCGCTGCTCGTCCTCAAGGACCAGTTGGATGGTGCGGCGACCTACAACGCCCCGGTGTACACCTGGCTCGTGACGGACGGCTTGTCGATGCAGGTGGGTTTCCTGATCGATCACCTGACGGCTCTGATGATGGTCGTCGTCACCTTCGTGTCGCTCATGGTGCACGTCTACACCATCGGCTACATGCACGATGATCCCGGCTATCAGCGCTTTTTCTCGTACATCTCGCTGTTCACTTTCGCGATGTTGATGCTCGTCATGAGCAACAACTTCCTCCAGCTGTTCTTCGGCTGGGAGGCTGTCGGCCTCGTGTCCTACCTGCTGATCGGTTTCTGGTTCACCAAGCCGAGCGCCATTTTCGCGAACATGAAGGCCTTCCTGGTCAACCGTGTTGGCGACTTCGGCTTCCTGCTCGGTATTGCCGGCGTGGCGTACTACACGGGCTCGCTGGATTACGTGACGGCCTTCCACGCCGCACCGTCCATTGCCCAGCACACGATGACCATTCTCGATGGCAATGCCTGGAATGCCATGACCGTCATCTGCATTTGCTTGTTCATCGGCGCGATGGGCAAGTCGGCGCAGGTGCCTTTGCACGTCTGGCTGCCCGACTCAATGGAAGGTCCGACGCCGATCTCCGCCCTGATCCACGCCGCCACCATGGTGACCGCGGGTATCTTCATGGTGGCGCGCATGTCGCCGCTGTTTGAGCTGTCGGAGGCGGCGCTCGGGTTTGTGATGGTCATCGGCGCGACGACGGCCCTGTTTATGGGCTTCCTCGGCATCGTGAACAACGACATCAAGCGGGTGGTGGCGTATTCGACGCTCTCACAGCTCGGCTACATGACGGTGGCCTTGGGCGCGTCGGCCTACGGCGCGGGCATTTTCCACCTGATGACCCACGCGTTCTTCAAGGCGCTGCTCTTCTTGGGGGCGGGCTCGGTCATCATTGCGATGCACCACGAGCAGGACATGCGCCGCATGGGCGGTCTGCGCAAGTACCTGCCGATTACCTACTGGACCTCGTTGATCGGGTCGCTGGCGCTGATCGGCTTCCCGGGTTTTTCGGGCTTCTTCTCGAAGGATGCTCTGATCGACGCGGTCGGCCTGTCGCACGCGCCGGGCGCCGGCTATGCCCAGTTCTGCGTGACCGCGGGCGTGTACATCACGGCGTTCTACACCTTCCGCATGATCTTCATGACCTTCCACGGTCAGGAGCGGATGGACCACCACACCCGCGAGCACTTGCACGAGAGCCCGTGGGTCGTGACGTTGCCGCTGATCCTGTTGGCCATTCCGTCGGTCTTCATCGGCTGGTTCACCGTGGGCCCGGTGCTCTTCGGGCACTACTTTGACGGCGTGATTTACGTGGCCGAGCGCCACAACGTGCTCGGCGAGCTCGGTCACGAGTACACCGGTCAGGTGGGCTTCATCCTCGAGGCCTTTAGAGGCCCGGCCCTCTATCTCGCGGCGGCGGGTGTGGTGTCGGCCTGGTACCTCGTGTTGAAGAACCCGGCGCTGTCGGCCCGCATCGGCGCGGCGCTCTCGCCAATCGCCAAGGTGCTCGACAACAAGTACTGGTTCGACTGGTTCAACGAGAACGTGCTGGCGCGCGGCGCTCGTGCGCTGGGTCGGATTTTCTGGAAGGTGGGCGATGAGATCGTCATCGACGGCGCCCTCGTCAACGGCACGGCTCGCTCGGTCGGCTGGATAGCCGCCGTGGTGCGTCACCTCCAGTCCGGTTACCTCTACCACTACGCCTTCGCGATGATCATCGGCCTTGCGGCGATGCTCGCCTGGCTTCTTGCGCGGGCGTGAGCTCGGCTTAACGGAACGATACAGATGAACCTTCCTCTCCTCAGTATCCTCACGTGGCTGCCGGTGCTCGGCGGCGTCGCCGTCATGCTCATCGGCGATCAGCGAGCCTCGCTCGCCCGATGGGCGGCGCTCCTCGTGTCCTTGGTGGCGCTGGGCTTCAGCATCCCGTTATGGACGCACTTCGACGCGACCTCAGCCGCGCTGCAGTTCGTCGAACGGATGCCCTGGGTCCCGGCCGTCCACAGCGACTACTACCTAGGTATCGACGGCATCGCGCTGCCGTTGATCGTGCTCACGACCTTCTCCACGGTGCTCGTGATCATTGCCGGTTGGTCGGTCATCGAGAAGCGGCCGAGTCAGTACTACGCGGCCTTCCTGATCATGGAAGGCCTGATGGTTGGCGTGTTCTCGGCGGCCGACGCGCTGCTGTTCTACGTCTTCTGGGAAGCCATGCTGATCCCGATGTTCCTCATCATCGGTATCTGGGGTGGCGCACGGCGCGTGTACGCGACGATCAAGTTCTTCCTGTACACCTTCCTCGGCTCGGTGTTCATGCTGATTGCCTTGATCTACATGTACCTGAAGTCGGGCTCGTACGATCTCGCGGTGCTGTACCAGCTGCCGTTGAGCCGCCCGGAGCAGACGCTGATCTTCTTGGCCTTCTTCGCGGCGTTTGCCGTGAAGGTGCCGATGGTGCCGGTGCACACGTGGTTGCCGGATGCGCACGTCGAGGCGCCGACGGGCGGCTCGGTGATCCTGGCAGCGATCATGCTGAAGATGGGCGGGTACGGCTTCCTGCGCTTCAGCCTGCCGATCGCGCCGGATGCGGCGCACTCGCTCGATTGGCTCGTCATCTCATTGTCGCTGATCGCGGTCGTCTACATCGGCCTCGTGGCACTCGTGCAGACGGACATGAAGAAACTGATCGCCTATTCGTCGATCGCCCACATGGCGTTCGTAACGCTCGGTTGCTTCGTCGGTTACGAGATCGTGGCCGCCACCGGCAGCAGTGCCGGCGAGACGCTCGCGTTGTCCGGCGCGATGGTGCAGATGATTTCGCACGGCCTCGTGTCGGGCGCGCTCTTCTTGAGCGTGGGCGTCCTTTACGACCGCCTGCACACCCGCGATATCGGCGCGTACGGCGGTGTGATTAACACCATGCCGATCTTCGGCGCGTTCATGGTGCTCTTTGGCATGGCCAACGCCGGTCTGCCGGGCACCTCCGGTTTCGTCGGTGAATTCATGGTGGTGTTGGCCAGCTTCAAGGCGAACTTCTGGTTCGCTGCCGTGGCGGCCCTGACCTTGATCACCGGCGCGGCGTACACGCTGTGGCTGATCAAGCGCGTGGTGCTCGGCCCCGTCGCCAATGAAGGGGTGGCCTCGCTCAAAGACCTCAACGGTCGCGAGTTCTTGGTCCTCGGCGTGCTCGCGATTGCCGTAATCGCGATGGGCGTCTATCCGAAGCCCCTGACCGACGTGATGGAGCCGACGCTCCGTCACCTCGTCCAGCTCATGTCCGTCAGCAAGCTCTGAACCGGGAAGGCCAGACTCCATGAATCCATTCCTCGCCAACTCCCTGGCACTCGCCTCGCCGGAAATCGTGCTCGCGATCGGTGCGTCGATCGTGTTGCTCGTCGACGTGTTCCTCGCGGACCACCAGCGCGGGATCAGCTATTTGCTCGCACTCGCCACGCTGGTCGTGACGGCCGTTTTCGTGGTCAGCTTGCCGGAAGGTCGCAGCGTCGGCTTCACCGGGATGTTCGTGGTCGACGGCGTCGCACGCTTCCTCAAACTCGTCGCCTGCGGTTCGGTGGCGGCCGTGTTCTTGTACTCGCGCGATTATCTGCGCACCCGCGGCTTGTTCCGGGGTGAGTACTTCGTGCTCGCGCTGTTCGCTACGCTCGGCATTTTTGTGATCGTGTCGGCCGGCAGCTTGCTGTCGCTGTACATGGGCATTGAAGTGCTGGCGTTGTCGCAGTATGCGCTCGTGGCGTTCGATCGCGACTCGTCGATCGCTGCCGAATCGGCGATGAAGTACTTCGTCTTGGGCGCCATTGCGTCGGGCTTGCTGCTCTACGGCATCTCGATCGTCTACGGCGTTACCGGAACGTTTGATCTCGCGAAGTTGGCCGTGTACACCCAGTTGGGTGCGGGGACGAACGTAGGCCTCCTGTTTGGGCTGGCGTTCCTTGTTGCCGGCATCGCCTTTAAGTTCGGTGCCGTGCCGTTCCACATGTGGGTGCCGGACGTCTATCACGGTGCGCCGACGTCGGTCACGATGTTCGTCAGCGCCGCGCCGAAGCTCGCGTATTTCGCCTTGGCGCTGCGCGTGTTGGCCGAAGGCATGGGCGGTGCGGTCGGTGCGTGGCAGGAGATGTTGATCGTCCTGTCGGTGCTCTCGATCGGTATCGGCAATCTCGTTGCCGTCGCGCAGACGAACTTGAAGCGCATGCTCGCGTACTCGACGATCTCGAACGTCGGCTTCATTTTGCTCGGCATTTTGGCGGGCACGCCGTCGGGCTATCGCGCTGCACTGTTCTATACGGTCGCCTACGTGCTCATGTCGCTCGGCAGCTTTGCGATGATCATGCTGCTGTCGCGTAAGGGCTTTGAGGCGGATCGCATCGAAGACTTCCGCGGTCTGGCGCAGAAGAACCCGTGGTTCGCGTGGATGATGCTGTTCTTGATGGTCAGCACCGCGGGCGTACCGCCGTTCGTCGGCTTCTTCTCGAAGCTCTACGTGATCCAGGCGGTGCTCGATGTCGGCCTGACCTGGCTGGCCATCGTGGCGGTGCTGTTCTCTGTGGTCGGCGCGTTCTACTACCTGCGCATTATCAAGGCGATGTTCTTCGAAGCACCGGCCGGTGACGTGGTGGTGGAGGCGAGTGGTTCGTTCAAGTTCCTGCTCAGCCTGAATGCGTTGTCGGTCTTGGCGCTGGGTCTGTGCAGCAGCACCTTGAGCGACACGATTGCGAAGGCGTTCCACTGAAATAGACTTGCAACAGAGCCCGAAAGTCGGTATATTTTCGGGCTCGATCTGGTGCGGGGTGGAGCAGTCTGGCAGCTCGTCGGGCTCATAACCCGAAGGTCGTAGGTTCAAATCCTACCCCCGCTACCAACTCACTCGTTGAGACTGAATGGCCCGCGAAAGCGGGCTTTTTTGTTTTTGAAACGAGCGTGCGGCGAGGCGAGCGCAGTCGCTGCGTGGGCCGCTATTTACGATCGACTATTCGCAGATGGTTCACCGCAGACACGCAAACGAGCCGCATCTTCTTCGGCTGCTCGGGCTCAAACGGACAAACCGTGAAGTCGCCGAAATACTCCGTGTCAAAGCTTGTTGGTTGAGGGATCTCGAGTGGCAGTAGTTCATAGCCGTTGGGTGCGAATCTTCCTTCACTGACCCCAAGCACGCGTTTTGTTCCTAGCACCCAGATCCGATAGGTGGGAGTACCGTTCCATGAGCTCATCCGTCCATGGACCGTGAAGCACGGCGCAACGAGTCGCTCATCGGTCGCGCAACTTGTCGTTATGGTTGCGGATTCAGCGAGCGGCCCTAAGGTCGCAAGACTAAGAAGCATCAGTCGGATCCACAGTTGCATTGACGTTATCCTCGTACATGACGCAGCGGAGCGATGTAACGCTGCAATCGTGCAAAACGATGCGTTTAATCGGTCATCTTTCTGAGTCGAGAGATGACCAGCGGCACACGTGATTCATCGGTGAGCAGTCCGGGTAAATAATTCTCGAAGCTGGGTCGTGAGAGCAACGCCCTCAGTTGTTGCTTGACATAGGAATTAAGAGACTCTGCTCCTTTCGCCAATTCCTCGCCGAGTGACGGTCTACCGTCAACGACGGTGAGAATGTCTTCTAAGTCGTGGCTTGAAGCAATATCGCCACTACCTCGGCTATTGAATGCTTCTAGCTTGGTGGCAACGAAGCAGACGGCCGATATCAAACGGATATCGATATCGTCGTTTAGCCGCATCCTGACTGACGTTTTTACCGCCTCGGGATACCATGCGTTAGAAAAACCAAGCACCTGTGGATGGGTAGGCATCAAGTCAAAAAGGACTCCGCTGACCACGTGTTTCCAGCGGCAAATTACCTCACTACTGGGGTCCCTTGCGAATCCGAGCGCTGGTAGCCGATTTTCGACTTGGTAATACTGAACGAGAGTTGCAGCCTCCACGACGGCATCGACATCTTTCGTTGCACGGATGCCTTCGGCCAGTGGATCTGTGATGAGCAGTCCAGCCACGCTACCGCCAACAAAAACGATCTCCTCGCGTAAGGGACCGAGAGCATCGGCAATGAGCAGCAAGTACTCTAGGTTGGGATCGTCAGCCCTCACGCGATTCCCCAAGGCGCTCGGCAAGTAACTTCTGTGCCAGCGCTCGTTCGCGACCGCGGCCAATGCGTAACGCATCAAGCAGGGCTAGAAACGCATATAGAACGGGGTCTGCGACAACTGCTTGTGGGACATGTCGATAGAGTGGTTCAACAGAGGGTCCTCGTGCGTTACCTTCGGGATGCGGCCATACCGGCGCTTCCTCCGGTGAGGCGCTGAGGTAATCGGAGAGGGGGAGGGTGCCAAAGGAGGTTGGAATCCCGCGTCGCGCGGCCCCGAGCTTTGCCGGAAATGCGTACCGAACACCATGCACAGCGAATTCCAGCAGGGCCTCTCGCTTTACCTGCCAGTCGCCTCTGCCGTTCGATACGGCTAGGCCGGCTTCGACGACTCTTTTGACGCTGCGATGAACTTGGGAGGCGCTCATTCCTAATGCCTCACCCATGGCCGTGTATGTCCATTGCAGGTCAGGGTGGGCTGCTCTCTTGAAGAGCACGAGGAGATCTTGCGGCTTGAGTTCCATCGTTATTCCATATTCCGGTAAATGGAATTTACGTTTGCGGACGTCGCTTTTCAAGCCTCATTTAGCGTTGCCGTCGCTTTGATTCCGGATTTGGTAAGCGGGTATCCCGTCCCCAACGCAGGCATTCGGCTCCTCAATTCTCTGCCAGAATATTCCTATCGGTTAAAAAAATGATTTACGAATCAATGGCATACAAGCACTTAGCGGGCCCCCGCTACCAACTCACTCGGTGAGACTGAATGGCCCGCGAAAGCGGGCTTTTTTGTTTGGGTCGTACGTGCTTTACACGCGAACAAATTTCCCAAGCTTTTTACGCAACGGCCGGCATCAGCGCGTGTTCTTACAATGCGTCACATGTCGTCAATTTCAACGACTGTCCAAATCCCATCCGACCGAGCGAGTCTCCTAAGGACTACGTCGTACGTTGAAGTCTCTACACAGCGCACGACGATCTTTTTTGGGTATACGGTCAATTCCCGACAGGCGTCTTCCCTGACGAATTTTCCGATACGTGCACCTAGGGTAGACACCGCAACTGCCATCGGATCCAGCCGCCACGGTTGATGACCCCCTTCGTCCATCGCTCGCTGGAGTTTTCGCTCCTCGGGGATGCTGATGGGGATGCGATGGCGATGTGCAGGTACCAGATCGCCGTGCATCGCTTTGCCGCTTGGAGGCGAGTTCCCGAGAGCGACGATCGGTAAGGCGGCGAAAAAACAGGCCGGAAATCTACCGTCGGCCACAAGATGTCGCCGCTTCATTGGATTGACTGTCGCTTAATCTGTCGCGACGAGGCAATTGCCGATCTGGCGAAGCGCCTGGTGCAACGATGCTTTCTTGAGTTCGCCGAGCCTCTGAGCGTCTTTGGCTTCGATAGTGGCGATTTTCGTCGGGCGAATGACGGAGGGGGCGGGCAGTCCAGCCAATGTCAGATCGTCGATGGTGACATCCCCTGGCCATGACCTGTTTTCAGCACTCGTGATCATCACGACCCAGAGCAAACCGTGGTCTGCTTCCAAATTCGGGAGTGATACGACGAGTGCAGGGCGAGATTGGCGGGTTGAGCGGTCCGTATAGGGAAACGGTACTTTGACCACGTCGCCTTGGCTAAAGGTTGCCATAAGCCTTCCGGTCAGCGTCGGAGTCCCACTCGCCAAAGGCTTGGAAGGGATTGTCGATTTCGGCGACGCGACGAGCTCTCGTCAAGATGACTTCAGTTCCTCTAATTTCATATGCCAACTCATCGCCTTCGGCGATGTTGAGCGCTGCGCGGATCGGCTGAGGAATGGTCGTCTGCGCCTTGCTGGTCAGTTTGCTCGTGATCACAGTCGTATCCGAAGTAAGGAATATCCTTACAGTAAGGATATTCCTTGCCGGGGTCAAGGCGCCCACATCGCGTCCCTACATAGTGTTCGCGGACGTCTGCTGAGTCAGCGGTCCTTGCCGAAATTCATTTCGGCCGCGCGGGCGTTGGGTAGGAGCGCGGGTTGCCGGAAAAACTCTTACTTGTTAACGGCATACGAGCACTGAGCGGGCCGCGCTACCCACTCACTCGGTGAGACTGAATGGCCCGCGAAAGCGGGCTTTTTTGTTTTTAGTTCTCAGCGGTCTCTGCCGACTAATCGAGCGCCTTGCCACTGTAGGGCAATATGGAAGCGAGCATCTCGGCGGTACCGTCTTCAGCGCATTGCAGATCGTAGTTGGACTGCAAGTTGATCCAGCTATGAACGTCCGTCTTGAAGAAGCGGGCGAGGCGTAAGGCAGTATCCGCCGTGATTCCCCTTCTTTCCCGGACAATCTCGTTGATCCGGGCGGGTGTCACCTTCAACGCGCGCGCAAGCGCGGTGCTGGAGAGTCCCAGTGGCACCATGAACTCTTCGCGGAGGATCTCTCCGGGATGAATGGGTTTTAGCTTGGTTGTCACGATGTTTCTCTCAGTGATAGCCGACGACCTCTACGTCGACTGGGCCATGCGTCGTCCAGGTGAAGCAATGTCGCCACTGTTGATTGATGCGAACGCTGTGTTGGCCCTGTCGATCACCCCGCAACGCCTCGAGACGGTTGCCGGGCGGGATACGCATGAATTCCCGATCAGCAGCAGCATCAAGTTGAGCCAGCTTGCGTCGAGCCATTTGTTCAATGTGGACAAATCGTTTGACGCGGAAGCGGGCGTGTAGCGCGGCGGTGTCTTTACACTTGAACGAAACAATAGCCATCGCCGTATCGTATATCGATAAGCGATATATCGTAATACGGTCTGTGTGGCTCTGCTGTTGGCTCGGTGGAATTGGTCGGCCCGTATACTTCAATTTACCGAAGCGTAGTCTCGTCGGGACATGACAAAACTAGCCCCGCTACCCACTCACTCGGTGAGGCTGAATGGCCTGCGAAAGCGGGCTTTTTTGATTTATACCAAGTTGCCTACGCGTTAAGCGATGTCCTGACTTCCCGCCATCGCGAGCCCATTCGGAGCCTAGCCTAAACGGCGTATTGCTGGGCCGGTATACGGTCCTCTTGAGTGCGGGAATCGCTAGGAGATCAGGCGCTACGAGCGCTATTTATTGGCTGCGAAAGGGTCGAGCGTTCGTGTGCCCAATTGTTCGAAGTCGCGAACGTTACGGGTGACAACGATCAGATCGTGGCAGAGCGCGGTCGCCGCAATCATAGCGTCTTCGATCAGTTCGTCGGAGCGGCCGTTCATCAGTCGCGCCCATTGCCGAAAGGTCGTCGCGTCCATGGGCAGTATGTTGTAGGTGGATGCGACTTGTTCGAGCCAGTGCTCGATGTCGGTCGCTTTTGCAGGGTTAGTCTTTCGAGTGAGCTCGATGCCCGACTGGATTTCTCCGATCGTTACCGCCGACATGTGCAGATCGGTATCCGGCACTCCGTGCAGCCAATCGAGAACGGCTCCGTGAGGCTTGCTTTTGCGAAGTTCAGAGACGACGTTGGTATCGAGGAGATACACGCGTTCAACCTGCTTGCGACGGTGACCGCCGCTTCAATCGTCCCCGTTGGGGTACGTGAAGGTCGCGTGGGCCGTCCGATAGCAGCAGCTGTTTGAGCGTAGGGGAAGCTCGATGCTGAAGGCGGTTCCACGTGTCGATCGGGACTAGCATGGCCGAGTCGACGCCGCGCTTAGTCACGAGCTGCGGTCCTTCACGGACGCAGTCGTCGAGCAGTTCGCTGAAGCGCGCCTTGGCATCCTGTACTGACCAACGTTTCATGACCCGGAGAGCCGCTCACAGAATAACTAGTCACAAGACTAGTCAGATAGAGATGTCTCGTCAATCCTTTCGGCCCGTCACGTGGGGTTCCACCGCTCCGGCCAATGGCGTGCCCGAAACGGCAGACGACGCAACCGCACGTCGCTCACACGAGCGCGGCGGTGGTTGTTCAGGACAAGGTCTTTCGGTGCTCTCGAATGGCGCCCCGTACAATGATGACCAGCAGTCGGCTACCACTGGCTCGTCGATGAGCGACGTGCCGATCGCGTCGTTCGGTGACACACGTAGCGTTCGATCTTTGACGGTGCATTGATGATCCGTTCCTTGTTTCCGCCGACGCGGGCGGCGGCCCTCGCACGTCTGCGCGACTTCGTTCCCAACGCGGGCGCTCGTTACGCGCACGGTCGCAATACCGATACGGGCCCCGGTGCGCCGTCGGCGACGTCACTGCTGTCGCCGTATGTGCGCCGCCGTCTCATCACCGAGGAAGAGGTCGTGGCCGCCGTACTGTCGGCGCACTCGGTCGAGGCGGCCGAGAAGTTCGTGCAGGAGGTCGTCTGGCGCACCTACTGGAAGGGTTGGCTCGAGCAGCGTCCGTCGGTCTGGGCACGGTTTGTGGCGGCGCGGGAGAGCGCGCCCGGTATCGACCTCACGGCGTTGGCGGACGCCGAAGCGGGGCGGACGGGCATTGAGGGATTTGATGACTGGGCGCGGGAACTGCGCACGACCGGGTACCTGCACAACCACGCCCGCATGTGGTTCGCGTCGATTTGGATCTTCACGCTGCGCCTGCCGTGGGAGCGGGGTGCGGACTTTTTCCTTCGGCATCTGCTCGACGCGGACCCGGCGAGTAACACGCTGTCGTGGCGCTGGGTCGCCGGTCTGCAGACGGTCGGCAAGACCTACTTGGCCACGACAGACAACATCGCGCGCTTCACGCAAGGGCGCTTCGCACCCCGGGGCCTTGCGCGGGAAGCCATCGCGCTCACCGAGCCGCCGCTCGAGTCGCCGCAGCCGTTGCCGCGGCTTCTGACCGCCGAGCCCGCGACGCCGGCGCTGCTCCTTCTCACCGAGGAGGATCTGCAGCCAGACGGGTGGCTGACCGATCCGGACACGATCCGCACGACGTTGATTGCGACGGATCGACGGCTCGGCTGGGGTGACGCGGCGCAGGAATTTACCGAGTCGGCCGTCGACGATCTCGCGACGCGCCTGCGTACGGGGGGCAACACCCGGGTGACGGTCGCCCGTTCGCTTGATGCGTCGACGCTGAGGCACGCCGCGGCCGAGGCGGGCGTACGCCGCATCGTCACGCCCTATGCGCCCGTGGGCCCGGTCGCCGATCGCCTCGCCGCCGTGACGGCTGAGCTGGCGCTCGAGGGGATCACGGTCGAACGGGTGCGCCGCGACTGGGACTCGCGCTTCTGGCCGTACGCCACCAAAGGGTACTTCGCGTTCAAAACGCACCTGCCTCAACTGCTTCGGGAGATGGGGTACTCGTGACACGCCCTCTGCAGGTGGTCTGGTTCAAGCGCGACGTGCGGATCCACGACCACCCACCGCTGGCGCAGGCGGCCGAGGCCGGTCCCGTGTTGCCGCTGTACATCGCCGAACCCGAACTCTGGGCTCAGCCGGATGCCTCGGGTCGGCAGTGGGCGTTTGCGGCGGACAGTCTTCGTGAACTGCAGGCGACCTTGGGAACGCTCGGGCAGCCGTTGTGCGTCCTCGTCGGCGACGCCGTGTCCATTTTTCGGCGTCTGCACGCACGCGAGGGCATTGCGGCCCTCTGGAGTCACGAGGAGACGGGCAACGGGTGGACCTACGCGCGAGACCGGGCGGTGCAGGCCTGGGCCCGCGAGGCGGGCGTCCCGTGGCATGAGATCCGCCCCTTCGGGGTCAGACGTCGGCTGGCGTCCCGGGACGGCTGGGCGAAGGCGTGGGATCGGCAGATGGCCGAGCCGCGCGTGCCGGCGCCGACCGCGTTGCGTCCCCTCCAGGGTCATTGGCCGACACACATACCAACGGCGGCGGAGTTGGGTCTGCCGCCCGACCCGTGTCCTCACCGACAACCCGGCGGGCGCGCGGAAGCCGTGCGCACGCTGCGCAGTTTTCTGACTCAGCGCGGTCGCGAGTATCGCTTCCAGATGTCGAGTCCCGTGACCGCATTCCGCGCCAGTTCCCGACTGTCGCCATACCTGACGTGGGGAACCGTGTCGATGCGCGAAGTGGCGCAGGCGACGTGGGCACGCCGGCAAGCCCTCGAGGAATCCGACGATCCTGCGGCGGCACGCTGGCGTGCGTCGTTGACGTCATTTTTGGCGCGACTGCACTGGCACTGCCATTTCATGCAGAAACTGGAGGATGAGCCGAGGATCGAATTCGAGAATTTACACCGGGCTTATGATGGACTGCGGCCGGACGTGGCGGATTCGGCGCGGTTAACCGCCTGGACGACCGGCAACACCGGCTACCCGTTTATCGACGCGTGCATGCGAGCCGTCGATCAGCACGGTTGGATCAACTTTCGAATGCGCGCGATGCTGATGTCGTTCGCGAGCTATCACCTGTGGCTGCCGTGGCGCGAGACGGGTTTGCATCTCGCGAGGCAGTTCGTCGACTACGAGCCGGGCATTCACTGGTCGCAGGTGCAGATGCAGTCGGGGACGACCGGCATCAACGCGATGCGGGTCTACAACCCGGTAAAGCAGGGGCGTGACCAAGACCCGGACGGACAGTTCGTGCGGGCCTACGTGCCCGAGCTGGCATCCGTCCCGGACGAGTATCTGCACGAGCCTTGGCTCTGGCCGGGCGCTAACGGGTTAGCGTACCCGCCACCGATTGTCGACCACGCGGTCGCAGGACGCGCGGCTCGCGACGCGCTCTATTCGGTGCGCCGAGGGATGGAGCACTATCAAGAGGCTCAAGCGATTGTGGCCAAACATGGCAGTCGGAAGGCCGGAATCCCGTCGACAGCGCGAAAGCGCCAGCCGTTGGTCAAGGAGCGTATGGATCCGCAAATTCGGCTTGAGTTTTGATGCCCCGGGAGTGTGACTCACGGTACGAGCGCTAAGTGAGGCAGTAGTCTCGGCCAGCCGTAAGGGTTTCAGTCACTCGCGGCTCTACGCCCAGAGACCTGCCCGCACGATCGTCCTCGCTGCCTATGGCTGCCGGGTTGATGCGTCCAAGAACGCAGCAATTTCAGTATTGAGAAAGCGCGCGTCTTCGGGATTGCTGGCGGCGCCCGCGGTGTGTCCCCACAGCGACGGTATTGGCTTGAGCGTGACGTGAGGGATAAAGGGTGCTTCGAAACGCGCGTCCTCTACCGGGAAGTACAGGTCGGTTGCCGAGGGCATGTACAGGAGGCGGGCGTGGATGGAACCCAACGCCCGCTTAATGTCGCCGTCAAAACCGGGCGTGGTGCCGATATCGTGCTGCTCCCACGTGCGCATTTGCAGTATCAAATCGTTCGCATCCGCCCCGGGAATAAAATCGTGCCTATAGCTCGCAAGCACGGAGCTGAAGGTGCTCCCTGCAGGGGAGTCGGCACGCCACAGTTCGTCCCGCCACCATTGCTGAGAGTACAGCCAAGCGGTCCAGACCAGGCCAAATGCGTCTATTCCGTGGACCGGCTGTTCCGCGTAATTCCCCGCATTAAAAGTGGGGTCGGCGGTAATGGCGGCTATCTGCCCCTCCAACCGGACGACGCCGTGCGGCCACGTCTTGGCCGTGGCGGCCGTGACGACGATGGCGTCCGCGAAGTCTGGGTAGCTGACGCCCCATTGGAAGGCCTGCTGGCCACCCATCGAAAAGCCGATGATGGCCGTTAGATGATCGATATGGAGTTCACGGACCAAAAGGTCGTGTACTGCGGTGACGTTATCTCGAATGGTCGTAACGGGAAATCGAGGACCGTGAAACGGTTCCGGTGTATTGCTGGGTGACGACGAATGACCATTGCCGAACAGTTCGGTCGCTACCAGAAAGTAGCGGTCCGGATCCAGCGCGCGACCTTTTCCGATCAGCCACTCGTAGCCGTGCCCGTCCGCCATGTAATGGGAGGGCAGCAATATCGCATTGCTGCGCGTGGCATTAAGCGTCCCGTAGGTCACGTAGCGCACGTTCGCGCGCGGCAGCACGGTGCCATTCTCCAACGGGAAATGGTCGATCGAATAAACGTGAATTTCCTGCGCCGTAGTCGACGCGGCGAGTCCGCACGCCATAAGCATCAGCAGTAACAGCGCGTGGGTTCGTCGAGTCCCCGGTAAAACAGTGGGCATGCGGATCTCCAGCGGAACAGATCGATTGGGTGTCCGGTGAGGGTGGACAGCAGACGTATCTCGGCTATGCGGTGAAGCACTCGCCGACTCCGGTGCGTGCCGACCCGTCGCAGCGGTGATGCTAACAACTCTCACGGTGTGACCGTAGATCGTACGGCAGCCGGGTTAAGTTTCTCTCGTCGTTGGTTCGAGTACGCCATACGCTCGCGATGGCCGACCGGTTGTCTGTGGCCGCTCACCAAAGATGCGTCGCTAATCCAACGATTCCGCATTCCGAATGTGACGGCGTAGCCACCGTACGCAGAGCAGCAGAGCGCCGCCCAGAACGATGGCGACCGCGCCGGGCACTTGCGTCGCGAACAACGGGAGCGACTGGAGGAGCGCCAGCCCAGCGTAGGGATCGGCCTTCGGAACGATGCTGGGATTGGATAGGGTAGGACCGAAAGGGCGGATGACCATCGCCGCGCCGGCGCAGACCAGCAGTAGGCCTGCGACGGTTACGTCGGACAACCGGCGTTCGGTACGCAGCGCCCGGTCCAGCGCGAGTTGAATGGCATTGCCGACGGCGACGTTATCGGCGACTTTGGGCAGTCGCGCAGCAGAATGAGGCCCGCACGGCCGCTCCCGTTTGGCTCGATGATTCCACATTCAGCGATGAGCCTTCGCCGGGAGCACTGCGTGTGTAGCCGTTTGAATGTCCGAACCCGCGTCGAAAAAACCGATCAACCCGGGTTGCGCGGCGTAACCGAGGTGGCCGCGCGTACCGAGCAGATCCTCGATGCTTTTCAACAGGCTGTAGTGATTGAAAGGGGTGGTGGACACGGCGCCGGCGCGCAGGAACGGGGAGACCAAGACCGTGCCGGTCCGATCACCCCCGAAACTCTGCAGCTTCGTGACGTAATGGTCATCGCTCTCGATCGCCGGGAACGGACCGATGTTCGGGCCGGGTTGTTGACCGCAGCACGACTGGCCTTCAAACACGTCTTGTATCCGGCCATCGGGCAGCGTCGTTTGAACGCTGTCGCCTTCGTCGAAGGTCACGATCAGCAGGCCGTCTTTGCGAAAGGCTGGCGATTCCAGAATGCGCGGAACCCAGGTTTTCAGAAAGGCGTCGGCCGACACGAGACCGCCCGGAGCACCGTCTTTGCACGGTGCGTCATGGCCGTCGTTGCACAGGTTTGGGGTAATGAACGCGAAGGCGGGTGTCGTTGCGACCGTCTCGAGGTCCTTGGATAGCTGTGCCAGCGGACCGACATGGTCGGCGCACGCACCGCTGTCGACGAGTGAGTGGAAGTACACGAACGGATTGTGGCGGGCCGCGTATTGGTCACCCTTTTGGGCGCTTTGCGTCGGGTCCGGGGCCCCGATGGTCGGTGCACCGCAGCGTGCGTTTTCGCGTTGCGGGTTGTTGCCGATGTCTTCCATGTAGCCTTGCCACGAGCGACCCACGGTTTGCAGCTGGTCGGCCAGCGTTTTCGTATGTGCGGGATAGACGCAGCCGTGACCGATTTCTTGACCATCCGCGGTGGTGCCGCTGGATACGAAGTCTTCAAAGGTCTCGCAATCGTCACGCGTCTGCGGCGTGCCGCCCTGGCCGCTGATCATCGCCAAGTAATTGCCGAGGCTGTAATGCGCAGTCCCGAAATATTGGGTCAACAGCACCCCTTGGCGGGTCAGTTCGTGCGCAAAGTACGGCGCTTGGGTGTGGGCCCCGAAGGTGTCCTCAAAGCCCTTGTTCTCCAGAACGATCATGAAAACATGACCGATCGGTGGCTGCGCGGCCGCCACGGGGCCCGCCAATGCCACCGTCATGCCCAACAGCGTAGCGAGGAGAGGGCGAGTCAAACCAACTATCCGTATCACGGCGGATGCTCCATTCGTTCAGTGTGCGTCGTTAGGCTTCGTGGACGGTTTTGCCGCCCAAGATCGTTCGTGCGATCGGGATATCCACCAATCGATCGGGATCCGTGTCGTGTGGGTCCTGTCCGAGCAAGACGCAGTCCGCCAACTTACCGGGCGTCAGTGATCCCTTGAGGTCCTCTTCACACGACGCGTAGGCGCCGTTCACCGTGCAGACGCGCAGCGCCTCATCAATGGAGATCCGTTGCGACGGACCCCACACGTGGCCCGAGCGATCCTTACGGGTCACCATGCTCTGCAACGCCATCATCGGCTCATAGGGCCCGGGGGTGAAATCCGACGCCGGTGCCACGGGGATCCCCGCATCGATGAAACTGCGATGCGTGAACATGCGCTCCATCTTCGCATCGCCGTACTCGGACCATTTTTCGCCGTGGTAATAGGCGTAGGTGTAGAACGGGGCCGGAATCACGCCGAGTGCTTTGATGCGAGCGATAATCTCGGGATCCACCAGTGAGCAGTGCTCGATGCGCAGACGCGGATTGGGCCCGACCCATCCCTTCAAGCCACGCTCGTAGGCATCCAAGACCATCCGAATCGTGACGTCCCCGTTGGCATGGATACCGATGCGGAAACCGTTGGCGAGCGCGTCTTGCACGGCGTCGTCGATCTGCTGTTGGTCCATGGTGAGGATGCCAAAATCCTCCGGGCGCCCCGTGTACGGCGTGCTCATGCGCATGGTGCGCTCCGACGCGGAGCCGTCCGCGGCGTACTTCACGGCGCCGATACGGATCATCTCATCGCCAAAACCCGAGCGCAGTCCGGCCATCTTGAGGCCGGTGTACAGGTCCGAGCGGCCGCTGGGCATGCAACTGATGCGGAAACACAATTCGCCTGCCGCGCGCGCGTCCTGATAGGCAATGAAATTATCGCGCTCTGTCCAGGCATCAGTCGTGGACGTCAGACCACACGCGGCCATTTTTCGGGAAATGAGGGCGGCCGACTGCGCCCTCGTGGCGCGGTCTTCGACGGGCCAGACGCCGACGCGATCGAAGACTTCGACCGCGAGCTCCGCCACTTTGCCGGTGAGCGCACCGTTCTCCCGGAAGTACTTGCCGCCGACCGGGTCCGGTGTGTCGATCGTGATGCCGGCCAGGGCGAACGCTTGGGAGTTCACCACGGCCGTATGCCCGCCGCGATGGCGGACGATCACGGGGTGATCGCTCACCACCGCATCGATATCGCTGCGCGTCAACGCGCGTCCTTCGCGGAACTTGGTGTCGTCGTACATGATGCCCGTGACCCACTGTCCCGGAGGGGTTGCAGCGGCTTTGCGCGCCAACGCCGCTTTCACGTCGGCAATGCTGGCAAGCCCCACGTCCACGCCGGTGGCGACGCTTTGCAGCAACGGGTGACTGTGCGCATCGATGAAGCCCGGCAGCAAGGTCAGTCCGTGCGCATCGATGACGCGCGTGTGCGCAGTCGTCCACTGGCTCACGTAGTCCCGACGACCGACCGCTAGGATGCGGTCGCCGCGCAGCGCAACGGCTTCGGCGCGCGGTTGCTGCGCATCCATCGTGTACACGCGCGCTCCCACGATGATCGTGTCGGCCGCGCCTTCGGCCTCAGCAACGCTCGCTCCTGCAGCGTCACGGCGAACTGCCACTGCGGCGCTGAGAGGGAGTGCGGCTGCGGCACCGGCCAGAAAAAAGCGTCGCGACACTGTGCTCATCGGGGGAACCTCACGTGAAACCGTCAGCGTCCTCGGTGCAGCAACGCTGACGGAATGATGGACTGTTCGGGAGCGATGACCGCAATCGGCGACCTATTTCGTCGCCGGCGGGGCAATGGGGATCAAGATTTCGTTGCGTCGCCAGAACGGCAACTGCCACGGCGGGTCATAGCGCGCCAGTTCAGCGATGCCGATCGGTGTGTAGCGGTGTTGCCGGATCCAGGCTTGCAAGGCGGCGGTGCGTTGCGCGACTTTGCTTTCGCCGCAAAACCCGGAAAAGCGGATGACAGCAAAGGTCGCCGCCGGCCGCTCACTCAGATGCACCGTCGGATCGAGCGGAATGGGCAGCGTGTCCATCGTGTATTGCGCGGGCATCACGAACTGCAGACGGTAGCCGTCGTTCTCCGGCTTCGTGGTCACCGGCGCGGTCATCTCAATCTTGGTCGACTGACTCACCGTGACCGGCGCCGTCATGGCGATCGATGCGCTGCCGCCTTCGCGCAGTCGGTTACGGCCAAAGATATACCCCGCCACGCGCCGAAAGCCGGCATTCGAGGCCTCGTTGAGCGAGCCCGGCACAACGGTTTCGGCGACGATGCGCGGACCGTAGGTGCGCACTTCAAAATCGCCGTCGTGTACGTCGACCTTAAACGCGGGTTCTTCGATGGCCATGGCGCGACCTCCAATGCACAGCAGGCAAGCGAGTAGGGCGAGGGACAACCCTCGACTGCGATTCCATCTCATCGTCGACCTCCTGTCACCGCAGCGCACATTTCGGCGAGGGTGGGTACCCAGTGTGCCACGCTTAGGCGCCCACGGCCGTCAGACCGTGGGGGTTGAGCGTACGGCGCTGCGTAAGAACGACCCCGCCACGTAGAGCGCGACCAGCGCGACGAGCCAACGCAGGGCGGTCACCGGTAGCGACTTGACGAGGTAGGCCGCGATGATCACACCCACCACGCCCCCAATGGCCAACCCGACTGCGGTGCCGAACGCATATCGACCGGTGTGCAGATAGCGTATGCCCGAGATGATTTGTTGCAGCGCTCCCGCCGACATCATGATGGGGAAGGCGGCGATCGGGTGCATCCCGAGCAACGACAGAATGATCATGCACGGCCCGAATAATCCGACGCCGGCGGCCATCAGTGCGCCGAGTACGTAGGTCGCGCCAATGGCCACGCCAAAGCGCCACCCCGCGAGCGCAAACGCCTCACCGCCGCCGGGCAGCCAGTGCACGTTCACCGCGATAAACAGAAGCCCGGCAATCAAGGACCCGCACCCCAACACCCACTGCAAGGACCGGGTCGGCAACCGCACGACCCACCCTGCGCCGGTCCACGCGCCGAGCGCGGTACTGGCGGTCGTGCACACGAGGAGCAGGGGATCCACGTTGACCGCGGTGATGAAGATCAGCGCTTCGGCAATGGCGGCCGGCGCATGCCCGATGTTCAGGGTGCCCGGGATGTCTTCGTCCCGCACCATGCGCTTCAGCCGAAAGAGACTGGTCGAGGTCGGGAAGGAGCCGATGCCGAGCGTGTCGAAGAAATTGGTGACGACGCCGATGGCTATTTCGAGCGCCGACGGGCGTCGGCAGTCCGGGTGTCTGCGGGCCGTCCGCCACCAACTCACGAGAAAAAGGACGGCGGCGAGGCTGATGATCGCGAGCAGTGCCGCTTGAGCGTGGTCCATCGGTTCAATGTCCGTCGCGACCGCGTGTCGCCCGGTCGGTTGTAAAACGGTTGGGGCGGTCTGTCCAGTCGGCCGACAGAATCAGGCCGCCCTTGCGGTGCGTCGCCGCAGCGTCTCAAGACCAATCCCGAGCGCCAATACGAGGGCGGCGCTGGCGACCAGGAGAACAAAGCCATCGGCGTGCCAGAGGTCCATCGCGATGCCGCCGAGCCCGGGGCCCAACATCCCGCCCGCGCAATACACCATCACAAACGCGGTATTGGCCGTGGGCAACTCATGCGACGGGTAGGTATCGCCGATCAGAGCGATCCCTTGCGTGTAGAAGCTGTACATGGTGCCGCCCCAGACAAACAGCACCGGCCAAAGCCACGGCGAGGCGTGCCCCAGTGCGAGCGGCAGGAGCAGCGGTCCGACGGTGCTGATCACGGCGCAGACCGACAAGATGTTTCGGCGCCCGTAGCGGTCGGCTAAATGCCCGATCGGCAATTGCAGGATGACGTTACCCACCAGAAAGACGGACACCAACCGCAACGCCGCGGTCTCCGAGAGTCCGTACTTCAAGCCGAACAAGGGCAGCAGCGAGAGATCGGCTGATTCGACGAGTCCGGCCGTGAGGGCGGCCAACATGACCACGGGCGCCGTCGCCATGACGCGCAGTAGGCCGCGCGACGATGCGTGTTCCGGCTCGGCGGCGGGCGCGTGCCGGACAAGCATGAGCGGCACGACCGAGACGGCCACGGCGAGCGCGCCCACCACGAACGGCGCGAGACCTTCCGTTCCGGTCAATTCCAGCAACAAGGGTCCTGCGAACACGCCGAGCGCAAACACCGTGGCGTACAGGCCCATGACGATGCTGCGGTTGGCGTCGGTGGCGAGGCGATTGAGCCAGATCTCGCTCGCGATCCACGCGAGTCCTAAACCGACACCGCTGAGAAAGCGACTGACCAGCCACGCGGGGGCGCCGGTGTAGAGCGGCATCGCCAAGATGAGCAGCACCGCGAGCAATATGCCGCCGACCAAGGATCGCCGCATGCCGATGCGCGTGAGCATCGAGGGATACAGCGGCCCCAGCAGAATGACGGCCAAGGTACCGATACTGACGACCATGCCGATCATGAAGTTGGAGTGGCCCGCCCGTTCCAACAGGAACGCGATCAGCGGCGGCTGAAAGCCGAACAGAACGCCGACGCCGAAGTCGCTGATCAGCACGGCGGCGAGGCTTAAGCGGATGTCACGCGCAGAGAGTGCGGCGCGAGCGACGGTATCTTCAGTCTTCATGGATCTGGCTCTTGCAGTCCCGGGGCCACGATCGCGGGCAAGGACCGCAGTGCCGGGAACGTCAGTATCTCACAGGCCCCAGCGCGCAGCCCTACCGCCGGCCGAGGCGCTGCGGGTGGGTGGCTGAGGACGGGCGCCCGAGCCGGTCACGCGGGGGCGCCAGCCCCCTCGTCGCCGTCCTCGGGAGCCGCCGGCAGCGTCCGCTCGCTGCAAAACTCGCGGTGGCGGCCTGTGATCGGGTCGGTGAATGCAATGCGCCGCGCGAGTAACTGCAGCGGGCGGCTGTAGTCGGTCGTGTCGGTGACGGTCGAGGCCTGCAGGGTGGGGTAGAGCACATCGTGTCGGATCGGGATGCCGAGCCCCGCCATGTGTACCCGTAACTGGTGCTTCTTACCGGTCAGCGGGATCAGTCGATACCGCGCCCAGTCGTTATCGATCGCCTCCAAACGCTCAATGGTCGTTTGTGCGTTGATATCGCCGGGTTCGCCCAGCGCCGTCTCGCGCATCCGCATGAACGGCTCGCCACGGACAAGACGGCTGCGGCGTGTGATCGGCAGGTCGAGGGACGCCCGGTGCGGGGCGATCGCTTCGTACTCTTTTTGCACGACGCGACGCGTAAACAGGTCCTGGTACTGGCCCCGCAGCGCGGGTTGGACCGTAAACAGCACCACGCCGGCGGTTTCGCGATCGAGCCGGTGCATGGGCGCCAACGATGCGATCCCTAATTGCCGAACGAGTCGCACCAGCAAGGTCTCTTGCAGGTACTGGCCGCTCGGAGTGACCGGCAAGAAATGCGGCTTATCGACGGCGATCAGGTAGTCGTCTTGATAGAGGATGCGTGCCTCAAACGGAATACGCGGTTCGTGCTCGAGCGCGCGGTAGTAATACAGTTTTCGGTGCGGCCGATACGGTTCGTCGGCCACGGCGGGGGTACCGGTGTCGTCGACGATGTCCCCGCGGGTCAGCCGTGCTTCGAGTTCGGGGCGTGCGACGTGTGGGAACCGGGCGATCAGAAAATCCAGGGTGGTGACCCAGGGACCGATCGGCAGCGCGACGCAGGCCGGTCCGACCCCGTCACGGATCGGCAGCGGCGCCCTCGACACGGTCACTCGCCGTCGCCTTGCAACCGGCGGGCGCGATTCAATCGCCACTCGCCATCCGGCTCCCCTTGGTACACGTCTTCGAGCGTCGTCGCGGTTTCTTGCAGCTTCGTGTCGAGGGCAATGCGGTTGTCGAACACGAAACACTCGCCTTCCCAATCCTTTTCGGCGTCCGGCATCTCTTTAAAGTAATTCAGGATGCCGCCTTCGAGTTGATAGACCGGAATATCAAAGTCCCGCATCCACGCCGTCGTCTTTTCGCAGCGGATGCCACCGGTGCAGTACATCGCAACGCGTTTGCCGGTCGATTTCCACTCGTCAAGATGCGCTTTGACGTACTCGGGAAAATCTCGGAAGTGGGTGACGCCGGGATCGATGGCCTGGTGGAAGCGGCCCAGCCGATACTCGAAACTGTTGCGATTATCGAGTAACACGACATCGTCTTGGTCGATCAATGTCCGCCACTCGGCGGGGCTCACGTTAATGCCCATCCCTTGGGTGACGTCCACGCCGGAGATCCCCAACGGCACGATCTCGGCCTTGCGGCGGACCTTCATCTTATTGAAGGGCGCCGTTTTGCAGTCGGTGCGCTTGAACACGGTGCCGGCGTAGCCGGGCAACGCGACCAAGGCGGCCTCGAACGCATCCAGCGCCGCAGCATCGCCTGCCACCATCCCATTGATGCCTTCCGGGGCGACGAGGATGCTGCCCTTGAGATCCACCGTGAGTGCTCTTAAGCGCGCGATGGCCGCGTCCACGTCTTGGGCGGGCGTGAACTTGTAAAACGCCGTGTGTTGCAGCGTCGGGGAGGGCAACGTAGTCAAAGAACGATCACACCGAAACTAAAGTGGCTTCAGTTTCGCATGTCCCGTTCCGGACCCGCCAGTCGGTTGCGGTCGATACGGACGTCGCCCCGCGGCGCCAGTGGGTGCGGGAAGGGCTCGTGGCACCCTCAGTAGGGCTCTATACTGAGCACCCTCTATCCCACTCGAGCGTTACCATGATCCGAGCCCTGATCGCGACGGCTGCGGTGTGCTGCGTGAGCGTGTCGTTGGCCGAGACGCTGACCGCCCCGACCTATCAGCCGAACGACCGCTGGACGTACCGGGTCACGGAGGAAAAGGGGCCTTCGGGGTGGTCGCAGTCCTCCATCGAGTTTAAGGTGATCCGAGCGACCGGCTCGTCGCTCTACTTTTCCACCCAACCGGTGGGCTCGACGCAACCGCCGAAGGAGTTGGTTGCTGGACTCGATTGGAGTCGGCGCCGGGACGTGAATGGACACGAAACCGTGGTGAATCAACCGCTCGCGTTCCCGCTGACCGTGGGTCAGACGTGGGAGATCCGCTACGTCGAGCAGCACCCGAACAAGGCACACCGTTCCGAGGAATGGGATCACCACTACACGGTGATTGGCCATGACGGCGTGGACGTGCCGGCCGGGCATTTTGATGCCATCAAAGTCGAGGCGGAGGGGCGCTGGACGGCGGAGCTGGAGCCCACCCAAACCGTGGCGCAGAGCGCCCAAACGAGTGCGAACGGAACCACGATGGTGACGCAGGCCGCGAAAACAGAGGCGGAGCCCGTCGCAGGTCGAACCTACAAGGCGTTCTGGTACGTGCCGTCGGTCAAGCGGTGGGTGAAATCGGTGGAGGAGTACTACAGCGCCGGCGGTGTCCGCAACGAGCGCTACACGCAGGAGCTGGAGTCGGTCGATCTTCACCCGTGAGGCGCGAACGGCACCCTGTCGTGCCGTTCTGTGTCGCCGTGTGTCACGGCGGAAGGATCAACTGCGGCGGCGCCCGGTTGCGTGAGGCCCGGCCGAAGACGTAGTACAGCAGTGCGGGCACGATGAGGCCGACGAGCCAGGAGATATCGACGCCCCCGAGCGCCTCAACCCAGGGGCCCGTGTAGAACGACGTCGACAAGAACGGAATCTGCACAGCAATGCCGATCAGGTAAATCAGGATGCCTGTGCGGTTCCAGCGCCCGTAACGTCCGTCGGGATCGCTCAGGGCCGGGACGTCGTAACGGGATCGCGTGAACGCGTAGTAGTCGACCAAATTGATCGCGCTCCACGGCGTGAACACCGCCAGCAAACACAAAATGAACGACTCAAACGACTTGAGAAAGCTGTGCCGACCGATGATGGCCAGTAGTGCCGCGGCACTGACCATCGCGATGATGTAGACGAGGCGGTGCCGCACCGAGACGCGGACTCGACCCCGGAATCCGCTGACCATCGTCGCCATCGACATGAAACTGCCGTACGCGTTCAGGGCCGTCACCGTGACTTTGCCAAAAGCAATGGCGCCAAAGAGCAGAGCCGCGACACCGGCCGTACCGCCCAGACTCACGATATAGGACACTTCGTGGTGCGCGAAGGCCTTGCCGGCGAGGGCCGCCGCAAACACGCCGAACGTCATGGCGATCTGTGAACCGATGACTGACCCTAAGCCCACCGCGGTGACAACGCGCACGACCGAGGTCTGTCTGGGCAGATAGCGCGAGTAATCGGCGACGTACGGTCCATAGGCAATCTGCCAGGAGGCCGACAACGACATGGAGAGGAGAAAACTAGCCCAAGTGAAGTGCCGATCGGCCAGTAAGGTATCGACCGATTGCGTGGCGAAGAGGCGCGCGAAGAGGTAGCCAAACGCGACGACGCCCACGACACTCGCGATCCGTCCGAGTCGATGAATGACCCGATAACCGAGGAGCGTCACGACCACGATGAGGCTGGCAAACACAGCGATCGCCCACGCCTCATCGATACCGAGCAGTTGCCCAAGCGCCTGCCCGGCGAGCAGGCATCCGCTGGCGGAAAAACCGATGTACATGAGGCACACGGCAATGATCGGGATCATCGCGCCGTAGACGCCGAACTGGACACGACAGCTGATCATCTGCGGTAAGCCCAACTGGGGGCCTTGGGCGGCGTGTAACGCCATGACGGCGCCGCCGATGCACTGCCCGACAAAGAGGGCGATCAAGGACCAGTACACGTCTCCGCCGAAGACGACGGCCAGGGCGCCCGTCACGATCGCAGTGATCTGCAGATTCGCGGCAAGCCAGAGCGTGAATTGGCTGGCGAGTCCGCCGTGGCGTTCGCTCTCGGGGATGTAGTCGATTGAACGGATTTCGAGTGCGTCCGACCAGGCCGTCCTGGGGATGTTTGACGGTGCCATGCGCTGCGCCCTTACGGTATCGCGGAGCCATTACTCTGCCACGTTCGTCTCTTTACGGGGGAATGACATGGGTATCCGGTTCTACCCCGACGCTTGACGCTGTGCCTGCGCAGAGATTCGGCGCTTCAGTGAGGCGTGCTAGAGTCCGTGCGCGTTCTCATACAGGGCCAACCATGGGTTGGTGCGTCTTAGCCACCGATCGGGTCATCCAATGACGTCTGTCGACGCGTCTCTGACCACGTTGCAATTTGCGCTGAAATCCGGCCGCGCCAAGACGGCGGAATTAGGCTTGCGGCAGTGGCTGCAACAGCGACCGGGCCATCGGCGCGCTGAGTGGCTGCTGGCCGTCGCCCTGTTAGACCAAAATTGCCCTCAGGAGGCACGTTCGATACTCGAGAGGCTGTGCGCAGCCGTTGACGTACCCAGCGACGTCACCGTAGATCGGGCACGCTGCCTACGCGCCTGTGGTGAACTGAGCTCTGCCAGAGGACACGTGCGGTCGGTACTGTCGCGGGAGGCGCAGCACCCGAGAGCCTGGCTGGCATACGCAGACATTCTGGTCGACCTGAATCAAATGGACGATGCCCGCATCGCGTTCGAAAGGGCGAGGGAATGCGAACCGCAACGCGCGCGCATTGAGATCGCCACCGCCCGATTGTTGGCAGACGATCGGGAGGCTGCGGAAATGCATTTTCGGGCGGTCCTACAACAGGATCCCGCCCATGTCTCCGCATTGTGCGGGCTCGCTGCGCTGTCACTCGGGGCGGACATGCCGCGTGACGCGGAGCGGTTACTCCGGCATGCCTTGCGTCAGTCCGCCTATGTACCGTTGGCATGGCGGGGTCTTGGGCCCGCCCTGCTGGAACTCGGTCGTCTGAGCGAGGCTGCGCAGGCGGCCGCGTTATTACGCCGGCTGGAACCTGAAAATCCGCAAAGCTGGATAGCGACAGCGGCGTCGGCAGCGCGACTATTGCGCCAGGAGGAAGCGCTTGAGGCCTATCAGGTCGCGGCTCGATTGAAGCCCACAGAAGTGAGGCTGCTGACCTCCATCGGCCATATCCATAAGACGCTCGGCCAGCGCGCACAAAGCGAAGCCGCGTATAAGGCCGCTTGGGCACTCGATCCGGTTAACGCAGAAGCCTGTTGGAGCCTCGCGGATCTAAAGAACTATCGGTTTACGGACGAGGAAGTCGCATCGATGGAAGAGCGCCTCGCCGACCCGGCACACGATCCGGCGGGGGAAGCGCAGTGGCACTTCGCGTTGGGTAAAGCGTACGAGCAGCGCGCAGACTATACGCAGTCGTTCCAACACTATGCGAAAGGCAATGCTAGGCGTCGACGCGACAGCCCGTTTGATGGTCATGCGTTCGATGCACGAGCAGCCCGCATTCAGGCGATTTTCGATGCCGAGTTCTTCGCGGAGAGATCGGGCGTTGGCGATCCCAGTTCATCTCCCATCTTCGTTGTCGGGTTGCCCCGTTCTGGCTCGACGTTGATCGAGCAAATACTGGCGAGTCACTCCGCGGTGGAAGGCACGATGGAGTTGCCCAATATCCTCAATATTGTTCGTGACATCGATCACCGAACGCCCTCGCGTAACGGCTATCCCGAGGCGGTACCCGATATCCCGGTCGAGGAGTGGGCGTCTTTGGGCGCTCGGTACCTGAGCGAAATCGAGCCTTTACGGTCTGGGCGTTGTCACTTCATTGATAAGTTGCCCAATAATTTCAGTCACATAGGCTTGATACATACGATTCTTCCGCATGCTCGTATTATCGACGCCCGGCGTCACCCGATGGACTGCTGCTTGAGCGCTTTTAAGCAGCATTTCGCCGAGGGCCAAACCTTCAGTTACGACCTGACCGATTTAGGTCGTTATTACCGAACGTATCTGCGACTCATGAGCCACTGGGAGTCTGTATTGCCCGGCGTGGTCTTAACCGTGCAGTACGAGGCGTTGGTCGCCGATCCCGAAGCACAGATCCGCCGTTTACTCACCCATTGTGGGCTCGAGTTTGAAGCGTCGTGTCTGCAGTTCCACGCGACACGGCGTTCCGTGCGCACAGCGAGCGCAGAACAAGTGAGGCAACCGCTTTATCGTTCCAGCATCGGCTACTGGCGCCATTTCGAAGCGCATCTGGGCCCATTGCGTGAAGCGTTGGCGGAACCGGTTGCGCTAGGGGATTGATGCAAAGCCGGATAGGGCGCATACCGACATCGGTCAGTATGCCGTCGTGCTCAGAATTATGGCATCTTGATACGGTTTAGATGACGATTGGTCGCATACAGTCTAATTGCCGGGGGGGGTCATTCATGAAAAAGGACCGGACTGCGCTCAACGATTTGGGTGGTGCCCACGATTCTCGTCCGCCACTGTCTGCCTTGCGATTTGCGGTCACTGCGGTCTTGTCGATGGCGCTCGCTCAAGGAGCGAGCGGTGCCCCATCCGACGGCGGGAGCGGCGTATTAGAGGAAGTGGTCGTCACCGCGCGCAAGCGAGAGGAGAGCCTGCAGTCTGTGCCACTCAGCATTGACGTCTTTACAAAAAAAGATCTGCAGAATTTGGCGATCACCCAATTCGATGACTATGCGGAGAAGGTGCCGTCCATCTCGTTTATCAGCGTAGGGCCCGGTACACAGTTGTTCGTCATGCGCGGTGTGTCGGACGGTAGTAACCCGAATTACGCAAATAGTTCGGCGACCGGATTTTTCGTAGACGATATGTCGACCAGCTGGTTTGGCACTCAGCCGGACTTGCATTTGTACGATATTGCCCAGATCGAAGTCCTGAACGGTCCTCAAGGTACGACCTTCGGCGCGGGATCGATGTCCGGGGCCGTCCGTTACATTACCAACAAGCCCGACGTGCATTCGTTTAGCGCCGGCATAGATGTCGACGGCGCCATGATTCATGGCGGGTCGAACGACTCGACTTACGAAGGTTTCGTTAATGTGCCGCTTATCGACGGTGTCTTGGGGTTGCGTGCATCGGCATTCAGCGATAACCGAGGCGGTTTTATCGATAATCTCCTGACCACCCGGCAGTGGGTCAATGGGACCGTATCCGACAACAGCGCCTGGGCGCGTTCTAACTACAACAAGGAGCATGTGGAAGGCGGCCGATTGGGTCTGAAGGGGGTCTTGAGCGACGCGTGGAGCGCCACATTGACCCTGACCTTTCAGCGCCAAACGAGTTTAGGGGCATGGGATGAGGACCTAACCAACTACGGACCCCGGGAAGTTTCGCGCTTTGGACCGGAATCGCACTTTCACGAAGCACGGATGTTGGATTTCCATGTTGATGGCGATGTCGGTATCGGTGATCTCGTCTATGCGAGCACCTACTGGGCACTGCCCACGAGACAAAACAACGAATATTCCCAGTACATGCAGAATCATGCCGGCGGAATTACCGAAGCGTTTACGTGCCTCAGTGATCCGACCTATGGCGGTACGGCCTATACCGGTTGCAATGTGCCGGTCCAGTTTTATGAGTACCACAGCAACCCGGAGCGATGGTCCAACGAGTTGCGGCTCGCGTCCAAAGCCGGTGGACGCCTGCATTGGTTGACAGGATTGTATTGGGAAAAAACGCGAGACAAGGATTCCGGTAGTACGTTTTATACCCCGGGCCTGCGGACCGACGGGGCTGCATTCCAATACTACGAGGCCCTGTACGGCACCACCGCATCGTCGCTACCGCCCGGTGAATGGTATGCCTATCGCACTCGGTCGGATTATCTGCAGACGACCGAGTTCGCCAACATAAGTTACGATTTGACCGATCGACTCAACGTCGAGGCGGGTGCGGTGCATTTCCACGCGGATTCGCGTTACCAGAGTGCCTACGGTCAGTTCGCCTACGCGCCCACAACACCCTCGTTATCGACGAACGCATCGCATAAGGTGAACGGAAAACTGGGTCTGAACTACAAGTCCAGTGACGCACTGCTTCTGTATGCAGACGCCTCGCAGGGCTTTCGTGACGGCGGGTCGAACTCCGGATATCCCGACAGTTGTTATGCAAACGGAGTGCCTCACCAATATGTTCCGGACACTCTCAATAATTTTGAGTTGGGTTGGAAATCTACGAGTCGCGGCGGGCGCCTGATCTTTAATGGCGCCACGTATTTTATGCGCTGGAAAGATCTACAGACGCTTATTTACGACGTTGATATCTGTGCGCCGAGTAGCTTTAACGTCAACGTCGGTGAAGCTCGCATCTACGGCGCAGAGTCGAATGTCGAATGGAAACCGGATGATCACTGGTCAGCCCAAGCCTCGGGGAGTTACACGGATTCCCACCTCATTAATAGCGCCTACGCGACTTTCCAGGGGAACGTAGGCGAGCGCTTACCGTTCGTTCCCTATTTCAGTTATAGCTTCAATGTCCGCTATCAGCGCTCCGTCGGTGGGAGCCTTAATGCCTACGCGCAGTTCGATGTCGCCCATAAGGGCGATATGTGGAACGACTTGCATGTGGCCGGATCCAAGGGATTTGGTCGCATTCTGCAGCCCGCCTATTCGTTGATGAACTTCCGTGTAGGCATCAATCCGGATGGTGGGCATTGGTTGGCGGAGGTTTACGTTCGCAACCTCGCGGATACCAATGCCATCGTGTATTCCAACACCGGCAATTTCGATTTGCGCGAAACCACCAACGAACCCCGGACCATTGGCTTACGCCTTAATTACCGGTTTGGCCGAGAGGCGAACGCGGAGTGATGGTCTTTGCAGACGGACGGGCATAAACGACCCGTCCGTCAATGATGGTGTAATCCACCCGGATCCGGTGAATGTTTAGGGCTGGCATGGCAAACGGGTCGCGATTGAGTACCACCACGTCGGCGGCATATCCCGCCGCTATTCGCCCGCGCAGCCCGTCCTCGTGAAGCAGGTAAGCGCCTGCCGCCGTGTAGGCATTGAAGGCTTCGGCGAGATTTAGGCGGCCCGACGGATGCCAAGTCGTGTCGGGATGTCCCTTTGGGTCGACTCCGCCGGGATACCGATGGGTGATTGCGGTTTCAATACCTGCGAGCGGAGAGACGTCGGTGACTGGCCAGTCTGTGCCCCAGGCGAGTGTGGCGCCAGCGTTCAATAGTTCTCGTGCCGGGAGTAACCGGGCACTGCGTTCGGCACCAAAGAGGCGCGGCCCGTCCTCTGCCTCCCAGACGTCACCGAGGCTCCATAGCGGCGTCATGTTGGCCACGACGTTCAGCGCCTTGAAACGGGGCACGTCGGCGGTATCGACGAGGCATAAGTGAGCTAAGGTGTGGCGTCTGTCCGTCGTTCCGTTCGTAAGTTGCGCAGACTCGATCGCGTTCAGGGCCGCGCGCACGGCGCCATCGCCCTGAGTGTGCAGGTGCACCTGAAAGCCCTCGGCGTCCAAGCGTGTAATTATCCGGTTTAGACGGGCTGCGTCGACGAACAGCGATCCCGAGCCGTACCGCGGGTCGTCGCTGTATGGCGCGAGTAGGGCGAGCGTGTGCGAGGCATACGCACCATCGAGAAAAATTTTGACGCAGTTGGCCGTCAATCGTGGTCCAGGTAGGAGCTCTCGTTGTGCAATGAATGCCTCGATCTGCGCATTGTCGTCCTCCGTGGGTCGGAATGGCATGCACAGGTTTGCCCGCACGCTCAATTCGCCGCGTGACGCTAACGTCCGGTACGCAGCGATGACCGCAGGAGTGGCCATGGCATCTTCGACCGCGGTGACGCCCAGTTGCACCATGTGCGTTAGCGCGTGCCGTAGGTTTGCCACTTCCTCGTCGTCGCTAATGACCGGCAATAGCGGCGTGACTAGATCCATAGCGGCATCTTCGTGCAAGACGCCGTAGGGTTGACCGTCAGGTGTGCGCTCGATACGGCCATCCAGTGGGTCGGGCGTGTCGGCAGACACGTGCGCCGCCGCGAGTGCCCGACTGTTAACCCAAGCCGAGTGACCCGAGTTGTCGGTGAGGAAGGCCGGCCGGTCTGGGACCAACGAGTCGAGAAATTCCCGCGTCGGGAGTCCGTTGGGACGGAACGCGATTTTGTCCCAGCCGTCTCCGACGATCCAAGGAGAGTGTGGATGCGTTGCAGCAAACTTTCGAATGCGTTGGGCAATGGCTGTTCGCGTTGTGAGTCCGTGCAAATCGAGCGAGGTCTCTGGATTGGGTGCGTCCGCCGGGTGTACGTGCGAATCCTGAAAACCCGGAACCACCCTTCGACCCTTGAGATCAATGACACGCGTCTGGGTGCCGATGGCAGAGTGGGCGATCGCGTCTGCTCCCACATAGACGATACGGCCGTCTTGCACCACGATGGCTTCGGCATCCGGTACACCGTTGGTGCCGGAGTAGATTCTCCCGTGCAGTAGAACAAGGTCTGCGGGCGCAGCAGAAGCCGTAGCGATGCACAGTCCAGTGATGACCATCAGAGCAAGCCGATGCTTTGCCCGTCGCCTTAACGGGGTCACGAAATTCTGAGCCGGGACGGGTGTGATACGCGAGGGCGTGTTGTGTTTGCGGGCCGGGTATCGTGCAGTCGGTGGGTAATGAAGGGCCATGTCTCGTGCCTGAGGTAGATCCAAAACGGGCCAGCCCACGAATCATCGAGGGCGTCGCTCCTTAATGATGGATCATATGTCGATCCTGAGAGGATCGGATATTCAAATGGGGTAGTGGAATTCACTGCGGTAAGCGCGGATTATTGGGTGAGGTCGATACACAAAGACGCGATGCTCTGAGCGGCTTACGGCGAGATTGTCCCGGTGCTTTGTGGGCGACCTTCCGAGGTTTCCAAGATACGGTGCCGCGGTGCGGCGACGCGAGCAGGACGTTAAGCCAAGGAGCGGCTGATGAAGGGACTCAAACTCATACTCTGTTTTTTCTGGTGCCTTGCGGCCTGTGGCGGCGGCGCCTCGTCCTCAACGAGTCAGCCGACACCGTCGGCGCCGACGGCGACAGCGGTAGATTTGGCCAATGCGAAGGCCGCGAACCTGACCGCTGCGCTCGACGCCACGACGAAAATCGCCACATTAAAGTGGTCGGATACCTTCCCGGCGGGCACGCCCTATGCCGTCGAGCAAAAGGACGTCTCCGGTGTATGGTCGACCATCGATTCGGTACCGGGTACGGGCGGCGCGGGAGCGAGTCTTTCATGGGCACGAACCACCAATGTGTCCACCACCTTACGGGTTGCTGCTCAAAAAACCGGATACGAGGTGCCTCTGGACACCCCCGCCGGAAGTACCGATATCGCGATCACGGTGCCGGCCACGCTGCCGACCATTCAGTTGAATCAAAATCAGCCTGTCACTGGTGTGGTGAACCTGTCGATTTCGGGCGGCGCCGGTTATTCGTCGGTGGACTGGTATGTCGATCTCAACCTTCTGGGATCCAGCTCTTCGGCTCCGGCATACAGTGTGGCGCTGAATACGAGTTCCCTCACGGCGGGTTCGCATTTGATCCTCGCAAGAGTTCAGACAGCCCCGGGCTCCTATCTGGAATTGCGGCAAACCGTACAGGTGGCTAATCCTGAGGTCGCAGTTCAGGTCGGTGTGAGCGGCACATCGGGGACTGTGTCCGTGAATGTCACCGCGACGTCGGTGTATGGCATTGCCTCGGTGAGTGCAGCGATTGACGGCCAACCCCTCGGTACGCTGTCTGCGCCCAATTGCGCCGGCTTGGGATGCGGGAATGTTTATCAGTTTCCCCTGAATACGTCAGTTGTAGGCTCAGGGGCACACACCATCACAGCGACCGCTACCGATACCGCCGGTGTATCGGCCAGCAGCTCGATCAGCATTACGTTCAGTAACCCACCCGTCGTCGCCGTCAATACCCCGATCGATGGCGCGATCGTCACTGGCACCTTGGCCATCGCGGGTACCGTCACGACCGACCAAACCAATGCGACGGTCTCCGTCAGTGCCACTCTGGGGAGTCTCCCGATACTGACATCCGCCGCATCCTCATTCTCCAGCAGTTTCAGTCTGGCGGGCGTCACGCCGGGCACCTATACGCTGACCGTGGTTGCGACGGATAGCTCAGGTCTTGCGAGTACTGTGACTCGCCAAGTGACGGTGGCTTCGTCGGCGGCGTTGGTCTACACGCCGGTCCTGACACTCGGCGCGGGCGCCTCAGTCTTGGCCGCGACAAGCACGAATGTCGTGTATGCCGCCGCCGACGCTTCGATCCACGTCCATACCGCAACGTCCGACACCGTGTTATCTCAGACCGGACTGACGAATCTAACGGGTTGGCAGATTGCCGATAATGGCTATGTGGTCGCTCAGGGCTTTGGTACGGATCGGCCGGGCGGCGCGACCAGTATTTATGGTTGGGCGCCAGGCGACAGCATCGCTACTAATTTATCGAATCTGGCCGTCTCCCAGAGCATTTACGATCAGGCATTGCCGATGCATTACCCATGGGTCCTCTGGGCGAGCCTTGTCAGTTCCAATTGGAACCAATACACCCTCTACAACCTGGTAACCGGCCAGACTCTGATTGTGCCGGCTCCGCCGGGCGTCTTGCTTGTGGGTAACAATAGCTGTGATTTCACGACCACGAACGGCCAATTGACACTGTTTTATTGGGCTGAACTTGAGGACTCCAGCCAGCACTACACAACGAACGTCTACCGCTGGGATCAGGCCACCAATGCCTCGCAGCCCATCACAGCTGACGGGGTGTCTCTGTACCCTCAGACCGACGGCATGAGAATCGCATGGCAAACGGATCACAGTGCGCCGCCGCCCGAGGCACCTTTTACGTTGTCCGTCGAGTCGATAGCCTCCACCGGGGCTAGTGTTCTGTCCACCAGCATGTCCAATTTTCAATTGTCGGGCGGTGTGCTGGCGTGGGTGGATCAGACGGTGACGACGTCAGCACTGGGCGTCTCCACCGTCACTGCCCAGGCCATTCGGGCGTCGGATGGGTCGACGACGTCGACATTGTCTGGATTGCTGACGAGTGCGCTGTTCGGTACCAGCGGTGGCTATGTGGCGTACGAAGAGAGCGGGAAACTCTACGATTGGAGTCCGTCGGGCGGCAAAACGCTGTTGTTTGACGCGACCCCAGGGCAGGTACACCTCACCGGATCGACGCTGTACTTCACCAATGGAACGACACAAGCGCTCTACTCGATCCCCATGCATTAAATCCGCGGTGGATGAGCCACCGTGGCAGCGTCCATAAACCGTTACACGTAACCGATCCGGTTCCCAGTGAACTTGCTGGAGAACCGGATACGGATCTGGTTAGACACAGCCCTGAAGACGGTGATTCCCCAGGTGTCCCGCAGGGGCGAAGAATTCGCGGAGCATGTCTACCGCCAACGATCGCTGTCCGGAGAGGAAACGGCGACGTGACGTGAGCGGGTTTGATCGGGGCCGAGGGCCCTGGAGTTGCGAGTAAAGGTTAGAGTTCTGGATCCTGGGACGGATATGACCCCGGTTAATGCCGATGAGGGTCGGCCGGTCATCGCCCAAAAAAGATTTCGGCGCGAATCACTTGAATCAAAAAACACCGTATGAGATCGTTTGCAGTCATGGGATTTGAGTAAATCCGGGGGGTGCCCATGTCGGGCAGCAGTCCACCGTTGGACCCGCTCGGCGTTGAGGGGCTTGTAGGTGTTGTCGATCGATCATCAAATAACGTTGGCCCACCGGCACGTACTGGCCGGCTTAGAGCAGGCCGGCGCATATCTGTGCTCGTCAGCCGACGGCGCAGCCTTTCGGGCACGGCTGGATCGCCATTTTCCTGCGCTGTTTCGCGAATTGTCCGCGCTGTACGGCGAGCGCCCGGATTTTCTGAGTTTCCTCGGGTCGCTGCTCAATACCGCGTACTCCGCATGGGTGGCGCGTCCCGCTGACCTGAAGGCGCTCGATCGTGAACGGGAGCGCGACGCGCTGTGGTTCCAATCCGAGCGCATGCTCGGTGGTGTCTGCTACGTCGACAAATTTGCGGGCAACCTGAAGGGCGTCGAGGCGCAAATTCCCTATTTTCAAGAATTAGGGCTGACTTACCTGCACTTGATGCCGTTGTTTCGCTGTCCGGAAGGCAACAGCGATGGCGGGTATGCCGTCTCCAGTTACCGGGACGTGAATCCGGCTCTCGGCACGATGGATGACCTGAAATCGCTGGCTGCTGCACTTCGGAAGGCGGGGATCAGCCTCGTCCTTGATTTCATCTTCAATCACACGTCGGACGAACATGCCTGGGCACAAGCCTGCGTGTCCGGTGACCCGGCGTTCCACGATTTCTATTACTTCTTTCCCGACCGGACTCTCCCGGATCAATACGATCGCACCCTGCGGGAAATTTTTCCGGATCAACATCCGGGCGGGTTTTCGCAGCTGCCCGACGGTCGCTGGGTGTGGACGACGTTCAATTCCTTCCAGTGGGATTTGAATTACGCCAATCCGGCCGTGTTCACGGCGATGGCGGGTGAGATGCTCGCAATCGCGAATCTCGGCACGGAATTTCTGCGGATGGACGCGGTCGCGTTCGTCTGGAAGCGGATGGGGACGTCCTGCGAGAACTTGCCGGAAGCCCACACGGTCATTCGTGCGTTCAGCGCGCTCGCGCGCATCGCCTCGCCCAGTCTGCTGTTCAAGTCGGAAGCGATCGTGCACCCGGACGATGTGGTCAAGTACATCTCCCGCGAGGAGTGCCAGATTTCGTATAACCCGCTGCAGATGGCGCTGGTGTGGAACAGTCTCGCCACGCGCGAAGTGAATTTGCTGCAGCAGGCCTTGGAGACGCGCCATAACCTGGCGCCCGATACCGCCTGGGTCAACTACGTTCGTAGCCACGACGACATCGGTTGGACGTTCTCGGACGAGGATGCGGCCTTACTTGGAATTCACGGCTTTGAGCATCGGCAGTTCCTCAACCGTTTTTACGTGAATCGGTTTGAGGGCAGTTTCGCGCGCGGCGTGCCGTTTCAAGACAACCCGCTCACGGGCGATTGCCGAATTTGCGGTACGAGTGCGTCGCTGGCCGGGGTCGAGCAGGGCGACGTCCACGGGGTGGCGCGCGTCTTGCTGCTTTACAGCGTTGCGCTATCGAGCGGCGGCATCCCGCTCCTGTATCTCGGCGATGAAGTGGGCCAACTCAACGACCACAGCTACCTCGACAACCCCGATCAGGCCATGGACAGCCGGTGGGTGCACCGGCCAGCCTACGATGCGGAGCGGTATGCCGAGCGGCATCGCCCGGACACGGTGGCGGGCCGGATCTACGACGGGCTGCGGCACATGATCGGTGTGCGTCGCGTGCACACCGTGTTCGCTGGGGGGCAGTGTCAGGGCTTCCGCGCCGGCTCCCCGCATGTCTTGGGGTACCTGCGCGGGGCGGTGGGCGCCCATGTCCTCGTGTTGGCGAACTTCAGCGAATCGGCGCAACGCCTCCCGGCGCGCGTGTTCGCCGCGCAACCGGCGCGTGCTCGCGATCTGCTGAGTGGCGCCACGCACGCGTTACACGACGGCGTAACGCTCGCCCCGTACCAGGTCCTCTGGCTCGACTGCGGCGCCACGGCCGGTTAACGCGCGAGCGACCGAGCCCCAGTCGGCTTAGCTCGGTGCCGATCCGGTGTCGGCGCGGTTCGATCGACCGCGCCGACGCGAACGTGGCTTAACGTGCCGACACCGACGCGATGTCGAAGCTGTCCCGCACGGCAAATTCATGGGGAACGGCGGCCTCAGGGTCCTCGAGGCGATGCATCTCGACGTGCAACTGCTGACTCGTCGCTGCGAGCGTCAAATAATGAAAATTGGGTTCGCCGGGGGATTGGTAGCGATCGCCCTCGCGACTCACCGCGTAGGGTTTGGCGCCGCCGCCGCCCGAGACCAGATACACCACGCCGCCGTGCTCCCGACGCTCGTAGTTGTGGACGTGACCGGCGATGACGAGTAGACGCGCCGACAGATGCTTCGCCCGCTCCGTCAGGTAGTCGGCGAGCACCACTTCGCTCGGTCGCACGTTGTGGCGCAGCGGGTCCGATTCCTGCGCCGACACGGGCGGGTGATGCAAGAACAGGATGACGAAGTGCGTGCTGCTCGGGAGGTGATCCAGCTCGTTTTCCAGCCACAGCCGTTGCGGGCTGCCGACGTTAAAGGGCAGGGCGCTGTCCAACGCCAGCGCCCGGACGGTCCCGAGGTTCACCGCGTAGTACCGACGGTCGCGTAAGGATGGGTTGGCGTCCCACCAGTGCTTTAAGCACTCGCTTTCGGCGCAGCCGGCAAACTCGTGATTGCCGAGCGCCGGAAAGACCGCGATGTTCCGCTCGCGCCAGACGGCCGTTTCTTGCTGGTAGACGGTGTAGTCGTTCACGGCGCCGCCGTGCCACGGCACGTCACCGGTCATGAGCACCGCATCGGCCGTTTCCTCGGCTATCCGCTTGACGAGCGCCTGACGCGGACCCGGCCGCGACGCGTCCTTTTCGGCGGGGTCCGTAAAGCGCTGATCGCCGTAGGCGATCAGCCGCACCGTGGTGGAGTCTTTAGGGGTCACCGAAAAGGCGTCGGCGGCGGTGTCCGCCCGGCCGGTGGCGGAGAGGGCGACGAGGACGAGTGCGCTCAGCACTCCGGGCGTGAGCTTCGTGAGACGCAACATGAGTCATCCTCCGTTAGGGCGGTCGAGGCTACCGGCGCCGGTGGCCATCGGCAAGCCCGCGGTCAGGCCCGGGAACGTCCGGGCTTGAGCGGCAGGCGGATCCGCTGGAGTCGTGGCAACAGCGGTCGGCGCTTGGCTTTGACCTTCGGTCGATGGCGATGTCGCAACACGATGGGTACCGACCGCGCCAACACATCGAACGGTGTCGGGCGTTCGTCCTTGGGGAGCAACGGCGCCGGCCACGAGCCTTGCACATCGAGGAAGGAGTCGGGCCAACCGCCCAACGCATACGTGCGACGGCACAATTCGCGCGCCAACGCCATCCGATCCAGATCCTTGGGCAAATCCGCGGCCGGAATGGGGTCACCGATCACGACCTGCACGGGGCGGCGCGTGCGCCGCACGTTCTCGCCAATCAAGAGCCCCCAGCGCAGGGTAAGGCTCCAATGGCTCACCAATTGGAAGAGACGGCCGTTCTGACCCTCAAACCACATCGGCAGCACCGGTGCCTGCGTCCGTTCGACCAATTGCGCCACGAACGGATGCCAGGTCGCGTCGACGGCGGGGCTGGCACCGAAGGCGTCCGGCGACGTTGAAATGCCGCCGGCCGGGAAAATGATCAGCACGCCACCGTCGTCCAGTTGCTGACGGGCCGCGAGGCGGCTGGCGGCATTCGCGCGCTGGGCCTCGCGAGTAGGCGCGGTATCGAGTCGAATCGCTTTTTCAGCTAATTCAGGAACATACCGCCCTTCATTGAGCAATATTTTGAAGTCGCTGCGCACCTGACTGACGAGCCAGCAGGCGATGAGGCCGTCGATGATGCCGTAGGGGTGGTTGGCCACGATGAGCAAGGGGCCCGTCGCCGGGATGCGCTGCAAGGCGCCCTCCGCCAAGTCGAGGCGCACCCCGAGCAGGCGCATACAGTCATCCCAAAACCGCGCAGGGTCTTTCTGGGTGGTCCGGTATCGATCGTAGAGGCGCTGCAGGTAGGCCTGCCCGGAGAGCGTTTCGAGCGCTCGGATGAGCAGACGCTGGCCCGCCGGGACGGTGGGGTCGGACATCGAATACGCCGTGCTGTGGGGCTCGGCAGATGACGGATCCATGGGGCCTCGGTCGCCGGTGAGAATATGACCATTAGGCCACTGCGATGCTACCGATTGATGACGGTCGCCGTTGACGGGTGGTCTGCGGCCCACAAAAGGGGTGGCGGGGGTTGGCCGATCGGGCTAGTGTCGCTGCTTCGTTGATGCCGGTGGAGCGACCATGGTCACGATCGATTTTGGAGTGATGGCCCTGTACATGGTGGGCATCTTGCTGACCGGCGTGTGGGCCAAACGCAAGATCACCAGCCAGGAAGAGTTTCTGGTGGCCGGTCGCAGCGTCGGCTTGTTCCTGTACGCCGGAACGCTCGCGGCCATCGTGCTTGGCGGGGCGTCGACCGTGGGCGGCGTCAAACTCGGCTACCAGTACGGGATATCCGGGCTCTGGCTCGTCTTTATGTACGGCCTCGGTATCCTCGTCTTGAGCGTGTGGTTCGTCCCGAAAATCCTGGCGATGAACCTCGTCACCGTCCCGGAACTGCTTGGCCGTCGATTCTCGCGACGAGTGCGCATGGCCGGCGGCGTGGTCATGGCCGCTTACGACTTCATGGTGGCCGTCACCGCAACGATCGCGGTCGGTGCCGTCATGGAGGTGATTGTCGGTATCCCACGCACCCAAGCGATCTTGCTCTCCAGCATCGTCATGGTGGCCTACTCGGTGTTGGGCGGCATGTGGTCGTTGACCGTGACCGACATCGTTCAGTTCGTGATCAAAACGATCGGCATACTCTTCGTGCTCTTGCCAGCATCCATTTATCACGCCGGTGGCTTCAGTGGCATGGCCGCCCATTTGCCGGCGGGCTTTTTGGATCTGGGACACATCGGCACGGCGAAGATCGTGTCATTTTTTATCCTCTATTTCTTTGGGATCATCATTGGCCAAGATGTCTGGCAACGCGTCTTCACGGCCAAAAATTTGCGCGTTGCCCGCACCGGCGGCGTGATCGTGGCCCTGTATTGCTTTGTATACGCCGCCGCCGGTGGCCTGATCGGCGCCGCGGCCCACGTGTTTCTGCCGCCGCTCGCCGATCCCGATTCTGCGTTCGCCTATGCCGTCAATGCAGTGCTGCCGGTCGGTATGCGCGGCCTCGTGCTGGCCGCCGCGCTTGCGGCGATGATGTCCACCGCCTCCGCGTGCCTGCTGGCCACCTCCACCGTGATTCTGGAGGACGTGGTGCTGCCGTTGCGCGGGGGCGGGCAGGGATCGGTGGCCCAAAGTCGGGTGCTGACCTTGCTGTGTGGCGTGCTGATGACGGCGGTGGCGTGCCAGACCAAGGATGTGATCGCGGCCATCACCATTGCCTACGACTTCCTGGTCGGCTCACTGTTTGTGCCGGTCATGGGCGCCATGTTGTGGCGGCGCGGTACCGAGCGGGGTGCGATGGTGTCCATCGGTGTCAGCGCGTTGGTGGTGGTGGGACTGTTGTTCGGGGTCGGTCTCGATTCGGATCTGCCCATCTACATCGGCTCGGCGACCAGTCTGGTCGTGTTCGTTCTCGTCAGTCTTGCGGGGTCCGATCACGAGGCCGCGCGGGGCGTACGCCCGACGTAAGACCGGGTAGGCGCTAGGCTGTCGCTAATCTGTCATCTGTGTGGATGACCATGTACGATCGTATTTTAGGACGAGTAATCGCGATGAGAACGGTAGACGACCTGGCGAGTAACGCGTTCGGTCCTCGACCGAATGCCACCTTCGGCGACCGCGAAGGTCGGGTCGTTGGCACCGATGTTCCGGTGCTGCCGCGGAGCCTCGCGTGAGCGGGGCGGGGCGGCGATACTCCCTACGCCGGCGCGTGCTCGTGACCGGCGGTGCCGGCTTTCTGGGGTCGCATCTGTGCACGCGACTGCTAGAGCGGGGCGACGACGTGCTCTGCGTGGATAATTTCTACACCGGCACGCGGGACAACATTGCGCATTTGCTCGGTCAACCGGGCTTCGAATTGATGCGCCACGACGTCTGTTTTCCGCTCTACGTTGAGGTCGACGAGATCTATAACCTCGCGTGCCCTGCGTCACCGGTGCACTATCAGCACGACCCTGTGCAAACGACCAAGACGTCCGTGCACGGCGCCATCAACATGTTAGGTCTCGCCAAGCGGGTGGGTGCCAAGATACTTCAGGCGTCGACCAGCGAGGTTTATGGGGATCCGGAAGTGCACCCGCAGCCGGAGAGCTACTGGGGGCGAGTGAACCCGATCGGCGTCCGCAGTTGCTACGACGAGGGCAAGCGGTGTGCCGAGACCCTGTTCTTCGACTATCACCGTCAACACCGCCTACGGATCAAGGTGGCGAGGATCTTCAACACCTACGGGCCACGCATGCATCCGAACGACGGGCGCGTGGTCTCGAATTTCATTGTGCAGGCGTTGGAAGGGCGACCGATTACGCTGTACGGCGTGGGCGCCCAGACGCGTTCCTTTTGCTACGTGGACGATCTCATCGATGGGTTGATCCGCCTCATGGATTCCCCGGATGATTTCACCGGACCCGTGAATTTGGGCAATCCGGGCGAGTTCAGTATGAAGGAGCTGGCCGAAGCGGTGCTCGAATTGACCGGATCCGCGTCGCCCATCAGTTATCAGCCGTTGCCCCCGGACGACCCGGCGCGCCGCCGCCCGGACATAGCGCTCGCCGAGTCGGCGCTGGACTGGCGGCCTCAGGTCGCACTGCGCGACGGCCTCGCGCCGACCATCCGGTATTTTGAGCGATTGTTGCAAGGCCCCGCTGATCGCCCGACCTGACCGCGCAGGCGCGGCGCATCGCGCGAACGTCGATCGCGACAAACCGAACGTCCACGCGATCGTTTCCCGTTTAGACTCCGTTCTTCGCCGTGTGACGCGTCGTTGTGCGGGCGCGCGGCGACTCGACGCCGATAGACTGTAGAAGGTAACGCTATGACGTATCAAAAGACGGGCCCTGTCGATGGGGTCGCCTATGAACCGATGCGGGAACCCCGCTATACGGATATCGCCACGTTCATGCGTGCGCCGTTGGTGCACGGACTGAATGAGGTCGACATCGGACTCATCGGTATACCCACCGATCTCGGTGTCACTAACCGCCCGGGCGCGCGACACGGCCCGCGCGAGATCCGCAATCAGTCCAGTTTCATGCGGGCGTTTAACCTGGGGATGCGCCTCAACCCGTACGAGCTGTGCCGTATCGGTGATCTCGGCGATGTGCGATTTTCCAGTCGCTACGACTTGCCGACGCAGGTCGAGGACATCGCGGCGTACTACCGTAAGGTTCGCGAGGCCGGCGTCATTCCGGTGTCGGCCGGCGGTGATCATTTCGTGACCTATCCGATTCTAAAGGGCTTGGTCGGCGATCAGGGACCGGTCGGCCTCATCCACATCGATGCGCACACCGACACGTGGGGCGAAGTCTTCGGATCCAAGTTCACGCACGCCGCGCCGTTCCGATTGGCGGTGGAAGACGGACTCATCGACCCGAAGCGTACGATTCAGATCGGCATTCGCGGTGGCCAGAACTACATGGACGGCGTTGAATATTCCGAGCGCAGTGGCATGCGTGTGGTCTTCATGGAGGAGTTCTCCCGTCTCGGAGTCGACGCCATCATCGCCGAGGTTCGTCGTGTGATCGGTACCGGGCCGGTGTACTTCACCTTCGACGTGGACGGCCTCGACCCGGTCTACACACCGGGTACCGGTACGCCCGAGGTCGGTGGGATCACCACGATCGAAGCACAGCGACTCATGTACGGTCTGCGCGGGCTGCACTACATTGGCGGTGACGTGGTGGAGGTATCGCCACCGTACGATCCGTCCGGCAATACGGCACTGGTGGGGGCCAGCATGATGTACGAGATTCTGTGCCTCGTGGCCGATGCCCGTTTCGGACGCGGCTGAACGGGCGATGCGTTAGGCGGTGCGCGCGGCTTGCGTGCGCCGTCGTTCGCCGTTACACCGGTCCGAGCAGGTGCTGATCTCGTCCCAGCAACGACTCCATTTTTTGCGCCACGCAAATGGGCGGCCGCAGACCACACAGGTTTTGACGGGCAAGTGGGGTTTGTGATGGGCCATGGGGTCACGGTGCAGTCGCCGAGCAGCAAGCGTATGCTCGTTGAGTTCCACGTCGGTGACAAGACTACGGCTAGGGGGATGCGATGATGCGAGCGATGCAGCTAGCGGCGGTGTGTGCGATGACCGGTCTCTGTGCGACGGTCCTGGCGGCACCAACCGCCTCCAGTCCGACACCGACCACGGCCCTGCATGCCGCTCGATGGGTGGACGTCGAGGCCGGGCGATTGATGACCGATGCGTGGATCGTCGTCCGCGGCGATCGCATCGCTGCCATCGGTCCGCGCTCCGTTGTGCCTGCCGACGCCCAGTTGATCGAGTTGGGCGACAGCACGCTCGTACCCGGCCTGATCGACTGCCATACCCACGTGGCGGATATGCCGGATGTCGCGGATCCCTATGAGACGTTGCGGTACAGCCCCGCCGAGATCGCGTACGCCGCCATCCCCAACGCGCGCGCGACGCTGCAAGCAGGGTTCACCACCGTGCGCGACGTGGGTACCTACCGCGCCTTCAACGACGTGGCCTTGCGCGACGCCATCGCGAAAGGGTTGGTCGAAGGCCCGCGCATGTATGTCGCGGGGGCGTATCTGACCATCACCGGCGGCGCGGGCGCCATGACCGGGCTGGCCAGCGATATCCCGCTGCCGCCGTCACTGCATTACGGCGAGGCCAACGGTCCCTGGGACGTGCGCGCGAAGGTTCGCGATCTCGTGCACCACGGCGCCGATCACATCAAGCTGCTGTCGACCGGCGCCGTGTTAACCCACGGCAGCAATCCGAAGAGCATTGAATTTACGCCGGAAGAACTGTCGGCGGCGGTGCAAGAAGCGGCCAATTTTGGATTGAAGGTCGCCGCACACGCGCACGCGGTGGAAGGCGTCAAAAATGCGATACGGGCCGGGGTAGCCTCAATTGAGCACGCCACGTTGATCGACGACGAGGGGATAGCGCTCGCCAAGGCGCACGGCACCTACCTCGACATGGATATCTACGACGAAGAGTGCATTCAGAACGATCCCACCGAGCCGGCCGATTTCTTGCAGCACGATCGGGATTTGGCGGAGGCACAACGAGAGGCCTTCCGCAAAGCGGTCAAAGCCGGCGTCAAGATGAGTTTCGGCACGGACTCGGGGATTTGCCCGCACGGCACGAATGCACGACAGTTTGCGTTCATGGTTCGCTATGGCATGACACCCATGCAGGCCATTCAATCCGCGACGATCAATGCGGCCGATCTGATCGGGCACCCGGAACTGTTCGGTTCGATCACGGTGGGCAAATCCGCGGACATCATCGCCGTGCCCGGTAACCCGCTGGAGGACGTCAGCCGCCTTGAGCACGTCCAGTTCGTCATGAAAGAAGGCCGTGTATACCGGCACGATTGAGCGGTAGGAGACCCGATGTATTGCGGATGGATTCGAAAAGGGATGGGCCTTGCGCCCGCGGTGTGCGCGGCGCTTGGACTCGCCGCAGGGGCTTACGCCGATTCACCGCCACCGACTGTCGCGGCGGCAACGGTGTCGCAGTGGTCAGTCGGGCTCGATGCGGAGCGTTGGCACTTACCCGGCGATGAAACCGCCGGTATCGCCGGGCTGCACCTGCGACGCCAGTTTTCTGACTACGTGCGGCTCGGCGTGGACAGTTTTGCCGCGGTGCAAGGGCAACGCGGCGGCTTCATCACGCTCGGCGTGGGTGGCGAAGTCCGCTATCCGCTGCTCAACGCGCTGGATCTGGAGTTGGGCGCGTCGGTCTCCGCGGGCGGTGGTCGGGGCGGACACGAGCTGTCGGGCGGCGGGCTGATGCTGCGCGAAACGCTCGGCGTGGGTTGGCCGGTCGGTGACTGGCGCGGGCGCGCAGGCATCAGTCGGGTGGATTTCCCCAACGGCGGTACGATCAGCGGAACCCAAGGCTATCTTGGCATCGAGCGCCGGTTTTCCGGCGTGTCAGCCGACTACGGGGCGGCCAGCGGCCGGTATACCCTGCCGGAGCCGGCCGACCTGATGCCCACCGAGGTGGGCGTCTTCGTCCGTCAATACCGAGTCCGCGCCGGCAGTGTGACGGACGCCGGTCAGCCGCAAGCGAATTTTGGCCTGATCGGCGCCGAGTGGCGAGGGATGTTATCGGGCCCTTGGTATGTGCTGATCGACGCCGGTGGCGCGGCGCACGGTCAGAGCAATGGGTATATGGAAATCATGGGCGGAGCGGGGGCGCGTCTACCGGTGATGCCGGGATGGTGGCTCGACGCTGCGGTGACCGTGGGCGCGGGTGGCGGCGGCGCGGTCGATACCGGCGGCGGCGCGCTGGTTGCAGCGCGCGTCGGCTCCGACTGGCGCATCGGCGATCGTGATGTGCTCACACTCGGTCTCGAACACATGAAGGCGCCCAGCGGTCATCTTGCCGTCGACGGTGTGTCGCTCGGCGTGCGACATCAATTCGGGCCGGCAGAACCCACGCACGTGTCCGCCGACGCGTCGGCCGACGTCGAGGCGCTGCCCGTGCGGGTGCGCGTCACGCAGCAGACCTATCGCGCGGCGACGGCGAGTTGGGCGACGCGACCGATACCCGATATCGGTGTGCTCGGTGTCCAGGCGGACTACGACGTCTCGTCCCATTGGTCGCTGACGGGACAGGGCCTCGCCGCGTACCGAGGGCAGAGCGGTGCCTACATGACCGGCCTCGTTGGCGTCGGCTTCCATCAACCCCTCGTCGGCGCCGTGCAGTTCGAGGCCGAAGCGCTCGGCGGTGCGGCAGGCGGCGGCGGCGTCGCCGTGGCATCCGGTGCCGTGGGCCAGGTGAATGCGGGTCTAGGCTATGAGGCGGCCAGCGGTCTCGGTGTGCATGCTTCGGTCGGCCGTTTGCGTGCCTTGCACGGCGCGTTTGCGGCCAACGTGATCGGACTGTCGATCAGTTATCGGCTGTCGCTGCTCACGGGAACGCGCTGAGCGTGCGTATCGCCGCGACGGTGTTGGCGACGATTCTCGGCTCGACGGCCGCGGCGCACTCGCCAGCGCCCGGATGCGTCGAACGCGTGATCCAGAATGGCGCCGTGGTGCTTGACCGCGCCGAAGGCGTGCAGCGTATCGACCAGCCACGACCGCTCGATGCGCAGACAGCCTTTCGGCTGGCGTCACTGTCCAAACAGTTTACGGCGGCCGCTATCCTGACGCTGGTGGAGCAGGGGCGTCTCTCGTTGGATGCCCCGTTGGCGGACTTGCTGCCGGGACTGCCCGCCTACACGCGCGCGATCACCGTTCGTCATTTATTGACGCACACGTCGGGGCTTCCGGACTACGAGACGCTCATGGACGATCCGCGCACGAACGCGGGACGTCACTACACGCCGACGCATCAGATCCGCGATCAAGACGTGCTCGAGCTCCTGGCACGAACCACCCATCCGGATTTCGAGGCGGGGTCGAGTTGGGCGTACAGCAACTCGGGTTACGTGGTTCTGGGATTGATCGTCGCCCAGGTCTCCGGCGAGCCGCTGGCGCGGTACCTGCACGAGAACGTTTTTCACCCTGCGGGCATGCGCGCCACGCAACTCCACGTGCCGGGTCAGGACACCGTACCGCATCGCGCTTTCGGCCACGCGGTAAATGCGGCGGGACGGTTTATCCGCTCAGACCAAAGTGCGACGTCGGCCACCGGTGGCGACGGCGGCATCTACGCCACCGTCGACGATCTGACGCAGTGGCTCGCGGCGTTGGAACAGGGCACGGCCGCACCCAGCCGGTTCCCGGCCGCGTTCACGCCCGTCACGCTCAGCGACGGGACAGCGACCCACTGGCCCACGGCTCCGGACGAGGACAATCTCGACCCGGGCGGACCCGTCGCGTACGGGTTTGGGTGGTTTCTGGATCCGGCGCTCGGCCAGTCGCGCCGTTGGCACTTTGGCACGACCCAAGGCTTTCGCACGGCGATCGATTGGTTTCCCGAGCGCCACGTCGGGTCGATCGTGCTGTGCAACCGTATGGACATTGATGCGAAAGCACGGGCACTCGACAATGCCCGATCCGTTCTCGCGCCATGAGTGAGCCGTTGTGAGTGCATTGCATCATCCCGTGGTCCGACTGCTGTTGGCGCGGCCGCGCTTGTACATCGCCGCGGCGGTCGCCGTCGTGATCGGATGGGTACTGCCCAGCGCAGCGGCGCTCCATCCGGTGACGCGTTGGTTGGTGGCGTGGAATGCCGGCGCTTTGCTCTACATCCTGTTGGCGGCGGTCATGATGGTGCGCTCATCGGAACACCACATGCGCATGCGCGCCCGCCTACAGGACGACGGAGCGTGGGTGATTTTGACGCTGGTGGCGGTCGCCGGTGTCACCAGTCTGGCGGCGATCGCGTTCGAACTCACGCTCGTCCGGGAGGCACATGGGATGCTGCGGACACTGCACGCCGCGCTGGCCGGCGTGACGGTGTTGGCTTCCTGGGCGTTCATACAGACCATGTATGCCTTGCATTACGCCCACGACTACTACGCCGCCGTCGATCGCGGCGAGCGGGGTGGCTTGCAATTCCCCGGTGAGTCGGCGCCGGATTATTTCGACTTCTTGTATTTTTCGGTGGTGATCGGCACGTCCGGTCAGACGGCGGACGTGTCGTTCGTATCCAAGTCGCTGCGCCGAATCGGTACCTTGCACTGTGCGCTCGCCTATTTGTTCAATACGACCGTGCTGGCCTTGTTGATCAACATCGGCGCCAGCCTGATCTGAGGGAAATGACCGTGCACTTGTCACTCGCGTATTGGCTGTTGATTGGGCGGATTGCCGCGATCGCTCTCGAGGCCCTGCTCGGTGCCCGTGGGCTCATCAAGGCACACTACGCCTGGAAGGACACGTTCGCCTCACTGTCCATGCGACTCGGTAATGTCGTCGTCAATATTGCGATGACCGGGATCATGTTTGGTGGGTTGCAGTGGGCCTATGAGCACCGCGTGCTGCATTTCGAGGCGTCCATCGCGGCGTGGGCGGTGTTGTTTGTGCTGGATGATTTCACCTACTACTGGTTTCATCGGATCAGCCATGAATCCCGGTTTTGGTGGGCGGCCCACGTCAATCATCACTCGTCGCAGGAATACAATTTGTCAACGGCGGCACGCCAACCGTGGACGGGCGTGATTGTGGGGACGTGGATGCCGTGGATGCCGCTCGGGTGGCTCGGCTTCTCGCCGACCATGATACTCACCATGCAGAGCATCAACCTGTTCTATCAGTTCTGGCTCCACACGGAGGCGGTGCATCGGTTGCCGGCGTGGTTCGAGGCGATTTTTAACACCCCGTCGCATCACCGCGTCCATCACGCCTCCAATCCCCGCTATCTGGATCGCAACTACGCGGGCGTCTTGATGGTCTGGGACCGCTGGTTCGGCACCTTCGAAGCCGAGCGCGACGACGATGCTCCGGTGTACGGCATCCTGCACAACATCCAGTCCTACAATCCGTTTGTGATCGCGTTCCACGAATGGATCGCCATGGCCCGCGATGTCATCCGTGCGCGATCCGTGCGCGAGGTGCTCGGGGTCGTGTTTGGCGCGCCGGGCTGGCGAGCGGATGGTCAGGGCGAAACCAGCGAGTCGGTGCGGGCGGCTTGGTTGCAAGGCGCGCGCGGCTGACGGATGCGAATCCTTTCACGGATGGCGGTGATGTTGGGTTGGGCCCTTGCGCCGCGAGGGTTCGGGGTGGATCCGCGCCGTCACCCCGTTGGGGTGCCTAGAGAGCCGGCCCGTCGGTTGATCGATAGCACGGCTGCCCGTTGCGCTGCGATGGGGGTATCGGCCTGCGCACTGGCCGTCGCAATTCTGGCGAGCGTGCCGGCCATCGCAGCGGTGCCGCCGGCGACGTCGGAGGCGCTGGCACAGCAGGTCAATGAGGCGATCACGGTGGACGGGGCGCCACTCGGGCACCTGACGGTCTACGCCAAAAATCTCGATACCGGTGCCGAGTGGTCGCTCAACGGCGATGAACGCATTCGAACGGCAAGCACCATCAAACTGCCGATCGCCTGTGCCCTCGAGGCGTTGGCGAATGCGGGGCGCCTCGATTGGCAGGAGTTGCTCGTTGTCCGGGCGGACGATCAGGTGTCCGGCTCGGGCGTACTGCACGAATTGAGTGACGGGGCGACGATCCGCCTCAAGGACGCGATGACGTTGATGCTGATCGTCAGCGACAACACGGCGACCAACCTGCTCCTCGACCGGGTGGGTGGGGACAGCGTGAACGACTACCTCGCCCGGATGGGGTTCCAGCACACCCGCGTCCTGCGCAAAATTCGGGGTGATGGCGCGCATCTGAAGCCGCCGAGCGGGTGGACGCAGGCCGGGCGAGATCCCGTGAATGCCGACTTCGGCATCGGCGTCACCACCGAACACGAAATGGTGAGGTTGTTGGAGATGCTCGCCAACGGCGAAATCGTTGATCGGACAGCCTCGGACGCGTTGCTGGCGATCCTCAGCCACCAACAAGATCACAGCGGCATTGCGCGCCACGCCCAGGGCGTGCGCGTTCTGAACAAGACCGGTTCGTTGGATGCCCTGCGCAGTGACGTGGGCATCGCCTACACCCCGCACGGTCGCATCGCCATGGCGATCACCCTCGACGGGTTGGCGCAGATTGACGAATCGCCCGACAATGCCGGTGAGCGTGCGATTTGGTCAATCGCCGAACGCCTGATGAGTGCGCTCTAGCGGCCCATAGAACCGTGACCGGTTGCGCGGTTCGACCGCGGACTTCTGTCTAGACTGGCTCTGTCGGTGCGTTGCCGACAGAGGGTGCACGATGGACGATTTCCTGACCAAAGACGACTGGGCGATCTTCTCGAAGCTGGGCGCGGCCGCGGCGAAAGGCATGGCCGGCGCGCCATTACCCAAGCCACTGTTGGAAAAGCTGTCGCGACGCGGGTACGTCGCGCCGTCCCCGCGAGGCGCGAACGCCATCGTGACAGCCCAAGGCCGAACCGCGCTCGCCAATTGGCAGCGCAGCCTGCGTTGCTAAGCGACCTCGCCGATCAGCGATAGCGTGCCATCAGTTGGGCCAACCCGGCCGCCCCCGGGTGGAGCTCACTGTACGCCACCGCATTCAATGGCTGCGCCACGGAGCGATTCTGGCGGTGCAGTTCGTGGTCCGAATCCGTTGAGCAATGGATGAGTCCGGTGACATGTTCGCCGGCTTTCAGTTTCGCATCGATGTAGGCATACGCGGCCGCACGATCCGCCGTATCGAAACTGGGATCAAGCTTCGTTAACCGCAGGCGGCTGCCGTCGTGTAGCGGCACCTCGGTCTCACCGTCGTAATCCACTTCGATCGTCTGTGCTTTGGGCACGTAGTCGGCCTGGACTGCCGGATGATAGTGCTCGCGCGTGTATTGGTAACTCTTGGTCGAGCCGTCGTGGTCGTTGAAGGTCACGCAGGGGGAGAGCACGTCAATGATCGCGAATCCCGGATGCGCAAGTCCCGCCTGGATGAGCGGAACCAGTTGCTTCTTGTCGCCGGAGAAACTCCGCGCCACAAAACTGGCGCCGAGCGTCAACGACAGCAGCACCGGATCGATCGGGTTCTGAAGGTTGGTCTCGCCTTTCTTGGAGCGCGTGCCGACGTCGGCAGCGGCCGAGAACTGCCCTTTGGTCAAGCCGTACACCCCGTTGTTCTCGATGATGTACAGCATGTTCAAATTGCGGCGTATCGCGTGGGCCAACTGGCCGAGGCCGATGGACAGCGAATCGCCGTCGCCGGAAATGCCGATGTAGTTGAGTGTTCGGTTGGCCGCATTGGCGCCCGTGGCGATGGACGGCATGCGGCCGTGTACGGAGTTGAACCCGTGCGCACCATTGACGAAATACGCAGTGGTCTTGGACGAGCAGCCGATGCCGGACAACTTCACGAAGTGCGCGGGATCGAGCGATAAGCCCCACGCGGCTTCCACAATCGCGGCAGTCACCGAATCGTGACCGCAGCCGGCGCAGAGCGTCGACATACCCCCTTCGTAGTCACGACGCGTCAGGCCGCGCTCGTTGCGGGGCAGCGACGGGTGGGCAATCTTCGGTTTGACGATGGAAGTCATGCCGAGGCTCCTTCGGCGCAGGTCGCAACAGCGGATGGCGCGGATCCCAGATCGGCGAGTACGGCGTGCGTCACAAAGCGAGCCGTCATCGGCAATCCGTCGTAGTGCAGGACGCTCTTCAATTGACGCTTCTCTGCGGCCGATTCGAGGAGCAGTAACGAGCGCAATTGCGCGTCACGGTTTTGCTCAATGACATACACGCGATCGTGTAGGCCGAGGAACGCATCCACCTCCGGGCCGAACGGGAAGGCGCGCACCCGCAGGTAATCGGCGTGCACACCTGCGGCAGCCAGCTGGTCCAGCGATTCCTTGATCGCCTCGTCGCCACTGCCGTAGGAGAGGAGGCCAATGGCGTGATCGCCTGGGCCGGTCAATACAGCCGGCGGGACGAGCGACTTCGCCGTCTCGAATTTTCGAGCCAGACGGTCGAGAACCTCGCGGTATTCACCCGAGTCTTCGGTGTACGCGCCCCACTGGTTATGGCCAGACCCACGGGTGAAATAGGCCCCCTTAGCATTCACCCCGGGCAGCGTTCGGTACGGAATGGCATCGCCATCGGTATCGAGATACCGGTGGAACTTTGGGAGTGCCTCTATTTGGTCCGCGGAAAGGACTTTGCCGCGGTCGGGCGTGTACGCCTCGTTCCACGTGAATTCCGGCACCATCCAGTCGTTCATGCCGATATCAAGGTCGGACAGCACGAAGACTGGGGTTTGCAGGCGCTCGGCCAGATCGAAGGCGACCGGCGCCAGCTCAAAACACTCTTTGGGATTGGCCGGGAACAGCAGCACGTGACGGGTATCGCCGTGCGATGCGTAGGCGCAGAGCATCACGTCGCATTGTTGGGTGCGGGTGGGCATGCCGGTCGAGGGGCCCACACGCTGCACGTCGAACAGGACTGCGGGAACCTCGGCGTAATAGGCAAGGCCGATAAACTCGTTCATGAGCGAGATGCCCGGTCCGCTCGTCGGCGTGAAGGCGCGTGCGCCGTTCCACGAGGCCCCGATGACCATGCCGATGGCGGACAGCTCATCCTCTGCCTGTAGGACGATGTACTTGCGTTCCTTCGTCACGGGGTCGACGCGGTAGCGTTCACAAAAACCGCGGTAGGCATCCATGAGTGAGGTGGATGGCGTGATGGGGTACCACGCGCCGACGGTTGCGCCGGCATACACACACCCGAGGCCCGCCGCGGTATTGCCGTCGATGAGGACGTGGCCGGCCGTGCCGTCCATTCGGGCCACGCGGGTCGATAAGGGGCAGGGAAGGTGGTCCTGCGCGTAGCGATAACCCAACTCGATTGCCTTCATGTTGGCGTCGATGAGTTTGGGCTTCGCGGCGTATTGCTCGGTCAGCAGTGAGCGGATGACTTCGTAATCAATGTCGAGCAACGCCGCCAAGGCGCCGGCGTTACAGATGTTCTTCATCAGTATCCGATTGCGGACACCGGTGAAGTTTTCATTGCAAAGGCGGGCAAACGGAATGCCGAAGACGGTGATGTCGTCGCGGGCCAGGAGGGCGCTGCGCGGCCACGTCGAGTCGTAGATGAGAACGCCACCGGGCGCCACGTCACGGACGTCGCGTGCGTAGGTTTCGACATTCATCGCGACCAGCACATCAACCGCGTCGCCCCGGGCGAGATAGCCGTCCTTGGAGAGTCGAATCTCGTACCAGGTGGGCAACCCTTGGATATTGGACGGGAAATAGTTTTTGCCGGTGACCGGTACGCCCATCCGGAAGATGGCCTTCATCAGCAGGTTATTGGCGCTGGCCGAGCCGGTTCCGTTGACGTTGGCGAAACGAACCACAAAGTCATTGATCCGCCCAGGGTGAGCGAGGGTTGTCGTCATGGCGCAGCGGATCCCAGGCTGGCGTGGGGAATGTGAATCGTCGATTTCTGCATATCCCAGGCGGCGGTGGGACAACGCTCGGCGCACAGCCCGCAGTGCACGCACAGATCCTCGTCCTTCACCATGACGCGACCCGTGGCCTTGAGGGGCTCGGACACGAACAGAAGGCGATTCGGGTCGTGCCGCGGGACCTTGGTGCGGGACGCCACTTCCTCGGCCGTCCCGTTTTCGGTCATCGTCAGGCAGTCGACCGGGCAGATATCGATGCACGCGTCGCACTCGATGCAGGTCGCCGCGGTGAACACCGTCTGCACGTCACAATTCAGACAGCGCTGCACTTCCAAGGCGGTCTGTTCCGCGCTGAAGCCGAGTTCTACTTCAATTTTCAGCTTCTTAAAACGCTCCGCCAACGCCACGTGGGGAACCAAGCGACGTTCGGTGGGGTTGTAGTCGTTCTGGTAGGACCACTCGTGCAGGCCCATTTTACGGCTGGCCAAGGTCACCCCTCGCGCCGGTCGATCGTGCGCATTCAAGCCTTGCGCGCGCAGGTGGATCGACAAAGCCGCTTGGTGCCCGTGTTCGACGGACCAAATGATGTTCTTAGGGCCGAAAGCCGCATCGCCACCGAAATACACGCCGGGACGTGTGGACTCGAAGGTCACCGGATCGACCACCGGGACCTGCCAGCGGTCGAACTCAATGCCCAGGTCCCGTTCGATGAAGGGGAAATGATTTTCCTGACCGATTGCCAGGATGACGTCGTCGCAGGGGATCACCGTTTCCCCGACGACCCGTTCCGCGGTGATCCGATCGCCCGTCAGTTCGTACTCGAGACGGTCGAACCGCATGCCGACCAGCGTCCCGTTCTCGATCACGAACGATCGGGGCGCGTGATTGATGACGATCTCGACGCCCTCGGCCTCGGCATCCTCCAACTCCCACTCGGACGCCTTAAAGAACTGGCGCGACTTGCGCGCCATGACCTTGACCTCTGTGGCGCCGAGGCGAAGGGCGGAGCGGCAGCAGTCCATGGCGGTGTTACCCACCCCAATAATCAGGACCCGTGCGCCGATGGCGGTCGTGTGCCCGAAGGCGATGGACTGTAACCAGTCTATCCCGGCGTGAATCCGCGGCGACTCGTCCCGTCCCGGCAAGCGCAGGTCTTTAGCGCGGGGAGCGCCGGATCCCACAAAGATGGCGTCGTAGCCCGCGTCGATCAGGGATTTGAGGCTATCGACCCGGGTACCGAGGCGTATCTCGGCGCCCATGTGTTGGATGTAGCCGATCTCCTCGTCCAACACCTCGGCGGGCAGTCGAAAGGCGGGAATATTGGAGCGCATGAGCCCGCCGGTGACCGCCCATTGCTCGTAAACGGTCACCGCGTAGCCGAGCGGGAGGAGGTCGTTAGCGACGGTCAACGACGCCGGGCCCGCGCCGATGCAGGCCGCCCGGCGACCGTTCGGTGGGGCGGGTCGCGGCAGGACCGGGCGAATGTCGTCCCGATGATCCGCCGCCACGCGCTTCAGGCGACAAATGGCAACGGGTTGCTGCTCGACGCGGCCGCGTCGGCAGGCCGGTTCGCACGGGCGGTCGCAGACACGACCCAAAATGCCGGGGAAGACGTTGGATTCGCGATTGACGAGGTAGGCGTCGGTGTACCGCCCCTGCGCGATCAGCCGGATGTATTCCGGCACGTCGGTGTGGGCCGGGCAGGCCCATTGACAGTCCACGACACGGTGAAAGTAGTCAGCGTCCCGGATATCGGTGGGGTCCATGGATACTCGATGTCAGCTACAGCCCGAGCCCCCTCGGTCGGTTCGAGTATAGACCGCACCGGTGCCGGGTGCTCCAGTCGCAACGGTCGAAATCCTGCCCACTGGGGGGGCGGGTGCGCCCCGTGCGAGTCGTGGGGCGCGGCGGGCCGGCGTCTGCGGCTGGAACGTGTAGGCGGGGCCCGGTCACCGGCGTTGCGGGATAAAATGCTTTTCGGGAGCCCGGATTTTCCGGTAGAATCGGGGACCTCGGGAATCGTCTCTGGCTGAGCGGTTCTTTGTCGGACAGAGAGAAAGCCCCGCCGGGGGCTTTTTCGTTTGGGCCGGGGGCGTGATGCCTCGTGGCCCCGGATATGGGCCGCAGGCCCATTTTTTTGGCCCATTTTTTGTGGGCAGGACGGTAGGACCTCCGGGTCCGGGGTGATGAGTCGATGCGGCAGACGCTGATAGCGCTGCTCGAGCCGGGAATTGTGGCCTTGGGCTACGAACTGGTCGAGCTGGAGTTCAACGCCCACCGGGGCGGTGGGACGCTGCGCATCTATATCGACCACCCGGGCGGCGAGACGGAGGGCCATCGCATCACCGTCGACGACTGTGAGGCAGTGAGTCGGATGAGCAGCGAGTTACTCGATGCCGCCGACCCGATACGGAGCGAATACACCTTAGAGGTGTCGTCGCCAGGATTTGACCGGCCGTTGGCCAAACCGGCGCATTTTGCGCGGGTGGTCGGCGGGCGCGTGCATGTAGAGAGCCATCTACCGCGCGATGGTCGCCGGCGTTGGACGGGGGAACTCGTTGCAACATCGGAGACCGGCATCGAGCTTAAGGTGGATGGGAAAGAAGTGATCATCGGTTTCAACGAAATCAAGACGGCACGGCTGGTGCCTGACTTTGGCACCCGACGGGAGTGACGAACATGGCGAAGACTACGCTGAAGGAAATCGTCGACGCGGTTGAGAGCGTCGCGAACGAGAAGGGCATCGACAAGGAAATCATTTTCGAGGCCTTGGAAGCGGCTCTTGCGTCGGCGACGCGTAAGCGTCTCGGCGAGGAGATGGACGTGCGGGTGGCCATTAACCGCAAGTCCGGCGACTACGACGTGTTCCAGCGCTGGAAGGTCTTCGCTGACGATTCGCGTGAACTCGAAGTGCCGGATCGTGAGCTGCGCCTCGAAGACGCGCTCGATGTCGACCCGGCAGCCGTCGTTGGTGGGTTCGTTGAAGTCCCGCTCGAGGGCGAGGGCTTTGGTCGTATCGATGCGCAGACTGCCAAGCAGGTCATCGTGCAGAAGGTGCGCGAAGCGGAACGTGCTCAGGTCGTTGATGCGTTCTTGGACCGTGTCGGTACGCTCGTGTCGGGCATCGTCAAGCGCGTTGACCGCAACGGTACGTACGTCGATTTGGGCCAGAATGCCGAAGCATTCATTCCGCGCGAGCACATGATCCCGCGCGAACCTATCCGTACGCAGGATCGCGTCAAGGCTTACCTCAAAGAAGTGCGCTCGGAAGTCCGCGGTCCGCAGATTTTCTTGTCGCGTACAGCGCCGGAGTTCTTGATCGAGTTGTTCAAACTCGAAGTGCCGGAAGTGGGTCAGGGGCTGATTCAGATTCTCGGCGCCGCTCGTGATCCGGGCGCTCGCGCCAAGATTGCCGTGCGCAGCACCGATTCGCGCATCGACCCCGTGGGCGCCTGCGTGGGTATGCGTGGTAGCCGTGTGCAGGCCGTCTCCAATGAGATTGCCGGCGAGCGCGTCGACATCATTCCGTTCGAAGAGAACCCGGCTCAGTTCGTTATCAACGCGATGCAGCCGGCTGAAGTGACGTCGATCGTTGTCGACGAAGACCAACACAGCATGGAAATTGCCGTGGCGGAAGAGAAGCTGTCCCAGGCCATCGGTCGTGGCGGCCAGAACATCCGTCTCGCCTCGGAACTGACCGGCTGGAAGCTGAACATCATGAGCGAGGCGCAAGCCGACGAGAAGAGCGAGGCGGAAACCCGCGCGCTGCTCGATATGTTCAAGAAGGCGTTGGACGTCGATGAGGACGTCGCGGCCATCTTGGTCGGCGAGGGCTTCTCGACGATCGAAGAAATCGCCTATGTGCCGACCAACGAGTTGCTCGCCATCGAAGAATTCGACGACGAGATCGTTCGTGAGTTGCGCAACCGGGCGCGTGACGTGCTGTTGACGCAAGCGATCGCCACCGAGGAAACACAGGAAGGTGGTTCCGAGGATTTGTGGGCGGTCGAAGGCATGACGGAAGAATTGGCGGCGGCTTTGACCGCTCGCGGCATCTGCACGCGCGATGATCTCGCCGAGCAGTCGACCGACGATCTCGACGGCGTAGGCGGTCTCGACGAGACCACCGCCGGTCAGCTGATTATGGCTGCCCGCGCCCATTGGTTCACCGACGGGGCATCGGCCTGAGGGAGTTTCTGAATGTCTGATGTCACCGTAGCGCAATTTGCCGAGGTCCTAAAGGTCCCGGTGGAGAAGCTGCTCAAGCAGTTTGAAGAAGCCGGTATCCGCGTGGGCGGATCGGATGCCACGATCACCGACGATCAGAAGGGCGAGTTGCTCTCGTTCCTGCGTCGGTCGCACGGGCGCACCGAGGACGAATCGGCCTCGGCCGGTCCGCGCAAGATCACGCTCAAGCGCAAGACGCAGAGCGAGATCAAAGTGGCGGCCGCGCAAGGTCGTGCCCGCACGGTCAGCGTCGAGGTCCGCACAAAGCGCACCTACATCAATCGCGGCGTGCTCGAAGAGCAGGCCCGTGCAGCCCAAGAAGAAATCGACCGCGTGCGGGAGACCGAAGAGGCCGCTGCGCGCGCGATCGAAGCCGAACGTCAGCGCATCGCGGACGAAGAGGCGCGGAAAGTCGCAGAAGCCGAACAGCGTGCACGCGCCGAGGAAGACGCTCGGCGTGCAGCCGAAGAGGAAGTTCGTCGCCAGGCAGAACGTGCCGAACAAGAGGAAGCCGAGCGCGCCCGCAAGGCCGCAGCGGCAGCCGCAGCGGCTGCACTCGCGGCGGCAGCGCCACCTCCGCCACCCGCACCGGTCGCCTCGCGACCGGATCGTGCCGCGCCCCCGGCCTCGGGTGGACGCGACTCGCGCGATACCCGTTACGGGCGCCAGGAGTTGCACGTTTCGTCGGACGCCAGCAATCGCTTCAAGAAAAAGAAGCCGATGAAGCCGATGCGTCGCGGCAGCGGTGGCGGCTCGGAAGGCCGTCACGGCTTCGAGATGCCGACGGCGCCGGTCAAGCGTGAAGTCTCGATTCCCGAGACGATCACCGTGGCCGAACTTGCGCAGAAGTTGGCCGTCAAAGGTGGCGAATTGATCAAGGCGCTCATGAACATGGGCGTCATGGCGACCATCAATCAGCCGTTGGACCAAGACACGGCCGTTCTGGTCGTGGAAGAGTTGGGCCACACCGCGAAGCCGCTCAAGGAAAATGCCCTTGAGGATTCGCTGGTCACGGATCCCGCGCTGCAGGGTGAACTGTTGCCGCGTCCGCCTGTCGTGACCATCATGGGTCACGTCGACCACGGCAAGACGTCGCTGCTCGATTACATCCGCCGCGCCAAAGTGGCCGCGGGCGAAGCGGGCGGCATTACGCAGCACATTGGTGCGTATCACGTCTCTACGCCGCGCGGCATTGTTACCTTCATCGATACACCGGGCCACGCGGCCTTCACCTCGATGCGTGCCCGCGGCGCTCAGATCACGGACATCGTGATTCTCGTTGTAGCGGCGGATGACGGCGTGATGCCGCAAACCGTCGAGGCGATTCAGCACGCGAAGGCGGCGGAAGTGCCGATCGTCGTCGCGCTCAATAAGATGGATAAGCCGGAAGCCGATCCGGACCGCGTCAAGAACGAGTTGCTGCAGTACAGCATCGTTCCGGAAGAGTACGGCGGTGACACGATTTTCGTCCCCGTGTCGGCCAAGACCGGTATGGGCGTCGAGCAGCTGCTCGAGTCGCTGTTGCTGCAGGCGGAAGTGTTGGAACTGCGCGCGTCGCCGACCGGTCACGCGGTCGGTGTGGTGCTGGAATCCAGCATCGAGAAGGGTCGCGGCGCGGTTGCAACCGTTCTGGTGAAGCGTGGCACCTTGAAGCAAGGTGACCCGATCATCGCCGGTCAGGAGTTCGGTCGCGTTCGCGCGATGTTCGACGAGACCGGTGCGTCCACCGCCAGCGCAGGCCCCTCCATTCCCGTTCAGGTACTCGGCTTGTCCGGGGCCCCGAACGCGGGCGACGACTTTATGGTCGTCGAGAGCGAGCGTAAGGCGCGTGAAGTGGCGCTGCATCGGCAGGGCAAATTCCGCGACGTCAAACTCGCTGCCCGTACGCCGAAATTCGAAGACGTGTTCTCGCAGATGGAAGAGGGCAAAGCCCAGACCGTGCAGGTCGTCATCAAGGCGGACGTGCAGGGTTCGGCCGAAGCATTGCGCGATGCGCTGCAAAAGCTGTCGACCTCGGAAGTGGCGGTTAAGGTGGTGTCGTCGGGCGTCGGTGGTATCACCGAGTCGGATGTGATGCTTGCCTCGGCGTCCAATGCTCGCATCGTGGCGTTCAACGTGCGCGCCGATGCGGCCGCACGCACTGCGATCAAGGACAACGGCGTCTCGATTCAGTACTACAGCATCATTTACGAAGTGATCGACGACGTACGGTCGGCGCTGTCGGGCATGTTGCAGCCGGAAATTCGCGATCAGATCGTGGGTCTTGCCCAGGTTCGCGATGTGTTCCGCTCGAGCAAGTTCGGTCAAGTGGCGGGTTGCCTCGTGATCGAAGGGTTTGTGAAGCGCAACAATCCGATCCGTGTGCTGCGCGACAACGTCGTGATCTTCGAAGGTGCGCTGGAATCCCTGCGACGCTTCAAGGACGACGTGGCCGAAGTGCGCTCGGGCACCGAGTGCGGCATCGCCGTGAAGGACTACAACGACGTTCGCGCGGGCGACCAGATCGAATGCTATGAGCGCGTGACGGTCACGCGGTCGCTCTGATGCCGCGCGACTTTCAACGTGGTCGACGACTCGAGGAGCAGATCTTGCGTCTGCTCTCCGAGCTCGTTCGCCGCGAGGTGAAAGACCCTCGCGTGGGTCTCGTCACGTTCACGACCGTGGAGATCAGTCGCGATCTGTCGCACGCAAAGGTCTACTTTGTGCCCTTTGATGGGAAGCGACCGGCCGAAGAGGTTGCTGCGGCGTTGGCGTCGGCAGCAGGCTTCCTTCGCAACCATCTGAAGAAGCAACTCGAGATTCGTCACGTGCCGGAACTGCGGTTCGCGGTGGATCACACCATTGACGAGGCGGCGCGCTTGTCGTCCCTGATCAATCAGGCCGTCGCCAGCGATGCCGAGCGTGCCGAGGCGCACCCGCATCCGGACACGCCGTCTGGCGAGTCGGCGGCCGAAACGACGGAATGACCGCGTCGGGCGGTCGCCCCCGAACGGTCTGGCGGTCGGTCGATGGTCTAGTGCTGCTCGACAAGCCGCTGGGCCTGACCTCCAATCGCGCGCTGCAACTGGTCCGCCGCCTGTATCGAGCGGAGAAGGCGGGTCATACCGGTAGCCTCGATCCGTTGGCCACCGGCGTATTACCGCTCTGTTTTGGCGAAGCCACCAAGGTGGCCGGCTATCTGTTGGACGCCGACAAGCGATACGTCGCAACCCTCGCGCTGGGTGCTCGGACGGACACGGGCGATCGGGAGGGCAGCATCGTTGAGACAGCGCCCGTGCCCGCGTTCGATTCGTCGCGTCTGCTGGCTACGCTCGAGCGTTTTGTCGGGCTCACCTCGCAAATTCCGCCCATGTACTCCGCCCTGAAGCGCGATGGCGAAGCGCTGTACACGATCGCCCGCCGGGGCGAGGTCGTCGAACGGGCCCCACGCCCGGTGCGTATCAGCGCGCTGACGGTGGTGGAGTACACCGCCGACACCGTCGTGTTCGACGTGCGTTGCTCCAAAGGCACGTATGTGCGGACGTTGGGGGAGGACATTGCCACGGCGATGGGCACGGTGGGCCATCTATCAGCCCTGCGGCGTACCGACGTGGGCGGTGTTTTTGCGGATTATCCGGTGCACACCCTGGAATCGTTAGAGTCCTTGGCGGGCGATGAGGCGGCTTTGGATCGGCTGTTGCTCGCGCCGGATCGTGCGCTGGCCGGTTGGCCACAGGTGCAGTTAGACGATGCGGTGGCGAGCCGGTTTGGTCATGGGCAGTCGGTGGACGTCGTGGCTGCGGACGGATTGCACACCGTGTATACCCATGGCGGTCGATTCATGGGGCTCGGCGACGTGCTGAATGGCGTGTTGGTGCCGAAGCGGCTTTTTAACGGAATGTAAGTACAATCGGGGCCATGGCTGATCGGTCGAGCCGCCGGTGTGTCGTGGTCGTGATGGACCGACGATGCCGGGGTGGCCAGCGCGAAGACCGGTACGGATATTTAGGATCGAACCCGGAGGGCCCGCGTTGGGTCGGTTCCTCACGGGAAGAGGAATCGGACTATGAAAATCACTATTTTCGGATCGGGCTACGTGGGCCTCGTCACCGGCGCCTGCCTCGCGGACGCGGGCAACTCGGTCGTCTGTGTGGACGTCGATCCTCGCAAGATCGAGCGACTGAACCAGGGGGACGTGCCCATCCACGAACCCGGCCTGAATGAATTAATCGAAACCAACCGTGCGAAGGGTCGTTTGCGTTTTACGACCGATGCGGCCGAGGGCGTCGCGCACGGTTTGTTCCAGATGATCGCCGTGGGTACGCCGCCGGACGAAGACGGTTCGGCCGACTTGCAGTACGTGCTCGCGGTCGCGCGCACCATTGCGACGCACATGACCGAGTATAAAGTCGTGATCACGAAGTCGACCGTGCCGGTCGGAACCGCGGATAAGGTCCGCGCTGCGCTGCAAGGACAACTGGCGGAGCGGGGTGCCACCCACGAGTTCGATGTGGTCTCGAATCCGGAGTTCTTGAAGGAAGGCGCCGCGATCAGCGACTTCATGCGTCCGGATCGGGTGGTCATCGGAACCGACAAGCCGCAAGTCACGGAACTCATGCGCGCGTTGTACGAGCCGTTCACGCGCAATCACGAACGTCTGATTGCGATGGATATCCGCTCGGCCGAACTCACCAAGTACGCCGCCAACGCCCTGCTCGCGACCAAGATTTCGTTCATGAACGAAATCGCGAATTTGGCCGAATTGGTGGGGGCGGACATCGAGAAGGTCCGCGTCGGCATCGGTTCGGATCCGCGTATCGGCTACCACTTTATCTATCCCGGCGTGGGTTACGGTGGCTCCTGTTTCCCGAAAGACGTCCAGGCACTGGAGCGCTCGGCACGCTCGCACGGCTACGAGCCGATGATTCTGGCGGCGGTAGAGGCGGTTAACGCGCGCCAAAAGACTGTGCTCTTTCAGAAGATCTCGGCCCATTACCGCGGTGATTTGGCCGGGAAGACGTTTGCCGTTTGGGGATTGGCCTTCAAGCCCAATACGGACGATATGCGCGAGGCACCGAGCCGCGTGTTGCTCGAGGCTTTGTGGGCGGCGGGTGCAACCGTGCGCGCTTACGATCCCGTCGCGATGGAGGAAACCCAGCGCATCTACGGCGAGCGCGCAGACCTCGTTTTCTGTGCCTCGATGGAAGCGGCGCTCGAAGGCGCGGATGCACTGGCGATCGTCACCGAATGGCGCGAATTCCGTAGCCCGGACTTCGATGCCTTGAAGGCGGCGCTCGCATCGCCGGTGATCTTTGACGGCCGCAATCTGTACGATCCGGCGCTGATGCACCGCTTCGGATTTACCTACTACGGCATCGGTCGCGGGGACACGGTTCCCGTCGTCGGCTGAGCCCACACGCCAGGAGGCCCCATGTTGGTACCCGTCATACTCTCCGGTGGCTCGGGCACACGGCTCTGGCCGTTGTCGCGCGAGTTGCACCCCAAGCAGTTCCTGCCGCTCGTCGGCGAGCAGACGATGTTGCAGGACACGGTGATGCGCCTTGAGGGCCTTGGTGCGGCCGCGCCGATTGTCGTCTGCAACGCGCATCATCGCTTCCTGGTCGCCGAACAGCTGCGCGCTATCGGCGTCCCCGCGAGTGACATTATTTTGGAGCCAGTCGGGCGCAATACCGCGCCCGCGGTGGCCATCGCTGCCTTGGCCGCACTCGCAAGCCCCGCCGGTGAGGACGCGGTGCTGCTGGTGATGCCGGCGGACCATCGGCTCGCCGATGTGACGGCGTTTCAATCGGCCGTCACCGAGGGTCTGGAGGCCGCGCGTCACGGCCACCTCGTCACCTTCGGTGTGGTGCCGACGGCCCCGGAAACCGGCTATGGCTACATCCGCCGCAGCGCCGGGGACGGGCCGGTCTATCCGATCGCCGAGTTTGTGGAGAAACCGACCGCTGAGCGCGCGGCAGAATACGTCGCCTCCGGTGACTATTTGTGGAACAGCGGTATGTTCCTCTTCCGGGCTCGCCGCTACCTTGAAGAGCTGGCGCGCTTTAATCCGTCGATGTTGGCGGCGTGCGAGGCGGCGTTTATGTCGGCGCATCGCGACTTGGATTTCGTGCGCCTCGGCGCTGATGCGTTCGGACAATGTCCGAGTGATTCCATCGACTACGCGGTCATGGAGAAGACGAATTCAGCGGTGGTGGTGCCGCTCGATGCCGGTTGGTCCGACGTGGGGTCGTGGTCGGCGCTGCACGACACGTTGCCGGCCGACGAGGCGGGCAATGTCACGCGGGGAGACGTGGTGACCTCCGATACGTCGGGGTGTTATCTGTACTCGTCCGAGCGGCTGATCGCGACGGTCGGATTGAGCGACCATGTCGTCGTTGAGACCAAAGACGCGGTGCTCGTGGCGCCGAAATCACGGGTACAAGACGTGAAAGCGTTGGTCGCGAAGTTGAAGTCGGCGCAGCGCACGGAGCCGTCGTTGCATCGCGAAGTGTTCCGGCCGTGGGGCAGCTACGACAGTGTCGATCAAGGCGGTCGCTTCCAGGTCAAGCGCTTGGTGGTCAACCCGGGCGCCACACTGTCGCTACAGATGCATCACCATCGCGCCGAGCACTGGATTGTGGTGTCCGGTACGGCGGAAATCACCTGCGACGAACGGGTGTTTTTGTTGTCGGAAAACCAGTCGACCTACATTCCGGTCGGCGCGAAGCACCGCATCCGCAACCCAGGTCGAGTGCCGTTGCACATCATCGAAGTACAGTCGGGGTCGTACCTCGGCGAAGACGACATCGTGCGTTTTGAAGACAACTACGGTCGCCAGGGAACGAACACCTGATACGCGGCTGAATGCCTACATTGCCTGACGGAGAGTCTTTGTTCATGAATGCCATCACCGCTTTCAAGGCCTACGACTTGCGTGGGCGTATCCCGACGGAACTCAACGAAGACGTCGCGTACCGCGTGGCGCGCGCCACGGCGCAATTTCTCACGCCGAAGCGCATCTGCGTCGGGCGCGACATTCGCCTCTCGAGCGAGACCTTGGCGCAAGAGGTGATTCGCGGCCTGCTCGATTCGGGTGTCGATGTCGTTGACATCGGACTGTGTGGCACGGAAGGCGTGTACTACGCGACCTCGGCGCTGGGCCTTGATGGCGGCATCATGGTCACCGCGAGCCATAATCCGCCGGACTACAACGGAATGAAGTTCGTTCGCGAGGGCTCACGTCCTATCAGCGGCGATACGGGTCTCAAAGAGATTCGGCGTTACGCGGAGGCGGCGGATTTCCCGACGCCCGCTGCGCGTGGCACGTTGAGCCATGTCGACACGAGCACCGCCTACGTTGACCATCTGCTGTCGTACGTCGAGCGCGACAAACTGAAGCCGCTGAAAATCGTCTGCAATGCCGGCAACGGTGGCGCCGGTCTGATCGTGGATCGATTGGAACCCTACCTGCCGTTCCAGTTCATCAAAATGAACCATCTCCCGGACGGAACCTTCCCGCACGGCGTCCCGAACCCCATGCTCGAGCAGAACCGTGCACCGGTCTCGCAGGCTGTGGTGCGCGAAGGCGCGGACCTCGGTATCGCGTGGGACGGTGACTACGATCGCTGTTTCTTCTTCGATCACGAAGGCACGTTCATCGAGGGCTATTACATCGTCGGTCTGTTGGCATCGGTGTTTCTGCGCCGTGAGCCGGGGGCGGCGATCGTCCACGATCCTCGCCTGACCTGGAACACGATCGACATCGTCGAGCAGATGGGCGGCCGCGCCGTGCAGTGCAAGTCGGGGCACGCCTTTATCAAGGCCACGATGCGTGAGGTCGACGGTGCGTACGGCGGCGAGATGAGTGCGCATCACTATTTCCGCGATTTCGCCTACTGCGACAGCGGCATGATCCCGTGGCTCGTCCTGGCGCAGGTGATCTGCGAGTCCGGCCAATCGCTGAAGGACCTCGTCGGCGCGCGCATGCGTGCCTTTCCGGCGAGCGGGGAGATCAACATGCGCGTACCGGACGGTCAGGGCGCCATTTCGGCCGTGGAGGCCAAGTATCTGCCCGCGGCGCTGCGCAAGGACACGACCGATGGCGTGTCGCTCGAATTCGCGGAGTGGCGTCTGAATCTCCGCTCCTCGAACACGGAGCCGTTGATTCGCCTCAACGTGGAGAGCCGCGGCGACACCGCGTTGATGCAGGCGAAGACGCGCGAGATTCTGGACTACCTCGCGACCCTGGGTGGCGTACCGGCGGACCATTGATCGGGCGAGGGGGGGAGGTCGACGAAATATTTCGGTTTGCCCTGATGCAAATGAGACGGATTCTCATTTAATATCGGTTCATGACCTCGAAGACCCGCCTTCAGAACCCGGCTCGGCTGAGCCTGAACGAGTTGCCGCTGTTGGGCGAGGCACGCATTGTCGGTCTCTCGCCGCGTCCTGAGCGCGGCGGGGAAGAATTGCCCGCTCGACTCGCCGAATTGGGCTTCCTGCCGGGCGAGCGTATCCGCGTGATGGCCAAAGCGCTCTTCGGCGACCCGATCGCCGTTCGCCTGGGGTCGGGTACTTTTGCCCTGCGCCGATTCGAAGCCGACTGCGTGGCCGTCGAGGCGTTGTAATCGTGACCCGCGAGGCGCCTCTGATTGCGCTCGTCGGCAATCCCAATTGCGGCAAAACCGCGCTGTTCAACTTACTGACGGGCAGTCGCCAGAAGATCGCCAATTACGCCGGCGTGACCGTCGAGCGCAAAGAGGGCCGATTGCTGAGCCCGTCCGGTCGCCGATTGCGCGTGCTGGATCTGCCCGGGGCGTACAGCCTGAACCCGCGCACCCCCGACGAGGCGGTGACCTGCGATTACCTGTTAGGACGCCTACCGGACGAGGCGCCACCGGACTGTGTGGTGGCGGTGGTTGATGCGACCAACTTGCGGCGCCATCTGCGGCTGGTGCTCGCCTTGCGCCGGCTGGGCTACCCGGTCGTCGTGGCCCTCAACATGACCGATCTGGCCCAACGGCGTGGCGTCGGTGTAGACCCGGCGGCCCTCTCGACCGCGCTCGGCGTGCCGGTGGTGCCGACGGTCGGGGTGCGCCGTGGCGGCGCGACGGTACTGACGGCGTGGTTGGATACGCACGTGACCGCCGCGGCAACGACGGCCGAGCCGGTGCGCCCGGTCTCGAGCCCGCCGGTGGACACCGCCGAGGATCAACGCGACGTGGAGGCGATTCTCGCAGCGGTCGGCCGTTTAGACCCCCCGGTGGACACCGCCTCCGATCGGATCGATCGGGTGGTGCTGCACCCGGTGTGGGGACCGATCATCTTGGCCCTCACGCTGTTCCTGATGTTCCAGGCCGTCTTTGCCGGTGCCAAGCCGTTCATGGACGCCATGACGGCGTTGGTGGCGCAGATCGCAGGCGTACTGACCGGCCTCATGGATCCGGGTCTCTTGCGCAGCTTGCTGGTCGATGGCGTCTTGGCCGGGGCGGGCAATGTGCTCGTGTTCTTGCCGCAGATCGTGCTGCTGTTCGCCTTTATCTTGATCCTCGAGGACTCCGGGTACTTACCCCGTGCGGCTTTTCTGCTCGATCGGCTGATGGGCGGCGTGGGCTTGTCTGGACGCTCCTTCATCCCGTTGCTCTCGAGCTTTGCGTGCGCCGTGCCCGGCATCATGGCCACGCGCACTATTCCCAACCCGCGCGATCGCTTGGTGACCATTTTGATCGCGCCGCTGATGACCTGTTCGGCGCGCCTACCGGTGTACGCGCTGTTGATCGGCGCGTTCATTCCGGATCGGACGGTCGGTTGGGGGATCGGACTGCAAGGCTTGGTGCTCTTTGTGTTGTACGCCGTCGGCGTGCTCAGCGCGTTCGTCGTTGCCCTGGCGCTGCAGTGGTTCAGCGGTCGACGCGCGCTGCATCCGTTACAAATGGAACTGCCGACCTATCACTGGCCGAGCCTGCGGAATCTCGGAATCGGTCTCTGGCAGCGCGTGGAGGTGTTCGTCGGCCGCGTCGGCACCACGATTCTCGCGTTGATGATCGTGCTGTGGTTTCTCTCGAGCGTCCCGTCGCCGCCGCCGGGGTTCACGGGGCCTGCGATCGAGTGGAGTCTCGCCGGTCGTATCGGTGCGCTGCTCGCCCACGTCTTTGCGCCAATCGGTTTCAATTGGCAGATCTCGATTGCGCTCGTTCCGGGCTTGGCCGCTCGCGAAGTGGCCGTCGGCGCCCTCGGGACCGTCTATTCGCTGGCGGCAACCGGTCAGGATGTGTCGGGTGCGCTGACGCCGATCGTGGCGAAGGCGTGGAGCCTCCCCACGGCACTCGCCTTGCTCGCTTGGTACGTCTACGCCCCGCAGTGTCTGTCGACACTCGCCGTCATTCGGCGCGAGACCGGTGGCTGGCGGCATCCGTTGCTGGTGGCCGGTGCGATGTTCGTCGCCGCCTATGCGGCCGCGGGGATCACCTATCACGTCGCTCGCTGGTGGCTGGGCGGCGGCTGATGGGCCAGCACATCCTCGTCGGGATCATTGTCGTCGGCGCGGTGGTGCAATCGCTGCGCGCGCTCTTACCGTTCCGCGTGCGTGTGGCCGTCGCGCGGCGACTCTCCGGCCACGTCCCGGACCGGTGCATCGTGTGGTTCGCCGGTCAAGGCGCGTGCGACGCGTGCGGGGGCCGCACAGCGCCGCACGGTCGCGATCAGCGCACCCAATAAAGAATCGCGATACCCGCGAGGATCCGGTACCACGCAAAGGGCGCAAATCCGCGTCGGCTCACAAAGCCGACGAGCCCCCGTACGACGACGAGCGCGGCCAGAAAGGCCACGACGAAGCCGATGGCAATGAGGCCCCAGCCCGCGCCCACGAGATCGTGGCGGGCCTTCCACAGATCCCACACCGTCGCCCCGGCCATCGTTGGAATGGCGAGGAAGAACGAGAACTCCGTGGCCGCTTCGCGCGTCACCCCCAGCAGCAGGGCACCGACAATGGTGGCCCCGGAACGGGATGTGCCTGGGATCATCGCCAAGCATTGAAAAAAGCCGATCTTGAGAGCCGTAACCCACGGCATCGATTCCGTATTCCGGATCGAGGGTGCTGGGCGCCACCGTTCAGCAGCCAGTATCGCGATGCCGCCGATGATGAAGGCCCAGCCGACAACGGTCGTCGAGAACAACACGCGCTTGATGAAGTCGTGGGCCGCGAGGCCGATGACCACCGCCGGTAGAAACGCCAACACCACGTTCCGCGCGAACGCCCGCGCCGGCCCGGGATGCCAGACCTCCGTCACCGTATTCCACAGCTTTTGACGGTACAGCCAACACACGGCGAGGATCGCACCCATCTGGATGACGACCTCGAAGAGCTTGGAGACGCTGTTGGTAAACCCGATCAGATCGCCGATGACGATCATGTGACCGGTCGAGGAGATCGGCAAAAATTCCGTCAGACCTTCGACCAGTCCGAGGATGACGGCGGAGAGGGTGTCGCTCATAGAGTATTCCGTAGGAGGAGGGCGCGGATGCTAGGCCAGCGGGGACGTCGGGTCCAGACGCTCGGGCGGCCGATCGCGCGTCTCGACGATAAAGGGCGTGGCTAATACGGCGAGGAGCGGCAGTACGACGAGCGCGGTCAGGGCTCGCATGGCACCGGCGGTGGTGTCCACTTGATGGGCCGTATACGCGCCCACCAAAAACGGGCCGATCGCCGCACCGAGGCGCCCGACGTTGTACGAGAACCCGGCCCCGAGCCCACGCACGTGCGGGGGAAACAGTTCGGGAAGGTAATAGGCAAACGCGCCGAACAGCCCGAAGACGCTCAGGCCCACCAAAAAGGCCAGATGCAAGGTGGTTGCGGGTGCCCAGGTGATGCCAAACGTTACGCCCAGGCAGACGGCGCCGGCCGCGTAATACAACGCAAACATGCCGCGGCGGCCAAAATAACGTGCCGCCGGTACGGTCAGCAACGACCCGACAACGCCACCGGCGTTAAACCACAGGGTGATTGACGCTTTCCACGACTCGGCAATCGTCACCGCCGCCGCACCGGTGATTCCGCTGCTGGCCGCGACCCGTGCACCGAGTCCGGCGCCGATGGTGGGTAGGAACGCATTGCAACTCCACCACGTAAAGAGCCCCAGCACGGACATCACGATGGCAGAAACCGTCGACGCACGCAGCGCCGGCGCAAACAGACTCGGCAGCGCCGTGCGCAGGGGTGCGGTGGAGACCGGTGTTTCATCGTGCCCGCCGGCCTGACGGCGCAGCAGGAGCACAATGAGTATCGGTACGAGACCTGCGGCGAGCACGAAACGCCAAGAGAGTTGCGGCGCGTCGGGCATCCAGACGCCGGCGATCAGCCACGTCGTGGTGCCGGCGAGTATGAGTCCGAGGGGCGAGGCAGTTTGCAGGAAGGCGCCGGCCAGGAGGCGCCGCGATTCCGGGACGGTTTCCGCCACCAACGTGGCGCCGGTTGCAAACTCGCCGCCAATGCCGAGACTCGCAATGATGCGGCAGGCGATCAGCACGGCGATGTTCGGGGAGAAGGCCGATGCGCCGGTGCCGATAGCGTAGACCGTGATCGTGAGCATCAATGCACGGCGCCGACCGATGCGGTCGGCCAAATGCCCAAACACGAGGCCGCCGATCGCCCACCCGACCAAGAGCAACGCCGTGAGAATGCCGGTCCACTGCGCCGTGGCGGCCTTCGCGGCGGCCGAGCCCAGCGGGAGTCCCAGCAAGGTGGGAATGGCGTTGGGAGCGACGAAATTGATGAGCAGCGCATCAAAGACGTCAAAGCCCCAGCCGAGCCACACGGCCGCCACCGCACGGCGCTGCGCGCCGGTCAGCGCCGTCGTCGCCATCAACAGCAGCGGCACACGCCGTGCCAACGCGCGGCTTGTGTGTCTTTGAAATAGCTCGCGCGCGTGGGCAACGGCAGTTCCGGGTGCGCGGTTTTAAGGTGCGTGCAGTAACGCTCGTACGCATCAGCGCCGGTGGCACCGCTCAGCACGTCGCGAACGACGCCCGGAGCGCGCTGCAAAGGCGCCCACCACTTACGCATGGCCCGCCTCCGGAAACGCAGAACGCACGTACGGTGTTTGCGGCGACGGATCCACCGTATCGCCGCGCATGCGGCGCACCAGTACGACCGCGACATCGATCAACACGAGCCACAGGACTGTCAAGAACAGCGCCGTCAGTGCGGCATCCAGACGTTGATTGAAAATAAGGTGCGGCGCGACGGCCGCTTTTTCCGGGGGTAATGTGCCGGCGGCTAATTTCGCCGCCAAATCACGGGCGCCGGCCAAGAAACCAATTTTCGGGTTGTCGCTCGTGATTTTGAGCCACGCGGCGTCAGTCGTGACGACGGTCAAGGCCAAGAGGGGCAGAGCGGTCACCCACGCACGGAAAGGATGCGCGCTCTTTAGGAGCATCGCCGTCATGACCGAGAGCGCGATCGCCGCCAACATCTGGTTCGATATGCCGAATAAGGGCCAGAGGATGTTGATGCCGCCGTTCGGGTCGGTGACTCCTACGTAAAGGAAATAGCCCCATGCGCCGACGATCAAGCCCGACGTGAGCACTACACTCGGATACCACGAGGTTCGCCCGAGTGGCTTCCACAGATGGCTCAGCGTGTCTTGCAGCATGAACCGGCCGACGCGCGTGCCTGCGTCCAATGTCGTCAGAATGAACACCGCTTCGAACATGATCGCAAAGTGGTACCAAACGGAGAGCATCGAGTTACCAAAGGTGCCCGAGAGGATGCTGGCCATACCGACGGCCAGCGAGGGTGCGCCGCCCGTGCGGGCGAACAGGGTGCTCTCGCCGACCTGGTGAGCGAGCGACTGCATCGTCTCTAACGTCACGGGGAACCCCCATTGCGACAGCGTCGCGACGACGAGTTCGGGCTTGCCACCGAGCGCGGCCAGGGGGCTGTTGATCGCAAAGTACACGCCGGGTTCGAGGAGGGTCGCTGCGATCAGAGCCATGATGGCGACCAACGACTCGAGAGCCATCGACCCGTAGCCGACGAGGCGTATGTCGCGTTCATTGCGCAGGAGCTTCGGCGTCGTACCGCTGGAGATCAGGGCGTGGAAACCAGAGATCGCACCGCAGGCGATCGTGATAAACACGAACGGAAAGACTTTGCCCGCAAACACAGGCCCGGTGCCGTCGACGAATCGGGTCATGGCCGGCATGCGCAGGTCCGGGTGGATCACCAAAATCGCGATGGCGAGTAAACCCACCACACCCAACTTCAGGTAGGTCGACAAGTAGTCTCTGGGTGCCAGTAGCAACCAAACCGGCAGGATGGCTGCCAGAAAACCATAAATCATCACGAACCAGGCGAGGGTGGTGCCGTCTTGGTCGAAATAGCCTCGCAGCGCGTCCTGATGGTCTATCCAGCCGCCACCCATCACGGCACCGACGAGCAGAGCGACGCCGAGCAAGGAGCCTTCAACCACCTGTCCGGGACGCAGATACCGCATGTAGACGCCCACGAGCAGCGCGATCGGAATGGTGGCAAAGATGGTCGACGTCGCCCACGGACTGTGCTTCATCGCGTTCACGACCACGAGGCCGAGTACCGCGATCAGAATGATCATGATCGCCAATGTTCCGATCAGGGCAGCCGTGCCGCCGATTGGGCCGAGTTCTTCACGCGCCATTTGTCCTAATGTCCGGCCATCACGGCGTGTGGACGCAAACAGCACGACCATGTCCTGAACGCACCCGCCCATGACCGATCCAATGAGAATCCAGAGCGTCCCCGGCAAATAGCCGAACTGTGCCGCGAGCGTGGGACCGACCAGCGGGCCCGGGCCAGCAATCGCCGCAAAATGGTGCCCGAACACGACCCAACGTGGCGTCGGGTGAAAGTCGCGACCGTTATCCAAGCGTTCCGCCGGCGTGGCGCGCGTTGGATCGCACGCGAGTACACTCGCCGCGATCCATGCGGCGTAGAAGCGGTACCCGAGCGTGTAAATACAGCCGCCCGCGGCAAGTAGCCACAGGGCGTTGATGGATTCGCCGCGGTTCAGCGCGATGGCGCCAATCGAAATGGCGCCGCCCGCGGCAAGAGCCAGACCGAGTAGTTTTTTCATCATTCGATCGATCCCCTAGCTGGACTGTCGCCTGACGGCGCAGCCGTTCATTCGTATTGACTGACCGGACTATCGCATGCTCCACGCCTCCTGCCAAAACTCTCTACGTCAGGGGGCAGTAGGCGATGCCGATCGGGTGCGCTACGATCGACGGGCTTGTGACCGATTCATCGATGACCGTTGCCGAGGAGGCACCATGAAGGTTTATCACGCCGTCGCTTTGGCGACGCTCGCTGCTCCCGCCATGGTTGCGGCGGCAAGGCCCCCAGTGGCGCCTGTGCCGCGGCCGGTTGCTCATACCGCGACGCCGGTCGCACCGGTCGTCATGGGTACGGTCATTAACCCGAATCCGGGCGGCGGTGTGACGCCGGGACCGGTGGTCGGCACCGTGGTCTATCCCGGCGGTACGCCGGGCGGCCCGCCCGTGACGCCGGTGGTCGGTCCGGGCACGTTCCACGGCACGATTATTAACCCCGGTGCGGGCGGTGGACAGCCCGGCTCGAAGCGCGGTGATGGCGAACATCACGGCGATGAGTCCGAGCATCATTGAGTCGGGTCGGGCTGCCTTCGGGCGCCCCGATGCATCATGTCTATAGAGATCGATCGCCTCGTCGGTGAACCGGGGCTCGCCGGTCTGAAAGCCAGCCTTCAAGGCGGGGAGCCGTTTGTCGTGCACGGCGATCCCCTGCGGCTGCCGGATTGGATGCGTCACGAAACACTTGCATCCATTGAGGCGTTCTGCGCGCACTACAGCGGCCGTATCCTGCACGGCCGCCTCGATCGTGGTCCGCGGTCGACCCTGGTGGAGCGCGGTTCGGCGGCCGATTTGTTCGCGTCCGGTGAGGCGTTGTATTTGCCGGACATAGATGAAAAGTTCTCAAATTCAAAAGATTGGATTAGAAATCTAGAAATAGAATTAAATATTCCGCGCGGGTCTGCGCGCGCGACCGCTTGGCTGGCCCCGGCCGACGAGGGCACTGCACTGCATTTCGATGCGGAAGACGTTCTGTCGATACAACTGCTCGGCACCAAGGTGTTCGACGTGGCTGAGCCCGCGGCCTTGCGTTACCCGATCGGCTTTCAGTACGGGCCCGGTATTCCCGCTGCTGCAGACCTCTATCCGCAGGCCGCGGACGGTTTTCCCGATCCGGCCGGTGCCCACTTCACCTCGGTGGAGCTGCGCCCCGGCTCGGTACTCGTCCTGCCCCGGGGTCATTGGCACCGAACACGCTGCATCACCGCATCGCTCTCGCTCAGCGTGATCTTAAGTCCGCCGACCGGCCTCGATTGGATGCTGGCGCGCCTACGGCATCGAGCCTTGGAATCCGCCGCCTGGCGTCAACCGCTCTACGGAGCGCCCGACGTCGTGGAGGCTGAGCGGCTGACCCGGGCGATGGCGGGGGTCCTCGCATCGCTCGATGCCGGCGCCGACGCAGCGGCAGCGGCCACGCTGCAGCGCATTCCCACCGTGACCTTAGAGGGTGGCCCCGATTGGGTTCGCAGGGATCATTACGATGGCCGCAGCGAACCCGTGACTCCACCGGCCTTAGCGCTGACGGTACTGGCAGGCGTTGCGGCCGGGTCGGCCGCCTTTACCGTCGCCGATGCCAGAGCCCGGCATGGCGAGGGCGTCGATGCAGCGCTCGAGTGGCTTGAGGGCGCCGGGTTGCTGTACCGATGGCCGTATCCACGGCAACGGCACTGAGCTCTCGTTATGGCGGTACGACCGATCTTGCGAATGGGCGATCCGCGCTTGCTGAAGGTGGCGGCGCTTGTGGAGGACATCCAATCCCCCGAGTGCCGGGCGGCGATCCAAGATTTGCGCGACACCCTCGCCGTGGTGAAAGGGGCGGGCCTCGCCGCGCCGCAGATCGGTATAGATCTTGCGATCGTGCTCTTTGGCTTCGAGAAGATAGCCCGTTACCCGGATGCGCCGCCGGTGCCGGTGACAATCCTGATCAACCCCGTGATTGAGTCCATCGGTACCGACCAGACCGAGGGCTGGGAAGGGTGTCTGTCGGTGCCGGGCCTGCGCGGGCAGGTGCCGCGCTACGATCGAATCCGCTATCACGGCCTCTCGGAGACCGGCGACATCATTGATCGCCTGGCCGAGGGCTTCCATGCCCGCGTGGTCCAGCACGAGTGCGATCACCTCGTCGGTCGTCTCTTCCCGACGCGGATGACGGACCTCACAAAGCTCGGCTACACGAGCGTGTTGTTTCCCGAGTTGACCGACCCCACGGCGGAGTGACGCGGGTTCAGTCGGTCATTCCTCGTCGGGATACGGGCCTTTGCCGCCGTCGGCAATAAAGCGATCGATCCGCGCGTTCAGGACGCTCATCGGCACGGAGCCGAGTTCCAAGACCGTGTCGTGAAAGGCACGCAGGTTGAACTTCGGCCCAAGGGCCGCCTCGGCACGCGCGCGCGCCTTCACAATCTCGTTTTCACCCAAGTAGTACGACAGGGCCTGCGCCGGCCAGGCGATGTAGCGGTCGACCTCGGTCTCCACTTCGTGCGCCGGCAGCGTGGTGTACTTCAGCAGGTACGCGATCGACTGCTCGCGGGTCCAACCCTGGGTGTGCACGCCGGTGTCGACAACGAGGCGCGCGGCCCGCCAGATCTGATAGCCGAGCATGCCGAAGCGCTCGTAGGGCGTTTGGTAGATGCCCATCTCGTCCCCCAAACGCTCACAGTAGAGCGCCCAGCCTTCGCCGAACGCCGAGATGTAGGTGTGTTGGCGGAATTCCGGCTGGTTCTTGTGCTCGAGTGCGAGCGACATCTGCAAGGCATGACCGGGGGCCGACTCGTGCAGCGTGAGCGCGGGCAGGTTATAGAGCGGACGTGACGGCAAATCGTAGGTGTTCAGCAAGTAAACCCCGTTGCCGCCGCGCCCGGCCGTGTAGAAGGGCGCGAGCTCGTCCGGAACGGGCCGAATCGCGAATCGCGCTCTCGGCAGCCGTCCGAAGTACTGGCCGGCGACGCCGTCAAAGCGTTTGGCCACCCACGCGGCGCGCATGAGGAGCTCTTCCGGTGTCTTGGCCGTGAAGCGGGGGTCGCTGCGCAGCATGGCGAGGAAGTCGTCAAAACTGCCGGTCCAACCGGTGGCGTGCATGGCGTCGACCATTTCAGCGTGTAGCCGAGCGACCTCCGCTTCACCGAACGCGTGTATCTCGGCAGGCGAGAGTGAGAGCGTCGTGAACTCGGTGATGCGGGCGCGGTAATACGCCTCGCCATCCGGCAGGTCCAAGGCGGCCAGCGTCGTGCGAGCGTGCGGAATGTACTCGTCCCGGAAAAATTCGAGCATGGCACGGTAGGCCGGTTGTACCCGGTCCCGGATCACGGCAAGTGCTTCGGCGCGCAGCGCCGCGCGATCGGCCTCCGGGACGCCGGTCATTTTTTCAAAGGGGACGTAGAAAAAAGTGCTTTCCGGCGCCGCGTCGACCACGGCGGAGAGTGACTTGTCTCGCCCCTGCAACGTCACTTGGGGCGGGGTAAACCCACGCGCAAGACCGGCGCGCATCTGTGCCGTCTCGTCGGCAAAGTACCGCGGGATGTCCTTCATCTGCGCGATCCAGCGCTGATAGTCCTTGGGCGTCTTGAAGGTGCTCCGAGCGGCGTAGGTGAGTCCGGTCCAAAACGCCGAATCGGAGTTGACCGGCATCTCGTAGTCGCGCAGCTCCTGGAGACGAATCAGTGCCTCAATCTGCGGGCGATAGACGTCGTAGTTGATTTGCTCTGCGGGGGACAGTTCGGCGCGTCGCACGTCATTTAGGGCCGAAAGCGTGGTGCGCCAGTGTTGCAGTCGGCTCGCTTGCGCGGCGTTATCCACCTTGGGCAAGTGGTCTTCAATGCCGGTATCGCCCTCGGTATCCCCATCGTCCTTGCTGCGCCACTTCCACTCGGCGGTGTAGATCTCCCGAAAGCGGGCATCCGCCGTTTGCGGTGGAGTCGGCGTTGCCGCCGCCCGCTTGGGCGTAGCCGCCGCGGACGTCAAGGTCAACACAGTCAAGGCAGCGGCGACGGTCGTTAGGCGCATGAGGTGGTCTCGTGTATGAGCATGTCCCGATGGTAGCTCACGCGGCCCTGCCGCAGGCGATGCGGCGGTCTTAAAAGTGTCATCGGGGTCCAGTACGCGGAGCCGTTGCGTCATCGCGCCGCCATGGTCCCGTGATCTGTCTGTCATCCAGCGGCTTAACCATAACGGGGGTTGAGGCTGTGCGGGGCGAACGAGTGCGCCCTGAGTCCTCGTCGGGACGAGCCCGCTCATTCCCCCCAATCGTGGAGTTGATTTATGAACACGCATCGTGCGCGTCTATCGCTGTCTGTGACCGTTGCGGTCGCTACTGTACTCGCCGCCCATGTCGCCGCCGCTACGGAAGCCTCGGCCCCAACGAACGCGTTGGAGGAAGTCGTGGTCATGGGGCAGCGCACCACATTGGACGTGGCACGGGCAGCCCAGGAGCAGGCGCCGAACCTGATCGATCTGATGACTGCCGAGCAGATTCAGTTGCTGCCGGACGTGAATACCGGTGAAGCCGTCCGTCGTCTGCCCGGCATTTCGTTGGAAACCGACACCGGCGAAGGTCGCTACGTGAATATTCGCGGCTTGGATGCCGACTTGAATAGCACGACGTTCGGAGGTCTGCGGTTATCGCCCACCAATACGAGTTCACCCTCCGGTGCCGGACGCGCGGTGGCGTTCGACTCGATCCCGGTGGGATTCGTGGGGGCCATCACGCTGACCAAGAGCAATCTGCCGGAGCAGGATGCTGAGGCGATCGGCGGCACGATCGACATCACGCCAAAGACCGCGCCTCGCGACGGCAAGGCGTTTGCCGAATTCAAGCTCGGTAGCGGCGAAGAGACGCAACGCAAGACCGGCATCACGGACCTCAGCTTCACGGCCGGTGGGCGATTCGGCGGTGACGGGGCCGGCTATCAGCCCTTCAGTCTCATCGTCACGGGCTCGCTCTACAACGACGGTCGGGGTATTAACGACGCGGAGGCGGGCTTTTACGACGAGCAAGGCTCCGGCGTTGCCGATAAGGTGATTTCGGCATTTGAGCAGCGCTACTACCAATACCACCGGAACCGCCACGGGTACGGCTTCGATCTCGGCTACGAGCCGGACGCGAACAATCGCTATTTCGTGCGTTACTACGATGCAGGCTATACGGAGCACAAATACCGTCAGATGCTGCAGTGGAATCTCTCCGATCCGTTAGGCACGGTTTTTGATGCCAACGGTAATCCCTTGCCGAACCAAGTGGTGCAAGTGGACCCGTCGAATCCGAACGGCTTCGTGCAGATGGTGGATTCGCTGCGCACCAACGTACAGGTTGAGAAAGAGACGTTGACGACCCGCGTCGCCGAAATCGGCGGCGTCAACAAACTGGGCGATGCAAAGCTGGATTACCACGTTGGTTATACGAAGGGCAGCTACTACATGCCCTACAACTACAACTTCAGCTTTAACAATGGATCGGTAAATCTCGCGCGATACGACAACACAACGAACCCGAATTGGCCGACGATTAGTGTGGTCGATCCCGCCGGCTATAACGTGACCGATCCGTCGGGCTACGCGCTGCGCAAGATGACCAACGCCACTCAGGATATCAATGACCACGAGTGGGGTATTGGGAGCAACCTCACGATCCCGACGCATTACACGGATCGATCGGACGAAGAGTTTAAGTTTGGCGTGAACGCGCGCTTACGCGAAAAGACGGGCGACCAGTCGTCGTACGCGATTGGCGTAGGCTCGGCCACCGGCGACGCGGCGCGCATTTCGCTGGCCTCGGTGGCGGGAACGACGCCGCAGAGCTATTACGCCGGTCACTATCTGATCACCCCGCTGGCCGGCGCCGGTGCGCTCGTCAATTACTACGATCAGAACATCGCGCTGCAGAGCACAGATCCTGTCGCCAATCAGTTCAACTCCGTGAATGACAAGGAAGACGTCTACGCGGTGTACGGTCAGTACCAATTTGGCTGGGGCAAGCTGGGCTTGATTGCCGGTGTCCGCGTCGAAGAGACGCGCGCCGACTACTCGGCGTATAAGCAGGACGCCACCGGTGTGACGTGCCCGGTCAATCAAAATTGCCCAGTGTCCAACAGCGTGAACTACACGAACGTGTTCCCCACCGCGCAACTGCGTTACGCGTTCGCGCCAGACTTGATCGGCCGCGCTGCGATCTCGTCCACGATCGCGCGTCCGGGGTTCCAGCAGATCACCCCGACGACGAGTGTGGACAACAACGGCAACGTCACGACGGGTAATCCGAACCTGAAACCCACGACGGCGACGGGCTTTGATTTGGATATTGAAAAGTACTTGCCGCACGCCGGCATCCTGTCCGGCGGCGTGTTCGCAAAAGACCTGCGCAACTACATCGTGACGGATTCGGTACCGCTCGGTGGTCAGAACACCGGCGGCAATCTCGGCATTGCCAAGCTCTTTTCGTTCACGAACGGTCAGCCGGCGCATGTCTACGGCTTCGAAGGTAACTTCGTGAAGCGCTTCCGCGACGATTTGCCGGGTGTGTGGGCCGGTTTGGGCGTAGGCGCCAACGTCACGTTGGTTTCCTCGTCCTTCAAGGTCCCGGTACTGGATTCGAGCGGCAACTCAACGCTGACGCGCGATTCGATCTTGCCGTCGACCTCGCGGACCACCGGTAACTTCGAAGTGATGTACGACCTGTCGGGGTTGAGCCTCACGCTCGGCGCGTACTACACCAGTCGCAACATCTTCTCGATGGGCCCGACGGCGGCGACGGATGTGTGGACGCAGGAACGGTTCTCGGTCGACTTCGGCGGCAGCTATGCCATCGGCGAACACGTCTCGGCGTACCTCAACGTCAAGAATCTGACGAACACGGCGTTGAAGTTCACGGAAGGCGAGGGTGACAACCGAGTGATTCAGCGTGAGTTCTACGGTCCGACCGTACAATTTGGCGTAAACGTTAAGCTCTAACGTAGACGGCTCACTGTGACGAGGGGCCACCGGCGTTCGCCGGTGGCCTTTTTCATTCAAGGACCATGGTCGAACGAGGCGTGCAGAACTGGCGTACGGCGGTGCGTCTGTTGGATCACGACCCTCGTGCGTCTTGTGAGGTCGTGGACTACCATCGGGTGTGTGCGGTGGCGCCGGTGCGATGGTGCTGAGTCGCCGTTGGCATCAACGATCGCCACCGACACTTCTTGGCAGAGCGTCATCGGTCGTCCGCGTCAACGCGAACGGGCGGTGGCCGTTAGCCGTTGATGGGTTCCTTTGATTGTTCTGGCTAGGGATGGTGTTCCAATGCGTCATGTCGTTGCGGTTGTCCTCATGGGGTTGATCCTGGGTGCGTGCGGCAAGAGCGCCTCGAATTCCAATCCCCCGCCACCGCCGAGCAGTACGGCCACGATCAGCGTGTTGGCCGGCAATGCCACCGGTCCCGGTAACGCCGATGGCACGGGCGTAGCCGCGAGTTTTACCGCGCCGTACGGTTCGGCCGTTGACACGTCGGGTAACGTGTATGTCGCGGATACGGGCAACAACACCGTCCGGAAGATTACGTCCGCCGGCGTTGTGACAACGCTCGCCGGTACGGCGGGTGTCACCGGACACAACGACGGGACCGGTTCCTCGGCAAGCTTCTACGCCCCTCGCGGTGTTGCGGTGGATAGCGCCGGAAACGTCTATGTCGCGGACACCGGCAACCATACGATCCGGAAGATCACGGCCGCGGGCGTCGTGACCACGCTCGCAGGGACGGCAGGAACGTCTGGAAGCAGCGATGGTACGGGCACTGCTGCGTTGTTTCTGGCGCCGAGTGCGGTTGCCATAGACGGCTCGGGTAACGTGTATGTGGCGGATAGCGGGAACAATACGATTCGGGTGATCGCCTCCACGGGCGTTGTGACCACGCTGGCCGGTACGGCGGGTTCTTCGGGATATGTGGATGCCACTGGTGCCACGGCCCGGTTCAATAACCCGATTGGTCTCGCGGTCGATTCATCGGGATACCTGTACGTCGCGGACAGCGGCAACAACGTCATCCGTAAGATCCTTCCGGTCGGCGTCGTCGTCACGCTTGCCGGCACAGCGGGGATTGCCGGGCACGCGGACGGCCCCTCGACCACCAACAGCTTCAATAACCCGGTGGGCGTTGCCGTGGACAGCTCCGCCAACGTCTACGTCGCGGACGCCGGCAACAGCACGATTCGAATGGTGACCGCCGGCGGAGTGGTATCGACCTTGGCGGGAACCGCGGGTACCCGCGGCTCGACCGACGCCAACGGCAGTGCCGCGCGCTTTTCCACGCCAACGGGCCTCTCGATCGATAGCGCTGGCAACTTGTATGTCGCGGATCAAAACAACGACAACGTCCGTGTGGTCACGGCGGCCGGTTCGGTCACGACGCTCGCGGGTGCGCAGCAGGTGGTCGGTTCGGCGGATGGGTCGGGTGCAGGCGCCAGTTTCTTCTTGCCCGCGGGGGTCGCCTTGGATGCCGCTGGCAACGTCTACGTGGCCGACGAGGCCAACAACACCGTCCGTAAGATTACGGCGAGTGGGGTGGTGACGACACTCGCCGGAACGGCCGGGGTCAGCGGATCGGCGGACGGTACCGGTGCAGCCGCCCGCTTTCGCAGTCCTCAAGGGATTGCGGTGGACAGCTCCGGTAACGTGTACGTCGCCGACACGTACAACTGCACGATCCGTCTGATCACCTCCGCGGGCGTCGTGTCGACACTCGCCGGCACCGCGGGGACGTGCGGTACGACTGACGGTACCGGACCGGTGGCGTCGTTTACGCTACCGGTCGCGTTGGCCGTCGATACCTCCGGAAATCTTTACGTGGTGGATGGTGCCAACACGATACGAAAGATTACCGTCACGGGTGTGGTGACGACCTTCGCCGGAGCCGCGTTTGTCTCCGGTCATTCGGACGGGAGCGGATCGTTGGCAACCTTCCAGAGCCCGGGCGGCATCGCGATCGACAGCAGCAACGCGCTGTACGTGGCGGACACCCTGAACAATACGATCCGCAAGATCACACCGGCGGGCCTCGTGACCACACTCGCGGGAACCGCCGGAGTCAACGGACACACGGATGGCAACGGCACAGCGGCCAGTTTTTACGGCCCTGAGGGCATCGCGGTGAACGCCGTCGGTAATGTCTACGTGACCGATACCGTGAACCACACGATCCGCAAGATCACGCCGGCAGGAGACGTCACCACGGTGGTCGGCGCCGTGGGTAAATCCGGCTATGCACCCGGCGGTCTCCCGGGCGTCATTACCCCGGCCGGCGGATTAGCGGTCTCGACGAACGGGATCCTGTACTTCACCGATCAGAACGCGGTGGTTCAGGTGACCTCGGCGCCGTAAGACGACGCGCTCGATGGGTTGCCGTTGGCCCGGGACGGATTGACGGGGCATCGCAACGGTCCTACCGTGAGGAGACGTGCATCGTCGGCCCCCGTCGGGCGCCGACGATGCGATCACGGTTGCCCATCCCGCGTACGGAGTTGTCATGTCCCCACGTCTGCTCTCGTTGGTGCTTATCAGTGTGTCCTTAGCGTTCGGAGTGGCCGCAGAAGCGTCACCGAGCAGCGCGACCGACAGCCAGTGGCTGCACTGTGGGCACGTCTGGGACGGCATCACCGCGGGGTTGGGCGGCGAAACATACATCGAGGTACACGGCGATCGCATCGCCGGGGTGCGGCCCGCCAGCGCCGGCCGACCCGCGGGAGCGATCACGGATTTAAGCGCGGAAACGTGCCTGCCCGGGCTGATCGATGCGCATACCCACGTGCTGCTGCAAGGCGACATCACCGCCGCGGATTACGACGAGCAACTGCTTAAACAGTCGCCCGAGTACCGAACCATCGTCGCGACGACGAATGCGCGGCGCATCCTTGGTTGGGGCTTTACGTCCATCCGCGATATCGAAACGGAAGGCGCCGGCTATGCCGACGTCGATGTGCGGACCGCCATTGATCGCGGCGTGATACCTGGTCCTCGCATGCAAGTCGCCGGCCGCTCCATGGACGTGACCGGCGCATACCCGCTCTTGGGTTATGCCCCAGCGCTCGTGATGCCGAAGGGTGTCCAGGAAGTGGACGGGGCTGACGGTGGGCGGCGCGCGGTTCGCGAACAGCTGTCGCACGGCGTGGACTGGATCAAGGTGTATTCGGATCGCTCCTACAGAGTGGTCGCTGGGGGTGTCTTGGACGATATCCCGACGTTCACGCTCGACGAAATGCGCGCCATCGTCGATGAAACGCATCGGCAGCGGCATCACATCGCCTCCCATGCGATGGGGTTACAGGGCGTGCACAACTCCGTGGAAGCGGGGGTCGACAGCATTGAGCACGGCAATTACATCGCCGATGCGGATCTCGCGACGATGGTGTCCAAGGGGATCTATTACGTGCCGACGATTTACGTGGGTCAGTATGTGGCCGAGGGTCGCGCGAAGGCCGGCGCACCGGTGTGGCTCGAGATGGTGAAGATTCACGAGGACACGTTCCGCCGCGCGTTAAAGGCGGGTGTCAAAATCGCGTTCGGCACGGATATCGGTGGATTTGATTGGCACACCAACCCGGCGATCGAGTTTGGATGGATGGTCCGCTTCGGGATGACCCCTGAGCAGGCGCTACGGTCCGCCACGGTGACGGCCGCGGAGTTGCTCGGAGTCTCTGATCGGCTCGGTACGCTCGAAGTCGGCAAAGCGGCCGATATCATCGCCGTACACGGAAATCCCTTGGCCGACGTGAGTCGCCTGGAGCACGTGGACTACGTGCTCAAAGCCGGCGTTCGCCAAGAACCGGCGCGCGATTAAGCAGCCGGTCTTGCTTAGACCATGCGCTGCGGGATGTGACGGCGGCTATCCGGCGATCACGCGCCATTGCGGTTAACGCCGCTTGAATCGTGAGTACCGACGAGAGCGTCGGAGCCGTTAGGGGTGGCGGGCCGCGTTGCCGAGTGTGCTCTGCGCACGCTCGGCTTTTTGTTCGAGGGTTAAGCCCGGCGTCGTGTCTTTCTGCATTTCGATGAGCAATTGTCGCGCCTGACGCTCGTCCGACGCATAGAACGCCTCCGCGGTCTCCGCGCCAAAGTACGTGCGCCGCAATCCGTGCAGATCGTCCAGTTCGCGCAACGCATCACCGGGATCCGTGTGCGCGGTGTCTGGGGGGTAGAGCTGGCGACTGGCGACGAGGTAGTTGCGATATTGCGCAGTCAGTTCCACGAGCCGCGCATAGGCGGGCGGTGGCAGGGTGGACTGTAGGTGTTGGAGGCGAGTGAGTTGCTCGGCCGGCGTGTAGATGCCGACCAACGCTTCGATGCCCAGTCGAGTCCGCACGTCGATGACCAATGACCCGCTCGCGGTCGTGCGGAAGTGATCTTCCGGCGCGCCGTCGTCACTCGGATCGTTGGGAAGCGTATCGACCGCCGATGGCGTCGGTGGCGTCTCGAGTGGGGCAAGCGGCGCGGTTACTCGAGCCTCTGTCGAAGGCTGTGCGACGGAAACGGCGTGCTCCGCCGCATCGCGGCGGGTGGCGTACCACACGGCGACGCTGGCGCCGGTGATGATCACGATGAGCGCCAGCCACCCGAGGGGTGGCTGGCGTTGCCACCTCAGTACGGGCACGTGCTCAAATAAGAGGCAAAGTGCGCCGCGGTGTTGTACGCGGCTTGATCGGCGCCGCAGAGGAACGACGTGTATCGCGTGTCCGCGTCCACGAACTGCTTGGCCCACAGTACGCCGTAGCGGCCGACCCGCTCGTCGCCGGGATTCGCGCTGAACGTGGAGTGCACCGCACCGGTTAACAGCGCGAATGCTTTGGGCGTGGTGGTTGGGATGCTGTTGTACATCGGCGTTCCGAACGTTCCGGCCGGTGCGGTCGTATCCGCGGTACCGGTCAGCACCATCGTGGCCGAGGTGATCGTCGGGAAGCTCGTCTGCGCGGTGTTGAACGGCGCCATAGGGAAGCCCGCTTTGATGGTCTTATCCGCCGTGAGTGCGTAGAACACGCCGCCACCGCCCATGGAGTGGCCGTAGACCGCACGACGCGTTCCGTCGACGTGGGGCTTGACGGCCGCAGGAGCGGTTGCACCGGTGAGGTACGTGAGTGCGGCGCGCAATTCCGTACCGCGCGTGGCGGGGGAGTCGAGTAGCGCGTTATTGGTGTTCATCGCGATGGTGACGAACCCGTGTGTGGCAAGACGCTGAGCAAGCCAAGCGACGCTGGTCTGCGTGGCGGTAAAGCCGGGGCACAGTGCCACAACGCCGTACGTACCGGCTGCCGTGGGGTAGTAGATGGTGCCGCCGCCAAAGCCCAGCGAGCTGCTGGACGCCACCGCGACCGATGCCGTGGCAAAGGGCCCGGCGGCATTGACGCTGGCGCTCGTCGGCGCTGGCCCGTTTTGCACTGCGTGCGCCGCGGTCACGCAGGCGCACAGCAGCGCCAACGCCAATTTGATGCGTAGTGATCGCATGGAAGAAGTCCCCTGGCAGAGTCTTTGTTGTAATCGATGGCGCGATTAAGCCCGCGTTTTACAGGCATTTCAAGCCAAAAAACGTGTGCTGAATTATGTCAAAGCGCGCTATATCTAGCGCGCCGCGGTGACGAACGCCGATGGTGCGCTACGGGGGCCGTCTCACGACAAGCCTTCGCCACGTCGTGCGGCGTCGTGCAGCGGTCTTGAGATGCTAGGCGAGTGACGGGAAGGGCGTGCGTCCACACGCGTCCGATACCCCGTCAAGACACGATCGTGCGCACCGCCGTCGGTGCGCACGGAGCGACCTACTATTCGGCACTCGTGATCGATACGCCCTCAATCGTCTCGGGCGTGTCCGCCAGAAAATACGCGAGCACCGCCATCACGGCGATCTCCGAGCGTAGATTCTCCGGATCCACCTTGTCGAGCGTATCGGCGGCGGTGTGGTGATAATCGAAATAATGGCGACCGTCGAGGACGGGCGCGAAACTGGGCGTGCCGGCGGCTTGGAGCGGCGAAATATCGGCGCCGACGCTGCCTTCACGCCGCACAAGGACGCTCGCGCCGATCGGTTGCAACGCTTTCATCACCGCTTTGAGCGACGCCATGGACGCCGGTGTGACGGCCGCTTGGATGCCGAGTGCACGCCCGGCCCCCATGTCGCACTCGATAGCGCCGACGTGTTTGACGCCCGACGCGGCGGATCCCGCGGCATAGGCTTTGCCACCGCGTCCGCCGTTCTCCTCGTTCGTAAAGGCGACCATACGGATCGTTCGTCGCGGGTGGATGCCGAGGCGGGACAACGTCTCAATGACACCGGCGGCGGCCATGACGCCAACGCCGTCATCGATGGCGCCGGTACCGAGATCCCAAGAATCCAAGTGGCCGCCGACGACCACCACCTCGTTGGGTTTTTCGCGCCCGACCCAGTCGGCGATGACGTTGTCACTGTCGGCGTCCGGCAGACGTTGCGGCGTCAACACGAGATGCAGGCTGACCGGACCGGCGGCTGCCAGTCGGTCCACGAGATCGGCGTCCTCGGCCGCGAGCGCCGCGGCAGGGGATGGCGTCTGGCCAGCATCCCACTCCGTCACCCCCGTGTGCGGCAGTCGATACTGCGCATCGCCGACAGAGCGCACTAACGTGGCGAGTGCGCCGCGCTTTGCGGCCGTCGAGGGACCCACAAATCGTTCTTCGCCCGCTTGTCCGTAGGCTTCTCCCGCGTAACCGTTATCGGCCAAGCGCTGATCAAACCGCATGTTGATCACGACGATCCGGCCACGGACGTCCGTCGTTGCCAGCTCGTCGACGCTGTGCACGACGACGACCGGGGCGGTGAGCCCGTCCGCCGGCGTCGCGCCAGAGTCGCCCAAGGCGACGAGGTGTAGGGATGGGGAGATACCGTGCGGTCGACCGGCGTAGTCGACCAGCTCGGCGCGTTCGGCGCCACGAACCCAATGGGGGATTTTCGCCGGCTGTAGCGTGACCCGAGCGCCGACACTGCGCATGGCTTCGGCCACCTGCTGTATCGCAGCCTCAAGTCCCGGCGAACCGGAGAGGCGAGGACCGATCTGATCGGTGAGCGCCGCGAGATGGGGGTACGCCCAGTTATCCTGCATGGCGCCGTCGCGAATCCTCGCCAGTACCACCGGATCCACGGCGTCGGCTGCACCGTTCGGTTCGACGGCGGTCGCACTCAGTCCGCACAGTGCGGCGAGTAGACCCAGTGCAGGCAAATACAGTCGTGTGGACATGGGGAAGCCTCGGTATGACAGGAGGATAAAGCGATCATCCGATTGTAATCGGTCAGGGCCGATGGCGCGTCACTGCGAAAACTGAGCGCATGAGCTATGCGGGCCGTATCCACTCAATCGTGGCCAATCCAGCTTCAGAAAGGTCTGGAAGCAAGTGATATGCGCCGCTGATCTCGAAGATCAGCGGCGATGAACTTAAGTTCTTGTGTACGGAACCGGCAGAAGGTCATTCAACTGGATTCTCATCATGATCGCCGTAGAGCGTCACTGGGAGCGTTGTAGAGTGTGGCGCAATGCGCTTTCAATTCGGTCCATGATCCGTAGCTTTCGCCACCAGGGTGTCGAACGATTTTTCCGAACTGGAAGCAAAGCGGGTATTCAGGCTGCGCATTCATCAAGGTTGGCTACTCTATAGGCGGCCAAGGTGCCTGCGGACGTGAACGTCCCGGGCTGGGGACTCCACGTTCTGAAAGGGCAGTTCGCCAATCATTGGAGTGTGAGCGTCAGCGGCGACTGGCGTTTTACTTTTTCCGTCGAGGACGGCGACGCAGTTCTTGTTAATCATCAGGGCTACCACTGAGGAATTTGAAATGAGTATGCTCGATCCGCCGCATCCTGGCGAAACGCTACGCGATGACGTTCTGCCGGCATTCGGATTAACTGTAGGTGCGGCGGCCTCGGCGCTTGGAATTGACCGTACGACGCTCTCGAAGGTCCTTAACGGCCGTTCCGGTATCAGTCCGATGATGGCTCTCAGAATCGAGCAGTGGCTAGGCGTGGATCGTGGTGGTTCTGCAGAGCGCTGGCTATCACAGCAGCTGGCTTACGATCTCTGGCAGGCTCGGTTGACAGCGAAGCACGGTAAGGTGCTTAACAGCATCCGCGCGGCGGGATAGTCGGAATCTAGGGAGCGTTAAATTTCTAGAAGGCAATCCTAGCCGACAGCGCCAGCTTGCCTGATCGGATTGGGAGTGACGGTGTCCTCTCAAGCCGGGAATTGATTGGTGGGCGGTACAGAGCTTGAACCTGTGACCCCTGCCGCGTGAAGGGCTCGTCTGCAGCGGTTACAGCGCAAGCGTAGCGCAAATTCAAACACTACTCCGGTGGGCAACGTACAAAAGTTTAGGGCAGGGCCGTTAGTGCTGCTTCAGGGACCTTGTCCAATACCTTGAGTAACGCTTTGGCGGCTCCAGTGGGGC
>DAINQU010000008.1:84691-143569 GCA_036742455.1 Steroidobacteraceae bacterium | reverse complement strand
ACCCTCGACCTTCGCGATGCGAACGCGACGCTCTCCCAGCTGAGCTACCGCCCCAATCAAGGCGCGCATTCTAGCACCGACCGCGCCACTTGCAACCGCAAACCCGTCGCAACGCCGTTATTATCCGCGTTCTGCTCAGGAGACACCGCATGAAGGTCACTGTACGCCCTGCCACACTCGCAGATCGCGATTTCATCGTCGACGGCAATATCGGGATGGCGATGGAAACCGAAGGACGTGCACCCGAGCGTGCGCTCGTCACGGCCGGTGTTCAGGGTGCGCTGGAGGACCCCACCAAAGGCCGCTTCTTCCTTGCTGAGTGCGACGGCGCTCCCGCGGCCCAATTGCTCGTGCAGCGCGAATGGAGCGATTGGCGCAACGGCTGGTTTTGGTGGATTGCGTCCGTGCACGTGATTCCGTCCCTGCGCGGCCGCGGCCTCTACCGTCACCTCTACGCGCACGTCCGCTCACTCGCCGCCGCGGACCCAACGGTGTGCGGTGTGCGCCTGTACGTCGAGGACCATAACGAATCCGCGCAAGCGGTGTATCGGCGGCTCGGCATGCACGACGGGCACTACCGCGTGTACGAAGAGGACTTCCGTCCGCCGGCAGCCCTCACCCCCTGATCAGGGAATGTGCATCGCGAGCACGGTCGCCTGACCGGTGCGCGGCACCGCAATCACGTAGACGGTGCCGTACTCGGTGGAGGCGATCTCCGGAATCTGCGCCGTCGGCGCGAGGCCGTGCACGATCGCAGGTACCGTGTCGCTGTGCGCAACCACCAGTACCCGCCGGCCGCCATCTTGCGTGCGAATTTGCTGCACCAACGCCGCGGGTGCGTCCGCCTCGACGCGGGACAGCAGAGCCCCGCTTTGCGCAAGCGTCGGACGGGCCGTCTCCACGCTTCGCCGCCACTGCGTGACATAGACACGGTCAAAGCCCAACTGACCGGCGCGTCCGGGGAAGTTGGCCGCGAGCCGCGCCGCACGCGCCATCCCTTCGGCCGTGAGGTTGGGGTCGTCCCCTCCGCTCAGATCTTTTTCCGCGTGCCGGGTGACGACCACCAAGGTCGTCGCCGCGCTCGAGACGATGCGACCGTGTAACCAGAACCCCAACGCGAGCACCAAAATGCCGAGGAATCCGCCGACCAAAAACGGCAGGAAGAACGTCTTACGGCGCAGGCTCGCGTATTCTCGGGGCATGTGTCCGATCTTACCCCTCTCCCATGACTGTCGTGCAACGCCCGTGGAAGACCGCTCGGGGCACCGGCTGTGCACGACCGGCGTCCGCGACGGGCGCCCGGCAATACGACGTCGGTGGGGACTGTCGGCCGTACTCGGCCTCGTCATCGCGGCGCTAAGCTTCTGCGCCGAAGCCGACAGCGTCCGCCGCTACGACGTCCTGCTTGACGGCCACCCGGCCGGATCCGCGACCGACACCGTAACGCAGCGCGCGGGCCGCACCGTCACGCAGAGCGAGGAACACCTGCTGCTGTTCCGTGCCGGACAACGTCTCGAGGTCGAACAACACGCGACCTATGAGGAAGACGCAACCGGGCTCCTCCGCGCCACCGTCACCGGGGCGATGGCTGGGGACGGTTACGGCTTTGAGGCGATCGTTCACGGTCGCCACGTCCATCGGACGCCCAGGGGCGCCGCACAACGCTACGCGACCGACGTAGACGCGCCGGGACCGGTACTCGGGCCCGAGGCCCTCCGCCGCGCCACGCTCGCCGGCCTGCATCACCCCCACGATCACGTGCGCTACGTTGAATTGGCCGACGACACCGGCGAGCCTGTGGTGATCGAACGTCGCTTGGCGAACGGTCGTACCGTCGGCCAGCCGTTTGCGGTGATCGATCATTACGCCGCCGAGGATCGTGACGTCCGCCAAACACTCGATGCGGACGGGGAACTCCTCGACTCCGAGGAAGAGTCGCCGCTCGGCCATCTGGTCGTTCGACGGGTCGCGGACGATCAGTCCTCGGCACCGATCGAAGGCGCGCCGATCGGCGTTGCGGCCGAAGTCACCACCAACGTCTCGGTGCCCGCGGCGCGGGCGGTTGACCGACTGACCGTGCGCCTTGAGCCCCACCACGGCGCGCTCGATCCGGCGGATTTCCGCGGAGCCGGGCAGATTGCCCAGTCGGGCCCGGGCGGCAGTGTCGTTGTCACGATCGAACGCCCCGGCCGCGATGCGGCCTCGCGACAGCCGCCGAAGGCGACGGAGCGCGGTCCCAACGCGTATTTCGACAGCGACCAGCCGGAACTGCGCGCGCTCGCGCAGGCGCTGGTCCAACCCCACCGTGCCGACCCTGACCGCGTCGCCGCGATCGTTGATTTCGTCGCGCAAACCCTCTCCTTCGACGCCGGCTTCGCGACGGGTGCGCCGTTGGACGTCTTGCACCGCCGCCGCGGCACGTGCGTGGCCTACGCCACGCTCACCGCGACCTTGCTGCGCGCCGCCGGGTTTCCGTCCCGCGTCGTCTACGGCTACGTCCTCTCGGATTCACGCTTTATCGGCCACGCCTGGACGGAAGCGTGGGCGAACGACCGCTGGATCGCGGTGGATGCCGCGGTGCACGCCGGCGCGGTGGCCGACGCGGCGCGGATCGCCCTCGCCCGAAGCGCCGGGCACGACGGACCGGCCTCCGGACTGGATACCTTGGCTCGGACGTTGGGTCGCTTTGAGATCGCGATCGTGTCGTACCACCTGGAAGGTCATCCGGAGGCCGTTACGATCGCTCCGCCTTGACGAGCGGGTTTGAACCCGCTACCTTGTCTCAACAAGGTAGCATCATGAACACCGAACACAAACTCGCTCCGCTGCGCAAGGGACTGCTTGAATTCGTCGTGTTGAAGTTACTCGGCGGCCCCGCGCTGTACGTCGCGGACCTGCTGAAGGCGCTCGCCGCCACCGACTTCGCGACGCAGGAAGGCACGCTCTATCCCCTCCTCAGCCGCCTGCGGCGGGAAGGCCTCGTCGACTACGAGTGGCGGGAATCGGGCCTCGGCCCTCCCCGAAAGTACTACCGCCTCACCGATTCCGGTCGCGATCAGTTGTCGGAACTCCAAGCCTACTGGGATCGCCTCCACTCCACCCTTAACGAACTGGGGACTGCGTCATGCGCCGAGTCATCACCATCAGCCTGAACGGGAACGCCTACGCGCTCGAAGAGGATGCCGCCGACGCCGTCGCCGCCTACCTCGAGTCGGCGCGCATCGCCCTGGCGAGCAACAGCGATCTGGCCGAGATCCTGCTCGATCTGGAACAGGCGATCGCCGAAAAGAGCCAGCGCTTCCTCGGGCCGCACAAGACCGTGCTGACCCGTTCGGAGATCGATGCGGTGCTCGCCGAGATGGGGCCGGTTGAGCCCGACACGGGGGCGAACGAGCCGTCACCGTCCGCGGCTCACGCGGACGCGCCCGCCTACACGCGCCGCCGCCGCTTGTACCGCATCAAAGAAGGTGAAATGGTCGCCGGCGTGTGCAACGGCCTCGCCGCTTACTTCGGCGTGGACGTGAGCTGGGTGCGCATCGCGGTGGTCGCGCTAACGCTGTGCGGTGGCTTCGCCGGCGCACTGTATATCGGCCTGATCATCATACTGCCGGTTGCCCGCACGCCCGAGGAACTCGCCGCGGCCCACGGCGAGCCGTTCAACGCACGGGAATTTGTTGAGCGCGCGCGTCGCGAAGCCGCCTCGCTCACCGGACGCGATTGGCAGCAGGAAAAGGCCACGCTCAAAGCGGAATGGCACAAAGCGAAGACCGCCGCGAGCACCGGGATTCGCGCGTCGCTGCGCCGCTGGCGCTATAGCCGCGTCGACGCGCGCCGTCGACGCCGTCAGGCGGCGGGCGCTGCGCCGAACACCGGGGCGCCCGCATCGGCCGCCGCCGCCACACCGACTGCGAACGCGCGCCCGCGCACCGGCCTCGGCGGCTGTCTGGCGGCGTTGCTGATGATCCCGCTGGTGCTGATCTTCGGCGGGTTGGCTCTCGCATGGGTCATCGGCATTGTGACGTTGATGACCACGGGCGCGATGTTCGGCCTGCTCTGGCCGGCTGCGATACCCATTTGGGCGGTCGTGCTGATCATGTGGATTGCCTTCGCGATCATCGCCTGGCCGTTTCGACTGCTTTGCCTGCTGCTCTTCCCAACGGTCGGCGGACGGGCCGGATGGGGCAGCACGTTCTCCCTGATCGAGTCCGTGGTCGGCTTCGCGGTGGTGTGCGCGCTGATTTACTGGGGCTACGACCACGTGCCGGCCATCACGCATCTGATCGATAGCATTGGCGGCCACGTGCAGAGCTGGATGGATCGCGTGGCGCAACACGTCCACGTCGACGTCGAAACCTGACAAGTAGCGCTCACGACACCCCGTCGGATGGCATGATGGCGCCTCGCGCGGATACGGGGATGAATTATGTGGACACTGTCGGGCCGTTTTGAGCGTTTCGTCCGTCTATCCCTGTGTGCCGCCGGGGCGCTTTGGTCGCTCTCTGCCGGCGCGGCCGACGTGCCCTTGCCGGCCGCCCCCGGCGTCGCCGCGTGCGCGATCACCGCCGACGGTCCGGAACTCAGCAACGACGCCTTGCGCTATCGAATCGCGTATCGCGCGGCGTCCCTCGGCCGGGACGAATTGGAAAATCGCTGGACAGGCCGCACGGCACCGCTGAACGGCGCGTTGCTGCGCCTCACCGCGTCCGATCGATCGATCCTCGATAGCGATCAATGGCATCTCGTGGGGACGCCGACCTGCGAGTCGGCACCCGTCCACGCCGATGCCGCACGCGCCGCCGACCGCCGTCACGGGACCGAGGTCCATGCCGTCTTGGCCTCCGCCGACGGGACGGTGCAACTCGACTATCGGGCACGCCTGCGCGACGGCACCGCCTACGTGCGCGAGTTGTACGACCTGCGCACGACGGTGGACCTGCCGGTGAGTAAGGTGCAACTCCTCGATGTCGCGGTCGGTGACGGCACCACCGCCGGCACCGCGAGCGGCTCGCCGATCCAAGACGGCGACCGCTACTTTGGCATCGAACACCCGATGTCCGAACCGATCGTCGTGCTGGGCCGCGCCAACGCAATCGTGCGTCGCGTCCTACCGATCCGCGCCGGCGTCGTCGTGCAGTACTCGACGGTGGCCGGCATCACGGGGTTGGAGTCGCCCCGACGCGGTTTTGAGGCGTACCTCGAAGCCGAACGTGCGCATCCGTTTCGACCGTTTCTGCATTACAACTCCTGGTACGACATCGGCTATTTCAGCCGATACACCGAGAAAGAAGCCCTGTCCGTCGTCGCGCAGTACGGGGAGCAGCTCGTCAAACAGCGCGGCGTGACACTCGATTCGTTCCTGTTCGACGACGGCTGGGATGACCCCAATCGTCTGTGGCAATTCAACGACGGGTTCCCAGACGGCTTCACGCACCTGCAAGAGGCGACGACGGCGCTCGGGGCGGCGCCGGGAATGTGGCTGTCGCCGTGGGGCGGTTACGGGCCGCCGCGCCAGCAGCGCTTGGCGGCGGGTCGGGCCGGTGGGTACGAGGTCGACGATCAAGGCCTCGCCCTGAGCGGCCCGCATTACTACCCCCTCTTCCACGACACCACGTTGGATCTCGTGCGCCGCTACCGCGTCAACCAGTTCAAACTGGACGGTACCGGCAGCCCCGACAAAGTGACCCCGGGCAGTGCGTTCGACAGCGATTTTGCCGCTGCCATGGAACTGATCGCGGACCTGCGCACGGCCAGCCCCTCGCTGTACATCAACCTTACGACCGGAACGTGGCCGTCGCCGTTCTGGCTCATGAGCGCCGACTCCATTTGGCGCGGGGGCGAAGATCACGCTTTCTTGGGTCACGGCACCGATCGTCAGCGTTGGATCACCTACCGGGACGCGGACACCTACGGCGGTATCGTGCGCCAGGGGCCGCTCTTTCCGCTCAACTCGCTGATGCTCCACGGAATCATCTACGCGCGCCACGCGCGCGGTCTCGACCGGGATCCGGGCAACGATTTTGCCGACGAGGTGTGGAGCTACTTTGCCTCCGGCACCGGCCTGCAGGAGCTCTACATCTCCCCGGATCTGCTCAGCGCGGCGCAATGGGACACGCTCGCCGAGGCCGCCCGGTGGGCGCGCGAGCGCGCGGATGTGCTGCGCGACAGCCATTGGATCGGCGGTGACCCGGCGCGGGACGCCGTGTACGGGTGGGCGTCGTGGGCCCCAGAGGGCGCCATCGTGGCGCTGCGCAATCCGGCCGATCGACCGCAGACCTACACGCTGGATCTGCCGGCGCTGCTCGAGGTGCCATCGGGGCACGCCCGCCGTTTCCAGATCACGCGACGCCACGGTCCCGCGATCGAAGGGGCCGCCGCCGTGACCGGTCCGCGTACCGTCACGCTGCCGGCGCACGCGGTCATCGTGTGGGATTTGCACCCGCTGCACTGAGGGCGACTCCCGGCATGCCGACGGCCTTGTACCGTCGCCTATAATTCGATAGATTTCGAAATTATGTGGGACACGGTCTACCGAGCCTTGAGCGATCCGCAGCGGCGCGCCATTTTGCAGCGCCTGCGCCAAGGGTCGCTCACGGCCAGCGACATTGGCGCGCCGCTTGCCATTGGCGCGAGCACCCTCTCCCACCACCTGAAACTGCTGCGCGAGGCGGAACTCGTGCGCTGTGAAAAGCGCGGCACGCAGCGGGTGTATTCCCTCAACACCTCGGTGCTGGAAGACCTCGCCACGGAAATCCTCCGCTTTCGGGGCACTGGAGACTGACGATGCAATGGCTGCGTAACTACCGCCACACCCTCATCACCCTGCTCAGCATGATCGCCTTGCAGGCAGCCCTGTACGGTCATCTGCCCGACCCCATGCCCACGCATTGGAATGCCGCGGGCGCGGTCGACGCGACCTTGCCCAAGCCCTGGGGCGTGTGGATTTTGCCGCTCGTCTTTGCGCCGGCCTCCCTGCTGCTGTGCGTGCTGCCGGCGCTGTCCCCCGCGAATTTTTCGATGACGCCCTTCGGTCGAGTCTTTCGCGCCATCGTTGCCGTGATCGCCGGGTTCGGCCTTTGGATGACGGGCCTTGTCGATCTCGTCGCGCTCGGCACCCCCATCGACATGCCCACCCAAGTGCTCTGCGCCGTGGGCGTGCTCTTCGTGATCCTCGGCAATTGGATGGGCAAGATCTCCCAGAACTTCTACGTCGGCATTCGCACCCCGTGGACCTTGGCCGACGCGACCGTCTGGAATCGCACCCACCGGATCGCAGGCCCGTGGATGATGGCGGCGGGTCTGGCGCTCGTGGTGACGGCCGTGGTTGCGCCGCACTACGCACTCGGTGTGCTGATTGGCGCCGGCGGGGTCGCCTTTTTGGTTCCCGTCGTGTACTCGTGGTGGATCTCACCGCGCGCGCCGAACGGCGGCGAGTAAGTGCGATGAGCGCGATCGACTACCTGAACCCTAATCTGCCGGCCGGCTTACGCCTCGTGCGCATGCCTGTGGTCGACGCCACCGCCGAGACGCTGACCGGCTACGGTCGCCTGGTCGACACGCCCGACGCCTGTCCCATCGAGATCGTCCGTTGGCCCGCCCAAGGGTGGCGCCCGGTCGACGACGGCACCGGCGATGAAGGCGGCACCACCGAAGGCCTTTTTCACAGCGAGTGGCACGGCGACATCCTCTATGGCCGCAACGATGCGGTCGGCGGCCATTACGTGCTCGCCTACGGCGTCCTGCCGGAACACGCGGATGCGTCGCACACGCGCGCACCGTCGCAAATGTTGCTCTGGCACGCCAACTACCATCCCGACGGCGGGCAACTCTTTTACCCGCTGGACCGGGCGCCCTTTTACGTCCCACTCGCGCTGCCGGGCGATGACGTCACGCCGGAGCAGTTCGTCTGCTTTCGCTTCGACGGCACGCACGGGCTCTACATCCACCCGAACATCTGGCACGAAGGCGTGTTTACCCTGCGAGGGCATCAGCGCTTTCAGGATCGTCAAGGCCGCGTGCACGCCCGCGTCTCCATCGACTTCGCGCGGGAATGCCGTTGTCTCTTGCAGGCAGACATCCGCGTCTGACGGACGTAGCCGTCAGACGCGGCGCGGATTACTTCTTCATCGCGGCGGCCAGGGCCGCTTTGCGCTGCGCGTCCGCACTCTTCACCGCATCGGCCACGCACGTATCCGGACCGGACGGCGTTGCAAGCGGGTATTGCTGCTTGATGGTGTCGCAGCCTTTGACGGCGGCTTCTTTGATGAGCTCATCGAGTTTGGCGACGTCGGCTTGTTTGGCGAGATCCAAGCCCTTTAAGTGCACGTGGTAGCGCACTTGCAGCAAGTCGACGCTGGCACCGCCGGGCATGCTGGCCTCGTGGTGTTTGCTGACGTGGACGGTCGGGGCGTTTGCCTCGACGACAATTTCCGGCAAGTCCGCGGCCATTGCCGGCAGACTGCCCATCACGCTGGCCAGCGCCAGCACTCGCACCGATGTGTGTAGACGAATCATGTCGATCTCCTGTGGCTTCCATGCCGCGACCCTTACGCCGACGGAACGCCGCGCCACGGCGCCAGAGCCGCGCGCGGGCATCCCAGGGTCTTGCGAAAACGGCGCGTCGTTCGTCGGCGCGCCGCCTAGCCGAACCGTGTGCTCGCCCACTGGCGTGGCGCACCGCGCCACATCGAACACCCGGCTTGGGCTCGCGATCGATTATCCAGAGCAGTCACGGGCGGCCTAGTCGGCGTGGTCGCAAAACGGCGCCCCAGAATTAGGTAATCGACGCAGTCGACCGTCGCCGTTCGCACCCACCTCGCCGAGGCAATCAGTCGACGAGTGCATCCGCGCGTCGACCCGCGCGTTCCCAATGAATCGGCAAGACGCGTCCATACAATTGCTGCGTCCGCTCGGGGCTGCCGACCATATCGGGTAATTCCGCATAACTGTAAATGGCCACGTAGCGCGGACGCGCTCCGAGCAACGGGGCCACCCGGTGCAAGGAGTAGCGACCGCGGAAGATCTGCAGGTCCCCAGGCTCCAGCACCAGACGCCGAATGAGCGAGGCATCACCGTTCAGCACCCGCTCGACTCCCGCGTAGTTCTCGTCGGTGGCCGAGCGCAGCGCGGGGCTGTACTCGAACTCACCGCCACCCTCGGCGTTTTGGATGGCCAAGGTCACGGTGTAGTTATTGGTATCGAAGTGCCACGGAAAGCCATTGCCCGCTTCGGCCATGTTGACGATGACGTCGGCCAACGGATCCCCGTAGCGATGGAACGCCGTTTCGCGCAGCGCCGCTTTGATAAAGGGTGCAAAGGCCGGCCATTCGTACACGGCACGAATGGCGCTGTCCGCCCCGAAATGGTCCGCCGGAATGAATGCGTTGGAGCGATCGTAAAACCGCCGACGCGGATGCGACGCGGGGTACTCGGGACTGTCGGCCGTGAAATAGGGGTTCGTGCGATTGAAATTGCGGTGCGCCTTGTCGCGCACGCGATCGCACTCCGCGACGAGGTGCGGGATCGCGCTTGGACGCATAAAGTCTTTTAACACCGCACAGCCGCTGTCATCCAGCTCTTCGCGCACGCACGCGAGCAGCGAATCACGCTCCGGGCCCGGTTCGTGCAGCGGGTACAAATCAAGATTGATGAGCTCAGACAAGGAAATAGGTGAGCTGGACGTCAGCGGCATAGGGGCACCCGTAAGGACGGTATCGACCGCTGTCAGTATCCCGAGACCCACGCCGATGAGGCTGCAAAGTTGAAATGCTACTATGCAGCCCATGCATACTCCTCGTTTGCCGGTTTTTGCCGGACTGCTCGCTTTCGACGCCGTCGCACGCCTCGGCACGGTGCAACGTGCCGCCGACGAGTTGGGACTGTCCCAACCGGCAACCAGTCGCCGACTGCTCGCCCTTGAAGCGGATTTAGGGGTCACGCTCTTCGATCGCCGCTCCCGCCCCTGGGCACTGACCCGCGAAGGACGCGAACTTGAGGACGCGGTGCGCGCCGGCCTCACCCGCATTCAGGAGGTGGTGACCCGACTGCGCCAGCCCTCCCGCAGCGCACTCACCATCAGTGCCGGTGCGGGTTTCTCGGCCTACTGGCTCATTCCCCGCCTGCCGCGCATGCAGCGGGCATTTCCCGATCAGTCGCTGCGCATCGTCAGCCAATCGCACGACCGCGAAATCGACAGTACCGGCGACCTGCAGATTCGATTCGGCACACCGACCCCAGACGACAGTGAGGTCACGTTGCTGTTCCGGGAGCACGTGTTCCCCGTGGCGAGCCCCTTACTGCTCGGCAAACGCGCCGCGCCACGCTCACCGGACGATCTGGCCCCCTACACGCTGCTCGATATGCACGTGCCGCGCCGCCCTTGGTACGACTGGGCCGAGTGGCTGCGTGCCGTGGGCGGATCGCCGCCCGCGAGCGGACGACGCGTGCAATTTGACAGCTATCCCATGGTCGTCGCCGCGGCCTTGGCCGGCCAAGGAGTCGGCTTGTGCTGGGACGGGCTGCTCGACGATTTTTTGCACAGCGGCGCGCTCGTTCGCGTCGGGCCGACCGTGACCAACGCGGATCGGGGCTATTACATCGCCCACGCGCGCGGTCTGCCGGTCGATCATCGGGTCCGACGCGTCGCCGATTGGATCCTCGCCGAATCGCGGCTCGACCCGACCCGCGCCAGAGCGCCGGCGTGACGCCTACCCCGAAAGTGACGCCGAACGTGGCCCCTTCTGTCGGGGTAAACCGCGCGGAATTGTAAGCAATTAGTGCGATAATCGTGCGCACTAGGTTTCCCGTTGACGGATCCATTGAGGAACGACGATATGAGCAGCGAACCGACGATCATCTACACGCTCACCGACGAAGCGCCGTTGCTGGCGACCTACTCCTTCTTGCCGATCGTGCGCACGTTCACGCAAGCCGCCGGCATCCGCATCGACGAATGCGACATCTCGGTCGCCGCCCGCATCCTCGGCAACTTCGCCGACCGTCTGCCGCCGGAACAACAGGTACCGGACACGCTCGCCGCCTTGGGGAAGAAGACGCTGGAGCCGGACGCGAACATCATCAAGCTGCCGAACATCAGCGCGTCGGTGCCACAGTTGCTGGCGGCCATCAAGGAACTGCAGAGCAAGGGCTATGCGATTCCCGACTACCCGAGCGATCCCAAGACCGACGAGGAAAAGGCGATCAAGGCCCGTTACGCGAAGTGCATCGGCTCCTCGGTGAACCCCGTGCTGCGCGAAGGCAACTCCGACCGACGAGCGCCGCGCGCCGTCAAGGAATACGCGCGCAAGAACCCACACTTCATGGGGGAATGGTCACAGGCCTCGCGCACTCACGTCTCGCACATGCATGCCGGGGATTTCTACCACGGCGAAAAGTCGATGACGGTCGACCACGCTCGTGACGTCAAAATGGAATTGATCACGACCTCCGGCAAAGCCGTCGTGCTGAAGGCCAAAGTGCCCCTGCAGGCCGGTGAGATCATCGATTCGATGTTTATGTCGAAGAAGGCCTTGCTGGCCTTTTACGAGCGGGAGATCGAAGACGCGCACAAGTCGGGCGTCATGTTCTCGCTGCACGTGAAAGCGACGATGATGAAAGTGTCGCACCCGATCGTGTTCGGGCACTGCGTGCGAACCTTCTATCGCGAAGCCTTCGAAAAGCACGGGGCGCTGTTCGACCAATTGGGCATCAACGTCAACAACGGCATGGCCGATCTGTACACCAAGATAGCCACGCTGCCGAGCTCGCAGCGCGAAGAGATCGTGCGCGATCTGCACGCCTGTCAGGAACACCGCCCGGAACTGGCGATGGTCGACTCGGCCAAGGGCATCACGAATTTCCACTCGCCGAGCGACGTGATCGTCGACGCCTCGATGCCGGCCATGATCCGCAACGGCGGCAAGATGTACGGTGCCGACGGTCGCCTCAAAGAAGTGAAGGCGGTCATTCCGGAGAGCACGTTCGCGCGGATCTACCAGGAAATGATCAATTTCTGTAAGTGGCACGGCGCTTTCGATCCGCGCACGATGGGCACGGTTCCGAACGTCGGCCTCATGGCCCAACAGGCCGAAGAGTACGGCTCGCACGACAAGACCTTCGAAATTCCCGAGGACGGCATCGCCAACATCACCGACCTTGCGACCGGCGAAGTGTTGCTGAGCCAACAGGTCGAGGCCGGCGACATCTTCCGCATGTGTCAGGTCAAGGACGCGCCGATCCGTGACTGGGTGAAGCTCGCGGTCACGCGCTGCCGCAACTCGGGGATGCCGGCCGTGTTCTGGCTCGATCCGTACCGTCCGCACGAAGCGGAACTGATCAAGAAGGTGAAGACTTACCTGCTCGATCACGACACCGAGGGTCTCGACATTCAGATCATGTCGCAGGTACGCGCGATGCGTTACACCTTGGAGCGCGTGATCCGCGGCCTCGACACCATCTCGGTCACCGGGAACATCCTCCGCGATTACCTGACCGACCTCTTCCCGATCATGGAACTCGGCACCAGCGCCAAAATGCTGTCGATAGTGCCGTTGATGGCGGGCGGCGGCATGTACGAGACCGGTGCCGGCGGCTCGGCCCCGAAGCACGTGCAGCAGCTGGTCGAAGAGAACCACTTGCGCTGGGACTCGCTCGGCGAATTCCTCGCGCTCGCGGTCAGCCTCGAAGACCTGGGCCTCAAGACCGGCAACGCACGGGCCCAGATCTTGGCAACCACCCTGGACGCGGCGACCGGAAAGTTGCTCGACAACCGCAAGTCGCCGTCGCCGAAAACCGGCGAACTGGATAATCGCGGCAGTCAGTTCTACCTCGCCATGTACTGGGCACAGGCGCTTGCCGCGCAAACGGACGATGCGGCGTTGGCGGCTCATTTTGCGCCGTTGGCCGCTGCGTTGGCCGCTCACGAAAGCACCATCATCGCGGAACTGGCCGCAGTGCAAGGGAAACCCGCGAACATCGGCGGGTACTACTGGGCAGACCCGGCCAAGCTGACCGCGGTGATGCGGCCGAGTCCGACGTTGAACGCGGATCTGGCCGCCGTCGGCGCCTGATGTAACGGTGCCCGCGCGTTCCGAGACACGTGCTATCGGCGTGTCTCGGAACGCCTCCCGGACGACGCGATCGGCCGTCGATGGACTTCCCGACTGCGGCAGAGCGTCATGCCTCAAGGGTCACGCGGCAGAGAGGTCGCATGCCGTCTCTCGGGCAGCCTTCCTGATAGACACCGACGCCGTTGGCGAGTAGCAGGTATCACGCGGTGTCGCCTACGGACCGGTAGATATCTATCCGCCCACCGTGCTGACCGCGAAGATCCCCTACGCTGCGCGCGTTTTGGCCGCGACTGCTCAATCGTAGGTGGACTGTAAATTCATCCAAACTCGCACAGACGTGCCCAACGCGTCTGCCCGATCAAGCGCAGCATCGGCGGTAATGCCACGCTTGCCTTTAATGAGTTCGTTCAAGCGGGCGCTAACATCGCGCCGGGCGCCGCTGGACGTCAGGAAACCCCTCGCTGGTCACAGCCCCCAACTTACGTTGAAATGGAGGCCGACGGCCCCCGATGCGAGGACTGCCTCTCACGAGGCCGAACGAATCGCCCACTTTTCGGAAGCGTGAACGTCAATGATTCGGACAATGAGCATGACCGCCACCGTCGGTGCCGTCGAGCACGGCAACGCCATGGAACTCGTGACGCTCGCAGTCCCGGCACGACTCCTCGACCGTCGTCGCATTGATCTGACCACGGGTCTGCCCACCCAGCCCTACCATCACGAAGGCGCGTGGGCGGTCGGTCGATACCTGGAAAGTCCATGGGCCCGGCCCACCACGTTGCCCGAGGCCTTGGAGGTGATCGCCACCGTTACCGCCGCTGCGGCCGTCGGTGCCCGCGACAGCCTCGCACGCCTCGCGTCGTCGCTGCCCACGCCGATCGGCACGATAGCCATACGAGCGTGCCCACCGCTCCCCGAGAGCGTGGAAGCGCGCGTGCGCGACAACCGCGTGCAAGTCATCGCCGATTCGGTGATGTACCGCCTCGCGCTGGCGAACGCCGCCGAGGAGCGCGGTTGGACGGTCGTCTGGTACGACCGGGACCGGGTCCACGCCGACGCCGCGCGTCGCTTGGGCGAGCCTGACATCGACGCCGTGCTCAACGCCATGGGCCGCACCGCCGGCCCGCCGTGGCAGGCCCGACACAAAATCGCCGCGGCGGCCGCGATCGCCGCCGCGCCAACCGACGCTTAGCCCGCTCCCGTCGCCTCGCTGGCCGGCGGCGCGTCGAAATCACTCGCGGAGTGCCGTTCGCGCAGTTGCTCCGACGGCTCGCCCATCACCCGGTTCACCCGCCGGCCACGTTGGACCGCCGGGCGCGCATACAACTGATCGGCCCATCGTAAGACGTGCGGATACTCGTGCACCGAGAGGAACTCGGCCGCGTTATAAGCCCAGCCCTTCACGACGCCGCCGTACCACGGAAAAATCGCCATATCGGCCACGGTGTACGCATCGCCGGCCACGTACTCGTGCTCGGCCAAGCGGCGATTGAGCACGTCCAGTTGACGCTTCGTCTCCATCGCGAAGCGGTCAATCGCGTACTCGATCTTGATCGGTGCGTAGGCGTAGAAATGGCCGAAACCTCCGCCGAGGAACGGCGCACTCCCCACCTGCCAGAACAGCCACGACAAACACGTTGCGCGTGCCGCAGGCTCGGTAGGCAGGAACACGCCGAACTTCTCCGCGAGGTACATGAGAATCGCACCCGACTCAAACACGTTGATCGGTTCGGCGCCGCTGTGGTCCACCAACGCCGGAATCTTCGAATTGGGATTGACGTCGACGAAGCCGCTGCTGAACTGGTCGCCGTCGCTGATATTGATCAGCCACGCGTCGTACTCCGCACCACTGAATCCGAGCGCCAGCAACTCTTCCAAGAGGATGGTGACTTTGACGCCGTTCGGGGTGCCGAGCGAGTACAACTGCAACGGATGGCGGCCCACGGGCAGCGCCTTTTCGTGGGTGGCTCCGGCGACGGGACGATTGATGTGCGCAAAGCGGCCGCCGCTCGCTTTGTTCCAGGTCCACACCTTTGGGGGTTCGTACGGTTCGGTCATCACACAACTCCTACGGTGAACGCTGCCACCAACATTCAATCACGCATCCGCGAGACGCTGCGGATATGGGGGCTCGGGTTCCGTAGCCAAGCCCCGCCACGCAAAACGCTGTCACAACGCCTGCGGGTACAGGCTCTTCCAGAATCCGCACTTGTGGCGCTGCGCGGCATCAAACAGCACCGGCCCGCCGCGATCGAGCAGCATCGCCGTCGGACCGCCTCGGTAGAGCGGCCAGGCCGCGACACCGGCCGCACTGGGCACACCCGAGCGCATGAAGTTCGCCCACAGGACGACCATCTGATCCGCCAACGCCTGTGAAGCGGGTGACAGATCCGGCGCATCGATGCGCGACGTATTCGACAAATTCGGGAACAGGTAGTTCAGCTCAGACGAGTGCCCCGCCCCGATTTCAAACCCCGGATCCGGGTGCGCCGGCATCCCGACGCCGAGTATCGGTGCGTCCCGATCGGCGAACTCGAACACGCGCGTGGGCGAAAACTGCGCATAGGTCTCGGCCGTCTTCAAGTACAAGCAATTGTTGATCCCGACCACCGGCGTGTAATCGGACATGATGGTTCCGAGCGTTGCCGGAACCGACGCGGCGTTCGCGACGTCGTATTCCCTGGCAATCTGCTCGGCGGCGTGTGCCGACTGCGCGGCGGGTGTGGCCTCGTACATCGTGCGCAGATGCTCAAGCACGTTGTCGTGCGTCACGTGCCGCCCCGCCTGCTCGTCGTAGCCCACATACAAACGCAACTCGTCGCGCGTACCGCCCAACAATAACGGCACTTTGACCAAATCGCCCGTCCGGGCGGCCTCCGCAAACGCGCGCGGTGTGACCGTTGAGCCGATCGTTGGGCCGAACGACATCACCGACGCCCCGGCCGCGGTCATACCTGCGTCGAGAAGATCGGCCAGGGGCGCTTTACGCAGACAGGCGAGCGTGTGGGCATCGTTACCGCAGTGCACTATGGGATCGGTGGATATCCGAATACCTAAGCTGCCGCCTTGCGCGACCGACGGCAACGGCTGCATGCAGGCCGCGCTCTGCACGATCGCTTTGCTGAACAGCCCCTTCACGCGCTCCGGTGCCGCGAGGTGCTGACAGACGGAACCGCCACCCGCCGACTCACCGGCGATCGTGACGTTCGCCGGATCACCACCGAACGCAGCGATGTTGCGCTGTACCCAACGCATCGCCGCCCGCTGATCCTCCAACCCGAAGGCGCCGTTGTCGCTCGCCGCGAAAGCCGGGTGCGCCATGAACCCGAACACCCCAAGACGATAGTTCGCCGAGACGACGACGATGCGCTGGCGTGCCAGGGCATCCAAACGATACAGATTGGCGCTGCCCCCTAAGAAGGCCCCGCCGTGGATCCAGAACAACACGGGCAGCGTCTCACCGGCTTTGCGATCCGCCGGCTCGCTGACGTTGATCGTGAGGCAGTCTTCGGCGTCGCTCGCCTCGGTGAGCCCGAAGCGCGCCGTCTGCGGGCAGGCGGGACCGAAGGCGCTCGCATCGCGCACCGCGGTCCAATGCGGCGGCGGCGGCGTGGGTGCCCAGCGGTGCGCGCCCGCAGGCGAACCGGCGTACGGAATCCCGCGGAATTCAACCACTCCGTGACGCAAGACGCCTCGCACCGGGCCTTGATCGATTGTCACCTCAAGCGGCGACACCGACGCGCCGGACACCGCGGCCGGCTCGGCCGAAGCACACGATATCGCTACCCCGGCGACTGCCCAGACAGCGCCCAACACCCATCGCACCGTCGTCATAGCGACTACCCCCTGATTGGATGGGCTGAGTATAGGGGACGGCGCACGACGGCAGTGTGTCAGGCGCGCCACGGCAAACCGCCGGGAGGCGCGTTCAGGGCCACTCGTGTGGACGCCAATGCTCCTCGCAGTCGTTACACTCGTGCCTCTAACGGCTCCTGCCGCAGGCACCTCCCTGGGAAGGCGCCGAGGCGACGCGCTCCCGCAGTACAACTCCGTACAGCCCCAACATACGATCGAGGAACTGCGTCCTGAATCCAAGTCAATCGCCACTCCCCCGCCTCTGGCCCGTCAACAAAAAATCGAGGACACGCCCTGGCGAGTCTTCCGTCCCGGGCTACGAGAACAGTTCAGAGTGAGTCCCGCTACGCACGAAAACGACCAAGCCGCTCTTGCCTGAGTCATCGAGCGTGTCGATCAGCAGGAAGTCTCCGCCGATGTGACACTCGCGATGGCCTGCCCAGTCACCGGTCAGTGGGTGGTCGAGCCATTCCGGCGGCAGCGGCCCGTCGTTGGCGATCAGCAGCGTCATGGCCTCTTTCAGCCGGTGCATGTCGTACCGGCCGGAGTGGGACAGGCGCCGCCAGTCCTTGAGGAAGGTCTTGGTGTAGTCGGACGCGCGAGGCAGGTTCGCCCGCTTACTTGCGGCCGGTTTCTTCAAGGTCATTCAGCAGCGCGTCCGCGGTTGCGAAGCGAGCGCGACGGCTCTTGATGATCTCATCGGCCTCGGTGATGGCGACGCGGCTGGTGACGTTAGGTGCCTTGAGGGCGAACGGCAGTTCCCTGTCGGCGACGACACGGGTCAAGAACACGCGAATCGCATCGGAGACCGTCAGGCCCATCGCGGCCAACGTTTCTGTAGCCTGCGCCTTGACGTTCTCGTCCACGCGGACGTGAACCATGGTGGTGGTGGCAGCCATGACGGCCTCCTATTGCGCCTGATTGAGATACAATGTATCGCACATTATGCGCAATCTCAACGTGGGACCCTTACCAGATCCGGGTCAGTAGGTGGTGGGAACAAGACGACCACCGTCGCCAAACCCCGTCTGCGAGTGCAGGCCGGATGACTCGAACCGGCAGCCGGGTTCGACGGCGCGACGTCAACCCGCTTTCAGTAGCGGATTGATCTAGCGTCATTCGGCAGTGGTAATCCCCCCATTGTGTGGCGGGATTACCTTTCGGAAAATTTAGGCCTAGATCGGCTCAATTACAGTCATCTGAGACTGCCGCGACCCCATAAGACCGCCACCCTGCGGAGATATCCGAGGATGATCCGAAAAGCATCTTAAATCAAAGACTTAATGGCGGTGGGGGTGGGATTCGAACCCACGGAAGGCGTTAACCTTCGCTAGTTTTCAAGACTAGAGCCATAAACCGCTCGGCCACCCCACCGCTGGGTTGAACTCCCTGCGCGACAGGGGGTCGAAAAAGCAACCTGCATCCCCATTATACTGAGGCACACCGTCTCTGGAGGACTTCGATGGACCGTAATCCGCTAATTATCGATTCAACCGCCACCCGCCTCGGCTCACGCGCCGATACGGATGCGCAGCGGGTGCTCAAGAACACCTACCTGCTCTTGTCCGCGTCGCTCCTGTTCAGCGCGCTCACCGCTGGCGCGTCAATGGCCTACGGTTGGCCGTACCCGGGCGTACTGATCACGCTGGTCGTGTTCTACGGCCTGCTCTTCGCGATCGAGCGCTTCAAGACAAGCGCCGTCGGCGTCGGCCTCGTGTTCGCCCTCACCGGCTTCATGGGCCTGACCTTGGGCCCGATCCTGTCCTTGTACATCCGCGCCTTGCCGAACGGCTCGTCGATCGTAATGACGGCACTGGGCGTCACCGGGGCGACGTTCCTGTCCTTGTCTGGCTACGCGGTGTTCTCTAAGAAGCGCTTTGAGTTCATGGCGAGCTTCTTGTTCGTCGGCTCGATGATCGCGTTCTTGCTCGGCCTCGTCGCGATATTCTTCCACATGGAAGCGTTGTCGCTTGCCGTCTCCGGCATGTTCGCGCTCGTCTCGAGCGGCATGATCCTGTGGCAGACGGGCGAGATCGTGAACGGCGGCGAACGCAACTACATCACCGCCACCGTGTCGCTGTACGTGTCGATCTACAATCTGTTCCTCAGCTTGCTGCGGATCCTCGGCGCCAGCGATCGCCGTTAGTAAACGAAAGGCCGAGGGGACATTGCCCCCTCGGCCTTTTGCAACCTCACCGGCCGACCGATAGGCGGTCGGCTGAGTGGCGCACCGTTACACGATGCGCTCGAGCCCGCCCATGTAGGGGCGCAACACCTCAGGCACCACGACGCTGCCGTCGGCCTGCTGGTAGTTTTCCAGCACGGCGACCATCGCTCGCCCGACCGCAACGCCCGATCCGTTCAACGTGTGCAGCAACTCCGGCTTGCCCGCCGCATTGCGGAACCGCGCCTGCATCCGCCGCGCCTGGAACGACTCGCAGTTCGAGCAGGAGGAGATTTCGCGATACTTCGCCTGCCCCGGCAACCAGACTTCCAGGTCGTAGGTCTTCGCCGCGCCAAAGCCGATGTCGCCACTGCACAGTGCAATCACGCGATACGGCAGACCGAGCTTGTCCAACACGGTTCCCGCGTGCGTGACCATGGCCTCGAGCGCCTCGTAGGACTGCTCGGGCTTCACCAAATGCACCAACTCCACCTTGTCGAACTGGTGCTGGCGAATGAGGCCGCGGGTGTCCTTACCCGCCGCGCCCGCCTCGGAGCGGAAGCACGGCGTGTGCGCCACCATCCGCAGCGGCAGCGTCTCGCCTTCGAGAATCGCATCGCGCGCAAAATTGGTGACCGGCACTTCGGCGGTCGGAATGAGGAACAACTCGCGCTCCCCGGCAACTTTGAACAGATCCTGCTCAAACTTGGGTAACTGCCCGGTGCCGGTCAGCGTCTCGCGCGTCACCAGGTACGGAACGTACGCCTCGGTGTAACCGTGCTCGGTGGTGTGCAGATCCAGCATGAACTGCGCGAGAGCCCGGTGCAGTCGGGCCAGCGGGCCTTTGAGGATCGAGAAGCGGCTGCCGGAGAGCTTGCCGGCGGTTTCAAAATCCAGACCGCCCAGGCCTTCACCGAGCGCCACGTGATCCTTGGGCTCGAAATCAAAGGCGCGTGGCACGCCACTGCGGCGCACTTCGACGTTGGCGCTTTCATCGGCACCGTCGGGCACCGAGTCGTGCAACAGATTCGGCAATTGCAGCGCGAAGGCGTCGACCTCCGCCTGGATGGGTCCAAACTGCGCTTCGGCGGCCGCCAGATCGGCCCCCAACTGCTCGACCTGCGCCATCAGCGGCGCCACGTCCTCGCCCTTGCCCTTCGCCATGCCGATGGCTTTGGAGCGGGCATTGCGCTCGCTGCGCAATTGATCCGTACGGACCTGCACGTCCTTGCGGCGCGCTTCCAACGCCGCCCATGCGGCCAGATCCAGCGTAAAACCGCGACGCGCGAGATTCGCGGCGACGCGTTCGGGTTCGGTACGGAGTAACTTCGGATCGAGCACGGTCAACCTCTACAAAAATAAGGCCTCAACCCCCGCCGCGGCGGCGAAGGACGGCTTCGCGGATCTTGATCTCCAGTCCGCGCGGGACGGGATTGTAATAGGTTCTGGGGGTCATCTCGTCCGGGAAATACCGTTGGCCGGCCGCATGACCGTCTTCGTCGTGGTCATACCGGTAGCCCGCCCCATGGCCCAAGTCTTTCATCAGCCGCGTCGGCGCGTTGCGGATCGCCATCGGCACCGGCAAGGACCCGAGCGACTCCGCGTCGGCCCGAGCCGATTTGTAGGCGGTGTACACCGCATTGCTCTTGGGTGCGACCGCGAGATAAATCACCGCCTGCGCGAGCGCCAATTCCCCTTCGGGACTGCCCAGACGCTCAAAGGCTGCGAGCGCGTCCGTGACGATCGACAGGCCGCGCGGATCGGCGTTGCCGATGTCTTCGCTGGCCATGCGCAGCACCCGCCGGCCCACGTACAGGGGATCGGCGCCGCCGTCCAACATCCGACAAAACCAGTAGAGCGCCGCATCCGGGTCGCTGCCGCGGACCGACTTGTGCAACGCGGAGATCTGGTCGTAGAACGCGTCGCCGCCCTTGTCGAAGCGCCGTACACCGCCCTGCTCCAGCTCTTGTGCCATCGCCTCGGTGATCACGCTCGAGCCGGCCGCCACGGCCAAGTCTGCCGCCACTTCCACCAAATTCAGCAACCGCCGGGCGTCACCGTCCGCCGCAGCCGCGAGTCGCGTGCGCGCCGCGGCCTCGATGGACAGTTCCCGGGCGCCAAGACCGCGTTCGGTGTCCGAGAGCGCCCGGTCCACGACGGCCTCGAGATCGGCGACCGTGAGGCCTTTGAGCACGTACACACGCGCGCGTGACAGCAAGGCGCCGTTCACTTCGAACGAGGGGTTCTCGGTGGTTGCTCCGACAAAAATCAGGGTGCCGTCCTCGACGAAGGGCAAGAACGTGTCTTGCTGCGCCTTGTTGAAGCGGTGCACCTCGTCGAGGAACAACACGGTCGGCCGGCCGGACGCTGCACGCGCTTGGCGCGCCCGCTCCACCACCTCACGAATGTCTTTGACGCCGGCCAACACGGCCGAGAGCGACTCGTATTGCGCCCCGGCGGCGCCGGCCACGAGGCGCGCCAATGTCGTCTTCCCGGTGCCCGGGGGGCCCCAGAGGATGATCGAATGCAGCGAGTGGCCTTCGAGCAAGCGCCGCAAGGGTTTGCCGGGGCCGAGCACGTGGGCTTGGCCGACGAAATCGTCGACCGACGCCGGTCGCATGCGATCGGCCAACGGGCGGTAAGGGGTAGCACTCATGCGAGGAGTCTAACGGGTTGCGCTCACCGAGCGCGGTGCAAACCCAACCACCGCTCGAGCGTCGCCGCCCATCCGCCGAGGCCGAGGTAAGCCAACCCAAGCCCGAGCCCGGCACCGACGGTGTTGGCCGCTTCGTCCGCCCAATCGGCTTGGCGCGTCTCGGTGAACGACTGCAGGATCTCGATCAGACCGCCGAGCAGCACAGCACCCACGAACACCCAGACGTAGTAGCGGCGCGGCAGCACGCCCACAAACCACGTCACGACCATCCCATAACCGGCGAGGTGCTGCACTTTGTCCGGCACGTTCGCAAGCCCCGGTGCGCCGTGCGGCCACAAGCTCAGCACAAACGCAAGGCCTATGCCGAGCGCACCGATACCGAGCCACAGCGATCGCCAGCGCAGCGGCAGCATCAGTGGGCCCCAATCACGTCGACACCGGGCGGTGGCGTGAAGGTGAACAGCGTGTCTTTGAGCGCCGGATTACGCTCGACATGGGTCAACTCGATGGTCGTGCGTTGGTTCAAGCGATCGACGAACTCCAACCGCCGCAGGTCCGTACCCGAGAGCCCAATCCGGACTTCACGAAAATCCCCGTTGGCGGCTTTCGGCGTGAGCACGGCCATCTGCAGCCCACCGACAGTACCGCCGTCGTGGATCACGTAGTGGTCGCTGACCTTCGACTCCCCCGACAAAATCATCGCCGGCGTCTGAGCCAACGCCTCGCGGACCTTCTTGACCGTCGCCTGTTCCAGCTCCGGGTCGTACAGCCACAGGCGCTCGCCGTCGCACACGATCACCTGTTCTGGCGTCCGGTAGTCCCAGCGAAAGCGACCCGGCTTTTTCACCGTGAACGTGCCCGCGGCGCGCTCGACCGGCGCGGTCTCCGAGCGGCGCAACTCTTGGGTAAAGTCAGCGCGCACCGAACTCAACGCGGCGAGCGTCTGCTCCAGGCGTTGGGCCACGCCGGCGTCGTCGGCGCGTGCCGTCAGCGCAGCGAACGTGAGCAGCAGCGCCAGCCCGGCAAGGACGCGCGTCATCGGTCGCCCGCCGGTTCGGGCATCAGCACTTGGCGGTTCCCGTTGGACTCCAAGGCGCCGACCATGCCTTCCGCTTCCATCTGTTCCACCAGCCGCGCTGCGCGGTTGTAACCGATCTTCAGGCGACGCTGGATACCCGAGACGGACGCCTTACGGGTCTCCGCCACGATACGCACGGCCTCGTCGTAGAGCGGGTCGCTGTCACTGCCGCCGGAGCCGCCTTCGCCGCCGCCCTCTTCGCCCGAGATGCCCGCCAGCGGTCCGCGGGGGCCGTCGAGCACCGACTCGTCGTAGTTGGGGTTTTTCACCCGCAGGGCCGCGACCACGCGATGCACTTCGGGATCGTCCACGAAGGCGCCGTGGACGCGCACCGGCAGCGAGGTACCGGGTTGCAGGTACAGCATGTCACCGTTACCGAGCAGCGACTCGGCACCGCTCTGGTCCAAGATCGTGCGCGAGTCGACTTTCGCGGAGACCTGGAACGCGATACGCGTCGGAATGTTGGCTTTGATGAGACCCGTGATGACGTCAACGGAGGGGCGTTGAGTGGCGAGGATCAGGTGGATACCGGACGCACGCGCCTTCTGTGCGAGGCGCGCGATGAGCTCTTCGACCTTCTTACCGACGATCATCATGAGATCGGCGAGCTCGTCGATCACCACCACGATGTACGGCAGGTGCTGACACGGGGCCACGTCGCCGGTCTGCGGGTCCAACAAATCCTTCTCGCCGGCTTGCAGACGCTGCATCAGCACCGGGTCCGGGATCGGCTTTCCGCTCGCCGCGGCGTCCTTCACTTTCTTGTTGTAGCCGGCGATGTTGCGCACGCCGAGGGCGGCCATGAGGTAATAGCGGCGCTCCATCTCCGCGACGCACCAGCGCAGCGCGTTCGCGGCCTGCTTCATGTCCGTGACCACCGGCGCGAGCAGATGCGGAATTCCCTCGTAGACCGAGAGCTCCAGCATCTTCGGATCCACCATGATCATCCGCACGTTTTCGGCGGTCGCTTTGTACAACAGCGACAGGATCATGGCGTTGATGCCGACGCTCTTACCCGAGCCGGTCGTGCCGGCGATCAAGAGGTGCGGCATCTTGCCCAAGTCGGCGACGATCGGCAGACCGCCGATGTCCTTGCCGAGCGCCAAGGTGAGCGGCGAAGCCACCTCGTCGTAGGCCTTCGAGCGCAAGATCTCACCGAGCGTGACCGTCTCGCGCTTCTCGTTCGGGATCTCAAGCCCGATGACACTCTTGCCGGGAATGTTCTCCACCACGCGGACGCTGACGGCGGACAAGGCGCGCGCGATATCCTTGGACAGACCCGTGATCTGACTGACTTTGACGCCGGCAGCCGGGCGCAGTTCGAAGCGCGTGACGACCGGGCCCGGGTGCACGGCGACGACTTCGACCTCAACGCCGAAGTCGCGCAGTTTGATCTCGACGAGGCGCGAGATCGCTTCGAGCGACTCGGTCGAGTACCCCTCGATCCGCGGCGGCGGATCGTTCAGCAGCGACAGCGCCGGCAACTCGCCGTTGGACTCGCGCGCGAACGCGTCGACCTGCTTCTCTTTGAGCACCCGTTCGCTCTTGACGATCACGGGTGCCGGCGCCTCGATACGCACCGGCGCTTTGTGTTCGGCTTTCTTCTTCTCTTCGCGCTTAACCTCAGCGCGCTCAGCCTTCTTCTCCTCGCCGATCGCCTTGTCACGGCGAGTCGCGATGGTCGCGCGCACCCAGCGATCGAACCGGAAGATCGACCGCCCGATGGTGTCCATCACGGTCAGCCACGAAATGCCGGTGCAGAGTGGGACAGAGGCGAACCACAGCGCCAGCAGCAGGAGCGTGCCGCCGAGAAAACCGAGCGAGCCGCGCGCGGCATCGCCGACCAAGTGACCGAAGACACCGCCGGCCGAATCGGGATACCGATGCGTGACAAAGTGCAACGTCCCGAGCGCCGCGGTCGTGGCGAGCGTGCCGAGAAACCCCGCGCCGCGCCACAGCCAGACGATCCGATGCGTCTCTGTCTCGTCGAGGCGCGTCCGGAAGTACGTCCACGCCGCCGCCGCTGCAACGACCGGAAACAAGAAGGATGCGCCGCCGAACAACGTGATGAAGACGTCGGCCAGCCACGCCCCGCCCGGACCGATCCAATTGGCGACGCGACCGGGGGCACCGGTGCTCGTAAAGCCCGGGTCGTCGCCGTCGTAACTGACGAGCGCCAACAACAACAGCAATGCGGCCACCGCGAGCAGGAGGAACGCGCCCTCGCGCACCCCACGCGATAGAGCGTGCGTCACTCGATCGGTTTTGCCCCGACCCTGGGTTGCCGACTCAGCCAAGTTGAGACCTCATCACAAAAAGCGTGCTTAAGCCTATGTTACGGCACCACTTCGAGCGATACCACCTCGAACGCGCGATCCCCGATCCGTGCGTGGCGCCGCGACCGGAAAATGAGAGAATGGCGCGCCCGTACCCCTTCCGCTCCGAGGACGCTCTGGACCATGTCGAACACTCGCCACACCCGCCTTCTGATCCTCGGTTCCGGACCGGCCGGCTACAGCGCGGCGGTCTACGCCAGCCGCGCCAATCGCTCGCCCTTGCTCGTGGCCGGCTACGCCGTGGGTGGGCAGCTCATGACCACGACCGAGGTCGACAACTGGCCGGGTGACCCCGAAGGCCTCACCGGTCCCGGACTCATGCAGCGGATGCGCCAGCACGCCGAGCGCTTCCACACCGAGATCGTCGAGGACCAAATACACACCGTCGACCTGCAGCAGCGGCCGTTCCGGCTGACGGGCGATCGCGGCACCTACACGACCGATGCGCTGATCATCGCCACCGGCGCCTCCGCCCGGTATCTCGGCCTCCCCTCGGAAGAGGACTACAAAGGCCGTGGCGTCTCGGCGTGTGCGACGTGCGACGGCTTCTTCTACCGCAACCAGGACGTGATCGTCGTGGGCGGCGGCAACACGGCTGTCGAAGAGGCGCTGTATCTGACCAAGATCGCTCGACACGTGACCCTGGTTCACCGTCGCGACAGGCTGCGCTCGGAAAAAATCCTTCAGGATCATTTGCATGCGCGCGTTGCGGACGGCAAGGCGAGCATCGTGTGGAACCACGAGGTCGACGAGGTGCTCGGCGACGCCAGCGGCGTCACCGGGGTGCGGCTGCGCTCCACGCTCGACGGATCGACGCAGGAGCTCGCCGCCACCGGGCTCTTCATCGCCGTCGGCCACACCCCGAACACGCAACTGTTCGAGGGCCAACTCGACATGAAGGGCGGTTACCTCGTGGTCAAGAGCGGCCTCGGCGGTGACGCCACGGCGACGAGCGTCCCCGGCGTGTTCGCCGCCGGCGACGTCGCCGATCACGTGTACCGGCAGGCCATCACGAGCGCCGGCACCGGCTGTATGGCCGCGTTGGACGCCGATCGCTACCTCGAGCGGCTCGATGCGGGCGAGTGAGTGACGGACGCGACGGCGCGATACGAGGCGACGCTCGCCGACTCGGTGACGGCGGTGTCCGCGGCCGAGTGGAATGCGCTTTCGCTCGACGGCGTGCCGTTCGTTCAGCACGCCTTTCTCGCCGCCCTTGAGCGCAGCGGCGCGGTCGGCGGCACCACCGGATGGCGCCCCCGCCCCCTGTTGCTGCGCCAGAACGGCGCACTGGTCGGGGCCATACCGCTCTACGAGAAAGACCACTCGTACGGGGAGTTTGTCTTCGACTTCGCGTGGGCGCACGCCTATGCCCAGCACGGCCTTGCCTACTACCCGAAACTCGTCGCGGCCACCCCGTTCACGCCCGCCACCGGACCTCGCCTCCTGGCGCACCCCGCCGCCGAGCGCGACGCCGTGCGCGCCGCGCTCGGCGAGGCCCTCCGGGCGGTGCTCGCGCAAGGCCAGCACTCCTCGGTGCACGTGCAGTTCGCGCGGGCCGACGAGGTGGACGCCCTGCAATCCGCCGGTTTTATGCCCCGGATGGACTGTCAATTTCTCTGGGAAAATCGCAATTACTGTGATTTCGACGATTTTCTTGCCACGTTCACCGCCGATAAGCGTAAAAAAGTGAAGCGTGAGCGCCGCCGGGTCGCCGAGTCCGGCATACAGCACGTGTGGCGGCGGGGCGGCAGTCTGGACGAGGACGAGTGGCGGGTCGTCCACGCCCTGCTCGCCACCACCTTCCACCGGCACGGGCACGAGCCCTACCTGCCACCGGCGTTTTTCGTCGAGGTCAGTCGCGACCCGCTCACCGAGCCGCGCGTGCTCCTCGCCTGTCAGGGCGACGGCGTGGTCGCCGCAGCGCTCTTCTTTCAAGGCGACGACACGCTCTACGGCCGCTACTGGGGCTGCGTCGCCGACTACCACAGCCTGCACTTTGAGACGTGTTACCACCAAGGCGTGGAGTACTGCATCGCCGAAGGGTTGCAGCGCTTTGAGCCCGGCACCCAAGGCGAGCACAAGATCGCTCGCGGCTTCGCGCCCACTCTGACCCACTCGGCGCACAGCATCGCCGACCCGCGCTTCGCCGCGGCGATCGGCCGGTATCTTGCCGCCGAGCGCGACTCGATCGCGACCTACTACGCGCAAGCGGACGAACACACGCCGTTCCGACGGGACACCGCGCTGGCGCTCGGGCCGTGAGGCGGCGCCCGCTGCCGCTGCTCGCGGCCGAGGACGGCCCCGAGGCGCTGCCCGACCCGCACACCGCGCTCGAGTACCCGAACGGCCTCCTCGCCGCCGGCGGCGCGCTCACCCCGGCCTGGCTGCTCGGCGCGTACCGGCGCGGGATCTTTCCCTGGTACTCGGACGACGAACCCATCCTGTGGTGGTCACCGAACCCACGGGCGGTGTTCGACCCGCGTCGGTTCACGCCCCGCAAGAGTCTGCGCCAGTCGATCCGCCATCGCGGCTACGAGACGCGCATCGACACGGCGTTCGACGCGGTCATCCGCGGCTGCGCTGCCCCGCGGGACGACTCCCCCGGCACGTGGATCACCGTCGACATGATCGAAGCCTACGAGGCCCTGCACCGACTCGGCCACGCGCACAGCGTGGAGACGTGGCATGACGGGGTGCTGGTGGGTGGCCTGTACGGCGTCCAGGTCGGGGCCGTGTTTTTCGGCGAATCGATGTTTGCGCGCGCCCGCGACGCCTCGAAAGTCGCTCTGGCGCACCTCTTGGAACGCGCCGCGGCCCTTGGGATTGGCCTCGTCGACTGCCAGATGCCGACCCCGCACCTCACCTCGCTCGGCGCCGAAACGGTCGATCGGCCCGCGTTCTTGGCCCGGCTCGCCCCCCTCGTGGCGGACGACACCTGCCATAAGTTTGCGTGAACAGGCCCAGTGCTGCACAATGCCCGGCTTAACGTGGCTGTATCGGACCCAGAATGTCGAAAGAAGACGCGATTCAGATGGAAGGCGAGGTGGTCGACACCCTGCCCAACACGACGTTTCGGGTGAAACTGAAGAACGGCCACATCGTGACCGCGCACATCTCCGGCAAGATGCGCAAGAACTACATCCGTATCCTCACCGGTGACGCCGTCACCGTGGAAATGACCCCGTACGATCTGTCGAAGGGTCGCATTGTGTACCGCGGCCGTTAAGCCGCGGCACCCACTCCCGTCAGACCAGCGCTAACGGCTCGTCGAGCGGCTTCGACTCCAAGTCCAAGCCCTCCCCGTCCTTCGCCACGCGCACGACCACCGTGCCGCCGTCCTTGAGTTGCCCGAACAGCAGTTCTTCGGCCAAGGGGCGTTTGACCCGTTCCTGAATCAGTCGCGCCATCGGCCGCGCACCCATCCGTGGGTCGTAGCCCTTGCGCGCGATCCAACGCCGCGCCGCCTCGTCGAAGGTCACGACGACGCCCTTCTGCTCCAGTTGGGCCTCGACCTCGAGGATCAGCTTGTCGACCACCCGCTCGATGGTGCGCTCGTCCAACGGTCCGAACTGGACGATGGCGTCCAAGCGGTTGCGGAACTCCGGCGAGAACAGACGCTTGATCGCGTCCATGCCGTCGTGCGTGGGATCGCCGGGCGTGAACCCAATGGCCGACCGCGCCATGTCCGCAGCGCCCGCGTTCGTGGTCATCACGATGATGACGTGGCGGAAATCAGCCTTGCGGCCGTTGTTGTCGGTCAACGTGCCGTGGTCCATCACCTGCAAGAGCAGATTGAAGACGTCCGGATGGGCCTTTTCGATTTCGTCGAGCAACAGCACCGCGTGCGGGTGCTTCGCAATGGCCTCGGTCAGCAAACCGCCCTGATCAAAGCCCACATACCCCGGCGGCGCGCCAATGAGGCGGCTCACCGTGTGCCGCTCCATGTACTCGGACATGTCGAAGCGAATGAACTCGACCCCAAGCGCCAAGGCCAACTGCCGCGTGACCTCGGTCTTGCCGACGCCGGTCGGTCCGGCGAACAGGAACGAGCCGACCGGCTTGCGGCCGTCGCCCAAGCCCGAACGCGCCATCTTGATGGCGGCCCCCAGCGTTTCGATCGCAGGGTCCTGGCCGTAAATGACGAGTTTCAGGTTGCGCTCGAGATTGCGCAGCACCTCGCGATCGGAGGTCGACACCTGCTTCGGCGGGATGCGCGCAATGCGCGCGACGACCGCTTCGATGTGGTCGACCGTCACCGCCTCGGGGCGCTGGTCGGCGGGTTTCAGGCGCAGGTTCGCGCCGGCTTCGTCGACGATGTCGATCGCTTTGTCCGGCAGGTGCCGGTCGTTGATGTAGCGCGCCGCGAGCTCCGCCGCCGCTTGCAGCGCCTCATCGGTGTATTTCACACCGTGATGCTCTTCGAAGCGGGAGCGCAACCCTTTCAGGATTTCGACGGTTTCGGCGACCGACGGCTCGGCCACGTCGATTTTCTGGAAGCGCCGCGCCAACGCGTGGTCTTTTTCGAAAATGCCACGGTATTCCGTGTAGGTGGTCGAACCGATGCAGCGCAGTTCGCCGTTGGCCAGCACCGGCTTGATGAGATTGGACGCGTCCATGACGCCACCGGACGCGGAGCCCGCGCCGATGACGGTGTGTATCTCGTCGATGAAGAGCACGGCGCCCGGGCGCTTGCGCAGATCGGTGAGCACGCCCTTCAAGCGTTTCTCGAAGTCGCCCCGGTACTTGGTGCCGGCGACGAGCGAGCCCATGTCCAGCGAATAGATCGTGCAGTCGCTCAAAACGTCCGGGACCTTGCCCTCGACGATCAAGCGGGCGAGCCCTTCGGCGATCGCCGTCTTGCCGACACCGGCCTCGCCGACGTACAGCGGGTTGTTCTTGCGACGCCGGCAGAGAATCTCGATGGTGCGCTCGACCTCGTGGACGCGACCGATCAAGGGGTCGATCCGACCCTGCTCGGCCAACTGGTTGAGGTTGGTGGCGTACTTGTCCAGTGCGCCCTCCGCGCTGTCGGCGTCGCCGCGCTCGGCCCCGTCGACGGCATTGTCCTTGGCGGGCGCACTCTCCTCGCCCTTGGCGAGCCCGTGCGAGATGAAGTTGATGACATCGAGGCGGGTGACGTCGTGGTTCGAGAGCAGGTAGGCCGCGTGCGACTGCTTCTCGCTGAAGATCGCGACCAGCACGTTGGCGACCGACACCTCCGGCTTGCCACTCGATTGCACGTGAAACACCGCGCGCTGCAGCACGCGCTGAAACCCGAGCGTCGGTTGGACCTCGCGATCGTCGTCCAGCGTCAGCTTCGGCGTGGAATCGGCGATGAATGCCGCCAACTCGGCGCGCAGCGGCGCCGGCTGCGCCCCGCAGGCCTTCAGGATTTCCTGGATCGAGGGCGTGTCGATGATCGACAAGAGCAGGTGTTCGACGGTCATGTACTCATGACGCGCGTCACGCGCGGCCTGAAAGGCGGCGTTCAGGCAATGTTCGAGTTCGTTCGAGAGCAAGGGAGTCTCCTTGGATCCGGCTCAGCCGGTCTCTTCCATCGTGCACAGCAGCGGGTGCTGGTGTTGGCGGGCATAGGCGGTCACCTGCGCCACCTTGGTCTCGGCAATTTCAAAGGTGTACACGCCGCAGACCCCGCGGCCGTGGGTATGCACTTCCAGCATGACCCGCGTGGCGCTGACCCGGTCTAGGGCGAAGATACGCTCCAAGAGCTCGACCACGAACTCCATGGGCGTGTAATCGTCGTTCAACAGCAGCACCTGATAGAGGGGCGGCCGTTTCAGTTTCGGGGCCGCTTCCTCGACCACGAGGCCGTGGCCGGGGTCGTGGGGCGTCGGATCGGCAGGGTGTCGGGGGGTATTCGCGCTCATCGACCCCTTTATAGGGGCGCCCGAAGACCAACTCAAGACAACATTTCGCTTTGGTTGTGACAAGGCGCGCTTGTGAGTGACTCCGCTCAATCCGTATGATCGGGGCTGACCGACCCAATCGGGGGTCATGTCATTGTTTTTTTTGGTTCCGTGGAACTTCAAGGCCATCGCATTGTCGCTGACTCGATCCCTACCCCCTGCCCTGGCCCGCGCGTTGAGCGGCGATGCCCTGCCCCGTCTCATCGCGGTGGTGGGCACGGCCCTCGTGGCCGCGCAATTGGCGTTCCTGACGTGGAAACTCGTCCCCGCCAAGACAGCGGCGACGCCCCCGGCGATCGCGCTGCCACTCAGCGGCCCGTCCACCGATAACGCGAGCCGCGTGTTCGGGCAGCCGCCGCCGCCGGACACCGGCGTGCCGGCGCCCGAGACGAACATCCCCCTCTCCCTCGTCGGCACCTTGGCGGTCAAAGACCCTGCGGCCGGGCTTGCCATCGTCGGACCCTCGGTGACCGACGCGCACGTCTATGCCACCGGCACCGACATCGCACCGGGCATACGGCTTCTCGAGGTCTATCCCGATCACGTGATCATCGACCGCGGCGGCAACCACGAAACGTTGATGCTGCCGCACACCGGTGGCGGCGTGCAGATGAGCCGCGGTCCAGCGCTCGCCGACGTGGCCAAGCAAGCGGCGGCCGCGCCCGAAGTGATCGGCGACCTGATGCGACCAATGCCCAACTACGTCGCCGGCCAACTGCGCGGCTTTAAGTTATTCCCCGGCCGCGATCGGCGTCGTTTCACGGACCTCGGCCTGCAGCCGGGTGACATGGTCACGCAGGTCAACGGCGTACCCATCAGCGATGCCCAGCACGGCCTCGAAATGCTGCAAAGCTTAGGCTCTGCGACCTCGGCGACCGTCACGGTCGAACGCGGCGGCATCATCCAATCCATCACGATCGACTCGTCCCAACTGTCGTCCCTCTCCGATGCGTCCCGCCGTGCCCCTGGCGCGGGGGCTGCGCCGGCGACGACACCGGCCGAGCCGACCCCCAGCAACGAGTAGCGCGCTGTCGCGCCGAGAATCCCATGCTGCCGAATCTAAAGTCCCGTTCCTTGTCCCTCGCGACCGCGATCGCCACCGCCTTGTCGGTGACGATCGGTGCCGGCGCCGGTGCCCAACCGGTCGTCCCGCCCGCGCCGGTGGCGCCGCAGTCGGCACCGCAGGCGTCGGCGCTCGCCCAGGCGATGATCACGCCCAACTACAAGGACGCCGATCTCACGCAGATCGTGGAAGCGATCAGCCAGATCACCGGTAAGAACTTCATCATCGACCCGCGCGTCAAGGCGCAGGTGACGATGCTCTCGTCGACGCCGATGACGCCCGACGCGTTCTACGAAGCCTTCCTGTCGATCCTGCAGGTCCACGGCTTCGTGGCGGTGCCGTCGGGCAAACTGTGGAAGATCATCCCGGACGCGAATTCCCGCCAAGTGCCGGCCAACGACCTCCCCGATCACGTCAGTGACAGTTCGGACGAGCTCGTCACCCAAGTCGTGCAGCTGAAAAACGCGAGCGCCGCACAGCTCGTACCGATCCTACGCCCCTTGATTCCGCAGAACGGCCACTTGGCGGCGTACCCGGCGACGAACATGCTGATCATTTCGGATCACGCCAACAACGTGAACCGCCTGGTGCGGATCTTGGAGCGCATCGAACAAGGCGGCGACGACGACATCGATGTGATCCGCCTCGAGCACGCGACAGCCGGTGAGATCACCCGCGTGATCAATCAACTCTCGGCCGGTGGACAGGCGGCCGAAGGCGGCGCCGCGGCCAAGGTCATCGCGGACGATCGCACCAACAGCGTGCTGCTCTCGGGCGACAAGAATCAGCGACTGAAGCTGCGCGCCTTGGTGGCGCACTTGGACACGCCGCTTGAGACCGGCTCGGGCACTCGCGTGCGCTATCTGAAATACGCCGATGCCGAGAAGATCTCGAAGAGCCTGAAAGAACAATTGCAAGCGGCCGCGGGGCAAGGCGCCGCAGCCGGCGCGGCCACCACCGGTGCGGCGGACAAGACGACCTCCATTTGGGCAGACCCCGCCACCAACGCGCTCGTCATCACGGCGCCGTCGAAGCAGATGCGCCAGTTGATGGACATCGTCGATCACCTCGATATCCGCCGTCTGGAAGTCCAAGTCGAGGCGATCATCGTCGAGATCACCGGTTCCTCGAACGTGGACCTCGGCGTCAACTGGTTCTTTGACGGCTCCAACAACAATCAGCCGGTCGGCGGCTTCGTGTCCCCGGTCGGGACCTCGGGTCCGTCCATCGCGACCATCGCGGCGACCGCCTTGGCCGGCACGAGTTCGGCGGCCACCGCGGCCTCGGCCGTCCCGAACGGCCTCACGGTCGGTATCGGCCGTCTCAAGCAAGCCGGTGTGAACTTCGGCGCCATCCTCAGTGCGCTCGAGGGCAAAGCGAACACCAACATCATTTCGACCCCCTCGATCGTGACGCTCGACAATCAGGAAGCGCAGATCAAGGTGGCGACCGAAGTGCCGTTCCTCACGGGCAGCTATTCCTCGAGCTACGGCTTGGCCGGCGCCGCCGCCGGCACCACCGGTACGACGGGCACCACCGGAACGACCGGCATCGTGAACCCCTTCCAGACGATTCAACGCCAGGAAGTCGGCACGATTCTGAAGATCACGCCGCAGATCACCGACGACGGCACGGTGCTGCTCAAGATCGAGCAGGAAGTGTCGAACCTCATCAAGAGCTCGATCGCAACCGTCGACGTGCAGACCTCCAAGCGCGTGATCAACACCCGCGTGCTCGCCCAAGACGGCGAAATCATCGTCCTCGGCGGCCTCATCTCGGACAACGTCTCGAGCAGTGAGCAGCGCGTTCCGTTCTTGGGCGCGTTGCCGGGCATTGGCAACCTGTTCAAGACGCGCTCATCGTCGAAAGAAAAGACCAACCTGATGGTGTTCCTGCGTCCGAAGATTCTGGTCGATGGCGCGCAGATGGCGAGCGAGACCTCGGCCAAGTACAACTACATGCGCGGTATGGAGTTGGCGCGCGGCAAGCACGTCGACATGCAACCGAACGTGCCGCAGCCGACCATGCCGGATCTGAAGGACCTGCAGCCGTCGTCGGCCCCGCCCGTGGAAACGCCGAAGGCCCGCGCCCGGCGCGAAGGCGAGGCTGCGCTTGAGCGGCAGCAAGCCATCAAAGCGGCGGCGACGCCGCCGGCGACCACGACCGTTCCGGCCCCGGTCCCTGCACCCGCGCCCACGGTGCCGACTGAGCCCGCACCGGTCACCGACGGCCCGCACGAATGAACGCGGTGACCGACCGTCGGCTCCCCTTCGCGTTTGCCAAAAAGCACGGGCTGCTCGTTGCGTCGAGCGACGGGCCCGCGCTGAAGCTGATCGTCCGCGACGGCTTCGATCGACGGGCGATCGCCGAGGCACGCCGTCATCTCGGTCGCCCGTTGGTCTTCGAGACCGTGGACGAGAACCGTTTCGAGGCCCTGCTGCAAGCCGGGTACGCCTCGGGTGAGAACGCGGCGGCCGAAGCCGCCGAGGGTCTGGAAGAGGACACCGATCTCACCCATTTGGCGGACGAACTGCCCGAGCCGTCCGACCTCATGGAGAGCGAGGACGACGCGCCGATCATCAAGCTGATCAACGCCGTCCTGACCCAAGCCGTGCGCGAGAACGCGTCGGACATCCACGTCGAACCGTTCGAAAATCGCCTCGTCATCCGCTTCCGCGTGCACGGTGTGCTGCGCGAAGTGCTGCAATCGAAGCGCGCCCTCGCCGCCGTCGTTGTGTCGCGTATCAAGGTCATGTCGAAGCTCGACATCGCCGAGAAGCGCCTGCCGCAAGACGGTCGTATCTCGCTGCGCATCGCCGGCCGGCCGGTCGACGTGCGCGTTTCGACCCTGCCCTCGGGACACGGCGAACGGGTCGTGATGCGACTTTTGGACAAGCAGGCCGGGCGCTTGGACCTCGGTCACCTGGGCATGGAGCCGCGCACGCAGAACCAGATCGATGAGCTGATCCACAAACCCTACGGCATCATCCTCGTCACGGGTCCCACCGGCTCGGGTAAGACAACGACGCTCTACGCCGCGCTCGAACGCCTGAACGACGCCACCCGCAACATCATGACGGTCGAGGATCCGATCGAGTACTACATCGACGGCATCGGCCAGACCCAGGTAAACACAAAGGTCGACATGACCTTCGCGCGCGGACTGCGCGCGATCCTGCGCCAGGACCCGGACGTCGTCATGATCGGCGAAATCCGCGACATCGAGACGGCCCAGATCGCCGTGCAGGCGTCGCTGACCGGTCACTTGGTGCTCTCCACTTTGCACACCAACACCGCCGTGGGCGCCATCACGCGTCTGCGCGACATGGGTGTCGAGCCGTTCTTGCTGTCCTCCACGCTGCTCGGCGTCGTCGCGCAACGCCTGGTGCGCGTGCTCGAGCCCTCCACCGCCGTCGCGTACCAGGCGAGCGAGCGCGAGCGCGAACTGCTCGGCGTGCCCGCCGATCAGCCCACCACGTTGTACAAGGCCGGTGCCGGCGCGCACGGCGGCTATCGCGGCCGTACCGGCATCTATGAGTTGACGCTGGTCGACGAAGGCATGCGCCAGTTGATCCACGACGGCGCCGGCGAGCACGAACTCGAGCGCCATGCGCGCGCCTCGACACCCGGTATCCGCGACGACGGCCGCCGCCGCATCTTGGCCGGCCAGACGACGCTCGAAGAAGTGCTGCGCGTCACGCGCGAGGATTGATCCGCCGTGGCCGCCTTTGAATACGTTGCTGTCGATGCCTCCGGACGCGAGAAGCGCGGCCTCCTCGAGGGCGACACCGCCCGCGGGGTGCGCCAGCAACTGCGCGAACAAGGGCTACTGCCCGTCAGCATCACCGAGGTCGAGCAGCGCGAACACAAGCGCGCCGGCGGCCGCTTCACGCTGCGTCGCGGGATCTCGGCCACCGATCTGGCGTTGTTAACGCGCCAGCTGGCGACGCTCACCCGCGCCGGGCTCCCCCTCGAAGAGGCGCTCTTGGCGACCTCGCAGCAGACCGAGAAACCGCGGGTCGCGGCGATCATCTCGGGCGTGCGCGCGCGCGTGCTCGAGGGTCGTACGCTGGCGGACGGACTCGGCGTGTTCCCGCAGGTCTTCCCGGAAATCTACCGCGCCACGGTCGCCGCCGGCGAACAGGCCGGACGCCTCGACGGCGTGCTCGAGCGACTCGCGGATTACACCGAGAACCGCGAGATCCTCCAGTCACGCGTTCGTAATGCGCTCGTCTATCCGATCCTCTTGACCATCGTCTGTATCGTGATCGTCTCGCTGCTGCTCGGCTACGTCGTCCCGGAAGTGGTCAACGTGTTCAAAGCCGGCAAACACCAGTTGCCGTTGTTGACCCGCGTCTTGATCGCGGCGAGCGACGGCTTTCGGCAGTGGTGGTGGCTCCTCGCGGCGGTCACCGCGGGCATCATCTGGGGCACCAAGCGCTGGCTGAAGAACCCCGACGCCCGCCGCCGCTGGGATCACGGTGTCTTAAAGCTCGCGATCATCGGCCGCGTCGCGCGAGGCGTGAACGCTGCGCGTTTCGCACGCACGCTGTCGATCTTGACCGCGAGCACGGTGCCCGTGCTCGAGGCACTGCGCATCTCCGGCGAAGTCGTCGCGAATTTGCCGATGCGCGAGGCCGTCGCCGAAGCGGCCGTCAAGGTGCGCGAAGGCGCCCCGATCGCCAAATCGCTCGGCGCCTCCCGACTGTTCCCGCCCATGCTCATACACCTGATCGCGAGCGGCGAGTCGAGCGGCGAGTTGGAGACCATGCTCGAGCGTGCGGCCACCAATCAGGAACGGGACATGGACGGCATTGTGAACACCGCCGTTAACATCCTCGGGCCGGCGATGATTCTCGTCATGGGCGGCATCGTGCTGCTCATCGTGCTCGCCTTGCTGCTGCCGATATTCGAGCTCAATCAACTCGTGCACTGACCCTCTTGCCAGAGCGGGCGGCGCTGCCTTATAAATTCGCCGCCCGCCCTAGTGTTGGTCCTCTGACATGAGCGAGAAGTCGACTCACGACGATTTTTTGGACGATGCGGATGACGACGTCGCCGACGTCGACGGTCCGAACGTCGATCGGATGTTGCGCTCCATGGATGCGCAGAAGCGCCGTAAATTAAAGCCCGGCGAAGAGCCGGCTTGGCGACGCCTCGAAGACTACCTGGAGAAGAAGCGCACGAAGTCGCTCGTCGAGGACTTCGAGGATTTCGACATCGACGACGCCTGATCGCGTCGCAGCACCGCGCGGAGCGCCCGCTCGCCGCGGGCGCTCCACCCCCTCACTCAGTCGCGCTCGACGCGCGTGGCGACGGCGGCTTCGTCCGCATCGTCATCGCGTGGCGCCAAAGCGCGCGCCAGCAGAGTCTCCGCTTCAGCCTCCTCCGCCTCGCGATCGATGGCCACGCTGCTCAGCACCGCGAGCCCCTCGCTCTCCAGGCGCTGATTCAGCGTCGACAACTCACCCGCGTACAGCGCCGTCACCGTCGCCTCGACGTCGGCGATCTCACGGTCCAGTACAGCAACGCGTTCCAGCAGGTACGCCGCCGGTCGCCCCTCGTAGCCTAAGAGCGCGCCGTAGACCTGATCGAGGTGCTCGCGCAGCCGCTCTTCGCCGGTGATCGCACCGCCCTCCTTCGTCGCGACGACCTGCTTGCGCGCCGCATCGAGCGCGGCGTCCAGGTGCGCGATCTGTGCGCGGGTCGCGTCAGAGGTCGTCTCAGCGGCGCGATCCGCCAGCAGGCGACGCGTCGCGTTCACGCGATCGACGAGCACCGAGGTGCGCTCAAACAGCGCGCCGACGCGCATCGCCGCCGCGTAATGCGCGCGCCGATCCTCGACCGTGTAGTCGGCCCGGCGATCGACGCCGATCTCCAACGCCGCTTCGTGCACTTCGCCGTTCTTGGTCAGCCGAACGGTGTACCGACCCGGTACCACGCGTGCGCCGACGCTGCCGGCCATGGCGGCTTGCGCGGCGCTCGGCACGCGCGGCGGCTTGCTTTGCATCGACCAGTACACCCGATTGATGCCTTTGCGCTTCCCCGCCGGCACGGTGTCGATCACGTGTCCGTCTGCGTCCAGGATCTCGATCTTCAAAGCGCCAAAGACGTGCCGCGTCGGTTGGTAGTAGGCAATCTCCGCGCCGTCCGGCGGGTTGGCGCCGCGGAACTTGCCGTCGCCCTCCGGCCACCCGCCGTTACCGTCCAGACGCTGCTGGATCGGGCGGGTCGCGAGGAAGCGGAACGCGTCCGTCGTGCCCTTCGCCAGCGCCCGTAGCGGCGCCAGGTCGTCGATGATCCACAGGCCACGGCCGTGGGTGGCGATCACGAGGTCCTGATCGCGGTGTTGCAGGGCGAGATCGCGCACGGCCACCGCGGGGAAGTTGCCGCCCTTGAAGGCCGCCCAATGCGCGCCGCCGTCGATCGACATCCACAACCCAAACTCGGTGCCAAGGTAGAGCACGCGCGCATCGGTCGGGTCTTCCCGCACCACGTGCGCGTAGCCGCGCACGCCACTGCCCGCGCCGGCCACGCGCGTCCAAGTCGTCCCGTAGTCGTGCGTGACGTAGACGTACGGCTCGAAGTCGCCGAAGGTGTGGCGGTCAAAGGTGGCGTAGGCCACGCCGGGCGCCTGGCCCGCTTCGATCGTCGACACCCAACTGGCCGCCGGCAGACCCGGGATCGCCGCGACCACGTTGTGCCAGGTCTTGCCGTCGTCGCGCGTCAGCTGCACGTTGCCATCGTCCGTGCCCACCCAGATCACGCCGGCCTCGGCAGGTGACTCGGCGATCGTGTAAATCGTCGTGTGCATCTCGGCGGCCGAGTTGTCGACGGTGATGCCACCGGACTCCTCTTGGCGCTGCTTCTGCGGATCGTTGGTCGTCAGGTCCGGCGAGATGCGCGACCAGCTTTGGCCGTGATCGCGCGTCATGAACAGGAACTGCGCTCCGAGGTAGAGGCGCTTCGGATCGTGCGGCGACAGCGCGATGGGCGCATTCCAGTTGAAGCGCAGCTTCTCGTGGTAACCCGCCTTGGGCTGGATATCGCGCTGGACGAGCGTGTGCCGGTCGACGCGACCGATGGATCCGCCCTGCGCTTCGGCATAGACGTAATGGATCGGATCCGTGGGATCGGGGTACACCCAGAAACCGTCGCCGCCGTAGAGGTTCTCCCACCGGCCGTTGGTGATGCCACCGGGGTAGGCCGAGTCGCCGACCCAGGAGCTGTTGTCCTGCAAGCCGCCGTAAACCTGATACGGGTCTTGGTTGTCGACCGTGACGTGATAGAACTGCGAGACGGGCAGCGAGTCGACCTTCGCCCACTTGTTCGCGCCGTCGTGGCTGATCCACAGACCGCCGTCGTCACCGGTGACGACAAACTTCGCGTTGTGCGGATGGATCCAGACGTCGTGATGATCGGCGTGCGTGCCACCGGAGACCATCGAGAAACTCTTGCCGCCGTCTTCGGAGGCAATGAGCCGCATGTCCGGCTTGTAGATCCGATCCGGGTTCGACGGATCGACGATCAGGTGCGCGAAGTAGAACGGGCGCCAGACCATGCTGCTGGAGCGATCCCGCTCCTCGAAGTGCGCCCCGCCATCGTCGGAGCGGAACAGCGCCGAGCGCGCGCTCTCGATGAAGGTGTAGACGATCTGCGGTGCCGACGGCGCGATCACGATCTCGACGCGACCCCACGGCTTCGCCGGCAGTCCCGGCGTGTTGGCGGCCGTCATCTCCGACCACGTCGTGCCCCCGTCCACACTGCTCCACAAGGCCGAGCCGGACGGCGCGTCCGGCCCCTCACCGCCGGAGCGGAAGGTCCAGCCCTTGCGGCGGAAGTCCCACAGGCCCGCAAAGAGTTTTTTCGGGTTCGCCGGATCGAGCGCGAGCGACGAACAACCGGTCGACAGGTTGCTGCCTTTTAAGACCTGCTGCCAGGTCGTGCCGCCGTCGGTGGTGCGGTACACGCCCCGGTCGGCGGAATCCGACCAGAGGCGCCCCGGCACGCACACGTACACCGTGTTCGAGTCCGCGGGGCTGACGAGGATGCGCACGATGTGCTCGGAGGTGGGCAGCCCCTTGTGCTGCCAGGTGTCACCGCCGTCGTGCGACACGTAGATGCCGTCACCGATCGACACCGAGTTGCGCATCCAGCTCTCGCCGGTGCCGACCCACACGGTCTTCGGATCGTTCGGGTCGAGGGCCACCGCGCCGATGGACTGTGCCGTGGCCGCATCGAAGATCGGCTGGAAGGTGGTGCCCGCGTCGCGGGACCGCCAGACGCCGCCGGACGCACTGCCGACGTACAGCGTGACGCCGCCGTCGCTCTCCGCGCGGCCGGCGATCGCGGCGATACGCCCGCTCATGGTGGCGGAGCCGATGTTGCGGGCGCCAAGGCCGGAGACCGTCGCGCTGTCGATGCCAGCGCTCGCGGACACGGCCGCAGGCGTGGACGCGGTCTTCGCCGCCGCCACAGCCGCGGCGGTGGCGAGGATCACGGTCGTGAGGACGCGTTTCATGGGTGGCTCCCGGCGGTCGGGGCCGCGGTGACCGGCAGCGCGTACAGCGTGGCCGGGGTGTTGGGGTTGGCAAGGCCGGTGTCAAAGACCAGTTTCTGGCGGCGCGCCGGATCGCTGCCTTTGCCGCCCATCTCCTGGGTCATCGGCATCCACACGCCTTGCACCTGCTGGTACTCGCCGTAGTCGATTTCAGTGACGTCCTCCGCACCGCGGATCATTTCGCGGATCAGGGCACGAATCACCATGTGCGTGTCGGGATCGATCCAGTAGGTCGCCTCGTTGCCGTCGGCCAAGTGCACCACGAGCGTATCGGCCGGCGTGCCGTCGATGTCTTCGCGCTCGCCCAGCTCCACCCGATGGCCCTTGGCCTTGTAGTCGACAAACGGGAACTCAAAGTCGGCGCTCAGGCGCAGATCCTTGATCTCGTCTTCGGAGAGTCGGGCCGGATCCTTGCGCCCCTCAAACGGCGACACCTGCCAGCCGTCCCGGCCGTCGGTCGCTTGCGTGGCGGTGAGGCCCTGCATCGTCATGTCTTGGCGGAAGCGCCCGCCACGGGCCTGCCACTGCGTCACGTCCAGCCGCAGCGCCATCCCCGGGATCACGAGGTGGCCGTGCCGCTCCAGCGTTTGAATCGCCTGCAGCGCGGTTGCACCACCGCGCGCGGTCACGTGGGCGGCAATCACCGCATCAGCGCTCGGCGCAGCGGCCGGCTTTGGCGGTAGCGGTAGCGGGAGCGTCAGCGCGCGCGCACTCGGCGCGAGGGCGACGAGCGGCACCGCCAGACCCAAAATCCAAAGGAGTCGGCGCATGGGAGGCATCCACGGTGAGAAACGAGGCGCAGAGCGTCCCACTCACGCAGTACTCGGTCAAGCCGTCTCGGCGAATGGCCGCGCCGGGTGCCTTAATGAAAATCCCGGGAGCGCGTGATCAGCCGACCGAGCCAGGCGCTGCGATCGGCCAAGCGCTCGGCGACGAGGTGCAACACCTCCCCTTCGCGCTGCACGAGCCCCTCGACCGCGAGCAGTCGCGACTCGTACACCGCCTGCCGATAGCGCTCGGCCAACGCGCGCCAGACGATGAGATTGGTGACGCCGGTTTCGTCTTCCACGGTGACGAAGGTGACCCCGGAGGCCGTCCCGGGCCGCTGTCGAACCAGCACGAGTCCCGCCGTGCGCGCACGCTGCCCGGCAGGCAGCGCGCGCAGTTCGGCCGCCGTGAGCAGGCCGCGCGCCTCGAGGCGCCCGCGCAGCAAGGCCAGCGGATGGCGTCCGAGCGTGAGGCCGAGCTCGCGGTAATCGGCCACGATGTCCTCGCCCTCGCTCGGTGCGCGCAACAGCGGCACGCCTTCGGCGATGCGCGGCGACGGAAACAGCGGTGTCGGCTGCAGCACGCCGCTCGCCTGCCACACCGCGCGATGGCGATGGCCAGCCAGCGCCGCGAGCGCACCGCCGGCCGCGAGCGTGGCCAGGTCCGCCGCGCTCAACGCCGCACGCTCCGCCAACGCCTGCACCGACGGATACGGACCGTCGCGACGGGCACTCACGAGACGCTGCATGACCTCCTGTTTTAAGCCACGGATACCGCGCAGTCCGAGCCGTAATTGGTTGTGATGTTCGCCCTCCAGCGTGGCATCGATCGCACTGGCGTTGACGTCCACCGGCAAGACCGTGACCCCGTGCTCGCGCGCATCGCGCACCAGTTGTGCCGGGGCGTAAAACCCCATGGGCTGACTGTTGAGCAAGGCCGCGGTAAACGCGGCCGGCTCATGGCACTTCAGCCACGCCGACACATAGACCAAGAGCGCAAAACTCGCGGCATGGGATTGCGGGAAGCCGTACTCACCAAAGCCGAGCATCTGCCGATAGATCGCCTGCGCGAACTCCTCGGTGTAGCCGCGCTCGCGCATTCCGCCGATCAGGCGCTGCTCGAAATGCCCGAGGCCTCCTTTGCGTTTCCACGCCGCCATGGCGCGGCGCAGTTGGTCGGACTCACCCGGCGTGAACCCCGCGGCCACCACCGCCAACTGCATCACTTGCTCTTGAAAGATCGGCACGCCGAGCGTGCGCTCGAGCACCGAGCGCACCGCCTCACTGGGATAGACCACGGGCTCCAGTCCCGCGCGACGGCGCAGATACGGATGCACCATGCCCCCTTGTATCGGGCCCGGGCGGATGATCGCCACTTCGATCACGAGGTCGTAGTAGTTGCGCGGGCGCAGTCGCGGCAGCATGGCCATCTGTGCGCGCGACTCGATCTGGAAGACCCCGAGGGTATCGGCCCGACAGATCATGTCGTAGGTGGCACGGTCCTCCGCCGGCACATCGGCCATGGTGAAGGGCTGCCCGCGCTTGGCCGAGACCATCGCCAACGCTTTGCGGATGGCCGTCAGCATCCCGAGCGCCAACACATCGACCTTGAGCAACCCGAGGTCCTCGAGGTCATCCTTGTCCCACTGAATGACCGTGCGCCCCTCCATCGCCGCGTTCTCCACCGGCACGAGGGTCGCGAGGGTCTCCCGTGCGATGACAAAACCGCCGACGTGTTGGGACAGATGCCGTGGGAAGCCCATCAACTCGCGCGACAGTTCCAACAAGAGCGCCAAGCGCGGTGAGGCCGGGTCGAGACCGCGCTCGCGCAACGGCGCGTCCTCGATCGCAGTGCCGTGCCACCAACGCACACCCTTGGAAAGCCGTTCGACGATGCTCGGATCGATGCCCAACGCTCGCCCCACGTCGCGCAGCGCGCTCTTGGGTCGATACGAAATCACCGTCGCGGCCAACGCCGCGCGGTGGCGCCCGTATTTGGTGTAGAGGTACTGGATCACCTCCTCGCGTCGCTCGTGCTCAAAGTCCACATCGATATCGGGAGGTTCGTCCCGCTCTTTGGAGACAAAGCGCTCGAACAGCAGCGAGAGCCGCATCGGATCGACTTCGGTGATGCCGAGGCAATAACAGACGGCCGAGTTCGCCGCCGAGCCACGCCCCTGACACAAAATGTCGCGCTCCCGCGCGAAGCGCACCAGATCCTCGACCGTCAAAAAGAACGGCTCGTAACGCAGTTCCGCAATCAGCTGCAGCTCGCGCTGCACCAGCGCCCGCACCGAACTTGGGGCTCCGTTGGGCCACCGCCGGCGCAGCCCCCGCTCGGTCAATGCGGCCAACCAGGTGGTGGGCGTGTGCCCGGCCGGCACGAGCTCTTCGGGGTACTCGTAGCGCAGTTCTTCCATGGAGAACGTACAGCGCTCGGCCAACGCCACCGAGGCATCGAGTAACGCGCGCGGATAGCGCCGCGCGAGCGTCTCGAGCGTCTGCAAGGCACGCTCGGCATTCGGCTGCAGTGCACGACCGGCCGTCTCGAGCGGCGCACCGATGCGGATGGCGGTTAAGACATCCTGTAGGCGCTGGCGCTCGCGAACATGGAAATGCACGTCGCCGCTGGCGGTGGCGAGCAGCCCGTGCGCCGCGGCCAGCCGCGGCAACTGCTCCAAGCGCGCACGGTCGCGGCCGTCGGCACGCAGCTCCACCGCGATCGCCGCGTCCGTGCCAAAGCGCGCCCGCAGCCACGCCGCCTCGGCGGCGGTGGCCTCCAACGGCGCAGGCCACAACGCCAAACACCCGTCGAGGTTCGTCTGCTCGATCGTCGCGCGCGACAGGCGATACTGGCCTTTGGGCGCCGCCCGTCGCCCCTGCGTGATCAGCCCACACAGCCGACCGTAGGCCGCGCGATCGGTCGCGAGCAACACCAGCGTCGGGCCGTCGAGTAATCGGATCTCGGTACCGACCACACAGCGCAGCGCCCGCCCCCGCGCGGCGACGTGGGCGCGAACCACGCCGGCCACACTGCACTCGTCGGTGAGCGCGAGCGCGCGATACCCGAGCGCATCGGCCTGTTCGATCAGTTCGTCCGGATGCGAGGCGCCCCGCAGGAACGTGAAGTTCGACAGCGCGTGCAGTTCAGCGTAGGCCGTAGGCATGGGCGTCAGGCAAACACGCCGTGCAAAAACCAGCGTCCGGACTCGGCCGCGGCGCGTTCCCGATAGAGCCACAGGCGGGCCCCGTTCACGGCCTGCGCCACGTAGTAATCGCGCGCAACGCCTTGCCCGCTCCACCAACCACTCTCGATCCGCTCCGGTCCGGACAGCAGCGCCAACGGCCCGCCGTACCACGGCCGTGGCCCGCGCATCGGCAAGGCCTCGGGCGTCGATAAAAGCCACAGCGGTCGCGGTGTCGCGGGCACGTCGTCGAGCGACACCGCAGCCACCGGCCACGCCGGCGAGACGCGTCGATACGCCGACTCCGGTCGATGCTCCGGGACAAGACACAACGCATGCACCGCCGACTCGCCGAGACGCGCCCGCAATCGGTCCAACAGCCGCGCCGCCGCCGCGTGACGGTCCCGTGCGTCCCCCACGAGCCCCCCGCCCAGCGGCACCGCCGGCAGCACGGGGCCGGAACGCAGCGACACGGCCACCACCGGCGCCGTAAGCGCCAATCGCCCCAACCGCTCCGTTAACAGCAGCCCCCACTCCGCGGCACGCGCCGTCGACAAGGACCGTTGCAGCACGAGCGTCGTCGGCAAGACGCCCGGGCGGTGCCGGAAGCGCAACCGACACTCGGCCACCGCGGCATCGCGTTGCACTAAAAAGCGCTCCTGCGCTTGCAACAGGCGTTCACACCACGGCTGCAGTGCGCTGCTGGCGCTCAGGTCGGCCGGCAGTTCGATGGCCTCCACAAACCGTTCCGGCAAGACGTGCCGTCGACGCGGCTCCGGCGCGCGACCGAGCGCTTCGTCCAAGCCTTGCAGCACCACCGGCGAGAACCGTCGGGCCAGGCCCTCGCGCGGCAGTCGGGACAACTCGCCGACCGTGGCCACGCCCAGACGCTCACAGGTGCTGAGCACCGTCTCGTCATAGCCGGTGAACGCCAACGGCAACCGCGCCAGCGCACTCGGCAGTTCCGCCGGCGACTCGATCACCGTGCCCGGTCGGGCTCGCACCAGCCACAACGCGGCACGCACCGTCGGCGCCACGGCCGCGCTCGCCGGGATGTGTGCGGTGCCCAGTTGCTGCAGCGCGCGCTCAACCAGCGCCTCCACGCCACCAAACAGCGCGAGACTCCCGCGCACTTCGAGCAGCAAGGTGTCCGGCGCCTCGGGGCTCACGAACGGCGTCAGCGCGAACGCCTGACGCGCCCGCTCCTGCAGTGCGCGCGCTTCCCCGTCGGCATTGCGCGCCGACAGTTGCAGTTCCGGCACGCGAATCTCGGCAGCGGCGCGCGTCAGCCCCACCGTCAAGCCCCGCTCGGCTGCGGGGACCGACACTGCCACCACCCGTTGCCGTCCCGGGGCACCGTCGACGACCGCTTCCAGACCCGCCGGATCACGCAACGCGACGCGCGCTAACTGCGCAAACCGCACCGCAAGCCACAGCAACGCCGGCCGCACCGCCCGGTGTCCCTCCGGCACCCGCCGCGGCGTCGTAACGACGGTGGGCGGCGTCGGGGTCGGGGTCGGATTAAAGAGATCGAGTGTGCGGGTATCGTCGGGCCGAATCAGGGACACCCGGCGCGGCCGGGAACGCGCGGCCATACGCTACGCCTCAAAGACCGAAGGCACCGTGGTCGGTGCACGACCGCGTTCCTTCAACACGTCGAGATCCAGTCCCGCCGCCGTGGGCCGCAGCGCCACGCGCAGCGCGGCCGGTGAGTGCGCCGACCGCAGATGCGCCGGCCGTAACGCCACCAGCAGCACGGACTGATCTTCTGCGGCGAGCTTCAGCCGCCGCAACCAGCGATCGTCGGCGGCATCGATCCAACACAGCACCGCCGCCGCACTGCCCGATCGCAAGACCTGCTCCACCGCCCAGAGGCGATCGGCCGACTGTGGGGCATCAATCCGCAGAACGCCCGTCGGCTGTATTCCCGACTGCGCGAGCGCCGGCGGATACGGCTCGTGGGGCGGCGATACCCAGACGAGCCAGCGCGGCATTTCCCCCGGTAGCGCGCGGGTTAATGCGCGCAGCGCAGGCACGAGCAGGCGCAGTTCACCGAGCCCGTGGGCCGGCAGCAACAACTCTATGAGCGTGCCGAGCGGCCAGCCGCCGCCCGCCAAGACCGCATCCAGACGTGGCCAGCCGCTCGGTTGGCGCGGGCCCGCCACCGGCAGGGACGGATCCACGCCGCGCCAGACGCCCGCCCCCTGCAGGATCGCGTCCAGAGACCCCTTCGCCACGACACACGCCCATTCCCGGCAACCGGGTTACTGCAACACCCGGTCACCGCGGCGTAGCACGCCGACCACGACCCCTTCGATCAGCATCGACTGCTCCCGCAGGTCGACGCGGATCGGCTCAAAGTCCGAGTTTTCCGGCAGCAGCCACACCACGGGGCCGTCTTGGCGATACCGCTTCACGGTGACTTCGTTCTCAAGCCGTGCCACGACGATCTGGCGATTGCGCACCTCGGGCGTGCGATGCACGGCCACGAGGTCACCGTCCATGATGCCGATGTCTTTCATCGACATACCCTGCACTCGCAGCAGGTAATGCGGCTGCGGATGAAAGAGGCTGGGATCGACCTGATAGCGCGCCTCAATGTGCTCCTCGGCCAGGATCGGTCGACCGGCCGCGACACGGCCAATGAGCGGCAAGCCCATTTGCTCGCGAACGGTATCCTTCAACTGGATGCCGCGCGACGTGCCCGGAACGAGATCAATCGCGCCCTTGCGCTTGAGTGCTTTGAGATGATCTTCTGCGGCATTGGCAGACTTGAAGCCGAGCGCCAGTGCGATTTCCGCCCGGGTGGGCGGCATGCCCGACTCTTCCACGCGTTCGCGGATGAAATCGAGGATCTGACGTTGACGAGGGGTAAGGTCGCTCATGATTACAACTCCTGTATGAATATACAGATGCTGTGAGTATATACAGTCCTTGCGGGTTGGCAAGCCGTCTCGGACGGCGGTGGATCATCAAATGATCGTCGGTAATCCACGGTACTTGTCGCGCTAAAACCACGGGCCTTCGGTAGTAACCGATTACATATTCAGGCAGAATACGCATCCGTCAGCGACGCGTGAGTCGCGTCCCCACCCGTCAATATATGGGCAGGTGCGGTTAACCGATTGTTTGTATCTAGACTGAGGAGATCTCCATGAACAAGTTCCTTAAGGTTGGCGCCGCCGCCCTCTGTGTTGTTTTCGCTGCTGGTTGCACGGACCTCAAGCCGCTCCAGGCCCAGATCGACGACCTGAAGACCCAGGTTTCGGCGGTTTCGGCTGGCGTGTCGAAGGCTCAGGCGTCGGCTGACGCTGCCAAGGCCGCTGCTGACAGCGCCGCTCGCGCCGCTCAGGCTGCTGCGTCGGCTGCTCAGGCTGCTCAGAGCCGCGCGGATGCCGCGATGGCCGCTGCGCAGGCGAACAAGGAGTGCTGCGACGCGACGAACGAGAAGATCGATCGCATGTTCAAGAAGTCGGTCCAGAAGTAAGGACCCTTTCGGTGGTCGGGTGACGTCATCGACGTCGCCCCACTGCCGACGCGGCTTGCCGCACCCAAAACCTCAGCACTTCGGTGCTGGGGTTTTTTTATGCGCCGGGTACGCCCCACTGCGCGAGCACCCGCCGTACACGAGGGTCTGCCCAGCCGCTGGCGCCGAGCCCGAGAGCGGCCACACCGACGGGTACCCAATGCGACCACTGCGTGCCGTAGTGTTGCGCCACCCACGGCATCGCCGCTGCGGTCACCGCGCCCGCTGCAAAGGCACCGCCGATCAGCCACAGCAAGGTCTGCCAACGCAACTGCACCGACTCGGCTTGTAAGGCCCGTTGCGCTCGCCGCCACTCCTGCTCCAGTGTCGCGCGCATGGCGTCATAGGCCTCCGCACTCATCGGCTCATTGGCCAAACGGGTCAACAACCGCGCCCGAAACTGGGTTGGCAGCGGCGGTGGCGACAACGCCTGCCGCAAGGCGGAATCCAAGCCCGTGGTTTCGTTCGAGGGTGTTTTCAAGTCCATAGCGCCCATTCTCCCAAACCCAGTGCCTGTAGCCGTCGACGCAGCTCGTCCCGTCCCCGCGACAGGTTTGTCTTGACCGTCCCTTCCGGACATCCGAGCCGTTCCGCCACAGCGGCCACCGATTCCTCTTCGAAATAGTAGAGCACGATCGGCAGCCGGTACTTCTCCGGCAGCCCCTCGACCACCCGGGCCAGCAGCCCTGCGGCCTCTGTCGTGCCGGCATCGACGACGCGTTCGTCCTCGAGCCCTTCCAATACGCCGTCCTCCGCTCCCGACGGCCGCGCAGTACTGAGCGCGGTGTTACAGCGATTGCGCACGATCGTGTAAATCCACGTCGACAGCGCCGAACGCCCATCAAATCCGGAGAGTCCCTTCCAGATACGAATCAAGGACTGTTGGGCGATGTCTTCGGCCCAAGTCGGATTGCGCAAAAACGCACGGCACAGCCGATACACCCGCGCTTCGTACGCATCCAACAGGCGCGACAACGCCTCATCCAAACGCCCCTGATCGCGCAGCGCAAGGATGGTCGCGTCATCGGTCGTGGCTTCGGCCGTCATCCACACCCACCTGTGCCTGCGCTGTCCTGACGGTGAGACCCGGCAATCGACGGTCCGGTTTCAGATCGGCGTTGAAACCGGTCCTCACGGCGCGGGGTCTGACGTTACGCCCATCATAGCGTGGAGACCGTCATGGAACCGATGCTCGATCTCGAAAGGCTCGTTGCGCTCGCGCTGCCTTGGCTGATCGGTGGCCTGCTGCTGTGGGTCCGGGCCCGTGCGGCCCTCCCGTCTCCCACGTCATCACCCCGCGTTGAAACCAGACCCGCCGACGCCGGGTCTCATCACTGTCAGCACATTACACACTGAAGGAAGACTCAAATGGACGGCGACACAATCCACGGCGTTTTAGCCTTGTGCATCCCCATCGTGGCCATCGTGATGGGCATCGGCATCGGGATGCTCAGCGTCTGGCTCGACTACAAAAAGAAAAAGGAACTGTTTGAGCTCCACCACCGGGAACGGATGGCGGCGATTGAGAAAGGGATCGAACTGCCGCCGCTGCCCGCCGAACTGTTGGCTGGGCCGAGCCGCACCAAGTGCCGCGATCCGTTAAAGACCGGGCTCGTGTGGACCCTGATCGGTGCCGCCGTGTGCGTGGCGTGGTTCCTGGAAGATCGGGACAACTGGGCCTGGGGCCTGATCCCGACGGCGATCGGCCTTGCCAACCTGATCTATTGGGCGATGACGCGTCAGGCGAAAACCGAGTCGATGACGACCGGGTTGTAATCGCTCAGCGGGACGGCGTCGCCGTCCCGCATCGTTCAGTTCGTCGCGGCCACGCTCACGGGCATGCCGCGACGTTCTCCGAACGCACTTTCCACCGTCTCCCAGAGGATTGGCCCCGTGCTCGGCATCGAGCGTGCGGTGTTCGCGACGAGGCGAGCGAGGGTCGTTCGATCCGGTCGCACGACGGCGCTGCTCGTGGTCTCCATCGCCGGATGCACCTCAACGTAGAGATGCCCTTGCGAGACGCCGACCTTTTGCGGCTGATTGACCAGCCGCACCGGCGTATCGACCGCCACCATCTTGAAGAGCTCTTCGATGTGCTCAGGGTACAGACGCATACACCCGTGCGTGACTTGCATGCCCACGCCTGCCGGATGATTGGTGCCGTGGATCATGTAGCTCCCGCCCGGGATCGCGAGGCGCATCGCGTACAGACCGAGCGGATTGTCGGGCCCTGCGGGCACCACCTTCGGCAAGATATCGCCGCGTTCGGCGTGTTCCCGACGGACCGACTCCGGCGGCGTCCAGGTCGGGTCTTTGATCTTCGCTTGGATCTTGGTCAGGCCGAGCGGCGTTGACCAATCCATCTTGCCGACGCTGACCGGATAGGTCACCACCACGCGCGCCTCGCCCGGTTTCGCGGGCGGATAGTAGTAGAGCCGATGCTCCGGCAAGTTGACGACAATGCCTTCGCGCGGCGTGTCGGGCAGGATGCGCTTCAGCGGCATCCGCACGTGGGTGCCGGCCCCCGGCAACCACGGATCCACCCCTGGGTTCGCGTTGACCACTTCCTCGTAGCCGAGCCCGTAGCGACGCGCCAAGTCGATCAGCGTATCGTCCTGCGCCGCCACAACGTCCTGCGTATCGCCGACCACATCGCCGTCCACCGGCAACGGAAACACCGCCGCGCGGGCCGTGCTCATCACACACAGTACCGCCGCCCAAAGTAGCGCCCGCGTCGCAACCGTCATGGTGACTCCTCAGAACTTCAGCAGCGCCGAACCCCAGGTAAACCCGCCGCCGAAGGCCTCGAGCAGCAACATCTGACCTTTTTGGATGCGGCCATCGCGCACGGCGCGATCCAACGCGAGCGGAATCGACGCCGAGGAGGTATTGCCGTGATCCTGCACCGTCACGACCACCTGCTCCATCGGCAGACCGAGCTTCTTGGCCGCGGCCTGAATAATGCGCAAGTTCGCTTGATGCGGCACGAGCCAATCGACCGCGGAGCGGTCCACACCGGCCTTCTCCAGCGTTTGGTCGACGAGCGCAGAGAGCGTGTTGACGGCCACTTTAAAGACTTCGGCGCCTTTCATTTCGACGCCCGCGGCCTCGCCCTTGATCAGCGCGTCGTAACCGCGCGACGGACCGTACTGGCATTGCAGCAAGTCCCGATACTTTCCGTCCGCGGACACCACGGTGGTCAAAATGCCCGGCTCTTCCGAGGCCTGGAGTATGACCGCACCGGCGCCGTCGCCGAAGAGCACGCAGGTGGAACGGTCCTGCCAGTTCAGCAATTTGCTGAGCGCATCGGCGCCGATCACCAAGGCGCACTTCGCCTCGCCGGTGCGGATGAATTTATCGGCAATCGACAGTGCGTAAATGAAACCGCTGCACGCGGTCTCCACACTGAACGCGGGCGTGTCGCTGATGCCGAGTGCCGCCTGGACCATCGTGCCGACGTTGGGGAACACCTGGTCCGGCGTGCACGTGCCGACGACGATGAAGTCGATGTCGCTCGCCGCAATGCCGGCCATCTCGATGGCGCGCCGGGCCGCCTCAATGCACATGGTGGAGGTGGTCTCGCCCTCGCCGACGTGATGACGGCGTTCGATGCCCGACCGCGTCCGAATCCACTCGTCGGTGGTATCGACAATCTTCTCGAGATCCGCATTCGTGACAACGTGAGGCGGCAGATAACTGCCGGTACCCGTGATACGTGAATACATGTACGGCTGCCTTTGCAAAAAATCAGGCCACGGACGAGCGTCGGTCGCGCTCAGCACCCACACGTGTCACCGAGAACCCTGCGGATTCGCGGTCGTGCAGATCGAGCAGCGCTTGCCTTCCCCCTCACGGGCCAGGGCGCTCATGCTAACGCCATTTGAAACGCCGCGGGGAGCGAACGCCCCTCTCTCTGTGCGCATGCCGACACGGCATCACAGAAACGACAACGGCCCCGAACACACAAGTGCCGGGGCCGCCACAGCCACTCGTCGGTGACACGAAACGCGATCGCCGAGACGACCCCGCTCACGCCAACGATCGGGTGCTTATTCCTCGACGGTGACGACAGGCGTGTCGATCACCTTCTTACCGCGGTAGAAACCGTCGCGGCTGACGCGGTGACGCACGTGCGTTTCACCCGACGTCGGATCCTTCGACAAGGTCGGCGCGCTGATGTGGTCGTGCGAACGGTGCATGCCGCGCTTCGACGGCGTCTTTCTGCTCTTCTGTACGGGCATCGAATTACTCCTTAAACCGAATTCTTCAGCGCTTCATCAGCGACCGCAGATCACCGAACGGACGATGCACCGGATCCTTCGCAGGTTCGGCGCCGCTCTCCGGCAACTCCACGCGCGCCTTCGCGCAACCCGTTGCCGTGTCGTGCAGGGGCACCAACGGCAACGCTAACAACAATTCATCTTCGATCATCTCGAAGAGGTCGAACCATCCAGACGCTGTCTGGACCGGTTCAAACGCTTCCGGCACGCGGTCAGCATCCGCGTCGTTTGCCACCAAAGCCACACGGACTTCGGAGGTAACGTGTGCCTCGAACGGTTCGAGACAGCGCTGACACACGAGCCAAGGATTGGCCTGCAAACTACCCTCGAGAGCCGGGAACTCGCCCGCCTCGGTGTAGTGCAAATCCACCCGGACTTGGCCCTCAGGCCGCACCAGACGATCCGCCAAGCGCTCCAACGCCGCGAGCGGATACTGCCGCTCAAGCCGCGATTGCTGCGCCGCGAGTACCCCCACGTCGATCTGTTCTGAATGGGGGCTCGTCATAGGGTCGCGTATGATAGAGATGCACCCGCGCGGTGTCAAAGAAAACCCATTGCAAAGCGTTGATTTGCAAAGTCCCCGAGCCGAGCCCGAGTAGACCGAATGCCGAACTTGCACGCCCCTTCCCTCATTCTAGCCTCCACGTCGGCCTACCGCCGGGCCCTCTTGGAGCGCCTCGCCGTCCCTTTTACGGCCGAAGCGCCCGGGGTCGACGAGCAGCGCGGCACGGACGAAGCCCCTGTCGACCTCGCCATCCGGCTCGCCCAGGAGAAGGCCCGTGCGGTCGCGGCGCGCCACCCCGGCGCCGTCGTCATCGGCTCCGACCAAGTGGCAACCACCCCGGACGGGCGCATTTTGGGCAAACCCGGCACGGTCGAGCGCGCCGTGGAACAGTTGATGGCAGCGAGCGGCCGCGCCGTGCAATTTCTCACGGCCGTTGCGGTGGTCCGCAGCGACGGTGAGGTCGAGACCTATACCGATTGCACCACCGCGGTCTTTCGTACGTTGGACGAGGACGAAGTGCGCCGTTACGTCCTACTGGACCGGCCGCTCGATTGCGCCGGCAGCTTCCGCTCAGAGGCGCTCGGCGCCGTCCTGCTGGAGCGTGTCGATAATCAGGACCCGACCGCGCTGATCGGCTTGCCGCTCGTCTGGTTGGCCGGCGCGCTGCGCCGTGCCGGCATCGATCCGCTTAGGGCGCGTTCCTGAGCTGGGCGGCCGCGATCGCGTGGCGATACACCTCGCTCGGATCGTCGCCGAGCGAGACTTCCATCTCGAGGTCGTGCAGCAGACCGTCGGCCAAGCCGTAGATCCAACCGCGCACGGTCAACGGCCGACCCCGCTCCCACGCGTCGCGCACCATCGTCGTCTGGCAGACGTTCGCCACCTGCTCGATCACGTTCAGCTCGCACAGCAAATTGGCGCGCGCCGCCCCCTCGGGCAACGGCACGAACATCGGCTCGTGGCGTCGGTGCACGTCCTGGATGTGTCGCAGCCAGTTGTCGATCAGCCCCAGCGGTCGCTGTTCCAGCGCCGCCGTCACACCACCGCAGCCGTAATGCCCGGTCACGATGATCTCGTTGATGCCCAGCACTTCGACCGCGTACTGGATGACCGACAAACAATTCAGGTCGGTGTGCACCACCACGTTGGCAACGTTGCGGTGCACAAATAACTCACCCGGCAACAGGCCGACAATTTCGTTGGCCGGCACCCGACTGTCGGCACAGCCGATCCACAGGTACTCCGGGCGCTGCTGCCCGGAGAGCTTTTGGAAGAACGCCGGATCTTCGGTCGTGATCGCCTTGGCCCAGGCGCGATTGCTCGCGAACAGGTCGCGCTGCACGCTCATCGGCGCCGACTCCGACTGCGCTTACGCCGGGTCGCGGCCAGGTTTTCCAACACTTGCGCCAAATCCGGTGGCATCGGCAGGCTAAAGGCATAGTTCTTGCGGGAACCCGGCCACTCAAAGGTCAGCGTCTGGGCGTGCAGGAACAGCCGCGAGAGGCCGAGCCCTCCCATGGCAACGTTGTGCTCCCGGTCACCGTATTTGTCGTCGCCGCAGACCGGATGGCCGGTGTGCGCCGCGTGCACGCGAATCTGGTGCGTGCGGCCGGTGCCCAAGGTGACGTCCAGCAAGGTGGCGCCGGCGCCGAAAAAGTCGACCGGCGCGAACGTCGTGCGGGATTCTTTGCCGTTGGGCGCGACGCGCACCGTGCGCTCACCGCCCACACGCGTGTGAGTGAGCAGCGGCGCATCGATGGTTTTGGTGCCGAGATCCCACGAGCCCTTCACGAGGGTCAGGTAGCGCTTCTCGATTTGGCCCTCGCGCAACAACTCGTGCAGGATCCGCAGCGACTGGCGATTGCGGGCAACCAAGAGCAGACCGCTGGTGTCGCGGTCGAGTCGGTGCGCCAACTCTAAGGTCTCATCCGGGCGGGAGGCGCGCAGCGCCTCAATCACCCCGAAACTGAGCCCACTGCCGCCGTGTACCGCCAATCCCGCCGGTTTGCCGATGACGAGCATGTTGTCGTCTTCGTGGAGTATCGACGACTCAATGGTCTCTAGGAGCGACTTCGGGACGCGCGGGGCCCGACCGCCCTCCGGTTCCGGCTCGGCGGCACGAATCGGCGGCAAGCGGATATCATCGCCACCGGCCACGCGCTGCTCGGGCTTCGCCCGCTTGCCGTTGACGCGCACTTCGCCCTTGCGAAGGATGCGGTAGACGCGGGTACGCGGAACGCCTTTCAGCGTCCGGATCAGCCAATTGTCGAGTCGCTGCCCGTCGTCATCGGCGCTCACGGTGACGTGAGAGACCTTCGAAAAGGGTGAACTCTGTTCGGGTTTCGACTCGTAAGACATTGATTCCGCGACACCGTCCTGTTACATTCCGGAAGTATAGGGTGTTCGGCGCAGGATTACGCGAAGCGTTTTTTGGCCGTCACTCCAGCAGCGGTCCGACGACCCCGTCCACCCCCGCCGGCAGCACCTCGAGAAGGTCCCCGGCCCGGGTCGTTCGTAGCCTTCGGATCGCATTTTTAGTTGGCTCGCGCCTCGTGTCGAGGCCCGAACCATCGTTGACGGCCGATGACTCGGATCGAGCGGCGTTGTTGCCGCCCGCCCTACCTCCCCCACTGTAGCGTTGGGAATGGCAGGGCGACGACCGGTCGGAGGGCGCCAGAAGGACTGCAGGCAGGGTGCCGGTTCGATCCGCGGTCAGACGCGAAGACGACCGAGCGCCCTTAAAAGAACCCAAGTAGATGGCCACAGACTGCCCAGTGTCGACCCGCCTACGCCTCGCATCATTCGAGACGCCCACCCCCGTGGACCGCACCTCCCGAGCCTCGGCCCCCGCTAATACCCAAGTAGGGGCCCATGAAGAGAATGTTGATCAATGCGACGCAGCAAGAAGAGCTGCGCGTCGCTCTCGTTGACGGACAGAAGCTCTACGACCTTTCCCTCGAGATCCCGTCCAAGGAACAGAAGAAAGCCAATATCTACAAAGGGCGTATTACCCGCGTAGAACCCAGCCTCGAAGCCGCCTTCGTCGATTACGGCGCGCAGCGCCACGGCTTCCTGCCGCTGAAGGAAGTGGCCAAGGAATATTTCCGCACGCAGCCGCAAGGCAATAAGACCAATATTCGCGATCTGCTGACCGAAGGTCAGGAAATCGTTGTCCAGGTCGAGAAAGAAGAGCGTGGCAACAAGGGCGCGGCGCTGACGACGTTCATCAGCCTCGCCGGCCGCTTCCTCGTGATCATGCCGAACAATCCCCGCGCCGGGGGCGTGTCGCGCCGCATTGAAGGCGAAGACCGTGACCTGACGCGCGAAGCGATGGAAGGCCTCAACATCCCCGAGGGCATGGGCGCAATCGTCCGTACCGCCGGTGTGGGCCGCTCCACCGAAGAACTGCAGTGGGACTTGCAGAACCTCAAAGCCAATTGGGACGCGATCGAAGCCGCCGCGCGCGAGCGCCCGGCCCCGTTCCTCGTCTACCAGGACAGCGATCCGGTGGCGCGCGCCTTGCGTGATTATCTCTCCGATGACATCGGCGAGGTGCTTTGCGACGACGAGGCGACCTATCAGCGCGGACACGATTACATGGCGCGCTTCATGCCGCCCGAGTACCGCCGCAAGCTCAAGTTCTACACCGACGAAGTGCCGCTGTTCACGCGCTTCCAGATCGAGAGCCAGATCGAGTCGGCGTACTCGCACAAGGTGAACCTGCCGTCGGGCGGCAGCATCGTGATCGACCACACGGAAGCGTTGGTGTCGATCGACATCAACTCGGCCCGTGCGACCCGCGGCGGTGACATCGAGACCACGGCGACCAACACCAACTTGGAAGCCGCCGAAGAAATCGCGCGTCAGTTGCGTATCCGCGACTTGGGCGGCCTGATCGTCATCGACTTCATCGACATGGAGTCGGCGAAGAACCAGCGGGCGGTCGAAGACCGCTTGCGGGATTCGGTCAAGATGGACCGTGCGCGTATTCAGATCGGCAAGATCTCGCGTTTCGGCCTCTTGGAAATGTCGCGGCAGCGCCTGCGTCCGTCGTTGGGCGAATCGACCCATATCGTCTGCCCGCGCTGCGAAGGCTTGGGTGACATCCGCAGCGTGGAATCCCTGTCGCTGGCGGTGCTGCGCCTGATCGGCGAAGAAGCGCGCAAGGACCGCACGGCCAAGGTGATCGCGCAATTGCCGGTCGATGTGGCCACGTTCCTCATCAACGAGAAGCGCGACTGGTTGCGCAGCCTCGAAGAGCGCAATCACGCCGAGATCGTGTTGGTGCCGAACGAACACCTGCAGACCCCGAACTATCTGTTGCGCCGTGTGCGCGACGACGAACTCGGACTGATGGAAAACTCGGCCACCAGCTACCAGATGGCGCAGCGACCGGCGACCGAGGTGCAGACCTCGTCAACGGAACCCAAGAAGGCGCCGGAGGCCCCGGCCGTTCAGCCGATCATGCCCACCGCGCCGGCGCCCGATGCACCCAACATCTGGACGCCGACCCCGGAAGTGCCGGCGACTGTTGCCGTGGCGGCGAGCGCCTCGGTTGAGCAAGTCGGTATTTTCGTACGGCTGTGGCGTTGGCTATTCGGCTATCAGCCGAAATCCGACAAGGCGGACGCCGCGAAGTCCGATCGCCGTCGCGATGAGCGCGGCGGACGCGGTGGCCGAGACGGCGATCGCAATCGCGGCCGTGGCGGCGATCGTGATCGCGGTCGCGGTGGCGACCGCAACCGCGGTGGTGATCGCGACCGTCATCGCGACCGTGGCGGTGAGCGTAACGACAAAAATGAGCGCAACGAAAAGTCCGAGCGCACGGACAAGCCGGAGCGCTCGGAGCGCCAGGAACGGCAGGACCGCCCGAACGAGCGCGGCGGCGACCGTCGCCCACGCGACGGTGAACGTCAAGAACGCCCCGAGCGCAGCGAACGCGCCGAGCGTGGCGATCGTCCGGAACGGGGCGAGCGCCAGGAACGCCGTCCGCGGGACGGGGGTGAGCGTCACGCGCCAGCGGCGGCCGCGCCGACGAGCGCAACCGCGCCAACCGCTTCCGCCGATGTCGAGGGTGGCCAGCAAGGGCCGTCGACAACCCCCGCCGGTGAAACCGCCGAGGGGAACGAGCGCCAAGGCGAACGCCGCGGGCGTCGCCGCGGACGTCGTCGCGGTCGCGGCGGTCGTGGCCGAGACGGTGCCAATGGTGCCCCGGGCAGCGAAGGCGCCGCCGAGGGCGCGTCGCAAGGCTCCGAGTTCGGTGCGGACGTGCCGGAGATCGGTGAGTCGGGCGTCTACCCGGCTCTGAACGTGGAAGCGTACGAGCGCGAGCAGGGTCTGGCCCCGGCGGCGACGTCGGACGCCCCGGCCAACGTTGTCACCGAATCGGTGGCGGCACCGGTCGCGGAACCGATCGCCGACGCGGCGCCTGCGGTCGCCGAGACGGTGACAGCGGCTCCGATGGCAACCGACGTCGTTGCGGAACCCATCGCCGCGCCGGTGACGGACGCAGCGCCCGTTGCAGTGATGGTCACCGAGGCGACCGAAGCCCCGGCGGCCGCTGCCGAGACCGTGGTGGAAACCACGGCCGAAGCGGCCCAGGCGGCAGCGACGGAAACAACGGAAATGCCGGTCGTGGCGGACACGGCGGCACCGGTGACGACCGCCGCGTCGGCGGCAACGGACGAGACGGCGGCAGCCCCTGCGGCCGTGGTCTCGGATAAACCGCCTCAGGCACCCTGAGGCGGCGTCGGGGAACTGCTCGCCGCGCGACGCAGTTCCCCGATCAACGCAAGCGCCCCCGCCTCGAGCAGATCGAGGACCGTCTCAAACCCGTCCGGTCCGCCGTAATAGGGATCCGGCACCTCGCGTACCGCCACCGCGTGCGCGAACTCCAGATACAGACCGAGGCG
>DAINQU010000008.1:18380-84591 GCA_036742455.1 Steroidobacteraceae bacterium | reverse complement strand
GGCGGGCCCGGCGCGCAGCGCACCGAAATCATGATTTTCCGTTAAAGAAATCACTGCAACTCGTTGTATTGAATTTTTCAAAGCGAAAATAACGTGTATTTAATACGCTCGGTATAAAGCACTAAAAACGTGACTTCATTGCACGGAGCTGGCCTCGGATCGACGCGCGCCCCTGCCCGTCTTCGCCGAACGACGGCCGGCACCGCGCACGAAGGGCCGAAGCCCAAAGCGTTTTAAACGTGTGAGCGCGGACAGCGGGATACCGCTGCGGATCGACGCGCAGCGCGGACACCGTCCCGGGATCGAGACTCAGTGGTGCGGCGGAACGACCGGGGCCGTCTGCCCGGCCACGTAGGGGTAGGCCTGCAAGACCACCGTCGCCAAGCTGGGCAGGGACTTCACAAGGTCCGTCTTCTCGCTGTCGGTCAAGTCACGCACCAAGGTGCCCTCCCAGACCGTGACCTTCTTCACGCGATCGATCACGTCGATGTTGAGCGTACCCTGCGTGACATCGCGGACATCCCGCCAGCAACTGTATTCGCCGCCGTAGCGCCCACCGAACCCAAAGCCGCGGTGGAAACCTGCGCCGAACACCGGCCCCTCTGCTTCCTGCTTATCCTCGGAATGCCCCTGGAAGTTGATCAGGAGGTCCGGATTTTCGGCCGCGTGGTAGCCGCGCTTTTCCATCTCGGCGGAGACCGTCGCCTTGAGCGCACGGGTGACCAGCGTCGCGTACTCCCCGCGATCCGTGCCGGGCTGTTCGACAAAACCGTAGGTCCGAAACGCGCCGAAATTCACGGCAGCATCGACGTTCGTGCGGACGGTCGGCCCCGTGACACAGCCGGTGAGGATCCACGCCACACTGCCGATCAGTGCCAGGTGATGACGCTTCATGCTTCGTTTACTCCTGCGGTCGAGTCGCTACGCGTGCGGCGATGATCCCCGTTCGGCGGCACCGTCGCAAGGCCTCTCAATAACGGTCCGTGGCACCGCCGCGTTGACGCCTACGCCAGCAAGAGCGCGGCGACCCGCTCGAGGTCCTCCGGGGTATCGACCCCCGGCCCAGGCACCGCGGCGGCGGGCGCAATCACGATCCCTAAGCCGTTCTCCAGCGCGCGCAGCTGCTCCAATTTTTCGGTCAGCTCCAACGGTGACGGCGGCAGCGCCGCCAACCGGCGCAACGCTCCCGCGCGGTACGCGTACAGCCCAATGTGGCGCCAGCCGAACGTGACCGTCTCCGCCGCCCACCCGTCTCGCGGCCACGGTATGGGTGCGCGGGAAAAATACAGCGCTCGACCGGCGTGGTCGGCGACGGCCTTGACCACGTTCGGATCGCGGAAATCCGCTTCGGCGGTGATGGGCGTCATCAGCGTTGCGATCGCCGCCTGCGGATGGGCCTTGAGCAATTGCGCCACTTGCACCACGTTCGCCGGCGGGAGCAGCGGCTCGTCGCCCTGCACGTTCACAATCACCGTGTCGTCCGACCACCCCTGACGCGCGGCCACTTCCGCCAGTCGGTCGGTCCCCGAGGGGTGCGTCGGCGCGGTCAGCATCACGGCCGCCCCAAAGCCGCGGGCAACCTCGGCGATGCGCGGATCGTCGGTGGCGATCCACACTTCGCTCGCCCCGGTCGCCTGTGCGCGCTCCCAGACGTGCGCCACCATCGGGCGCCCGCCAAGGGACAGCAACGGCTTGCCCGGCAGACGGGTCGATGCGTAGCGCGCCGGGATGACGATCTTGAAACTCACGTCTCGGAACGCTCCGCCAGCGAACGCCTAAGTTCCGGCAACAGCATCGGGATGCCGTCCTCGACCGGATAGGCCAAAGACTCGGCCCGACAGATCACGGCGTCACCCGTCGGGCTTTCGTGCAGCGGTCCGCCGCACAGAGGACAAGCCAAGAGACTCAGCAGAGTGGCGTTCATATCGATCCTTTGGCGCGACGGACGAGGCTGACAATCTGCTCGACCAGCGCCCGAGACGGCTCCGGGTCGAGCTCCGCCTCAACCTCAAGGTAATACAAGCCCGGTCGGGCGAATGCCGCGCATTTTACGGCATCTTTTTCGGTCATCAGTACCGGATATCCGTCGGAAAACTCGACGTCCGCGGCGCCGAGCGCGGCATGGTCGGGCTTGGGGTGCTTCACCACGTGCAAGCCAGCCGCCTGCAGGGTCTGAAAGAAGCGCTCAGGATCGCCGATGCCGGCCACCGCGTGCACGTGGCGACCGGCCCACTCGGTTAGGCGCACCCGCTCGCCGCCCGACAGCGGCACGATCCAGGTGGGCACGAGCTGCATGCGTATACCCGCCACGCCCGGATCACCGGCCCCGTTCACGATCACCGCCGCCACCGACGCGAGGCGCCGCAGCGGCTCCCGTAACGGACCGCGCGGCAGCAGATGGCCGTTGCCAAAGCCGCGGCGCGCGTCGACGACCGCAATCTCCAAATCGCGAGCGAGCCGATAATGCTGCAAGCCATCGTCGGCCAGAATCACGTCCACGGCCGGCATTAACTGCGCCGCCGCAGCCACGCGATCACGCCCGACGACGACGCGGGCTTTCGTGCGCCGCGCGATGAGCACCGGCTCGTCACCGACCCGGGCCGGGCTGGACGAGGCAAGCACTTCGGTCGGGCCGGACTCCGTGCCGCCGTAGCCGCGACTGACCACCCCCACCCGCAGACCGCGCGCAGCCAGCGCGTGCGCGAGCCAGATAATCGTCGGCGTCTTGCCACTCCCGCCGACCGTGAGGTTCCCAACCACCACCACCGGTCGGCCCGGATGGATCGGCGCCGACCAGCGCGCGCGGTAGGTCCATCGGCGCAGCGCCGTCACGATCGCGAAGAGCGCCTCCAAGGGCGCTAGCCACCAGCCGCCGCGGCCTTCGTCGAACCACAATCGTTCGAGAAAGGCGCGCATGGGTCAGGCGTTGAACTGCATCCGGTGCAGCGCGGCATAGATGCCGTCCTGCGCCAGCAACTCAGCATGGCTGCCGGTTTCGACCAAGCGCCCCTCTTCCATCACGACGATCCGATCCGCGTGCTCAATGGTCGAGAGCCGGTGCGCGATAACCAGCGTCGTGCGGTTTCGCATCAAGGTGGTCAAGGCCTCTTGGATGGTGCGCTCGGATTCGGTATCGAGCGCACTCGTGGCCTCGTCGAGGATCAGAATGGGCGCGTCCTTCAGCAAGGCGCGCGCAATGGCGATGCGCTGCCGTTGACCGCCCGAGAGCAACACACCGCGATCCCCGACCGACGTCTCCAGTCCCGCCGTCAGCTGCTCGGCAAACTCGAGGACGTGCGCGGCGCGGGCCGCGTTCTCCACGGCTTCGGCCGTGGCGCCTTCGGTGTTGAAAATGATGTTGTCGCGGATCGAGCCGTTCAACAGCACGACGTCCTGACTCACGAGGCTCACGTTGCGGCGCAACTCCGCGAGGCGGACGTCGCGGACGTCCACCCCATCCACGCGCACCACGCCCTCCGAGACGTCGTAAAAGCGCGCAACCAGTCCGACGAGCGTGGATTTCCCGCTGCCCGACCGTCCCACAATGGCAACCGTCTGCCCGGGGGCCACGTCGAAGCTCACGCCGTCGACGGCCGGTGCCTTGCCCGGATAGGCGAACCGCACGGAATCGAAGGTCACCTGACCGCGCGCGCGCGGCAGCGATGCCGTACCGCGATCCGGCTCGCCCGGCTCATCGATGAGCTCAAAGATACTGCGTCCGGCCGCGATGCCCTGCTGCAACGGTCCGAAGACCGCCACGAGCCGCTTGAGCGGTGCGGTGAGGAGCAACAGCGCGCCCAAGAACGAGACAAAATCGCCGACCGACAGATGCTCCGTTAATACCTGCCGGATCGCCAGATACAACACACCGGCAAGCGCCAACGACGCGACAAACTGCACGATCGGATTGGAGACCGACCGGGCGCGCATCAGCTTCATGTTCTGATAGCGGTTGGACTCGTTGACGGTCTCAAACGCCGCCGCTTCGAAGTCCTGCGCGTTGAACACCTTGATGAGCCGCTGCCCGTCGATGGCTTCCTTGGCCACCCGCGTCACGTCACTCATCGAGTTCTGGATGCGCGAGGAATAGCGCCGAAAGGCCTTGTTGATGACTTGCAGCAGGCCCACGATCAACGGCGCGACGATCAACGCTCCGCACGTGAGCCGCCAGTTCAACCACAGCAACCACGACAGCAAGCCCACAATCGTCAGACTGTCGCGCACGATGACCGTAATCGATTCGGTCGCGGCTTGCGCCACGAGCTCGGTGTTGTACGTCAGCTTGGACAACAGATCGGCCGAGGACACCCGGTCGTAGTACGCGCACGGCAAATCAAGGTAATGACGAAAGAGCTCGCCGCGCAGCTTCTTGATGATTTGACGCCCGACCCAGCCGGAGCCGTACTGCGCCAGATATTCCCCAACGCCGCGAACGGCAAACAGGACGACGATACCGACCGGGACGAACACGAGGGTGCTGCGATTGCGATCGACGAACGCGCCGTCAAGAAAATGCTTCACGAGGTACGCATACCCCGTATCCACAGAGGCGAACATGGCCATCCCGAGGATGGCCAACAAGAACATCGGCCAATGCGGCCATATGTAGGTGCGCAACCGCGCGTAGATCTCCCGAGCGCTGTCCTCTTGGGCGGTCATCTCAGCTTCCCGGTTGCAGATTGACGGTGGCGATGTTGACTTGGGCGAAGCCCACTTTTCCGGCGACATCCATCGCCGTCACCACCGCCTGATGGGTCGCGCGCGCATCGGCGCGAATCGTCACGGTCGCGCCGCTCGCGCCATCGCCAGACACACGCTCGAGCGCCGCCCGCAAGGTCGCGGCGCGGGCATTGACGAGGGCCTGCCCGTTCACGCGATACGAGCCGTCCGAGGCAATGGTGATCGTGACGGCGCTCGCCGGTGGCGTTGCCGAGGCGTTGGCCTCCGGCAACTGCAGGCGCAAGTGACCGTCGCGCACAAAACTGGTCGAGACCATGAAGAACATGACCAACAGCAACACGACGTCGATCAACGAGGTCACGTTGATCTCCGGCTCCATGTCCCGCCGACGCGAGAACCTCATGGGCGCCGCCCGGCACGCTCGCGTTCGGCGTCCAAGCGTGCAATGAGCCCCAGCGCCGCTTTTTCCATTTCCACCACCAGGGCATCCACGTGGCCGCGCAGATAGCGATAGCCCATGAGCGACGGAATCGCGACGATCAAGCCGGCCGCCGTCGACACGAGCGCCTGCCCGATACCACCGGAGAGTGCCTTGGGGTCGCCGACCCCGGTGTGGGTGATCGCACTAAAGGCGGTGATGATGCCGATCACCGTACCGAGCAACCCGAGCAAGGGCGATACGGCCGCGATCGTGCCGAGCAAATTGAGATGACGCTCCAGTTCGTGCGCGACGTGGCGGCCGGTGTCCTCCACCGCCTCCTTGAGTACATCGCGACCGCGACTGCGGTGGGCCAGCGCCGCGGCGACCACCTGACCGAGCGACGAATCGCCGACCGTACTCATCTCGAGCGACGCCTGCTCGCTACGCAACGCGGTGAGCAGCGTCGCTGGCAGTACTTTCTCTGGCCGTAAGGCCAATGCACGCTCGACGATGATCGTCAGCGCCGCTATGGAGAGCAGGAGGATCGGCCACATGATCGGACCGCCCGCCTGAAACAGTTCCCACATCGCTCAGTCACCTACCGTCGTAATGCAAGTGCCTGATGATACGCGAGCTTTGCCCCTCGCGGGGCCTCAGGCCGACGTCTCCACTAAGCGACCGTCACGGAGGACCACGCGGCGATCCAGGCGCGCGGCCAGGCGTTCGTCATGGGTAACGATGACGAGGCTGCAGCCGACTTCTCGGTTGAGATCCAGCATGAGATCGAACACTTGTGCGGCGTTGGCGCCGTCGAGGTTGCCGGTCGGTTCATCCGCCAGCACCAACGCCGGCCGGGTCACGAGCGCGCGCGCCACCGCCGCGCGCTGTCGCTCGCCCCCGGAGAGTTGTCCGGGGCGGTGATGCAGGCGCCCGCCTAATCGCACGCGCTCCAGCAGGTGGCGGGCGGCCGTCTCGGCCTGCGCCGTCGGGACCCGGCGCACCAACAGCGGCATCGCCACATTCTCCAAGGCGCTGAATTCCGGCAGAAGATGATGGAACTGATACACAAACCCCACCGCGCGGTTGCGCAAGGTGCCCCGCTCCGTATCGGACAGGGCGTTCATCGACGCCCCGTCGACGCAGACCTCGCCGGCGCTCGGTAAGTCGAGTCCACCCAAGAGCTGCAGTAACGTTGTTTTGCCAGACCCGGAGGCCCCGACGATGGCGATGCGTTCGCCCCGGCGCACCTCAAAATCCACCCCGTCTAAGACCCGCAAGGTGTGCGTGCCTTCGCGGAACTCCTTGACCAGTCCGCGCGCGGACAAGACGACGGGCGAGGACTCAGTCATGGCGCAATGCCTCCGCAGGCTGGGTGTGAGCGGCCGTGGCCGCCGGCGGCAAGGTCGAGAGGATGGACAGCAAGACGGCCGTCACGCAGACGCGGACGGCATCGCCCACGGTGACGCGCGCCGGCAGTTCGTCCAAGAGATAGATCCGCGGATCAATGAGGGTCGTGTGCAGTAAGGCCTCGATGCCGTGGACGAGACCGGCCAAGTTGGCGGCCACCAGCAAGCCGAGCCCGAGACCCAACGCCGTGCCCACGCACCCGATGACCGTGCCTTGCAACACAAAGGTGATCAAGAGCGTCCGAGGCGGCACACCCATCGTGCGCAAGATCGCGATGTCCGAGCGCTTCTCGCGCACGAGCAACGTCAACGTCGCGACGATATTAAACGCCGCCACCGCCATGACGAGCAGCAACAACACGAACATGATCGACTTGGTCGTCGCGATCGAGCGAAAAAAATTGCCGTGTTCGCGCGTCCAATCGGAGATGTAAAAGCCACCGCCCAAATCCACGGCGACCTGCCGCACGACACGGCCGGCGGCGAACGGATCGGCCAGTCGCAAGCGCAGACCGGTGACGCCCTCGCCGGTGCGGAACAGGCGCGCCGCATCCTCGCGCGCGACGAGCGCAACGTTGTGATCGAACTCGTACAACCCGGAGTCCACCGTACCGGCCACGGTGAAGCGCCGTAACCGCGGAACCACGCCCGCCGGCGTCGCCACGCCGTGCGGCGCGGCAATGACGATACGGTCTCCGATACGGACGCCGAGGTCGGCGGCCAAGGATTTGCCGAGCAGCACGCGGTATTGCCCCGGCTCCAAGACCGCGAGGCTCGCCCCCCGCACGTCGCGATCCAGCGTCGACACCGACCGCTCTAGCGACGGGTCGATGCCCCGGACCAATGCACCACTCACCGCACGCCCGTGGGCGATCAGCGCGCGCTCTTCAACATAGGGTGCCACCGCCACCACGCCCGGTTCGCGCCGTGCGGATTCCGAGAGCGGACGCCAGTTCATGAGGGGGCCGTCCAAGCCGGTGATCGTGGCATGCGACGCGACCGCCAAGATCCGATCCTTCAGTTCGGATTCGAAGCCGTTCATGACGCCGAGCACGACCAGGAGGACCGCGACGCCCACGGCGATCCCTGCCATGCCCACCGCCGCGATAAACGACAAAAAGCCGCTCTCGGTCTTCGGTCGCAAATAGCGGCGCGCCAGTCGCCAGGCAAACGGGGTGGCCATACTCATTCGTATCGCAACGCCTCCGCGGGGTGGACGTGCGCGGCGCGTCGGGCGGGGTAAATCGTGGCCGCCAAGGTCATCAACAGCGACACGCCACCGATGGTCAACACGTCGCGCCACTCCACCTGCGATGGAATCTGCGTGATGTAGTAGACGTTCGAGTCGAAAATCTCAAAGCCCAACGCGTGCTGCAGGAACACCGCGACGGTATCCACGTGCCAGGCCAGCGCCGTACCGAGCGCCACCCCGAGCAGAGCCCCCGTCCAGCCGATGAGCAACCCTTGGCCGAGGAAGATGCGCACCACGCCCTGCGGGGACAGACCTAACGTGCGTAAGATCGCGATATCGGTTCGCTTGGCCCGCACCACCATGACCAGCATCGCCACGATATTGAACGCGGCCACCGCCACGACGAGCATCAGGATGAGCGTCATCATCGTCTTCTCAAGACGTACTGCGCGAAAATAACTGGCGTTTTCCTCCGTCCAGTCACGGACCGCGAAGCCGTGCAAAGGCGCGACCCAACGCCGCGCGGCGCTCGGCGCCGCGGTCGGGTCAGCGTAGCGCAGGCGAAGGGCCGTTGCGCCGCCGGTCCCGGCGAATGCCGCCACATCCGCCAACGACCCCACGGCCAACGTCGCGTCGTGCTCTTGGAGGCCGGCCTCAAACAGACCGATGACATGAAACGTCCGCATCCGCGGTTCGAGGGAGCCCTCTTCGGACACGGTCGGCACCATCACCGTGACATCGTCACCGGGCACCACATGCAGCTGAAAGGCCAACGCCCGGCCGAGGAAGAGACGATCCTCGCCCAGATCGGTCAAGGCGGAACCGCCCAGCAAATGGGACATCGCGGTGACGGAGTCTTCCCGACGGGCATCCACGCCGCGCAACGTCGCCGGCGACATGTCCTCGCCGTGCACAAAGAGCGCCTGCTGCTCGACCACCGGCGCCGCGCCGACCACGCCCGGCGCCGCACGGGCGCGGTCCGCCCAGGCGGCGCCGTCAAACGCGGCGCCATCGGGCCGAAACACCGTGGCATGCCCCGACAAGGACAAGAGGCGCTCACGGGACTCGGCCTCAAACCCGTTCATGACCGAGAGTATCGTGATCAGCGCGGCCACACCGAGCGCCACCCCGACCAACGACGCCCAGGTCACGAAGGACACGAACACGCCGGCCTCGCGGGAGCGGACAAAGCGGAACGCAATGGCAAGTTCGAGGGGTCGGAACATGGGTGCGGATTAGAGCATGCCGCCACCCGCGGCGCACGACGGCGCGCCCACCCGTTGCCTTAGTCTGCATAGCCGGTATCCTCTCGCGGCGTCGCCGGTTCGCAGAACCGGAGGCACGTCCATTTGTCGCCGCCGGATACCCCTTGTGACCACGGTATTAGACCCTCAACTGCCCACGGCCGCCGCCCGCACCCTCCGCTGGGGCGCTCTGTACGGCTCCGCCCGCGCGTTAGCCTGCGTGACGGCCGCCGAACGGCACTCCGGCCCGGTGCTCGTCGTGACAGCGACGGCCCGGGATGCCGATCGCCTCGCCGACGAGTTGCGGTTCTACGCGGGCGATCGATTGCCGGTTTTGAGTCTGCCGGACTACGAGACCCTGCCCTACGACGTCTTCTCGCCGCACCCGGACATCACCTCGCGGCGCCTCGCGACCCTCGCCGCCCTACCGTCCTTCCGCCGTGGCTTGGTGGTCGTCGCGGTCGACGCCCTGCTCATGCGTTTGCCGCCGGCGCAGTTCGTCGCGCAGCACACTCTTGTCCTCGAAACGGGCCAAGCGCTCGATGTCGAGGCCTTCAAAACGCGCCTGGCCGCCGCGGGCTACGCCGCGGTCTCCCAGGTCGTCGCACCGGGCGAGTTTGCCGTGCGCGGTTCGCTCATCGATCTCTTTCCCATGGGGGCCGAGCAGCCCTACCGGATCGATCTGTTTGACACCGACGTCGAGAGCATCCGTACCTTTGACACGGATTCGCAGCGCTCGGCCGACAAGCTCGAGCGTATTCGGCTATTGCCGGCCCGCGAGTTTGCGTTAACGCCCGAGGCCATCAAAGAGTTCCGGCGCCGCTATCGCCAGCGCTTCGAAGGCGATGTCACGCGCTCGCAGGTCTACAAGAGTTTCAGCGAGGGCATGCCGACGGGCGGCATCGAGTACTACCTCCCGTTGTGCTTCGACCGCCTCGAAACGCTGTTTGAGCATCTGCAGGGCGATGTGATCGTCATCGATGCCTGCGGTATTGAGGCGTCGGCCCGACAGTCGGCCGTCGACATCGCGGAGCGCCACGAACAGCGGCGTCACGACCTGGAGCGCCCCCTGCTCGACCCCGCCGAAGTCTTCCTGACGGCGGACGATCTGAGCCTCGCCCTCGCCGCCCGTTGGCGCGTGCGCCTCAGTGCCGTCAAAGCCGAGCCGATCGAAGCGCAGTTGGCGGGCGAAGCCATCCAAAATTTCGGCGCGGAAACGCCGCCACCGCTGCGCATCGACCCCCGTCGCGAAGACGATACCGGCGCACTCGGCACCTTCTTTAGCACCTTCCCGGGTCGCACACTGCTCGTCGCGGAGTCCGCCGGCCGCCGTGAAGTGCTGCTCGAGTTTTTGCGCCGCCACGACCACGTGCCCAAACCGGTCAGCGGTTGGCAGGAATTCCTCGCCACCGACGCCCGACTGGCCATCGCCGTCAATCCGGCCGTGGGCGGTTTGTACTTGCCGGACGCTGGCCTTGCGCTCATCACCGAAGAACAGCTGTACGGAGAGCGTGCACGTCAGGAGCGGCGGCGCAAACGTGCCGAGCGCGATCCGGAACAGATCCTGCGCGATTTGCGCGATCTCACCCTCGGCGCCCCCGTCGTCCACGAAGAGCACGGCGTCGGTCGATACCAAGGCCTCAAAACGCTCGATATTGACGGTGCCCCGTCCGAGTTCCTCGTCATCGAATACCTCGGTGGCGACAAGCTCTACGTGCCGGTCACCGCCCTAGGCCGCGTCAGTCGTTACACCGGCGCCCCGGCCGAGAGTGCTCCGCTGCACAAACTCGGGGGCGGCGAATGGACGAAGGCCCGCCGCAAGGCCGCCGAGCGAATCCGCGACGTCGCCGCCGAGCTGCTGGACTTGTATGCCCGTCGTGCCGCCCGCGAAGGCACCTCGCTCACGCCCGATGCCCGCGAATACGCCGCTTTCGAAGCCACCTTTCCCTTCGAAGAGACGCACGATCAACTCGAGGCGATCCAAGCGGTCCTCACGGATCTGGCGTCAACGAAGCCGATGGACCGCGTCGTCTGCGGCGACGTGGGCTTCGGTAAGACCGAAGTGGCGATGCGCGCGGCCTTTGCCGCAGTACAAGCCGGCAAACAAGTCGCCGTCCTCGTGCCGACGACGTTGCTGGCGCAGCAGCACTACCAAAACTTCTCCGATCGCTTTGCCGATTGGCCCATCCGCGTCGAGAGCCTGTCGCGGTTCCGCTCGCCGAAGGAATCCAAGGCCGTCCTCGAAGGACTCGAGAACGGCACGGTCGACATTGTGGTCGCGACGCATCGGTTGCTGCAGAAGGGCGTTAAGTTTGCCCGCCTCGGCCTGACGATCATCGACGAAGAGCAGCGCTTTGGTGTCCGCGACAAGGAAAAGCTGAAGGCCCTGCGGGCCGATGTCGATGTCCTGACGCTGACCGCGACCCCGATCCCCCGCACGTTGAACATGGCCATGGGTGGGCTGCGCGATCTGTCGCTGATCACGACGCCGCCTGCCGAACGACTCGCGGTGCAAACCTTCGTCCTGGAGTGGAATGCGGCCACCATCCGCGAAGCCATGCTGCGCGAGATACGCCGGGGTGGCCAGTTGTACTTCTTGCACAATTCGGTGGAGTCCATCGAGCGCCGCGCGGCCGAGATACGCGCGCTCGTTCCGGAAGCCGACGTCCGCATCGGTCACGGCCAGATGCGCGAGCGCGAGCTGGAACAACTCATGCTCGACTTCTATCACCGTCGCTTCAACGTGCTGATGTGCACGACCATCGTCGAGAGCGGTATCGACGTACCGACCGCCAACACGATCATCATTGACCGGGCGGACCGCTTTGGACTCGCGCAATTGCACCAGCTGCGCGGCCGCGTCGGTCGATCGCATCACCGTGCCTTCGCGTACCTGCTCGCACCGGCCAAAGCGGCACTCACGCCGGATGCCGTGCGGCGTCTCGAAGCGATCGAATCGCTCGAGGACTTGGGCGCGGGCTTCGCGTTGGCAACGCACGATTTGGAAATTCGTGGCGCCGGCGAACTGCTTGGCGACGAGCAGAGCGGACAGATTTCCGAAATCGGCTTCGCGATGTACATGGACATGCTCGACCGGGCCATCAAGGCGCTCAAATCCGGCAAGACGCCGGACCTCGAAGCGCCGCTGCACGCGGGCCCCGAGGTGGACGTGCACGCGCCGGCCTTGATCCCCGAGGAGTACATGCCTGACGTGCATCTGCGCCTCGTGCTGTACAAGCGCATTGCGGCCGCCGAAGACGAGACCGCGCTGAACGAACTGACCGGTGAGATGATCGATCGCTTCGGCGATCTGCCCACACCCATCGATACACTGTTTAAGATCACGCGTCTGAAGCTCGCGGCGGCGCGACTCGGCCTCACGCGCATCGACATCGGACCGGGCGGCGGTTTGGTCGAATTCGGGCTCGATCACAAGGTCGAGCCGGCCACGGTCTTGCGCCTCGTGCAGCGCGAGTCGACGCTGTATCGATTAGACGGTCCGAACAAGTTGCGGTTTATCCGCAAGGTTCCGGACGCCGCCGAGCGCATCAAGCTCGGTCACGCGCTCCTGGAACTGCTCGCTGCCCCGCCGCCCGCCCCCACACCGCCGGTTGCAGCGAAACCGAACGCTTCCGGTAAACTGCGCCGATGACGCGACCATTGAATCGTCGGGAAGTGCTTGCAGCGTTGGCCGCGACGTTGAGCGCGCCGTTGGCGTTCGCCGAGACCCCGGCGACCGGCACGCCGCCGCCGGCGGGCAGCGCACGCTATGTCGTGGAAGTCTTGGCGTTCCGCCCACCGGGACCCGTGCCCAAAGCCTATCCCGTTCCCCCACTCGGCCAAGCCCAAACGCTGGCGGGCCGTGTCGATGTGCTCGGCGCCGATCAATACCAGTTGACGGCGGCCAAGGACGCCCTGGTGCGCAAAGGCGGCTACAAGATCCTCAACCACCTGGCGTGGGCCGCCATCGTTCCGCCGAACGGGCGGACCACCGCCCACTGGAATGACCTGCTGGGGGACGAGTCGGGTCCCTTGGCGGGTTCCGTCGCGGTGCAACGCAGCCAATATCTCTTCATGGGGATTGAGCTCGACTACAGCCTCGCGGGCCAGACCTACGGTTTACGGGAAAAGCGTCGCGTGAAATTTGGCGAACGCCATTATTTCGACCACCCCGCGTTCGGCGTCATCGCGCAGATCACGCCGTCGAAGGGCGCTCCGGCCACGGACTGAACCACGCCGGGCCGGTTCACCGGCGACGCCGCGGCCACCGCGACCGTTAGGAGCCGAGGTGGATCGTCAGGACGGACGAGCCGTTACCGAGCGTTGAACTGCTCAAATCGTGTGCGTGATGCCGAATCAATGCCAGCGCGCCGTGCGCCGCCAACTCGTTCACCGGCGCATCCGCCGGCACGCTGCCCGCCGCGACAGGCTCGATCGCTAACGGTTCGCCGGTGAAGGTGAACGTCAGCGACATCTGGCGTCGCTCAATCTCGCAGGTCACTTCATTCGGCGGACGTCGCCCGAGCGCACTGAACAACGACAAGCACTCTTCGGACAATTCGGCGGCACGGACCATGAGCTCACGCGGCAGCCCCTCGTCGAGGGCTTGCGCGGTGATGAAATGGCGCAGTTGCTGATGCAGAGGCCCTAACGACGCGACCAGCGGTAAGCGCGCGACGTGCTTGGGTTCGACCTTGTAGAGCAGCGCCGCCGGATAGCGAATCTCATAGCGCACGATCAACGCGCGCACTGCCACCATCACCAGCCACGCGAACGCCGCGATGATCAGGGATCCGTCAAAGCCCGGGACCCAGAGATGGTTGAGATACGCGCCGGCGGCCAGCAGCAACCCGCCCAAGACCGCGACCTCTTCGAGGATCTGGCCCTGGAAGCTGAGGGGCGCTTTATTGGAGGCGATGTCACGCAGCGCGCCACCGCCCGCGCTGGTAACCGCGGCGCCCAAGGGCGCCCAATACCACGCCAGTCCGGACCCAATACAGATGCACCCACCGGCCGTGGCCATCATGGCGAATCCGAATACATCGGCGTAGCGTTTGATGCGCTGGAACCACGGCATCCGGTCGATTCGGACCCGAGTCGCCGACAGCAGCGAGACGATCACCACGAGGATGAGGATCAGCGCCGGGCGAGTCGGGTTGTGCATGTACTCCGGCGGCAAACGGGCACCGCCAATCAGAAAGTCGCGAATGGTGCCGCCGCCGAGCCCTTGCAGCACGCCGAGGGCGAGTCGGCCCCACAGGTCGTAGCCCTGCTCTACGGCAATTAAAATGGCGTTCAGTGCGTAAATACCAATGCCGACGGTGGTCAGCCAGAAAAACGGCTGACTTTGTACCAATGCCATGATGTGCGCTTCCATGGCGCACAGAGTTACCGCAGCGACGGTGTGAGCGCAAGGCGCAATCGACGGAAAGCCCAACGACGTCGAGACATCGTCATGATTCCCCCTCACCGACGTCAAGATCCGTCAAGCCATTCGATGGCCCAAGCGTGAGTCGATGCGTGGCTACGCGCCGGGCGTGCCGTCGAGCGACAGGTTTGGGCGCGCCTCACGCAATTGCGCCGCCAAGGCATGCGCCGCCTGCCAGCGAGGTAGACCTTGCAGCTCCGATAACGTCGCCGGTACGAGACCCGCTTTGCCGTGCAATCGTGCCAACCGCAGGGACGACACCGGTGACGGGGCGTCGGTGAGACCCTCCAGCACCGCGAGCACCGACGGCCGGTGATTGCACAAGGGCAACATGTCGCAGCCCGCCGCGAGCGCCAGTTTGCAGCGCTCCAACGGTCCGCCGAACGCCGCCGCGCCCGCCATGCTCAAGTCGTCGGTAAACACCGCACCACGAAAATCGGCCTCGCCGCGCAAGATATCGTGCACCCAGCGTCGCGACAGACTGGCCGGCAGCCCATCAACCTGTTCGAAGACGATGTGCGCCATCATGATCGACGGCAACCCGTTCGGAATGAGTCGCTGGTACGGGTACAGATCGCGGTGCAAATCGGCAAACTCACGCCGATCGATGGGTAACGCGACGTGCGAATCCAACGCCACGGCACCGTGCCCGGGATAGTGTTTGGCGGTGGCTGACATGCCGGCGTCCCGCATGCCGTGGATGAGCGCGCTCGCCAGCTCACTGACCACGAGCGCGCGCCGATGAAACGCACGATCGCCGATGACGGTGCTCACGCCGTAATCGAGATCGACGACCGGCGTGAAGGCCAGATCGATATTCATCACGCGCAGTTCCGCTGCGAGCACCCAGCCCATCTCCCGCGCGGCGTGCAGCCCCGCCGCCCGGTCGGCGTCGTATTCGTGGCCAAGACGCCGCATGGTCGGGATGAGCGTAAAACCCGGCCGGAATCGCTGCACGCGCCCGCCTTCGTGATCGACGGCCACCAAGAGCGGCGGTCGACGCAAGGCGCGGATCTCGTTCACCAGCGCCGCCAGTTGCTCCGGCGAGTCGTAATTGCGCGTGAACAGGATCACGCCACCCACGAGCGGATGCTCAAGGACGTCCCGGTCCTCCGGCAACAGCGACCGGCCGGCCACGTCGACCATGAGACTGCCAAGACTCACGGGTTTCTCTCAAACACCGCAATGGACTCCACGTGAGCCGTGTGCGGAAACATGTTCATGATGCCCGCCGAGACGAGTCGATACCCGTGCTCGTGGACCAACAGACCCGCGTCTCGCGCCAGGCTGCCCGGATGGCACGACACGTACACGATCCGACGGGGCTTCATTTTCGCAATCGTCGGTAACATCTCCACCGACCCGGCCCGCGGCGGATCCAACAGTACGAGATCGTATTTCTCTCGCGACCAAATCTCGTCGGCCACGGGCTTAAAGAGATCCGCCACCGCGAAGCGCACGTTGGTCAGACCGTTCAGCTCTGCGTTGCGACGCGCACGGGCCACGAGGCCATCATCGCCCTCGACGCCGACAACGTGAATGGAGCGCCGCGCGAGCGGCAGCGTGAAGTTGCCGAGTCCGCAGTACAGATCAAGGACACGATCACCCGGCTGTGGATCCAATAAATCAATCGCGTGCTGGATCATGCGTTGATTGAGCGCGGCGTTGACTTGCACAAAGTCCAGCGGTTGAAACTCGAGACGCAGATCGAAATCCGGCAGCGTGTAATCCAACGGCACGGCCATCGGATCGATCGGTGCGGCCGTTTGGACGCCACCCGGCTGCAGCCAGAACGACAGCCCGCGTTGCGCACCGAAACTGCGCAGCACCTCGACGTCCGCCTCGGAGGGCGTCGACATGACGCGCACGACGAGTACCGTCGTGCGCTCGCCGATCGCAATCTCGATCTGCGGAACATCGGCGGCCATCGACAACTGGCTGATGAGGGCACCGAGTTCGTCTACCAAGGGACCGATCGGTTCCGCCAGTACCGCGCAGGCGCGGACATTGGCCAATAACGCGGAATGGCGTTCACGAAAGCCGATAATGGCTCGTCCGCTCTTCGGCAGCACCCGCACGCCGAGGCGGGCTTTACGACGGTACGCCAGCCACGGCCCATCGAGCGGCTCCAACCACTGCGTCGGCTCCACTTTTCCGATCCGCATCAGCTCGCTCTGCAGCTGCGCGTGCTTGGCGCGCAATTGTGCGCTCGGTTCCAGGTGCTGTAACGCACATCCGCCGCAACGATCGTAGTGCGCGCAGGGCGCCTCCACGCGATCGGGACTGGCGGTCACGACCGACGTCAGCTCCGCCTCGTCGTGCCGCGACCGTCGTTTGTTGCGCACCACTTGGACGGTCTCGCCGGGCAACGCGCCCGCGACAAACATCGCTTTGCCGTTGTGGCGTGCAACGCCACGTCCGTCGTGCGAGAGATCGACGATGTCGACGTCAAAGGGGGCTTTCATGCGCGCGCTCCTTCCGCTTTTTCCAGGACGGCAACGGCGACTATCAGACCCTGTTCGTCCGTCAACGTAATATGCCCGGTACCGGCACCCAACTCTGCGGCGCGCCGCGCGCCCCGCTCGCTCCACACGACCTCGGGCCGGCCCCACGCATTGGCGATGACGCCGCAATCGCGGACCCACATGCCGTGCGCAAATCCGGTGCCCAAGGCCTTCACAATGGCTTCCTTCGCCGCAAACCGCTGCGCCAAAAAGCGCACCTGCCGAGCCTCACGGACCGGCAGACGATCGAAGACCGCCACCTCGGCCGGCATCAGTATGCGTTCCACAAAATGCCGGCCGAATCGCCGGTAACTGTCGGCGATACGGTCAACGGCGACGAGGTCGGTCCCGATGCCAAAAATCAACGACGCGCCTCCATCATCAAGCGCTTCATTTCGCGAACCGCCGGATCCAGACCCATGAAGATGGCGCGCGCGATAATCGCAAAACCAATGTTCAGTTCGGTGATCTGCGGCAATGCCGCCACCGGCTGCACGTTGTGGTAGTCGAGACCGTGTCCGGCGTTGACCACAAGGCCGAGCGCATCGGCGCCTTCCGCCGCGACGCTCAGCCGTCCCAGTTCGCTCGCTCGGGCGGAACCCGTGGCGTCGGCGTAGGCCCCGGTGTGCAGCTCAATGACCGGCGCACCGATCGCGGCCGCGGCTTCGATTTGGCGCAGATCCGGATCGATGAACAGCGACACCCGAATGCCCGCCTCGCGCAGGCGCGCGACCGCTTGGGCCAGCTTCTCGCCACCGCCCAGCACGTCGAGTCCACCCTCGGTGGTGACTTCGGTGCGCTTTTCCGGGACGAGGCAGACGTCAGACGGTCGGATGCGTTCGGCAATGGCGATCATTTCGTCGGTCGCTGCCATTTCCAAGTTCATGTGCGTCGTCAGGCTCATGGCGAAACGCTCAACGTCTCGGTCCACGATGTGGCGGCGGTCCTCCCGCAGGTGCAGCGTGATGCTGTCCGCACCCGCCTGTTCGGCGACCAAGGCGGCCAACAACGGATCGGGAAACCGCGCCCGCCGCGCCTGCCGTACGGTTGCGACGTGATCAATATTGACGCCAAGGGCAATCGCGCCTCGGTAACTTTGCAGTGCCATCGTCATCCCTCCGGCGAGCTGGGCCGGGCTTTCACCGCCCGCGCAACCCGCCTACTAGTCAATTCACGGCCTTCGAGCGCCGACTCGAGCGCTGCGCCCAATAAGCGACGGGCAACGCCCAACTGGGCCTCCCCCTGCAACGCCTCCGCCGCCAGCGCCAACAGATCGGCGCCCGATACGGCGGCCGAGTGTGTGGAGGCGACGCGCGCCAAGACACCGCGGCTGGGGTCGACATGATAGTACGAGCCGGGTTCGACGCTGTCGTCGCCGCCGAGGCAGTGGGTGTAGTCGATACCGAAACCGAGGGCGTCCAAGAGTCGCTTTTCGAACACGCGCAGCGTCTCCCGCTCCGTCGCCACCTGCCCGAGTCGCTGCAGCGCGCCGGCGTAGGCTTCAAACACCTCGGGAAACGGGTCTTCCCGCGCCAACAGTTTGAGCAACAACTCGTTCAAGTAAAAAGCGCTCATGAGACACGCCGGTGCCACCGGGGACACCACATCCGGCGCTTCGGCCGCGACCAAGGTGCCGCCGTCGCCCGACCCCTGCCAGGTCAGCAGGATCGGGACGAAGGGTCGCAGCACGGCCGCCAGACCACTGCCCGGGCGTCGCACACCCTTGGCAAATAACGCGATGCGCCCGTGATCGCGGGTATAGAACTCAATAATCCGACTGGAATCGCGCCAGTCGCGCTGGTGCAGCAGGAACGCCGGCTCGAGGTCGACCCGACGGCCGCGCCCAGGCGTCATCTCAGCCTTCGTACCCGTCGTAACCGAAGGAACGCAGCGCGTTGGCGCTGTCTGCCCAATTCTCCTTGACCTTCACCCACAGCACCAAATGCGTGCGCCGCCCGAACAGGGCGTTCAGGTCGTAGCGGGCGGAGCGGCCCACTTCCTTGAGCAGCGCACCTTTCTCGCCAATCACGATCGCCTTCTGCCCTTCGCGTTCCACCCAAATCACCGCATGGATCTCGACACGACCGTCCTCCGTGTCGGCCATTTGCTCGATTTCCACGGTCAGCCCGTAGGGCAACTCCTGCTGCAAGCGCAAGGTGAGCTTCTCGCGGATGATCTCGGCCGTCCGGAACTTCTCCGAGCGATCGGTAACCTGCTCGGCCGGGAACATCGGCGGTGCTTCGGGCAGATGCCGCGCCAGCACGTCCGGCAGTGCCTGCAGATTGTCCTGCTTGAGGGCCGACAGCGGAATGACGTCCACAAAGGGGTGCATCGCGGACAGATCGGCGATGTACGGCAAGAGCCGTTCACGCGGATGCGCGCGATCCACCTTGTTCACGATCAGTACCGTCGGCAACTCGAGGTTCTTGATCCGCATCAAGACGTTTTCGTCTTCTTCGGTGAAGCGCAGCGCTTCGACCACAAAGGCCACGAGATCGGCGTCGGCCAAGCTTGATGCGGCGGTGCGGTTCATCACCGAGTTCAACATCCGCTTGCCACCGAGGTGCAAGCCCGGCGTATCCACCAGTGCGATCTGGTAATTCGGGCGGTTCAATAGCCCCAGAATGCGGTGCCGCGTGGTCTGCGGCTTCGGTGAGACGATCGACAATTTGCGCTCGAGCAGCGCATTCAGCAGCGTCGATTTGCCCACGTTCGGGCGCCCCACGAGGGCCACAAACCCCGAACGGTGCGTAGCATCAGTCATTCAATGTTTCCTTTGCCAGCGCATCGAGCATCTGCTCGGCCGCCAACTGTTCAGCCCGGCGTCGGCTGGAGCCGGTGCCGCGCGCTTCGATGCCCGATAGGCCCACGCGGCACAGTACCGTAAAGGTACGCGCATGCGGTTCGCCCCGGACCGATTCTTCCGTGTATTCCGGCAATCCGAGCGATCGCCCCTGCAACCACTCCTGCAACCGAGTCTTCGGGTCCTTGGCGGGCGGCGAGAGGCGTATCGCCTGCACGCGCTCGCGCCACAGGCGCTCGATGACCGCCCGCACCGCCTCGATGCCCCCGTCCAAATAAATGAAGCCGAGGACCGCTTCAAAGGCATCGCCTAAGATCGACGGGCGACGAAAGCCACCGGACCGCAATTCACCGGACCCGAGCCGCATTCGCTCGCCGATACTGACCGCCTTACCCACCTCGGACAGCACGTCTCCGCTGACCAAGGCCGCGCGGTAGCGCGTCAAATCGCCTTCGTCCGAATCGCCAAACTCGCGGTACAGCAGGTCCGCCACCACAAACGACAGGACCGCATCGCCGAGAAACTCCAAGCGCTCATTGTCGGCGCCGGTCGCCGAGCGATGCGTCAACGCCCGCTCGAGCAGCGCGCGGTCGCGCGCGCGGTAACCCACCGCGCGAAACAGCCAATCCGCGTCGTTGCCGGGGTGGGTCTTCACGGCGTCCCCGCCTGCGAAAGCGGCGCCATCGCGTGAAAATGAATCACGAGCCCCACATTCCCGACCCACGGCGCCACGGCGTCGTACGTGACGTCGAGCTTGGCTTGCGCAGGGTCCGTCAGCACGTCCACGTCCGCGGCGGTCACGGTGTGCACGTCGCCGCGCTCAAACCCTTGCGCGATCTGCGCACGCAGGCTCGCCGCGTCGGGCGCGCCGCTCGTCGCCGCTTGCGCGAGCGTGGCCACCACACTGCGGTATTCCAGAACCAGCGGCACGACGCGACCGGCCGTGTAGACGGCGAAGCCCAAGAGGCTCATGACAACCAACGCCGACAGCAGGCTCACGCCGCGCGTGCGGTGGCCGGGTGAGCGGATCACGTCGGCACGCTCAGTGCACCGCCATGCCGATACGCGACCACCGCGGCAGGAAATGGGGACCGAAGCTCGCCCAAATACGCACGGCTTTTCCGACGAGATTTTCTTCCGGGACAAAGCCCAGATCCGGGAATCGGCTGTCGGCACTGTTGTCGCGATTGTCGCCCATGAAGAACAAGTGGCCCGGCGGCACGTAGAACACGCCGGTCGGCGCCAACGTCGCATCCGCCGACAATTGCGCCGGCTGCGACGGGTCCACCGGGCATTCGGCGAGGTCACGGGACTCCGTGCACTTGCGATACAGGCGGGCCGGTTCCACCGGGCAATACATGACGCGGTGATCGCCCGCATCCAGATGTTCCGTGCCCTGATGGAAATTCTTATAGCAATCGTCTTCGACGAACGGACCGGCATCGCGGGCCACGGCCTCAACGCCGTTGACCCACACACCGTCGCCCTTGACCTCGATCCGGTCACCCGGCAGTCCGATCAGGCGCTTGATGTAATTGACCGACGGCTCACTGGGCTTGTGAAAGACAATGACGTCGCCCCGCTGCGGGCTGCCGGTTTCCAAGATCTTGGTGTTCAGCACGGGGGCGCGCAGCCCGTAGCTGAACTTGCTCACGAAAATGAAATCGCCGTCGAGGAGCGTGGGCATCATCGAATCGGACGGTATCCGAAAGGGCTCGAAGACGAACGAGCGAATCACCAAGACAAACACAATGACCGGAAAGAACGACTGCGCGTAATCGACCGCAATCGGCATCGGCGCACCCGCCGGTCGCTTGGCTCCGCCGGACACCCGATCGATCAATAGAATGAGACCCGACAGCGCGGCCAACACGACCAGCGCCAACGAGAAATCGTAGATCAGTCCCATGGAACTCATGGCGCGTCCTTATTTATTACCGAGTTGCAGCACCGCGAGGAATGCTTCCTGCGGTATCTCGACGCTGCCGACTTGCTTCATGCGCTTCTTGCCCTCTTTCTGCTTCTCAAGCAGTTTGCGCTTACGGCTGATGTCACCGCCGTAGCACTTGGCCAAGACGTTCTTGCGCATCGCTTTGACCGTGGCTCGCGCCACGACCTGGCTGCCGATAGCGGCTTGTATGGCCACTTCGAACATCTGCCGCGGGATAAGTTCCTGCATCTTGTCGACGAGGTCCCGGCCGCGGTGATACGCGGTATCGCGGTGCACGATCAGGCTTAGCGCATCGACGCGATCGCCGTTGATGAGCACGTCCAGTCGCACGAGGTTGGCCGACTGAAACCGATTGAACTCGTAGTCGAACGAGGCATAGCCGCGGCTCGTGCTCTTCAGGCGGTCGAAGAAATCGAGCACGACGTCCGCCAAGGGCAACTCGTACTGCAGCGACACTTGATTACCGACGTAGATCATCTTCTTTTGCACACCGCGCTTCTCGGTGCACAGCTGCAAGACGCCGCCGACGTGCTCGGGCGGTACGAGGATGTTGGCCGTAATGATCGGCTCGCGCATCTCCTCAATGCGGTCCAACGGCGGCAACTTCGAGGGATTGTCGACGTTGTGGACGACACCGTCGGTGGTGACGATCTCGTAAATGACCGTGGGCGCACTCGTGACGAGATCAAGACCGTACTCACGCTCGAGCCGCTCTTGCACGATTTCCATGTGCAGCAGCCCCAAGAAGCCGATGCGGAAACCGAAACCGAGCGCGGTGGACACTTCCGGCTCGTATTGCAGCGCCGAGTCGTTGAGCCGCAACTTCTGCAGCGCGTCGCGGAACTGCTCGTAATCGTCCGTCGACACGGGAAAGAGGCCGGCGAAGACGCGCGGCTGAACTTTCTTGAAGCCCGGCAAGGCCTCACTGCACTGCATGGATTCCAGCGTGATCGTGTCACCGACTGGCGCGCCATCGATTTCCTTGATGCCGGCAATGACGAACCCGACTTCGCCGGCCGAGAGCTCTTCGCCGTCGACACGCTTCGGCGTGAAGCGGCCGAGACGCGCGCACTCGTGCGAACGCCCGGTCGACCACACGCGAATCTTTTGGCCGCGCTTCAAGGTGCCGTTCATGACGCGCACGAGCGACACGACGCCGACGTAGTTGTCGAACCACGAATCGATGATCAAGGCCTGCAACGGCGCCGTCGGATCCCCTTTGGGTTCCGGGATACGCGCCACAATCGCCTCGAGGAGTTGATCGACGTTCTGGCCGGTCTTGGCCGAGACGCCGACCGCATCGGTCGCATCGATGCCGATGATCTCTTCAATCTCGACCGAGACCCGGCCGATATCGGCCGACGGCAAGTCGATCTTGTTGATGACCGGCAGAACTTCCAGCCCCTGATCGAGCGCGGTGTAGCAGTTGGCGACCGACTGCGCTTCGACGCCTTGCGCGGCGTCGACCACCAGCAACGCGCCCTCGCACGCGGCCAGCGAGCGCGAGACCTCGTAGGAGAAATCGACATGCCCGGGCGTGTCGATAAAGTTGAGCTGGTAGTCGACCCCGTTTTGGGCCACGTACCGGAGCGTGACACTTTGGGCTTTGATGGTGATCCCGCGCTCACGCTCGAGATCCATCGAGTCGAGTACCTGTTCCTGCATCTCGCGCTGCTGCAAACCGCCGCAGAGCTGAATGAGACGGTCGGCCAGGGTGCTCTTCCCATGGTCAACGTGGGCGATGATCGAAAAATTGCGGATGTTCGGCATTCGGCGCGTCGGGTCCTGCCGGCACCACAGGAGGCCGGTCGAATCAACGGATTATAGCAGCCCGCGCAGCCCCGTCCGGAACCTAAGCACGTCCCCAGAGCCGTTCCAGGGTCACGAGGTCCAGATGCCCAAAGCAGACGGTCTCGCCGGAGAGGTCCACCAACGGGACCTTGAGGCCGTAGCGGCGTGCCAATACGGGATCACTGTCCACGTCCACGACGCTGAGCGGGACGCCGCGCTGCGCCGCCCACGGTTGCAGTTCTGCGAGCAATTCCTCGCACAGCGGACACTCCTCGCGGCTGTAGACCGTGAGCGCTTTCACGGGCGGTGCGGGGCGTGGGCGCCGGCGCGGCGCGCAGGCGCCAGCGGCGGAAGGGGTTGGGTCTCGCGCAGATCCACTCGAGCGCCGGCCACGGGGGTCACCGACGCCGCCAAAAACTCGACCGTGGCCGCCGGCACTTCACCCACGGCCGTCACTTGATGACCGGCCACCAACCGGGAGTACGCGTACGCGGATCCGAAACGCCCCTCCCCCTCAACGGCCTGTCGCGGGGGTGCCGGGGGTTCTTCGATGAACACGGATACCGTGGCCAACCCGTCGGAAATCAGCAGATGCGTCGACGGGGCGCCGGTACCTGCCAAGCGCTCCACCGTGCGCGAGCGGATCCGATAACCGGGCGGCAATCGACTGACGGTCCAGTCATCGGCGTGGCCGGTGGCGTCCGAGCCTTCCGGCCGGTCGCGGACGATCGCGTAATGGGTGGTGTCGATTGAGGGACGGAACGCCGCATCGGGCAACACCGCACTCAGATCCAGCGCCGTGAAGACCACTTGCTCGAGCACCTGCCCGGCGGGGTCGGTCAAATCCGTCCGCAACGGCATGTGCGTCGCTTCGTCGATCCACAGGCGGTAACCGAAGCGGTACCGATCCCTCGGAATCACCGCGATCACGCGGGCCGGCCGGTTCAGGACGCGAGCCATGCCCGCAAACTCGACGCGATACAGCGACTCGACGTCGGCCTCGAACGTCGGCACCACGCCGAGCAGCGAGCCGGCGGCCGGCGCGGCTTCCTGCAGCACGACGCCCTGATCCGGCAAGATCACTTGCATCTCATCGTCGTGACGGACCACCTCGCGGCGGGCGGCCCCTAAGCCGACCAAGCGCTCGGTGACCTGACCGTCGCGGACCCGGTGCAGTATCCGCAGCTTTTCGACCGGCCCGTTCCCCAAATGCAGAAACTCGCCCGCGTAGGACTGCCCGGCGAGGGCCTCGGTCATCTGGCTCAGCCAACGACGGGCTTCGGGTTCGGCGCACGCCACGCCGATCGCGCCGAGGAACCCACAGGCTCCGGCGATCCAGGCTCGGCAGACCGCCGCACGGCTCATGGCTGGGTCATCTCCTCGGGCGCAGGGTCGGCGACCAAATGGATCAACGCATCACGCCCGCCGAGGGCCCCGCTCATGCGCGCGTGCGCGGCCACGTAATTGGCCAAGGTCGCGCCGCTGATGGGACGCAATTGGGCGGGACCTGCCGCGGGCGTCACATAACTGGCCGGTTCGACCGGCGTTGGCAGCACCGCGGGCGACTCCGCCGCGCTCACCGGCGCCGCCGCCGGGACACTGACGCTCGCCACTTGAGGTACGGTCGACCCCGCCGCACCGCGCGGATCGCGCGCCACCAACAACACGGCGAGCGCCCCGACCGCCGCGGCGAGACCGAAGCCGGCAACGGGGCGCAGCGCCGAGAAACGGCGCGATCGGCGCGCCGGCGCGCTGGCACGCGTCGGCGTCGCGTCCGCGGCGACCGCCATCGGGGCCGTGTTCGGTTCGTCGGCCACCGCCGCACAAATTCGGCGCGCGAGGTCGGTGTGGGACCGTGCCCGTGCACGCTCGCCCCGCAGGCTGTCGCCGATGGCTTGATAGCGGGCATAGCGCCGCGCAAGCTCCGGCTCACGCTCCATACGCTTCAGTAACAGCGCGGTTTCTTCGGGCGCTAATTCGCCGTCGATGAGCGCCGAGAGCTGTTCGTTCACTAGGTCGGTCATGACCATTCCTTCGCACGTGAATACTGTGAGTCGAGGGTCATCTCACAGGTCCTCGCGGCCGAGGCCGCCATCAAAAACAGGTCGCAAGCGCCGATCGATGGCCTCGCGGGCACGGAAAATCCGCGAGCGCACCGTGCCCACGGGGCAGTCCATCGACTCGGCAATTTCTTCGTAGGACAGTCCGTCGATTTCCCGCAAGACAATGGCGGTGCGCAGATCTTCCGGCAGATCCGCCATGGCGTGATTGACGGTCTGACGGATTTCTTCCGTCATCGCCAGCTGTTCGGGTGTTTCGCCGTCGGTCAGGCGGGCTTCAAGATCGCCCTGCTCCGGATCCTGAACGTCGATGTCGTAACTGACCGGTCGTCGCTTACTGGACACGAGTGCGTTCTTTGCCGTGTTGATCGCGATTCGATAGATCCAGGTGTAAAAGGCACTGTCGCCTCGAAACGACCCGATCGCCCGAAAGGCCTTGATAAACGCCTCCTGAACGACGTCCTCCGCTTCCATCGGATCCCGGATGTAGCGCAAGACGAGTTTCAGGACCTTTTGCTGATACCGCAGCACCAGCACGTCGAAGGCGGACCGTTCCCCCCGCTGGACCCGCTGGACTAGCGCGAGATCGCTTTGTTCTGGCGTCAAGTCTCAGGCTCCCCGGGACGACGGTCCGCCGTCCTCCGCCTCATTGACCGCGGCGGTGGGAGAAAGTTCAGTCACAGCGGTGAATCGATCGATCAGGCGATCGAAGGCCTCCGACGGGCTCACCGCCCGACGGAGACACAAATCATAAATTTCCGGGTCCGGGAGCTCGAGGAAGGCCTCGAAGGCCGCTTGCTCCGCCGCTCCGGCCACCGGCCAGCGCTCGGCGAGGTAGCGCGCCAAGAGCACGTCGAGCTCGCGCATACCCCGTCGGCAGCGCCACTTCAGGCGATTCTGAACGGGGTCTGCTGTCACGATCAGATCGTGCGCGCGACCAAGAGCTTCTTGATCTCCGCGATCGCTTTGCCGGGTGCGAGATCCTTCGGGCACGCTTCCACACAATTCATGATCGTATGACACCGGTACAGGCGGAACGAATCATCCAGGAAGTCCAACCGTTCGCCCGTTGCCTCGTCACGCGAATCGATGATCCAGCGGTACGACGCCAACAGCGCCGCCGGACCCAAATAACGCTCCGGATTCCACCAGTAACTCGGGCAACTCGTCGAGCAGCAGGCGCACAGAATGCAGGCCGACGGACGGTCGATCTTTTCCTGTTCTTCCTTGCTCTGAATGCGCTCGTGGTCCGGTGGTGCCGGCGTACGCGTCTGCAGCCAGGGCTTCACGGCCGCGTACTGCGCGTAGAAATTGGTCAGATCCGGAACCAAGTCTTTAACCACCGGCATATGCGGGAGGGGGAAGATTTTCACGTCCCCTTTCACGTCGGCGATGGACTTGGTGCACGCGAGCGTGTTCTTGCCGTCGATATTCATCGCGCAGCTGCCGCAAATGCCCTCACGGCACGAACGACGGAACGTCAGCGTCGGATCCAATTCGTTCTTAATCTTGATCAGTGCGTCCAACACCATCGGTCCACAGCGATCGAGATCCACCTCGTAGCGATCGACGCGAGGCTTCTGACCCGAATCCGGGTCAAAGCGGTAGATCTTGAACGCTTTGACGCGACCGGCGCCCGATGCCGCCGGGTAGGTGCGTCCCGGGACCTCGTTGAAGCGCGAATTGGCTGGCAGGGAAAAATCGGCCATGCGGGTATCTCGCTCTAAAATCAGTAGGTCCGCGCCTTGGGCGGGATCGGTTCGACGTCGTTCGTCAACGTGTTCATGTGCACCGGTCGATAATCGATGCGTACCGAACCGTCGGTGCCCACCCACGCCAACGTGTGCTTCTGCCACTCACTGTCGTCGCGGTTGGGGAAATCTTCGCGCGCGTGCGCGCCGCGGCTCTCGGTCCGGTTGGCCGCCGAACGGATCGTCGCGGTCGCCTGGAGCAAGAGATTTTCGAGTTCCATCGTCTCGACCAGATCCGTGTTCCAAATCAGCGAGCGGTCGGTGATACCGACGTCACTGAAGGAGGCAAAGGTCTGGGCCAACTTTTCACAGCCCTCGTTCAGGGTGTCGCCCGTGCGGAACACGGCGGCATCCGACTGCATGATCTTCTGCATTTCGAGGCGGATTTCCGCCGTCGGGCGCGACCCGTTGGCATTCCGCAGGCGATCCAACCGCGCGATGATCGGTTCGCTGGAGTTCGCGGCCAGCGGCGCGTGCGGCGTATCGGGCTTGACGACCTCGGCCGCACGACGCGCGGCGGCGCGCCCGAAGACCACGAGGTCGAGCAGCGAGTTGGAGCCCAGACGATTCGCTCCGTGCACCGACACGCACGCCGCCTCGCCGACGGCGAAGAGACCGGGGACGACCGAATCCGGATTACCGTCCTTCAGCGTGACGACTTCCCCGTACACGTTGGTTGGGACACCGCCCATGTTGTAGTGCACGGTCGGCAAGACCGGGATCGGTTCCTTCGTGACGTCAACGCCGGCGAAGATGCGTGCCGTCTCCGCGATACCGGGCAGCCGTTCGTGAATCACGGCCGGGCCCAGGTGCTCGAGATGCAGATGGATGTGATCGGCGTGTTCGCCGACACCGCGGCCCTCGCGGATCTCGACGGTCATCGACCGGGAGACAACGTCGCGGCTGGCGAGATCCTTGGCGTTCGGCGCGTAGCGCTCCATGAAGCGCTCGCCGCGCGAGTTGGTGAGGTAACCGCCCTCGCCGCGCGACCCCTCGGTGATGAGGCAGCCGGAGCCGTAAATGCCGGTGGGATGGAACTGTACGAATTCCATGTCCTGCAGCGGCAAGCCGGCACGCGCCACCATGCCACCGCCGTCGCCGGTGCAGGTGTGCGCCGACGTGCACGAAAAGTAGGCTCGCCCGTAACCGCCGGTGGCCAGAATCACGGCGTGCGCCCGGAACCGGTGCAACTCGCCCGTCGCCATGTCCAAGGCGATCACGCCCCGGCACGCGCCGTTTTCCATGATCAGGTCGAGCGCGAAGTATTCGATGAAGAACGTCGCATCGTGTTTCAGCGACTGCTGGTACAGCGTGTGCAACATGGCGTGACCGGTGCGATCCGCCGCGGCGCACGTCCGCTGGGCGATGCCCTTACCGTATTCGGTGGTCATGCCACCGAACGGACGCTGGTAAATGCGACCGTCTTCGGTGCGCGAGAACGGCACACCGTAATGCTCCAGTTCGATGACCGCGCTCGGCGCCTCTTTGGTCATGTACTCAATGGCATCCTGATCGCCGAGCCAGTCCGAACCCTTGATGGTGTCGTAGAAGTGATAGCGCCAGTTGTCGCCGTCGCCCATGTTGCCGAGCGCCGCCGAGATGCCGCCTTGCGCTGCCACGGTGTGGCTGCGCGTTGGGAAGACCTTGGTCACGCCGGCCACTTTGAGCCCAGACTCGGCGAGCCCGAAAATGGCGCGCAGACCCGCACCGCCGGCGCCTACGACCACGACGTCGTAGGTATGGTCAATCATTTGGTAACCGCTCATGCCGCGCTCCCAAGCGCTACTTTAAGCACCGACAACACCGCGTAGGCCGCGAGCAACCAGTGCACAAACTGCGTCACGATGAGCGCAGCCAATTTCTTACCCTTGGACGGGACGTAATCTTCGATGATGACCGTAATCCCTGCTGCCGAGTGGTGCGCGACGGTGATCATCAGCAACGCGGTCAGCACCGCATTCAGCGGCCGCGCCAACGTGGCGTGCACGGTCGCGTAGTGATAATCCGGCAGCGTCAGCAACGTGATCACAAACCACGGGCCGAGCAGCGCCAGCGCAATGGACGTGACTTTCTGCATCCACCAGTGGTGGGTGCCGCTGTGGCCACCGAGGCCGAGTATCGTTCCGAGCGGAGATTTGGTCTTCACGGCAGCACCCTCAGCGGAAAATGGCCCAGATGCTGATGGCGCTCAGCACGACAATCACAACGACGGCGATGCGGCCACTGCGACGCGCCTCGGCGCGCTCAAGCCCGATGCCGGCGTCCCAGCGCAGGTGACGCAACCCGGTGGTGAAGTGGTACCAAAAGCCCGTGACCGCCGCCGCGAAGATCACCTTCCCGACGATCGATCCCAGCAAGCCCGCGGCCACGGCGTAACACTCGGGTCCGGACGCCAGCGCCCCAAGTACGCCGACCAGCGCCACAAACGCGGCCGACAAGGCCATCCCCGATATCCGGTGGCCGCCCGAGAGCACCATCGTGTACTCGAGTTTGTATACCTGCAGATGGGGCGATAGCGGGCGTTCGCGGGTCTTCATCGGCTCAGATCCTTCTGCGTCACGGATCCGGAACCCTGCCCGGACCGCCAACGCGTTATGGGCTCAGAAATCGACGCAGCGTCCGGCGCGTTCCCAGTCTCCAAATCGAGTGGGCTCCGGACCTGCGCGTCCGCCGAACTCCGCAGCCCGTTCGGCGCTCGGCGGCGCCTCGACCGGCGCGGCCGCGTGCGGGTCGGGAACGACCACGGACTCAACCGACACGGACGGCTCAGGGTTCGACATGGCCACGATTGTGCCACAGCGTGCGCAGTGCAACAAATCGCCAAGTAATTGATTGCTCTGTCCTATACAACGAAACTTTCGCCAACTTCGGTATCCTGTTTCGGTTCCTCGACAGGGGTATCCCATGATCGCCGCGACCGACCGTACACCCGCACCCGATAGCCTGGCCGTCTTGGCGCTGACCGGGCCGGATGCCGTCAGTTTTCTGCAGGGTCAGTGCACGCAGGATTTGCGCGCCTTGCTCGTCGGTCAGGCCACCCTGGCCGCCATTCTCTCCGCGCAGGGAAGGATCCTCGCATTGCCGTGGGTCGGCCGCAGTGCCGACGGCCTGCGCTGCTTGCTCCCCACCGATCTGGTTGCCGGCCTGCAAAGCCATCTCGCCCGCTACGTACTGCGAGCCAAAGTGACCCTCTCACGGGACGATGCGACGGCCGAGGACCTCGTCGCGCCGCAACAGGCGCGCGCCGCGAGCGCCGCGGCACCTTGGGATTTGGCGGGCATTGAGTGCGGCATTCCGGAGGTGGTGGCGGCGTCCTCGGGCGAATGGATCCCGCAGATGCTGAACCTCGATCTCCTGAACGCCGTGAGCTTTGAGAAAGGCTGCTACACGGGCCAAGAAATCGTCGCTCGGACCCAGCATTTGGGGCGTATCAAGCGCCGCCTGTTCCGCTACCGACTGGAGGGCCCGGCCCCCACGCCGTTAGACGACCTGTTTGGCGCCGACGGCAAGGTCGGAGAAGTCGTCTGCGCGGCCGCCCACGGCACTGCCGCGGAGTGCCTCGCGGTGGTCGGGCTCGAGGCACGCGACCGCCCGCTCACGCTGGCCGACGGGCGCGTCTGCCAGCCCGCGCCCCTGCCCTACACGGTTCCCTGAGCGCTCAGGTCTCCGGCTTCATCTGCGGGAATAACAAGACGTCGCGAATCGACGGTGAGTTCGTGTAGAGCATCACCAGCCGATCGATGCCGATGCCAAGGCCCGCGGTCGGCGGCAGTCCGTACTCCAACGCACGCACGTAGTCGGCGTCGTAGTACATGGCTTCCTCGTCGCCGGCATCCTTGCGCTCGACCTGCGCACGGAAACGCGCCGCTTGATCCTCGGCGTCGTTGAGCTCCGAGAACCCGTTGGCCAACTCGCGTCCGCCCACAAAAAACTCGAAGCGGTCGGTGATGAACGGATCCGCATCGTTGCAGCGCGAGAGCGGCGACACTTCCGTCGGATAGGCGTACACAAAGGTCGGCTGCACGAGGGTGTGCTCGCCGGTCTGATCGAAAATCTCAATCTGCAACTTACCGGCGCCGTCCCCGGGCAGATACTTGGCACCGAGTCCGTCGAGTACCGACCGCAGGTACGGCACATCGCGGAGGCGCGACCGATCCAGCGTCGGGTTGCATTCCATGATGATGTCTTCCACCGACACGCGGCGGAACGGCCCGTCAAGCCGAATGGTCGTGCCTTGATACACCACCTGCCGCTCGCCGAGCACTGCGTCCGCGAGACCCGTGAAGAGGCGCTCCACGAGATCCATCAAATCGTGGTAATCGGCGTAGGCCCAGTACAACTCCATCATCGTGAACTCGGGGTTATGCCGCGTCGACAACCCTTCGTTACGGAAGTTGCGGTTGATCTCGTACACGCGCTCGAAGCCACCGACCACCAAGCGCTTGAGATACAACTCGGGCGCGATCCGCAGATACATGTCGATGTCGAGGGCGTTGTGGTGCGTCTTGAAAGGACGAGCCACCGCGCCACCCGGGATCGGTTGCATCATGGGGGTCTCGACCTCCATGAAATTCGATGCGTCCAAAAAGCTCCGGATGAATCGCACGATCTGGGTGCGCGTCTGGAAGGTCTTGCGGCTCTCGGGATTCACGATCAAATCGACGTAGCGCATGCGGTAGCGGGACTCAGTGTCCGTCAGACCGTGCCACTTGTCGGGCAGCGGGCGCAGCGACTTGGTCAGTAACCGCAGCTCGTCCGCCTTCACGGACAGCTCACCGGTGCGCGTGCGCATCAGCAGACCCGACGCCGCCACGATGTCGCCGACGTCCCACGTTTTGAACGCGGTGTACGCATCGCCGAGCAGGTTGGCTTGGAGAAACAGCTGAATCTCGCCCGAGCCATCGACGAGTCGGACGAAACTGGATTTGCCCATGTCGCGCTTGGCCAACATACGGCCCGCGACGCGAACGCGCATCGGATGGGCGTCGAACCACGCCGCTTCCTTACCCTCGAACGTCGTCTGCAAGTCGCCGGCGTGGGCATCGCGGCGGAAATCGTTCGGAAACGCGACGCCCTGGTCGCGCAGCGCGGCCAGTTTGGCGCGGCGCTCGGCGATGAGCTTGTTGTCGTCGCTCGCCGGCAGCGCCGTCTCGTTCGATGCGTCAGTCTCGTTCGCGCTCATCGTCACAGTCCCTGCTTCAGGCTGGCTTCCATGAAGGGATCGAGCCCTCCATCCAGCACAGCGGTGGTATTACCGATTTCGACATTGGTGCGCAGATCCTTGATACGCGCCTGGTCGAGCACGTACGAGCGAATCTGATTGCCCCAAGACACGTCGGACTTCGAGTCTTCGAGCACTTTGGCGGCGGCGTTACGCTTGTTGAACTCCAACTCGTACAGTTTCGCCTTGAGCATTTTCATCGCGGCGGAGCGATTCTTGTGCTGGCTGCGCTCCATCTGGCACGCCACGACAATCCCCGTGGGCACGTGCTTGATGCGAATCGCCGACTCGGTCTTGTTGACGTGCTGACCGCCGGCGCCACTGGAGCGATAGGTGTCCACCTCGAGGTCTGCAGGGTTGACGTCGATGTTGATGTCGTCATCGACTTCCGGCGACACGAACACCGAAGCAAACGAGGTGTGACGACGGTTGCCCGAGTCGAACGGCGACTTGCGGACGAGACGGTGCACGCCGGTCTCGGTGCGTAACCAACCGTAGGCAAAGCGACCGTCGATCTTCAGCGAACAGCCCTTGATACCGGCGACTTCGCCGTCGCTCTGATCGAGAATCTCGTACGTGAAGCCGTGCTGATCGGCCCACTTGCAATACATGCGCAAGAGCATCGACGCCCAATCCTGCGCCTCCGTGCCACCGGCGCCCGCTTGGATGTCCAAGAAGGCATTGCTCGGGTCCATCTGGCCGGGGAACATGCGCTGGAATTCAAAATCTTTGACGTCCCGCTCGAGCGCGTCCGCGTCGGCTTCGACGCCCTGGATGGCGGAGACTTCGCCTTCCATTTCGGCGAGTTCCAACAACTCCAGCGCGCCCAAAATATTGTCGCGTACGCGATCCAATCGGGTGGTGACGGCCTCCAGCTGCGAGCGCTCTTTGCCGAGTGCCTGCGCTTTCTCCGGCGAATCCCAGATCTTCGGATCTTCTAATTCGCGACTGACTTCCGCGAGCCGCTCGCTCTTGCGATCGTATTCAAAGATACCCCCTTAAGGACTCGAGGCGTTCCTCAAGATCCTTCAGTTGGCGGCGAATGGGGCCGGAAAGTTGCGAAACATCGACGGTCATGATGAAACCGAGTCTGTAAAGATTAGCCGCGAATCATAGCATGCGGGTCGTCTCAATCGGCTCCAGGTACTCGACCAGCAGTTGCGGGCGCCGCAGCCCTTGCCAGTCGTTCACATCCAAGCGATACACCGCCCGCACCGTCGCGTCACGCGGCGGCGCATAGGCGCCCGGTTTCGTGACCCAATGAAAGGCGATCGCCTCGACGGGCGGCGTCCGCGGTCCCGCGGACAGGGTCATCTTCAGGTGGGCCTCTTTGAGGACGCGCACATCCCGGACCCGAAATTCGCCATCGAACACCGGTTCGGGGAATCCCGACCCAAAGGGGCCCGCCGCGCGCAGACGATCGGCGGTCTCCACGTTCAGGTAGGCCGGTTCCAGCTCCCCGTCGGTGTACAGCACACCCTCCAGCATCCCCGGCTCCGCCCGGGCCGCCACCGCCCGCTCGAACGCGCTCGCGAAGCGTTCGACGTTCGCCGGCGCCAAGGACAGGCCGGCCGCCATGGCATGGCCGCCGAAGCGGTCGATCAGGCCCGGGTGCGCCGAGGAGACCGCTTCCAGCGCATCGCGCACGTGGATGCCGGGCACGGATCGGGCCGAACCGCGCAGCAACCCGTCGGCGGCCGCGGCAAAGACGACGACCGGACGGTGGACCAGGTCCTTGATACGACCGGCCACGAGCCCGACCACGCCGGCGTGCCACCCGGGGTCGTACAACGTCAGAGCGGCCGGCGGCGTCACGCCCGGCTCGTGCAGGTGCAGTCGCTCGACGATCGCGATCGCCTCGTCCTGGGTCTCCGCCTGAACGGTCCGCCGCTCGCGATTGATGGTGTCCAACTCGCCCGCGAGCGCCTCCGCACGGCTCGGGTCGTCGGTGAGCAGACACTCGATGCCGATCCGCATGTCATCGAGGCGCCCGGCCGCGTTCAGCCGTGGCCCGATCATGAAGCCGAGATCCGAGGGCGATGCGGATTCCAGGGTCCGTCCGGCTTTGCGCGCGAGCGCTTTGATCCCCAGCACCGTCTGACCTGCCCGCATCCGGCGCAGACCGACGTCAACCAATATTCGGTTGTTGCGATCGAGTGGCACCACGTCGGCGACGGTACCCAGCGCGACGAGATCCACGAACTGGGCGACGAGGCCCCACGGCTTGCCGAGGCGTTGCGCCACCGCGATCAAGACGTAGAACGCGACCCCGACGCCAGCCAGGGCACGACTGGCAAAGGGACTGGCCACCAAATTCGGGTTCACGATGACCGTTGCGGCCGGCAACGTCGGCCCCGGCAAATGATGGTCCGTGACCAAGACGTCGATCCCGGCGGCACGCACGAGATCGACGCCCTCGTGGCTGGATACGCCGTTGTCGACGGTGATGAGCAAGGACGGGGCGAGCGCAATGGCCTCGGCCGCGATCCCGGGCGTGAGTCCGTAGCCGTACTTCGATCGGTCCGGCACCAGGTAGTCGACCGCCGTGTGACCGAGCGCGCGCAAGGCGCGCACCACGAGCGCGGTCGCCGTTGCGCCGTCCGCATCGTAGTCGCCGACCACCAGAATCGAGCCGCCCGACGCCATGTGCCGCGCGATCAGATCGGCCGCAACGTCCACGGACGGCAAACTGGAGACGCGTTCCAGACCTTTGATGTCGTAGTCGCGCACCTCCTCCACGCGCTGTACGCCGCGCGCGGCGTACAAACGGGCCAACAACGGATCGAGATCGCCCCCGAGATCCACCGCGGGCACGGCACGGCGCCGAATGGGTCGCCTCATGCCAGACACTCCCACCACGGAAGCACGCGCCGATAAAACCGCCAACGCTGCCGCGCGGTCACCGTGTAGACCCGGCCGGCCACGTGGATGTCGGCCGACAGCACTTCGCCGTCCCCCAGTCGTGACCGTAAGGGAATCGCCCACTGCCGGTCGGCGTCGGCAAATCCCCGCCCCGTCGTGAGCAGGTCAGCGACCGTCCAGACGTCGACCGCCGCGCCCTCGTCCGTGTCGGACCCCAGTGCCGCCCGCAAGAACGGATCGGCCCCCAACAGACGGGGCGAGCGCACGGCCGGCACGACGGCCGAGGTCCCCTCGCCCCACGGGTGAAAGGCGTGGACTGTGCGTCCGTCGACACCGCGCAGCCCGCGCGCGTGCAGCCACAACTCAAACTCTCCTCCGAGCTGCGCCAAGCGCCGGGCGTCCGCCCCCTGCGCGGCCCCGACAGCGAGGTCGAGGCCCGCTAACAGGCCGGGATCGTGGGTGGCGACGGCCGTCGGGCCGCGCAGGCCGACGAGCAGCACCGCACCCACCGCGCGGAACTCAAGGTCGGAATCCGGGAAATCGCGCGCCAAGGCAGCGGCCGTCTGCCACGCCGTGGCCTCGTCGAGGACCACCGGGCCGGCCGCGTGATAATTCACCGTCGCCAGACCTGCAACCAGATGCATGGGCGCGAGCACAAACCACGTGTGCGCATCGACCGGTAGGCCCTGCTGTGCCGCCAGCAATCGACCGAGGGCCGGTCGCTCGCCCGACACCTCAGCGCCCAGTCGTCGCAAGGCCCACGTCCGCCAGTCGCGGCACGCCGGACGGACCTCCGCCCGCGACAGCAGGGACTCGAGCACCGGCAAGCGCGGCAGTTCGGGGTGTTCCTCGGCCGAGGGCGGCACGAGATCGGCAATGGCGATATGGAGACGGTACATGGATGCGGTATCTTAGGCGGTATGAGATTCGCACAAGAAACACGCCCCAACACCCACGTCGTCAGTCGCTATGCGGCCGACGGCCTGTGGATTGGGACGAATCATTATGCGACGAGCGTCATCGTCACGGCCGATGCGGTCACGCCTTGGGCGGCCCGCAGCGTGGCGGACCTTAGCACGAACGATATCGACGCGGTCTTGGCGCTGCAGCCGGAGCTCATCCTGTTGTCCACCGGCACGCAACAACGCTTTCCTGCCCCCGCGATTTTGTATCACGCACTGACGCGTCGCGTCGGCATCGAAGTGATGGAGATCGGCGGCGCTGCGCGGACTTACAACGTGTTGGTCGGCGATGGGCGTCGCGTCGCCTTGGCCGCATTGATCGGCTGAGCGCGGTCAGCGCTTCGGCAAGTATTTCAGCGGATCCACCGGTTTGCCCTGACGGCGAATCTCAAAGTACAACATCGGCACTGCACCCGGTCCCTCCCCCATGTGCGCGAGGATCTGGCCTTCGTGGACCGTGTCGCCTTCGTGGACGACGACGTCGTGGTTGTAGCCGTACGCCGTCAACCAACTCTCATCGTGCTTCACGATCACGAGCAGGCCGTAGGCGCGCAGTCCGGATCCGACGTACACGACGCGCCCGGCGGCGGCCGCGCGCACCTCGGCACTCCCCGCGCCGCCCAAGCGCAGCCCCGTCCCGCCGGTGGGTTGAGTGACCGTGCCGATCACAGGACCGTCCGTCGGCCAACTCCAATGCGGCGGCGCACTCGGCGGTGGCTCGGTGGTCGCGGGCGGCGTGACGGGCGTCGGCACCGGCGGCAGAGCGCCGGCGGGTGGCTTCAGCGTGAGGGTCTGACCGATGTAGATTCGGTAATCGCTACCGATGCCGTTCCAACGCGCGACCTCGCGGTAGTCCAAGCCGCGTCTAAACGCGATGGAGTACAGGGTATCGCCGGTCTGCACCACGTAGCTCGTCTCCGCGGCAGCGGTGGTGGGCGATGGGACCTGCGGCGTGCTGGCGCAGCCGGCCAGCAACATCAGCGCAAGCAGCCCTACGCGACGCATGACCGCGCTCAGGCCAGCCCCGCGAGGAGCGGGACGAAGCTGACAATGCCGAGTCGTTCGCGCACGAAATTATTCTCGCGCCGCGTGATGCACAGCAACTCCTGCGCGCCGTCCGGACCGACCGGCAGAACGAGTCGCCCGCCGCGCGGTGAGAGTTGCTGCAACAGCGCGTCCGGAATCGCAGCCGGCGCCGCGGCCACCAAAATGCCGTCGAACGGCGCCCACGCCTTCCAGCCCAAAAAGCCGTCACCATGCCGCAGGCGCACGTTGCGCAAGCCCAGCGACGCAATACGCTCGCGCGTCCGATCCAAGATCGGTTGCACACGCTCGATGCTGTACAACTGCGACACGAGCGATGCCAACACGGTGGTCTGATAGCCGCACCCAGTGCCCACCTCGAGCACGTTGCGCAGTTCCCCGCCACGCAGCAGCGCTTCGGTCATGCGCGCGACGACGTAGGGCTGGGAGATGGTCTGCCCGTAGCCGATCGGTAGCGAGGTGTCTTCGTAGGCCCGCGTGGCCAACGCTTCATCGACGAACAGATGGCGCGGTACGGTACGGATGCGCTCGAGCACACGCTCGTCGCGGATCCCCTGATCGCGCAATCGCTGGATCAATCGATCCCGCGTCCGCGCCGAGGTAAATCCCACGCCGACGGCGCGCGCATCAGACATCGGCACGAGACACCCACGCTTCGAGACTCGGCAAGGCCGAATGACGGGTCAAATCAAATTGCAGCGGTGTCACGGACACATACCCGTGCTCCACCGCGTGGAAGTCGGTGCCGGGGCCAGCATCCTGACCGTCACCGGGCGCTCCGACCCAATACACCGGGCGACCGCGCGGGTCGCTGCCGCGGACCACCGGCTGGGCCCGATGCCGCACGCCTAAGCGCGTCACCCGCACCCCTTGCAAGGCCTCGTAGGGAAGGTTCGGCACGTTCACGTTGAGCAAACTCACGGCCGCCAACGGGGATGCGATCAATTTTTGAACGAGCTCCCGCGCGATCCGGCCCGCGGTCTCAAAATGCCGGTGCGACGAGTCGTCGTGGACCAGCGAAATGGCAATGCTGGACCGGCCGAGAAAGCGCCCTTCCATCGCCGCGGCCACGGTGCCCGAGTACAGGACATCGTCGCCCAAGTTGGCGCCGTCGTTGATACCCGAGACCACCAGCTGCTGGGTCTCCTCGAGGAGCCCAGAGATGGCCAGGTGCACGCAATCGGTGGGCGTGCCGTTCACCGCGTAGCGATGTCCGTCTTGCTCGACCACGCGGATCGGGGTCTCGATCGTCAAGGAATTCGAGGCAGCCGAACGATTGCGGTCGGGAGCGACCAAGGTCAACCGACCAAGACCGTCCAACGCCGCTTCCAAGGCACGCAGTCCGTCGGCGCGCCAGCCGTCATCATTGCTAAGGAGAATATTCATGTCCGAGTGGGCCTCACTATACTGGAACCCTACGACGCGTTGCGACCGACCCACGAGCCATGACCGCCGAAGCCGACGATAACGACCACGCCTTTCGCAGTGCCGTTGCGGATGTGCGGCCGCTGCCGGAGCAGCCGCTGCCGCCGCGCGCGGCGCCGCCGCGTCCGCACGCGCGATTTCGGCGTCTGGACGATGACATGGCGCTGCGGGAGAGCCTGGAACTCGCCCCGGGCGACTGGTTGATCGAAACCGGCGATGAGCTCTTGTTCCGCCGGGCGGGCATACCGGCGCGGTTGCTCGACCGACTCCGGCGGGGCGAATTCGCGGTCGAGGACGAAACCGACCTGCACGGCCTGACGGCCTCGGAAGCGCGCGAGGCGCTGCGCGAGTTCCTGCACGAAGCGCTTGCCCGGCGCTTGCATTGTGTCCGCGTTGTCCATGGCAAAGGCCTACGCTCCGGTCCGCGCGGGCCGGTCCTCAAGCATGCGGTCAACGTCTGGTTGCGCAAAGTCGACGCGGTCGTGGCCTTCGCCTCCGCCCCTCGCCAAGACGGCGGTACGGGTGCCGTCTACGTGTTGCTGACCGACCGCTAACGCCGAGCCAAGAGCCCGGCGAGGGCCGCGCGCGTCGCCGGCTGGGTCCATTCGTCCACGAGGCGTTCCAAGGTCTGGCCGCGTTCGCCCGCGGCGTAGCGCTCGAGCAGGGCCACCAGATCCGCGCGAGCCATCGCTCGCGTCGGCGCGTACGCGTGCACCGGCAGGGCCAAGACGTGCTGCAACCACTCGATCGCGGCGGTCAGCGGTTCGTCCGGAACGACGGTATCGACGAGGCCAATGGCGGCCGCCTCGGTCGCCCGCAGCATCACACCGCGCGTGAGCAGCGACTCCGCGTGCCTAGGCCCCACGGTGCGCACCAGCACTTGACGAATTAGCGGTCCTGGACACAGCCCGGCCGCCACCTCGTTCAGACCGATCCGCGCGTCGGCCGGTCCCATGACGCGCCAATCGCAGTGCAAAGCCAACACCGCACCGCCGGCCGGGCTGTGGCCGTTAATGGCCGCAACCACCGGTATGGGACTCGTCGCCAACGCATGCAACGCGTCTAGGAAGGCGCCCAAGAGCGCGGCAAGGCCGGCCGCGTCGGCCGTCAAGAGCGCCTGCACGTCGAGTCCGCCGCAGTAGCGCGCGCCGTCTCCGGTCAGGATCAGGCCCCGCACACCCTCGTGCGGCGCTGCGTGTACCGCCGCGGTGAGACGCGCGAGCAGTGTCGCATCGAGGGCGTTGACCGGCGGGCGCGCGAGACGCAACACCCGAATGGGGCCGCGATCCTCAAGCGCCAGCATCCTCGCCTCCTTCGCCAAACGCCGCCGTCTCAAACAGCTCGCGCACAACCATCGTGGCGTAGCTGCCGGACGACAACGCGAAACTCATCGACACCACGTCGCCGTCGAGGGACACCTCGAGGCCTTCCGGCACGAGGCGCAAGGCACGCCGCGACGCCTCCACGCCCTCGCGCGCGAGCGCCGTCACCACGTCCGCATACGGGGCCAATAACGCTGCCTCCAACGCACCGGCCTCTCCACCGGGCGCGTCACCACGTCCCGGCATCGGCCCGGTCGGGTGGATGTCGTACTGCGCCAGCCGCTCCCTCAAGGTGTCGTCGATGGCGTCGGCCACAAACCAACTGTTGCGACCCGCCAGATTGACGCGCTCGCCCGGTAACAATCGGTTCCACGAGCCGTCGTTGACCCGTGCGGCCAGGACCGCGTTGAACACCATCGAGCGCGCCGCCGAGTAAACAAACGCACGCGCCTCGCGCGCCCGCGGCAACGCACCCCCGCCGATCCAGGCCAGCACGTCGCGGATGTTGTCACCGTCTCGACCGAACCGCTGCGGACCAAAGTAGTTGGGGACGCCCACGTGCGCCACCACCGCCACCCGGGCGGCCAAGGTGTCGGCGTCGGTCGCGACGTCGCGCAAGCGCAGATGAAAGCGGTTACCCCGCAACGCCCCGCGACGCAATTTGCGCGAATGACCCTCGTCAAAGAGCACCCGGACGCGCTCGTCGGTGAGCGATGACCAGTCGATCGGGGTGCGCCCGGCGGGCACCGTAAACCACTGGCGCGCGATCGCGTGGCGGTCTTTGAGACCGGCGAAACCGATGTCCCGCGGCGCCACGCCCGCGTGCCGCGCCAACAGGCGGACCGCGTGCAGCGTATCCACGCCGCGCTTTTCGATCTGGACGAGGCGGTGGCCGACACCGCCGTCGGCGCCAAAGCCCAAGACCTCATCGACAATGAAATCATCGGCAGAGGCCTTGAGGGTCGCCCGCGACAGCGGCGCGCCGTGCGCACGCGGCGGGGCAAGTGCCGCTACGGTCATGGCATCGCTCATGATCGTGCCGCCACGAGCGCGATCACTTGCGCCGCCAGTCCCTCGCGACGGCCGAGGAACCCGAGCTTCTCGGTGGTCGTGGCTTTCAAGTTGACCCGATCGACCGTGAGCGATAATTCCTTCGCGAGCACGGCGCGAATGGCGTCTCGATGCGGCGCCAACCGTGGCGCCTCGCACAGCAACGTCACGTCGACGTTCACCGGCGCGAAACCGCGCTCAGCGACCCGCGCGAGTACCTCGCGCAGAAACAGCACGCTCGCCGCCCCCTTCCAGCGCGGGTCCGTGTCCGGGAAGTGCTGACCGATATCGCCGAGTCCAACCGCGCCGAGCAGCGCATCGCACAGCGCGTGCAACACCACGTCGCCATCGGAATGGGCCACCACGCCGCGATCGTGCGCAATGCGCACACCGCCGAGCCACACGTGATCGCCCTCGCCAAACGCATGGACATCCATACCCATACCGACGCGTTGTTCTGTCATCACGGACCCTCCGGCCACTGTGCGCACGGCCGTGACAAAGTCAGCGGGTTCCGTGATTTTGAGATTATCCGGCGAGCCCGGGACCAAGACTGGGCGCGCGCCCAGCGCCTCCATCGCGGAGGACTCGTCGGTGGCGTCAGGACACGCCTCGAGCGCCTGCTGCAGCCGCCGTCGCCGAAACGCCTGCGGCGTCTGCGCACGCCACAATCCGTCGCGCGAAATCGTCGCCGCGACGCGGCCCTCGGCATCGGCACGCTTGACCGTGTCGGCAACGCGCACGGCCAGCAGCGCGCCGTCGGGTGCGTGCGTAAGCGCCGCCCGTAACGCCGCAAGGTCCGCACGACTCAGGCACGGACGGGCCGCGTCGTGAACGAAGACCCAGCAATCCTCCGCGTCTCGCGCGGCCACGTAGGTTAAGCCGGCCAGCACCGAGTCGCGCCGCTCGGCGCCGCCGACGGTCGTGTGTACGCGCGGGTGCGAGGCGCAAGGCAGCGTCGCGAAATGGGCATCGTCGAGCGCCAGTGCGACGACGATACCGTGGCAATCGGGATCTTCAATGAACGGCGCGATCGCGTGTTCCAGCACGGCGCGCCCCGCAATCGGACGGTACTGCTTGGGCAGACCCTCGGCACCACCCATGCGCCGGCCGGCGCCGGCCGCGGGTATCACGACCCAGTAGGAAGACGACATCCGAGCGCTTACTGCGCCGTCCGTTGGACGGGCGATCCGGGCGCGGACGCGCCCGTCTGGGGTGCCGGATTGGTCGGGGGATCGAGAATCTGGAAGAACGTCTCCCCGGGACCGATCATCCCAAGGTCATAGCGCGCACGCTCCTCGACCGCGGCGGCAACACCGGCTTTCAGCCCTTTGACCTCGCCCGCCAGGTCCGTATTGCGTTGAAGCAGTTCGGCATTTTCGGCCTTCTGCGTGGCCACGGAGCGCCGCAGCGAAATCAGCGACCGTACCCCTTCGTCCGATACCCATAACCGGTACTGCAGACCGATCAGCATAATCAGCAGAAAGGCGACGAAGAGCTTCATGAGGGGAGTCACGTTAACAATGCACTCACGCCCACGCAATGGCCTCGCGCTCGAGCGGTCGCCGCACCGCGCAGCACGCACCCACAGGGCGCGTGCTGCGTTGCATCACGGCGCACCGTTCGCACGGTCATCTCAGAACGCCGGCACCGGCACCGGGAACGCCGACGCCCCCGCGTAACGAGCCGCCGCACCCAACTGCTCCTCGATGCGCAGCAGCTGGTTGTACTTCGCGATGCGATCAGAGCGCGACATCGAGCCGGTCTTGATCTGCGTCGCCGTGGTGGCGACAGCGATGTCCGCAATGGTCGAATCTTCGGTTTCACCCGAGCGATGCGAAACCACCGCCGCATAGTGCGCCTGGTGTGCCATCGCGATCGCCGCAAGCGTCTCGGTCAAGGTGCCGATCTGGTTCGGCTTGATCAGAATCGCGTTGGCGGTGCCGGACTTGATGCCTTCGGCCAAGATCTTGGTGTTGGTCACGAACAGGTCGTCACCGACGAGCTGTATCCGCGAGCCGATCTGATCGGTGAGCAGCTTCCAACCGGCCCAATCCCCTTCCGCCATGCCGTCTTCAATCGTCAGGATCGGATAATCCGCAGCGAGTTTGCCGAGGTAGGCCGCGAACCCGGCCGAATCGTAGGACGTGCCTTCGCAGCCGAGCGTGTACATACCGTCCGCGTAGAACTCGGAACTCGCCACATCAAGACCGAGCCAAACGTCCTTGCGCGGCTGGTAGCCGGCTTTTTGCACGGCCTCCAGGATCGTCTCCAGCGCCGCCGCGTTGGACGGCAGATCCGGCGCGAAACCGCCTTCGTCGCCCACGGCCGTCGTCAGACCGCGCGCGTTCAAAATCTTCTTCAGCGTGTGGAAAATTTCCGCACCGCAGCGAATCGCCTCGGCGAAGGTCGGCGCGCCGACGGGCAACACCATGAACTCTTGGATATCCAAGCTGTTGTTGGCGTGCGCGCCGCCGTTGATGATGTTCATCATCGGCACCGGCAGCACCGGCTCGACACCGGCCGGCGCAATGTGACGCCACAACGGCACGCCGGCTTCGCGCGCGGCCGCGTGGGCCGCTGCGAGCGAGATGGCGAGCAGCGCGTTCGCACCGAGATTGCCCTTCGTGTCAGTTCCGTCGAGCTCAATCATCCGCGCGTCGAGCGCCGCCTGATCGGTGCCATCAGAACCCAACAGTGCATTGCGCAGCACGCCATTGACGTTGGCCACGGCCTTGCGCACGCCTTTGCCGAAGTAACGCGTCGCGTCCCCGTCGCGCAATTCCACCGCCTCGCGACTGCCGGTCGATGCACCCGACGGCACGGCCGCGCGACCGACGGCTCCGGATGCGAGCACGACGTCCGCCTCCACGGTCGGGTTGCCGCGCGAGTCGATAATCTCTCGACCCCGAATGTCCACAATGGCGCTCATGATTCCGTTTTCCTTAACTCACTGATGGCGCAGACAACAGATCTTCTTCGAACGGGCCGCGCTTCACCGTCCGATCAATCTCCACGAGCGTGGCAAGCAACGATTCCATCCGGTCGAGCGGCCAGGCATTCGGGCCGTCCGACAATGCCTTCGCCGGGTCCGGATGGGTCTCCATGAAGACACCCGCCACCCCGGCGGCCACGGCGGCGCGCGCCAAGACCGGTACGAATTCGCGTTGGCCACCCGAGGAGGTGCCCTGCCCGCCCGGCAACTGCACCGAGTGGGTCGCATCAAACACGACCGGTGCGGCAGTCGCACGCATAACGGCGAGCGCTCGCATATCCGAGACGAGGTTGTTGTAGCCGAAGGTGAAACCGCGCTCACAGACCAAAATCTGCGTATTCCCGGTCGAGCGCGCCTTATCGACCACGTTGCCCATTTCCCACGGCGAGAGAAACTGGCCCTTCTTGACGTTGACGGGCAAGCCTTGCGAGCACGCCGCCAGAATGAAATTCGTCTGCCGACACAGAAATGCCGGCGTTTGCAGCATGTCGACGACCGAGGCCACCTCGTTAAACGGCGTGTCCTCGTGCACGTCGGTCAGCACCGGCACACCCACCTGGCGCTTCACTTCGGCCAAGACTCGCAGGCCTTCCTCGATGCCCGGTCCGCGAAAACTCTTGGCGGAGGATCGATTGGCCTTGTCGTAGGACGACTTGAACACGAACGGGATGCCAAGCCGCGTCGTGATGTCCTTGAGCCGCCCCGCCACGTCGACTTGCAACGTCTCGCTCTCCACCACGCACGGGCCGGCGATCAGGAAGAGCGGCTGGTCGATGCCAACCTGAAAGTTGAACAGCTGCACGATCAGGCCGTCTGCTGCGCGCGGTACTGGCGCGCCGCGTTCACGAAGCTGGAGAACAACGGATGGCCGTCCCGCGGATTCGAGGTGAATTCGGGGTGGAACTGCACGGCCACAAACCACGGATGGCCCGGCAACTCCACGATCTCGACCAGATCGTCGGCCGCAAAGGCCGATACCTTCAACCCGGCCGCCTGAATGCGATCCAAGTACAGATTGTTGAACTCGAAGCGGTGACGGTGGCGCTCGCTGATGTTCTCGCTGCCGTAAATCTGATGCGCGAGCGTACCGGCCTCGACACGGGCCGGTTGCGAACCGAGTCGCATCGTGCCGCCGAGATCCGACTTCTCGCTACGGACCACGGTCTCGCCACCACGGTCTTTCCATTCCGTGATCAGGGCAATGATCGGATCCGGCGTCTGCGTGTTGAATTCGGTACTGTTCGCGCCGACAAGGCCGAGCACGTCACGCGCGTACTCGATACACGCCACCTGCATGCCAAGACAAATGCCGAGATACGGGATCTTGTGTTCGCGCGCGAAGCGCACGGCTTGAATCTTGCCTTCGATGCCGCGCTCGCCAAAGCCACCGGGCACCAAAATGGCATCCATATCCGCCAGACAGCCCGTGCCCGTCTTCTCGATGTCGGTCGATTCCACGTAGTGAATGTTGACGCGCGTGCGGGTCTTGCGTGCGGCGTGCGTAATCGCTTCGTTGAGCGAGATGTACGAGTCGCGCACCTGCATGTACTTGCCGACCATCGCGATGTTGACGGTCGCCTCGTACGCGTGTTTGGCCGCCACCACCGATTCCCACGCCGACAGATCGGCCGGCCCCGCGGTCAGACGCAGCTTGTCGACCACGATCTCGTCGAGTCCTTGCTCGTGCAGCAAAATGGGGATCTTGTAGATGTCATCGGCGTCGACGGCTGAAATGACGGCGCGTTCTTCCACGTTCGTGAAGAGCGCAATCTTGCGACGTTGCTCGTCGGGGAGCGCGTCGCGCGCACGGCACAGCAAAATGTCCGGCTGAATACCGATACCCCGCAACTCCTTGACGGAGTGCTGCGTGGGCTTGGTCTTGATTTCGCTGCCGGCCACCACCGGCACGAGCGTCAAGTGCATGAAGATCGCATTCGACCGTCCGAGCTCGACGCCCATTTGGCGAATGGCTTCCAGGAACGGTAGCGACTCGATGTCACCGACCGTGCCGCCGATCTCCACCATGCACACGTCCGCCCCCGCGCCGCCCAGTTTGATGCAGCGCTTGATCTCGTCGGTGATGTGCGGGATGACCTGCACGGTCCCGCCGAGGTAATCGCCCCGGCGTTCCTTGGCGATCACGGTCTCGTAGATGCGGCCGGTCGTGAAGTTCGAATGCCGAGTCGCGGTGTAACGCACGAACCGCTCGTAGTGACCGAGGTCGAGGTCGGTTTCGGCCCCGTCCTGCGTCACAAACACTTCGCCGTGCTGGAACGGGCTCATCGTGCCGGGATCCACGTTGATGTACGGATCCAATTTCAGCATCGTGACCTTGAGTCCGCGGGACTCAAGAATGGCCCCGAGCGAGGCCGACGCAATGCCCTTACCCAGCGAGGAGACGACGCCGCCGGTGACGAATACGAAACGAGTCATGGAGGCTCCCGTCAGTGCTCCGAGGAAACTAAAAAAGGGCCGCTGATGGGCCCTGTTCGACGGGAAGTCAGTCTATCGGAAAGACCCCTGCGCCTCAACGCAAACCGGACGTCCCCAGTCCCGGCGGGGCGTCGAGCCACGCCACCTGCAGCCCCGCCTCCGCAGGGCCTGCACGGTACGCGGCGGCCACCCAGGTGACGGTCGGGAGGACCACGGCGGCCAACACACCCCCATCCCACAGGAGGACCGCTCGGTCGCGTTGCCAGCGCGGTACCCGCGCCTCCCGCAATCCGTCTTTCAACGGCCGGTGCGGCCCGCCGGTCTCTCGTTGCCAGCGTTCCCCGCCCTGCCGCCGCCCGATGCGGTACGGGCGCTCCAGCTGCCGTAAACCCGCACCAAATACCGGTGTCACGGCGAGGCGGCCCAGCCCCGGCAGCTCCAACGCCCCGCTCGTCGGTAGCGACGCGTCGGCCGGCAGTTGCAGCGGCGGCAGCGCGGGCAGGGCGTAGAGCCAGCCGTCGTGCCGGTGCAACTGCACATCACCGATCATGAGATGCGGATGCCCGTCCCGCGCCGACCTCAGGAATTGCGCGTCGAACTCGGCGAGACGACGCGTGGACGGCACCGCGTGTCCGTGACGGCGCAGCCAGTAACGGATCAGTTCGTGGCGAGCCGAGGGGGCCATGGCGGCGAGTGCCGCGAGCGGCAAGGCCCCATCGCGCTCCATGTCCGCCAAACGCGCGGCCAAGGTTTCGTCCAGGAGGGCCACGGTGCTGCCCGCGTGCCGAGCCGAGCGCGCCAGCGTCTGTGCGGCCGCCGGCCAGCGCGCGGTGAGCCGCGGCCAAATCTCATGCCGCAGGTAATTTCGATCCAAGGCACGGTCGTCGTTGCTGGGATCCTCGCACCACGGCACCGCGCTGTGCTGCGCGAGCGCGCGTAGCGATGCGCGGGGGACGTCCAACACGGGACGCAGTAACCGACCATCACCCAGACGCGCCGACGCCGGCATCGCGGCGATGCCGCGCACGCCCGCACCGCGCAGCATCTGCAAGAGGACGGTTTCGGCTTGGTCTTCAAGGTGGTGCGCCGTCAACACGGCGGACTGATCCGTCACGTGCTGCGCGAATGCGCCGTAGCGGGCGTGCCGAGCGGAGGCCTCGAGCCCCCAGTGCGCCCGATCGAGGAGATCGACCGATGCGACGGTCAAGGGCACGTGGCAATGTGCCGCCGCCGCGGTCGCGGCGGCACGGAGCATCGGCGATCCCGGCAATCCGTGATCGACGTGCAAGGCGTCCAAGCGATCGATGGACCGGCCGATCAACGCGGCGGCCGCCACCAGCAAGGCGGCCGAATCCGCGCCGCCGGACAGCGCCACCCACAGATGCCGCGGAGCCTCCAGCTGCCGAAGGGTGACCGCCAGATCGTCCGGCGAGTACGGCAAGGCCGCGCGCGCCGGCATCGGGATGCCCTCAGGTGGCGCGGAACGCGCCGAAGGAGTCGAAGCGCTTCGCCCGCTCGTCGAGGAGGACCTCGACCGGACGATCCACCAACGCTTCCACCGTCTGGCTGAGCGCCGCGCGCAGGTCGGCGGCCATCTTCATCGGGTCGCGATGGGCACCGCCGAGCGGTTCGGGAATGACCTCGTCGACGAGCTTCTCGCGCTTCAAACGATCGGCGGTGATGCCCATCGCCTCCGCGGCCAACTCGCGCTTATCCGCGCTCTTCCAGAGGATCGAGGCGCAGCCTTCGGGTGAAATCACCGAGTAGACCGAGTACTGCAACATCAACAAGCGATCGCAGACGCCGATGGCCAAGGCACCGCCTGAGCCGCCCTCGCCGATCACGCAGCTGATGATGGGCACCCGCAACCGCGCCATCTCAAACAAGTTGCGCGCGATGGCTTCGCTCTGGTTGCGTTCTTCGGAGCCGATGCCGGGGTATGCCCCCGGAGTGTCGATCAGCGTCACGATGGGCAGGCCAAACCGTTCGGCCAATTTCATGAGGCGCAGCGCCTTACGATAGCCCTCGGGCTTGGGCATGCCGTAGTTGCGCCGCACGCGCTCTTTGGTGTCTCGACCCTTCTGCTGACCGATCAGCATGATAGGGCGCCCCTCGAGGCGCGCCGGACCGCCGACGATCGCCGGGTCGTCCGCGTACATGCGGTCGCCGTGCAACTCGTCGAAGTCGGTGAACAGGTGCGGGATGTAATCGAGCGTGTACGGACGCTGTGGGTGACGAGCCAGTTGCGCGACCTGCCACGGGGACAGGTTGGCAAACAAACTCTTGGTCAGCGCCTGGCTCTTCGCGCGCAGCCGAGCGATTTCCTCGACGATGTTGATCTCGGCATTGTCGTCGCCGAGGTACTTCAGTTCGTCGATCTTCGCCTCAAGCTCGGCGATCGGTTGTTCAAAATCTAGGAAGTTCAGGTCCATGGGGGCGGCAAGGTCACAGACCGGACGGCCACAGTCAAGAGGGGGTGGCTATACCGGCATTTGAATGGGACGTCGTTCCACTGCGCCGCGCGCTCCCCAGCGCCGCAGGCAGGCCTCTTGATCGCGGGGATGATACGTCAATTGGAGGCCATCTTCGCCAAATTGGCCGGCAAGTGCCTCCAACAGCGCGCGCGTCGGGCGCACCTTCCAATCGTTCGAGAACTCCAGCAGAGCGCTTGCGGATGCCCCCGGATAAAAGATCGCGACCGTGCATGTCCCGCCGCGCGCGGGGCGCAACAGCTGCTCGAGCTTACCGATCACGTCGCCCCCCGCTCCGCCGGACGGCCAGCGCAGCAGCAGGCGCCGCGCTTGATTTTCACGCGCGGCCTCGAGACCCATCAGCTTCTTGGCCGCGATCCGCCAGCCTTCGCTGTAGTCGTCCCACTTAATGCCGCCTTCGACCACCACCAGGGCGTCTTTGGCGACCAAGTCGCGATGTTGCTGCGCCAGTTCGTCGAACACCGCCACTTCGAGGCGCGCAGTCCCGTCGTCGAGGACGAGGATCGTTCGATTTTTCTGGCGATTGATGTCGTGCACCAACCCGGCGACCGTGACCTGCCGCTGCGGCGCGCCCCATCCCCCGCCACCGGCCGGCTTCGCGCCGCCGACGTCGGCAATCGTGGCCGGCGCGATGTACTTCAGATCGTTGCGGAACTCGTCCAAGGGATGGCCCGAGAGGTAATACCCCAACTTCTCGCGCTCATAACTGAGGCGCAAACCCAATGGCCATTCCGGCAGCGTCGGACCGAGCGCTGGGCGACTGTCAGCGGACGCCGATCGGGTCGGCGGACCCAGACCGAACAAGTCGTCCTGGCCGGCATCGACGGATTCTTTGCGCTGCTCGCCGGCCTGCACCGCGGCCGGCAAATGCGCCATCAACGTGGCCCGATTCGGCCCAAGCCCGTCGAGCGCGCCCGCCTTCAGCAAGGCCTCCAGGCAGCGGCGATTGACCGCCGACAGATTGATTCGCATGCACAGGTCCGACAGGTCCTTGAACGGACCGCTCTCTGCGCGTGCGTCCACAATCGACTGAACGGCAGAGCTACCGACACCTTTGATCGCGCCGAGGCCGTAACGCACGGTCTTTTCATCCACGACCTCAAACTGCAACACCGACGCGTTCACGTCGGGGGGCAGCAAGGTGATGCCCATCTCCTTGCAGTCTTCGACCCCGACCACGACTTTGTCGGTCTTATCCATGTCGCACGACAGCACGGCCGCCGCGAACGCCGCCGGGTAATGCGCTTTGAGCCACGCCGTGTGGTAGGTCAGCACGGCGTACGCCGCGGAGTGCGACTTGTTAAAGCCGTACCCCGCGAATTTCTCCATCAGGTCGAAGATGTAGGTCGCTTGCGCTTCGGGGACACCGCGGGCGGTGGCGCCCTCGGTGAACACCGCGCGCTGTTCCGCCATTTCTTCGGCTTTCTTCTTACCCATCGCACGGCGCAGCAAATCCGCGCCGCCCAGCGTGTAACCCGCCAGCACCTGCGCAATCTGCATCACCTGTTCTTGGTACAGAATGACGCCGTAGGTGGTTTTCAGCACCGGCTCAAGATCGGGGTGCAGATAATCGATCGTTTGGCCCCGCGGCGCGTGCTTACGATCGATGAAGTCGCCGACCATGCCCGATTCGAGGGGGCCGGGCCGGAAGAGCGCGACGAGCGCCACGATGTCTTCGAAGCAGTCCGGGAGCAGGCGGCGCAACAGATCGCGCATGCCGCGCGATTCCAACTGGAAGACACCGGTCGTGCGGCACGCCTTGAGCAAGGCAAAGGTCTTCGGATCGTCGAAGGGCAGCCGCGCCATGTCGAGCGGCGGTTCGCCGGCTTTGGCGCGTGTCGCGTTGACGATCTTGAGCGCCAAGTCGATGACGGTGAGTGTGCGCAGGCCCAAGAAGTCGAACTTCACGAGCCCGGTCGCCTCGACGTCATCCTTGTCGAATTGCGTCACCACCGAGGTGCCGCCTTCTTCCACAAACAGCGGCGCAAAATCAGTCAAGACCGACGGCGAGATGACAACGCCACCGGCGTGCATACCGGCATTGCGGGTGAGCCCTTCCAACGAGCGCCCAAGATCAATGACCGCCCGCACCTCCTCCTCCGTCTGGTAGGCGCGGCGGAGTTCTTCTTCCTCTTCGAGCGCTTTGTCGAGCGTCATCTCGAGCTCAAAGGGGATGAGCTTCGCGATGCGGTCGACCGCCCCGTACCCGAAACCGAGCACGCGCCCGACATCGCGCACCACCGCTTTGGCCGCCATCGTGCCGTAGGTGATGATCTGCGACACGCGCGCGCGGCCGTACTTCTCAGCGACGTACTCGATCACGCGATCGCGTCCGTTGGTGCAGAAGTCGACGTCGAAGTCCGGCATCGAGATACGTTCCGGATTCAGGAAACGCTCGAACAGCAAATCGTGCTGCAGCGGATCCAAATCCGTGATGCCGAGCGCATAGGCGACCAACGAACCGGCACCGGATCCGCGACCCGGTCCGACCGGGACACCGTTGTTCTTCGCCCAGCGGATGAAGTCGGCGACGATGAGAAAGTAGCCTTCGAAACCCATGCCGGTGATCACCGACAACTCGCGCTCGAGCCGCGCGTCGTAGTCCTCCCGCGGCACGCTGCGCACGGTGGGAACGCCTTTCGCTATCGCGTCGAGCCGCTCCTCTAAGCCCTTCTGCGACTCGGTACGCAAAAACTCGGCGGTCGTTTGCCCGGCCGGTACCGGGTATTCCGGCAACACCGGTTTACCGAGCGTTAACTCCAGCGAACAGCGCCGCGCGATTTCGACGGATTGCTCAAGCACACCGGGCACGTCCGCCCACAGCGCCGCCATTTCGGCCGGGGACTTGAGGTACTGCTCCTCGGTGTATCGCCGTGGCCGATGCGGATTGGCCAACTGCTCGCCGTCGTGGATGCAGACGCGCGCTTCGTGCGCTTCGAAGTCCGCGCGCTGCAGGAAGCGCACGTCGTTGGTCGCTACCGCGGGGATTTCCAACTCCGCCACCAGCCCGAGCATGCCATCGACAATCACGTCATCGTCGGCCTTGCCGGTTCGCGTCAGCTCCAGATAGTAGCGATCGCCAAACAACGCACGCCACGCCCGAGCGGCCCGGTGCGCCTCGGCCGTCTTGCCGTTGCCGAGCAATCGACCGACGTCGCCATCGCCCGCGCCGGACAACGCGATCAAACCGTCCACGGCCTCCGGCGACAACCAGTCGCGTTCGACCATTGGAATGCCGTCGCGGCGCTGACCCTCTAAATAACTCCGCGTCACCAGACGCGTCAGATTGCCGTAGCCGTGTGCGTTCATGCACAGCAACGTGAGACGTGACGGCTCAGCCCGCTCACCGACTTCGCGGATGAGCAAATCGACACCGATGATCGGCTTGATGCCGGCCGCCTGCGCCGCTTTGTAGAACTTCACCATCGCGAACAGGTTCGCCTGATCGGTGACCGCCACCGCCGGCATTCCGTGGCCTACCGTCGCTTTGGCCAACTCGTCGATGCGGACGATGCCGTCGACCAGCGAGAATTCGGTGTGCAGTCGCAGATGAACGAAAGAAGTCACGGGTGCGGTCGGCTCGACAACAGGGAGTCCCGTGATTTTACCGGCTCGAACGACCGACGATGCAGCGGAGTGAGGCCCAAGGTCTCCAACGCCTGACGGTGGCGGGCCGTGCCATAGCCCTTATGATCGGCAAATCCATAACCCGGAAATTGCCGATCGGCGTCGATCATGTAGGCATCTCGCGCGGTTTTCGCCAAAATGGACGCTGCAGCGATGGCCGCGTCCTTGCCGTCGCCACCGATCACGGCCTCCCACGTGGCCTGAAACGGCACATCGACTGTCGGCGGCAGCCGATTCCCGTCCACCCGTACGTGTTGCGGCGCCACCGCGAGCGCCTGCAGCGCCCGTCGCATGGCCAGATAGGTCGCCTGCAAGATATTGATCTCGTCGATTTCCGCGGCCGAGGCCCAACCGAGCCCCCACGCGACCGCCTCGGCACGGATCACGCGCGCCAGTGCTTCGCGCCGATCGGGGGACAGTTTCTTGGAATCATCGAGGCCGCGAATGACCGGCTGGCTGGGCAGAATCACGGCCGCCGCTACCACCGGACCGGCCCAGGGGCCCCGACCGGCCTCGTCCACGCCGGCCGTCGCCGGCCCGGTCGGCCAACACACCGTCACCGGTGTTTCCGATCAATCAACGACAGCACCGCCTCCGCCGCGCGCTCACTCGCACCTTGACGCAAGGTGTCGTGCAATGTCGTAAACAGAGCTTCGGTCTCGCGCATCGCGGCCGGATCGTCCAGCCACCGCTCCAACGCATCGGCTAGACCGGTGGGCGTGACGGCGTCTTGAAACAATTCCGGAACGACCGCGCGGCCGGCCAGTAAGTTGGGTTGCGAGAAGAACTGCGCGCGCATCAGTCGACGAATGATCCACGCCGTGGCACGACCCAGACGATACGCGACGACCATCGGCCGCTTGCAGAGCATCGTTTCCAGCGTGGCGGTACCCGACGCCACCAACACGGCATCGGCGGCGGTGATCGCCTGTGCGGACTGACCATCCACCACCGTGATCGGCAGGTCGCCAGCCGCCCGGAGCGCCTCTTCGAAGAGCCGCCGCGCGGCCGCGTTCGCCATCGGCGCGACAAACCGGATACCCGGACGCCGCGCGGCCAAAACCCGCGCGGCACCGATGAAGTCCGCCGCGAGGCGCGACACCTCGCCGCGCCGGCTACCCGGCAGTATGGCCACGCATTCGCCCGTGGCCGGCAAGCCCAAGGCCGCGCGCGCCGCCAGACGATCGGGAACCGTCGGGAGTCGGTCGGCCAGCGGGTGCCCCACAAATTCGGCGGCCAGACCGCGCCCTTCGTAGAACGGCTGCTCAAACGGCAACAGGCACAGGACGAGGTCCAAGGTCTTCGCCATCCGTTTGACGCGTCCCTGACGCCACGCCCACACCTGCGGGCTGACGTACTGCACGGTCGGAATACCCTCGGCATGCAAGAGCGCCGCAAGGCCGAGATTGAAGCTCGGGGCATCGACGCCCACGAACACGAGCGGATCCGCCGCCACGGTCCGCCGTACGACGTCTTTGCGCAGACGGATCATCCGCGCCAAATGCGGCAGCACCTCAAAGAGGCCCATGACGGCCAAGGCCTCGGACGGCGCCCACGCCACACAGCCTTCGGCCTGCATGGCAGGACCCGCAACGCCTTCAAAGGAGAGATCGGGACGCCGCGCGCGCAGCGCGCGGATGAGGCCTGCGGCGAGGTTATCGCCCGAGGTTTCGCCCGCCACGATCACGATGCGCGCTGTCACGGGCGGACCGCTCGGCACGTCAGCGGATGAGGCTGCGGGTCACCCGCGGCAAGAAATCCACCAAGGCTTGCACCTCCGCAGCGTCGCGCCCGAGCAGCGCCAGTTGCTCCGTGGCCTCCGTGAGTTTCAGGCCCGAGCGGTACAGCACTTTGTAGGCGTGCTTGATGCGAGCGATGGCATCGGCATCGAAACCGCGGCGCTTCAATCCCTCGGAATTAATCCCTTTGGGCTCGGCGGGTGCGCCGGCTGCCATCACGTACGGCGGGACATCGCGCGTCGCCGCGGCATTGTTCGCGAGAAAGGCGTGCGCGCCGATCTTGCAGAATTGATGCACGCCGGCATAGCCGCCCAAAATGGCCCAATCATCCAACTCCACGTGCCCCGCGATGGTCGCGTAGTTCGCCATGATGCAGTGCGACCCCACAATGCAATCGTGCGCCACGTGCGTATAGGCCATGAACAGATTGTCGTTACCGATCCGGGTGACCAGTGCGCCGGTCGCGGTGCCCCGGTTCACGGTGCAACACTCGCGAAAAACGTTGCGGTCACCGATCTCCAGGCGCGATTCCTCGCCACCGAATTTCTTGTCTTGGGGAATATCGCCGATGGAAGCGAACTGAAAAATCCGGTTGTCACGCCCGATTCGCGTCGGACCGAGCACCACTGCGTGAGGACCGATCACGGTGCCCGCGCCGATCTCAACGCCCGCCCCAATGATGGAGTACGGACCGACCGTCACATCCTCGGCGAGCGTCGCCGCGGCGTCGACCACCGCGGTGGGATGGATGGAGGCGACCGTCACGGCTTCTGCGTCTCGGGAGCCACCATCATCTCGGCGCTGCAGACTTCCAATCCATCCACCTCAGCGGACGTCTTGAATTTCCAAATCCCGCGCATGATGCGAATGATCTCCGCCTTCAGGATCAATTGATCGCCGGGAAACACAGGACGGCGGAAGCGCGCATCGTCGATGCCGACAAAATAGAACCGCGTGTCCTCGTCGGGGACGACGCCTGCGGTGCGGAACGCCAGTATCCCGGCCGCTTGGGCCAACGCTTCGAGAATCATGACGCCCGGCATCACCGGCCGATGTGGGAAATGCCCTGGGAAGAAAGGCTCATTAATGGTCACGTTCTTCAAGCACTGGATCGATACCCCGTGCTCGATTTCCAGCACGCGATCGATCAACAGGAAGGGGTAACGATGGGGCAGCAGCTTGCGTACTTCATCGATATCCAATGCAGGGGCTTTCTTCTCGGTACTCATGACTCACTCCGGGAGGCGCTCCCGCCCTTCCCTTCCAAAGAACGGACGCGATCAAATAATTCGTCGATATGCCGCAGACGGGCCACCACCCGGCGCCAATCTCCTGCCTCCATCGCCGGCGTCGCCGAGGAGTAGACGCCCGGCTCCGTCAACGATCGACTGACAAGGGTCAGCCCGGTGACCACTACGCCGTCGGCGATCTCCAGATGCCCCGCGATGCCGACCTTGCCCCCGATGAGGCAGCGGCTACCGATGGTGGTGCTCCCCGAGACACCGACGCAACCGGCGATCGCCGTATGGTCACCGATACGAACGTTGTGACCAATTTGAATCTGGTTATCGAGTTTGACGCCATCGCCGATGGTCGTATCGTCGATCGCGCCGCGATCGATGGTGGTATTCGCACCGATTTCGACGTCGTTGCCGATACGGACCCCGCCGACTTGCGGGACCTTCACCCAACCGGCACGGTCTTGGGCCAACCCAAAGCCGTCCGCACCCAGAACGACTCCCGAGTGCACGATACAGCGCGCGCCGATGCGAACGTCCGCATAACAGGTGACCCGCGGCGCTAAACGGGTGTCATCCCCCACCCAGCCGCCCCGTCCGAGATAGACACCGGCACCGAGGACGGCGCGCGCGCCGACCTGAGCGTGGGCTTCGATCACGACGTGCGGACCGATCGACGCCGAGGGGTCGATCACGGCACTGGGATCGATCACCGCAGACGGGTGTATGCCCGGCGCCGCCACCGGGTCCGGATGCAGCACAGCGGCGATACGCGCATACGCGGCGTACGGGTTACGCGCAACCAGCGCCGCCACCTTGCACTCTGCGGCGGTGGCCTCGTCGACGACAACGGCCGATGCCCCGGTGGTGGCGAGGTAGCGCTGGTACTTTCGATTTGCGAGGAAACTCACGGTCCCCTCGGTCGCGCCTTGCAAGGTCGCGACCGAGCGGACGACCACGTCCGGGTCTCCCCGGAGGGTCAGGCCGAAGCGGGCGGCGAGTTCACCGAGGGTCGCCCCGGCCATGGGCGACGGTATTACTTCTTCGGCGCGGCCGGAGCGGCCGGCGCAGCGGCTGCGGCCGGTGCCTTGGCCGTCAGACTGGAGAGCAACTGAGCGGTGATGTCGACCGACTCGCTGTTGTAGATGACGCCATCGGCCAGCACGACGTCATAGCCCTGCGCCTTGGCGTAGACGCGGACCGCTTCCACGATGGTCTTCTGAACCTTCTGGAGTTCCTCGTTCTGACGCAACTGCACGTCTTCCTGGAATTCCTTCGCGCGGCGCTCGTAGCTGAGCTGCGCATCGCGCAGTTCGCGGCTCGTCTTGGTGCGCTCCGCTTCCGACATCGTGGCTTGGTCACGCTCAAACTTCTGGGCGCGCGCCTCGAACTCCTTCTTCTGCGCTTCCAACGCCTTGCCGCGCGGACCGAACTCGGACTCGAGCGTCTGGCTGGCGCTACGGGCCTGCGGCGCTTCGGCGAGCACGCGCTGAATGTTCACCACAGCGATTTTCTGGCCGTCCGCAAGGGCAACCGAGCTGACGCCGAGAGTGCTGGCAAGGATCAGGGCAAGAGTCTGAATACGCATAAAGATTCGAACCTTAGTTACTGTATTTTAAAAGCTTTTTATCAGAACGCCGAACCGATTGAGAACTGGAAGCCCTCGCGTTCATCCGGCCAGCGGACGCTGCTGGACGAGGCGTTGGTGATGTTCAACGGTATGGCGTAGCTGAACCGGAAAATGCCCATCGGCGCGAGCCACTGGACCGCGATACCGGTCGAACGCTTCAGGTCACTATACCTGAACTTGTAGTCCACCGGCGTGACACGGTCGGTGCCGTAGAACTTCACGCAGCAGGTCGAGAACACGTTACCCATGTCGTAGAAGGCACTGACGCGGACGTTGGCTTTCCACTTCTCGGGCGTAGGGAACAATACCTCAGCATTGGCCACGGTCATCAGGTTACCGCCGTAGGGATTGCCGAAGCTGTCCTTCGGTCCCAAGCGACTTTCACGATAACCACGGACGGTATCCGGGCCGCCGCCGAAGAACTGGCGGAACGGCGGCAGTGCCGTCGTATCGCCCAACTTGTTGCCGTAACCCACCTGCGCTTTGATGGCCAAGGTGAAGTTCTTGGGCAAGGGCTGCAACTTCAGGAAATCGAAGTTGCCCATGTAGTAGCGAACCGCGGTGCCGGGCAACGCATAAGAGCCACCCACCGACACGCGCGTGCCGCGATCGGCGAAGATCGAGCGGTTACGCGAGTCGTAGCTCCAACCCGCGGTCGTCTCGATGACGTTGAATCGCGATCCGTAGAAATCGATGGTCGTGATCGTACCGGTGTAGTCCATCGACGTACCGGTGCGGATAAAGGTATTCCCGTTGTTGCGCACCCAATCAACGGCCTGCGAGGCGGAGGTGGAGTCCGACGCCAACAACTCGTTGTTGGATGCCGAGACACCGAACCGGAGACCTTGGAACTCGGAGATGGGCACGCCGTACTCGAGGCCCGCGGTCAGCCGGGTCGTCGAGAACTGGGAGGCCTGCGACACGAACTGCGTGCTCTTGATATACGACAAGGACACCGTTCGGGCGACACCGTCGATGGTCGTCGCCGGATCCGTCTGGGAGACGGTGTAGACGCTCGAATACTTGCCCGCGTTCACTTCCAAGGCGACGCGTTCGCCCGTGCCCATGAAGTTCGAGTGAACGAAATTACCGTTCAGCATCAGCTTCTGGGACGCGGAGTAGCCGATGCCGCCACCGAACTGACCCGGCAAACCTTCCTTGATGTCGTACTCGACGTCCACCAGATCGGGCGTCCCGGCGACCGGTTTGTTAGACGATTCCACCTTTTCGATGTACGGCAGGCGTTGCAAGCGCAGCTTGGAACGATCCACGGCCTGATTGGAGAGCCAACTGCCCTCGAATTGCCGCATCTCGCGACGCAATACCTCGTCGTTGATGGCATTTACGTTCTTAAACACCACATGACGGACGTATGCGCGATTACCCGGATCGATGAAGAACGTCAGCGAAACGGTCTTGTTGTCCGCGTCCGTGGTCGGCACCGGTTCGATCTTGGCGAACGAATAGCCTTCCGACCCGAGTCGATAGTTCAACAACTCTTGTGTCGCGGTGACGATCTTCTTCGAGTAGGTCTGGCCCGGCTGCACGATGAGGAGCTTTTTGAGATCCTCTTCCGGCACCACCATGGTGCCCGCCAACTTGACCTCGGAGACCTTGTAGACCTCGCCCTCATTGACGTTCACCGAGATGAAGATGTCATCCTTCTCGGGCGCAATCTCAACCTGCGTGGACTCGATCTGGAAGTTCGCGTAGCCGCGGTCCATGTAGTAGGACCGAATCTTCTCAAGGTCACCCTGCAGGGTTTCTCGCGAGTAGCGGTCGTCTTGCTTGTACCAGGACAGCCAATTGGGCGTCTTCAGCTCCAGCCCTTGACGGATATCCTTCTCCGGAAACTTGGTGTCCCCGACGAAGTTGATCTCGCGAATGACCGCGCGCTTGCCTTCCTTGATGTCGACCGTGATCTTGACCTTGTTGCCCGGCACATCTTCGACCTTCGTATCCACTTTCACCGCGTACTTGCCGCGGGAGTAGTACTGGTCGGTCAGGTACTGGGTAACGTCTTCGAGCACACTGCGGTCGAAGGTCTTGCCGGTTGCAAGGCCGACATTCTTGAGGCTCTTCTGCAGATCCTCTGTCTTGATGTCCTTGTTGCCTTTCAGCTCAAAGCTTTCGATTGAGGGACGCTCGCGGACGGCGATGAGCAACGTATTGCCTTCGCGGCGCAATTCCACGTCGCGGAAAAACCCGGTCGCGTAGAGCGCGCGCAGCGATTCTTCGACTTTTTGGTGCGTCATTCGGTCGCCAATGGCGACCGGCAGGTAGTTAAAAACGGTGCCATCGGAGATGCGCTGCAGCCCCTCCACCTGTATGTCACCGACGGTAAAGTCGGAAGACTCGACAGGAAGGGTCTGGGCATGGGCGGCTGCAGCCCCCAAGGTCAGGGCAACTGCCATCGAAACGGCGCGGACGGGCCGGGGTCGCATGCGAATCTGTGTCCTTGGTCGATATAGGCGGCTAGCCGGGCCGCGACAGGTCATTGTAGACGGCAAGCACCGTCAGAAGGATCAGAATCGCAAAACCGACCCGCTGAAGGATACCCTGAGTACGGTCCGAAAGGGGACCGCCCGTCATGGCTTCGAAAATTTGGTACACCACTTGACCACCGTCGAGCAGCGGCAAGGGTAAGAGATTCAGAATACCGAGACCGACGCTGATGCCCGCCAGGAGCGACAAAAATGCCGGCCAACCGGCCAGCACGCTGATCGCTGCGACTTTTGCGATGCCGACAGGACCGCTGATGTTCCGCGTCGATGCCTCACCCACCACCATGTGGCGGACCACGGTGCCCGTCACGGTCACCGTCTTCCAAAACAAGCGCGCACCGGCCACGCTCGCCTCCAGTGGACCGTAACGCTCGACGGTCTCAACGCCCGGAGGCCAGCTGCCCTCGCCGCCCGGCAATATGCCGAGCCGTCCGACGGAGCGCCCGGGCGCACCGGGATCCGGCTCCGAGGCGACGGTAATCGGCACTTCACGCTCGATGCCCTGACGACGGATGCGCACCGTGACCGGCATGCTAGCCCGCGGAGCGATGGCGGCACGCAAGGCGGCGAAGTCCGTAATCCGCTGACCGTCCACCTCGAGTATCTCGTCGCCACTCTGCAGGCCCGCCGCGCGCGCCGATGAATTTTCCATCAAGGCGCCGACCACCGCCGGATGGCGAGGCTGCACGAACGCGAATCCTAGGCGCATTTCGATTTCGCCCGGCTCGGTCAGTGCTCGGCGCTGCTCGGCGGGGATCGCGATCGACAGGTGCGCGGTGTCCGTCCCGCGACGCACGTCGTACCGCAAGATGCCATCGTCCAAGACCGACGCGACCGAATCGACCACGGTGTCATCGACACCTCGAACCGGGTGGCCTTGCACCGCGACGATCTCGTCGCCGGGGCGCAATCCTGCGCGGGCCGCCCACGAGTCAGCGTGCACCTCTGCCACGAGCGCACGAATCCCAGGCACGCCATGAATGTATAAGGCCGTGTAGGCCAACCACGCGAACACGAAGTTCGCTCCAGCACCGGCCACGAGCACCGCGATCCGGTGCGGGATCGGTCGACGCGTGAACGCTCGGTGCCGATCGGCTTCGGCCACGGGCGCGTCGCGCTCGTCCGCCAGTCGCACGTATCCGCCTAACGGAATCGCTGAGAGCACGTACTCCACGCCGTCGCGACCCACACGCATCGCCAGCGGACGACCGAAGCCTATGGAGAAGCGCAGGACTTTGAAGCCCAGTCTACGCGCGACCCAAAAATGCCCGAATTCGTGCACGGTCACCAAGACACTGATGACCAAGACGTACGACAGCAGTGCCAGCAATCCACTCAGCAAATTCATCCCCTTCTCTGGGCCAGCACCGCACGGGCCACCGCGCGTGCCTCGGCGTCGGCGGCCATCACGTCGTGTAGACCGGTCACCGCCTGTGCCGGCACCCGCTGCAGCACGTCCTCAATGACCGTCGCAATGCCCCCAAAGTTCAATTGTTCTTCCAGAAAGGCGTCGACAGCGATTTCGTTGGCGGCATTCAAGACCGTCGGCGCCGTTCCGCCCGCTCGGCCTGCTTCTTCCGCCAACACGAGACAGGGGAAGCGAGCACGATCCGGCGCCTCAAAGTGCAAGGCACCGAGGCTCAGCAAATTGAGCGCGTCAACGCCCGACTCTATACGCTCCGGCCAGCCCAGCGCATTGGCAATGGGCGTGCGCATATCGGGATTGCCCAACTGCGCCAACGTCGAGCCGTCCACGTACTCCACCAGTGAATGAACGATGCTCTCGGGGTGAACGACCACCTCGACGCAGCCAGGCTCCATGCCGAATAGCAGTTGCGCTTCGATCAACTCCAAGCCCTTGTTCATCAACGTTGCCGAATCCACCGAGATCTTCCGGCCCATGCGCCAGCGCGGATGCGCAACCGCCTCGTCGGGCGTGGCATGGGTGATCGTCTCGGCCGCCCGACGCAAGAACGGCCCGCCCGAAGCGGTCAGCCACAATCGGCGTACGCCCGGACTCGCGCAACCGGGTCGCGTGGGCGGCAAGCACTGAAAAATCGCGTTGTGTTCGCTATCGATCGGCAACAGCTCAGCGCCACTGGCGCGCACTGCCTCGAGCAAGAGCGGCCCGGACATGACCAGTGCTTCTTTGTTCGCCAACAAGATGCGCCGCCCCGCACGGGCAGCCGCGAGCGTCGAGGGCAATCCCGCTGCGCCCACGATGGCCGCCATGACGCAATCGGCACCCTGCCAGGTCGCCGCCGTCTCCAAGGCCTGCGGACCGGTCAACACCGTGGACTCGACGCCGGCAACGCGTAGCGCCGTTTCCAGCTGCGTCGCGTGCGTGGGGTCGACGATGACGACCACGTCCGGGCGGAACGCCAGCGCTTGCTCGCACAGACGTTGCCAATCCGTGAAGGCCGTTAACGCCACCACCCGGAATCGATCCGGATGTCGAGCCACCACGTCCAGCGTGCTGCGCCCAATGCTACCCGTCGAACCGAGTACGGCGACGCCCTTGCGGGTCGTCACTGCAGGATCCCCATCCAACCGAGGCCGAGCACATAAAACGGCGCGGCCGCCGTCAAACTGTCCAAGCGATCCAAAATGCCGCCGTGGCCCGGCAATACGAAGCCACTGTCCTTAAGGCCTGCGCCCCGCTTGAAGAGGCTTTCGGTCAGGTCACCGACGACCGACGCCACAAAAACCACCCCTGCAAGCCCGACGAAACTCACGCGCGGAAATTCGAACACCACTGCAACGCCGTAGGCCACCAACGTCACCAACAAAGCGCCACCGATGACCCCTTCCCAGGTCTTGCCGGGACTCACCTGCGGTGCCAACTTGAGGCGACCGAACTGACGCCCTGCGAAATACGCGCCGATATCGGCCGCGGCGACGAGGCCCACCAATATCAAGAACAGGATGGCACCCGAAAGCCGGTGCGTGCCGATAAAGAGCCGCACCACGGCCGCCAAGGCCGGCAAGAGCGTGAGCCAGCCGGCCACCAGCGTCATGCTCTTGGACACGCGCGCCGGCGCGTAGACGAGCCGAATGCCAGCGATCACCCACCAACCGACGGCGACCCACAACAACTGCGGTACGTTACCGATCGACAAGCCTTTGGCCGTCGCGTAGGCGAAGACAATCGTGGCGAGCACGTAGCCGCTGCGGGCGCCGATCGACCGGCAATCCGCGAACGCAGCCCACTCCCAAGCCCCCATCAAGAGGATGAAGGCCAACAAACCGATGCCGCACCACGGCGGTAAGAAAAAGAGTACGGCCGCAATGAGCGAGACCATGACCAGCGAGGTGTAAACGCGGGTTTTCAGCACGGAGTATCCCCTGCGGTGGGTACGCCGCCAAAGCGGCGCTCTCGCCCACCGAAATCACTCACGGCCTGAGCAAAATCGGCGGCATCAAACTCCGGCCAAAGGCGGTCGGAAAACCACAATTCACTGTAGGCGAGACTCCACAGCAAAAAGTTACTGATGCGTCGATCGCCTCCGGTGCGAATAAAGAGATCCGGTTCGGGGCAATCGCCAATGGATATGTGTCGCGCCACGGCCGCCTCGTCGATGGCCGCGGGGTCCAAGCGACCGGCCGCCACGTCCACCGCCAGCGCACGCGCGGCCTGCGTAATATCCCAACGCCCCCCGTAGGCGAGCGCAATCGTGAGCCGCAACTTCGCATCGGGCACGACGCGGGACTCCGCGGCCTGAATGCGCTCAACGATTGGCGCACCGAGCGCCGACCGATCACCGATGAATCGCACTTCGACGGACTGACGGGCCAGATCGTCGATCTCCCGTTCGATCGTCTCGACGAACAAGTTCATGAGGAAGCCCACTTCGGTGACGGGGCGGCGCCAGTTCTCACTCGAGAACGCAAACAGCGTTAAATACGGGATACCCCGGCGCCGACATTCTTCGACGCACATCCGTACCGGCTTGAGCCCCGCCTTATGGCCAGCCGAACGCGGTAGGCCTCGACGCGAAGCCCACCGACCGTTGCCGTCCATGATGATCGCCACGTGCCGCGGAACGGTCATGGCTGCGTCGGATCTCCTCACACCTGGAGGAGATCCTTCTCCTTGTCGCCGAGGACACTGTCGATCTCGGCCACATACTTGTCAGTAAGCTTCTGGATGTCTTCCTGAGCACGACGGTCGTCGTCCTCGGAGACCAGCTTTTCCTTCAGCATCTCCTTGAGCTCTTGCATGACATCGCGACGCACGTTGCGCACGGCGACACGAGCCCCCTCCGCCTCATGCTTAGCCGCCTTGACCAGTTCCTTGCGGCGCTGTTCGGTCAACGCCGGCATTGGCAATCGGATCACGCTGCCTGCGGTGTTCGGGTTTAACCCGAGGTCGGACTTCATGATCGCTTTCTCGATGATCGGCACCATCGACTTATCCCACGGGGTCACCGTGAGGGTGCGAGCGTCCTCGACCACGATATTGGCCACCTGCGAAAGGGGCATGTCGGATCCGTAGTATTCGACTTTGAAATGCTCGAGCAACGCCGTGCTGGCGCGGCCTGTCCGCATACGCTTGAACTCGGACTTGAGGGCAACCACGCACTTTGCCATGCGTTCTGCTGCGTCCTTCTTGAGGTCATCGATCATCGCTACCCCTCCGCGAATCCGAAACTGGTTCAGGAATAGACAACCGTCCCGACGTCCTCGCCATTGACGATGCGCATCAGATCGCCGGCGTTGTGCAAGTTGAACACTTGCAACGGGAGGTTGTTGTCACGACACATGACGATGGCCGTCGCGTCCATGACGTTCAATCGGTCGTTGAGCACCTGGTCGAACGAGATACGCTGATAGCGCACTGCCGACGGGTGAGTCATCGGGTCGGCATCGTAGATGCCGTTCACTTTCGTCGCCTTGAGCAGCACGTCCGCGCCGATCTCGATGCCACGCAACGTGGCCGCAGAGTCGGTCGTGAAGAACGGATTGCCGGTGCCCGAGGCAAACAGGACCACCCGCCCCTTTTCCAGATGGCGGATCGCACGACGGCGAATGTAGTCCTCACAGACCTCATGGATCCGCAATGCCGACATCACTCGCGCATGCGCGCCGAGAGATTCCAGTGCATCTTGCATGGCCAGCGCGTTCATCACCGTCGCCAGCATACCCATGTGGTCCCCGGTGACGCGGTCCATGCCGCGACGGGCCAAGCCCGCGCCCCGGAAAATGTTGCCGCCGCCAATCACGACGGCAACCTGCACACCGAGGTTTTGCACCTCGATGATTTCCATTGCCAGACGGCGCAGGACTTCGGGATCGATTCCGTAATCTGCCTCACCGAGCAGCGCTTCGCCGCTGAGTTTGAGCAGGATTCTCCGATACCGAGGTCCTTGCGCGGGGTCTGTCACTTCTTCTCGCTTCCTTTGACGGTCGCCATGACCTCGTCGGCGAAATTCTCTTGCTTCTTCTCGATGCCGGCGCCGACTTCGAGACGAACAAAGGACTTCACCGTCGCGCCCGCCTGCTTCAGAAGCTTCTCGACGCTGGTGTCGGGATCCTTCACGAAGGGCTGGCCGACCAAGGTGATTTCGGCGAGGAACTTACGAATGCGGCCCTCAACCATCTTCTCGGCGATCGCCGCCGGCTTGCCTTCAGCAGCGGCCTGAGCGATGAGAATCTCGCGCTCCTTGGCCAAGTGTTCGGCAGGCACGGACGTCGAGTCGACGAACTGCGGGTTGATCGCAGCGACATGCATCGCCAGATCGCGCGCCAACGCGACGTCGCCGCCTTCAATGGCCACAACCGCACCGATACGCATGCCGTGCAGGTAACTGCCCAGAACGCCGGCGGAGCTGATGCGCTCCATGCGACGCACGGTGATGTTCTCACCGATCTTGGCGATCAACGCACGACGACGCTCTTCGAGCACCGTGCCATCGCTGCCCGGGTGCGCCAACACGGCGTCCACCGTCTCGGCACCCGAGCTCAGCGCGACCGCCGCGACGTCCTCAGAGAACGCCGTGAAGTCGGCTTCGCGAGCCACGAAGTCCGTTTCGCAATTCACTTCGACGAGCACGCCCGACTTACCGTCGGCGCTGCCGGCGAACACGATACGACCTTCGGCCGCCACGCGGGCGGCCTTCTTGTCAGCCTTCGCCAGGCCCGACTTGCGCATGATCTCGGCAGCGGCCTCGAGGTCGCCATTGGCTTCCACGAGTGCCTTCTTGCATTCCATCATGCCCGCGCCGGTGCGCTCGCGGAGCTGCTTTACGCTATCTGCAGTGATATTCATCGTAGTCTCTTACTCAGCGGTGGCGTCGTCGGCGGCGACGACATCAGCCGCCACATCGCCTTCGGCAGCGGCCGGGCCGCGGGGGGCCGGACGACGCTGGTTGTTGTTACGGGAATTCGAATTCTGCTGCGGACGACGACGGCCGCCCGGCGCCTTACGGCTCGGGTT
>DAINQU010000008.1:0-18280 GCA_036742455.1 Steroidobacteraceae bacterium | reverse complement strand
ATCGACTCGTGGCCCACGTCGACGATGAACAGAACGTCCGGCAGGGCGCCCATGTTCTTGATACCGCCAAGGCTACGGTTCAGCTTTTCCATCTCGCGGCGCATCATCTGCGCTTCTTTCTTGCCACGGCGATCCAGCGCGCCGGTGACCGACAGGTCCTCAAGCTCCATGAGGCGCTTGATCGACTGGCGAATGGTCTTGAAGTTCGTGAGCATGCCGCCCAGCCAACGCTGGTTCACGTACGGCATGCCGGCGCGGCTGGCCTCACGCTGCATCGCCTCACGGGCGGAGCGCTTGGTGCCGACGAACAATACACGGCCGCCATCGGCGGCAATCCCCTTGATGAAACCGGCGGCCTCTGCGAACAGCGGCTGGGTCTTCTCCAAGTTGATGATATGAATCTTGTTACGCTCGCCGAAGATGTACGGGGCCATCTGCGGGTTCCAGAAGCGCGTTTGGTGACCAAAGTGGACACCGGCTTCCAACATCTGACGCATCGATACGGACATTTTTTCAATCTCCCGGGTTATTTCCTCCGCGCACCCCGTCCGGTAGTCGCTCGGGGGCTCCACGAGGCTCGTGGAGCGGGCCGACCGACACCCGACCGTCCGGTTTGAATCTGCCTCGATGCGCAGATCCGGTACGCGTGTGGATTTCATTGCCAAAAAACGCCGCGCTTTATACCATGACGGCCCCGTGCAAACAACGGTTTAGGGGTTATCCCACCGTTACCCGTCACCCCTCGCTGAGCCCCCCACGCACCCGTGAGCCTAAAGACACCCGCCCAAGAGGACGCCATGCGCCTCGCCGGCCGCCTGACCGCGGACGTTCTCGACATGATCGGCGAATACGTAGTCGCCGGTGTGACAACCGACGAACTGGACCGCCGTTGCCACGATTATATCGTCAACGTCCAGAACGCCATCCCCGCCCCCCTCAATTACCACGGCTTCCCGAAGTCGATCTGTACGTCGGTCAACCACGTCGTATGTCACGGCATCCCCGGCGAAAAGCGCCTCAAAAACGGCGATATCGTCAATGTTGACGTGACGGTCATCAAAGACGGGTGGTTCGGGGACTCCAGCCGTATGTTCATCGTCGGCCCGCCGTCGGTGCAGGCGCAGCGTCTCGTGGACACCTGCCGCAAAGCGCTCTGGCTCGGGATTGGGGAAGTACGCCCCGGCGCCCAGCTGGGCGATATCGGCCACCGCATCCAAAGTTTCGTCGAGGCGCAAGGGTACTCGGTCGTCCGCGAATACTGCGGGCACGGGATCAGCACGGTGTTCCACGAGGACCCCCAAATCCTGCATTACGGCAAACCCGGCACCGGCGCGACGCTGGAAGTCGGTCAAACGTTCACGATCGAACCGATGATCAATGCCGGCGGACGCCACGTCCGCCTGCTCGGCGACGGTTGGACGGTCGTGACCAAGGATCATTCACTGTCGGCGCAATGGGAGCACACCCTCCTCGTCACTCCCACCGGCTGCGAAATACTGACGCTCGGCGCAGGCGAGACCTCGCCCCTGACCGCGGGAACCTGACGATGGGCGGCCCGAACGAGGACACCGCGACCGACGGGGCCGACACTCCGCTCGCTGACTGGCCCGTGTTGACCGACGCGATGGCACGGCTGTCGTCGGTCACGCTCGGGGTACCGGCCGAGACCGTTGCCGCCTTCCGCGCGGTGATTGAAAGCGGCGACACCGACCTCAAGGCCCGGTTCGCGTTGGACGAGCCCGTGGAAGAACTGGTCCGAGCGCGCGCGCGCCTGATTGACCTCGTGTTGACCCGGGCGTGGTCCTTGCACCTCGGCGTGCATACGCACGATCTCGCGCTCCTCGCGGTGGGCGGCTACGGGCGTGGCGAACTGCATCCATGCTCCGACATCGACGTCATGGCCCTGCTGCCCAAGAGCGCCGACCCTAAATGGGAAGGCGCTCTGGAAAAGTTCCTGACCTTCTTGTGGGACATCGGCCTCGAAGTCGGACACAGCACGCGAACCATCGACGAGTGCCAAACGGAGAGTCTGGCGGACATTTCCGTCGCCACGACGCTGCTGGAAGCGCGCCTGCTGGACGGGCCCGAAATCCTCTTTACCGCCATGAAGCGCGCGCTGGCACCGGATCGCATCTGGAGTGCGGCGCAGTTTTATGAAGCCAAGGTGCGCGAGCAGCAGCAACGTCACCAACGCTTTTACGATACGGCGTACAACCTTGAGCCCAATGTCAAAGCAAGCCCCGGCGGATTGCGCGACATCCAAACCATTGCGTGGGTCGCGAAGCGCCATTTCGGCGCCGATACGCTCGACGAACTCGTTCGGCACGGCTTTCTGACCGAGGCCGAGTTACGCAAGCTGAAAGTCGCGCAAAGCTTTCTCTGGAAAGTCCGCTTTGCCCTGCACGTATTGACGGGTCGTCGAGAGGACAGACTCCTCTTCGATCACCAGATCAAGCTGGCCCGCCAATTCGGCTACGAAGACGCCACCTATACGCTGGCCGTCGAACAGTTGATGCAGCGTTACTACCGAACGGCGATGGACATTTCGCTACTGAATGAAATGCTCTTGCAGTTGTTCAGCGAAGCGATCCTGAATCCCAATCCGACGAGCCCCAAGCCGATCAACGCCCGTTTCCAAACCCGGAACGATTATCTGGAGGTGACCGGCGAGGACGTGTTTGAACGCCAGCCCTCTGCGATCCTCGAGTTATTCCAGTTGCTCTGCCAAAACACCGAACTGAAAGGTGTACGGGCCGCCACGATCCGCAGTTTGCAGCAGAACTTGTGGATGGTGGACGAGGAGTTCCGACAGAATCCGCGCAATCATCGGCTGTTCATCGACATTCTGAGAGAGCCGCAAGGCATCTCGCGCGCCTTGCGCCGGATGAACCTGTACGGCGTGCTCGGTCGCTACATCCCGGCCTTCGGTCGGATTGTCGGTCGTATGCAGTACGACCTGTTCCATGCGTACACCGTCGACGCGCATACCCTGTTCGTGCTGCGCAACCTGCGTCGGCTGTCGCAAACACGCTTCGACCACGAACTGCCGAAACTGTCGGCGGTGTTCCGGTCCCTGCCGCGGCCCGAACTGGCGTATCTGGCGGCGCTCTTCCACGACATCGCCAAGGGCCGTGGCGGCGATCACTCCGAATTGGGCGCCGTGGATGCCGAAGCTTTTTGCCTCGAACAGGGCCTGTCGCGTTACGACGCTCGACTGGTCGCGTGGCTCGTGCGGCATCACCTGTTGCTGTCGGTGACGGCCCAAAAGAAGGACATTACGGATCCGGAGGTCGTCAACGAATTCGCCCGTCGCGTCGGCGACAGCACACACTTGGATTACCTGTATGTGCTGACCGTGGCCGACGTACGCGGGACGAACCCGAAACTCTGGAACGCGTGGAAAGCGTCGCTTTTCGAAGAGTTCTTCGAACGCACCAAGCGCGCGCTGCGCCGGGGTCTTGAGAGCCCACTCGGCGAGGCCGAGTTGATTGCCGAGACCCAGGCCGAAGCTCGGGAAATCCTCGGTCGCGACGGCGTATCGATCGCCGAAATCAATCGCGTCTGGAAGGACCTGTCCGGGGCTTACTTCCTGCGCCACACGGCCGAGGAAATCGCCTGGCATACCTCCTTGTTGGCGGGGCGTGATCCGTTCGATGAGGATCCGATCGTGGCGGTACGCCAAGAAACTGGCCGCGGCGGAACCGCCATATTCAGTTACACCCACCGACGTATACACAGCTTCGCTCGGGCCACGGGCGTGCTGGATCAGATGGGTCTGACCATCTTAGATGCGCGCATCACGCCGACGATGAACGGCTTCACGATCGATACCTTCCTAGTCTTGGAAGATACCGGCGGAGCCATCCACGACCGCACCCGTGTGCACGAGATCGAACAAGGGCTGTACCGCGCGCTGCGGGCGGACGCCGGTTCGAGTTACACCGTCACTCGGCGCGCACCGCGTCAGGTGCGTATGTTCTCCACGCCCACCCAGATCACCTGGGGCGACGATGACCGCAATCAACGCACCGTGCTGGAAATCATCGCCGCCGACCGCCCGGGCCTGCTGTGTGAGTTGGGAAAGATCTTTATGACGGAAAAGGTGCAGTTGTTGGCAGCGCGTATCGTGACCGTCGGCGAGCGTGCCGAAGACGTGTTCTACGTCGCCGATGCGGAGGGTCGACCGCTCGACCCCGCCGCCCGGCAAAGCCTCGCGACTGCCTTGCAAGCCCGTCTCGATCATCGAGCGTGACATGCATCCACGACTCACGGCCTTGCAACCGTATCCGTTTGAGCGTCTTGCACAACTGCATCGCGGCGTGACGCCGCCCACCGACCGCAAGGCGATCGCGCTGTCGATTGGGGAACCGAAGCACGACGCGCCCGCGTTCGTGGTCTCTGCGCTCGTCAATGCCCTACCCGAGTTAGGCACCTACCCCGCCACGGCCGGATTGCCGGAATTCCGCGAGTCCGTCGCGCGATGGCTCGATCGGCGCTACGGCCTTGGCGGCACGCTCGATGCGGATCGCATGGTCCTGCCGGTCAACGGCACACGCGAGGCCTTATTTGCCTTCGCCCAGTGCCTGATCGACCCGGCCGACACGGCCGCCCTCGTGGCGATGCCGAACCCCTTTTATCAAATCTACGAAGGGGCGGCGCTGTTGGCCGGCGCGACGCCCTACTTCTTAGACACCACCGCAGACCATGGCTTTTTGCCCAACCTCCAGCAGGTGCCCGACGACGTCTGGCGCCGCTGCCGCCTGCTGTACCTGTGCTCACCGGGCAATCCGACCGGCGCGGTCGCGGACGAGGCGTACCTGACGGAGGTCCTGGCGCTCGCGGATCGTTACGGCTTCGTCATCGCAGGCGACGAATGCTACGGTGACCTTTATCTCGACGAGCACAGGCCCCCGCCGGGACTCCTCGGCGCGTGTGCGCGCCTCGGGCGCGGTTACGAACGCGTGGTCGTCTTCCACAGCTTGTCCAAGCGTTCGAGCGTGCCGGGTCTGCGGTCCGGCTTTGTCGCCGGCGACCCTGCCATTTTGGCCGCCTTTAAGTTGTATCGGACGTACCACGGCTGTGCCCTGCCCGTTCACGTGCAACGCGCCAGCATCGCGGCTTGGAACGACGACGGCCATTCCGCCGAGAACCGCGCGTTGTATCGCGCGAAATTTGATGCTGTGCTGCCGATCCTATCGCCGGTACTCGCCGTCGATCGGCCGACAGCCGGTTTTTACTTGTGGCCGGACGTTGCGGGAGACGACGAGGTCTTCGCACGAGATCTGTACGCACACGAAAATGTGATCGTGCTGCCGGGCAGTTACTTGGGCCGAGACGCCGGGCGCGGCAACCCGGGGCGCGGCCGAATCCGTCTGTCCCTGGTCGCACCCTTGGCGGATTGCATCGACGCCGCCCACCGTATTCGACACTTTATGGAATCGAGACCCTCATGACACACGCACTGCAAGAGATCATCGAAGGCTACTGGGAACGCCGCGCCGAGGTTTCGCCGGGCAACGCACCCGCCGATCTGGTGGACGCGACCGAGTCGGTGATCCGTCTCCTCGACGCCGGTGAGGCGCGCGTCGCCAGCCGCAACGAGGGCGGCGGTTGGACCGTGCACGAGTGGCTCAAGAAATCCGTACTGCTGTACTTTCGCACCCACGACAACGCGGTAATGGGCGCGGATCCGGCACGCTGGTTCGACAAAGTACCGCTGAAGTTTGCCGGTTGGGATGAGGCGGCGTTACGCGCCAGCGGAACGCGCGTCGTACCGCCGGCCGTGGCACGCCGCGGCGCCTATATCGCACCGGGCGTTGTCCTGATGCCGAGCTACGTCAACATCGGCGCCTATGTGGACACCGGAACGATGGTCGACACGTGGGCGACGGTCGGTTCGTGCGCGCAGATCGGCAAGAACGTCCATCTGTCGGGCGGTGTGGGGATCGGTGGCGTGCTCGAACCGTTGCAGGCGAGCCCCACGATCATCGAAGACAATTGTTTTATCGGTGCACGATCGGAGATCGTCGAGGGCGTCATCGTGGAAACGGGTGCGGTCGTCTCCATGGGCGTCTACATCGGCGCCAGCACCAAAATCTACGACCGGGAGACTGGCGAAGTGTCCTACGGCCGCGTCCCGGCCGGCGCCGTCGTCGTTCCAGGCAACCTGCCGTCGAAAGACGGAAAATATTCGTTGTATGCGGCGGTGATCGTGAAGAAAGTGGACGCCCAGACACGGGCGAAAACGTCGATCAACGAGCTCTTGAGAGACTGAGATCGGTTACGTCGAGGGAGCGTCCGCGTCGGCCGCTCCCCTCGCCCCGGGACCCCTCGCTTAGCCGAAGCGACCCGTGATGTAGTCCTCGGTCAATTTGTGACCCGGATTGGTGAAGATCTGCTCGGTCGGACCGACTTCAATCAAATCGCCTAAATGGAAGTACGCCGTACGCTGGGAGACACGAGCGGCCTGCTGCATGCTGTGCGTAACGATCACGATGGCGTAGTTCTCACGCAATTCGTCGATCAAATCCTCGACCTTCGCCGTCGCGATCGGATCCAGCGCCGAGCACGGTTCGTCCATGAGGATCACTTCCGGATCCACGGCGATGGCGCGGGCAATGCACAACCGTTGCTGCTGACCGCCCGACAAACCCGTACCCGGGTTATCCAAGCGATCCTTCACTTCGTCCCACAAGCCGGCCTTCTGCAGCGACGAATGCACGATGTCATCCAAGTCGGCTCGGCTGCCGGCCAGACCGTGAATCTTCGGACCGTACGCGACGTTCTCAAAGATAGACTTCGGGAACGGGTTGGGCTTTTGGAAGACCATCCCGACGCGCGCACGCAGCTGCACGATGTCCTGCGAGCGATCGTAAATATCGGCGCCGTCCAGCGTGATCGAGCCGGTGACTTTCGCATTCGCGATCGTATCGTTCATGCGATTGAGGCAGCGCAAGAACGTGGACTTGCCGCAGCCCGACGGGCCGATGAACGCGATCACGGAATTCTTGGCGACGTCGATGCTGACGTCTTTGATCGCGTGCTTGTCGCCGTAGTGCACATTGACATGGCGCGCACTGATGACCGGCGACGCCACGGTCACCTGACCGACCGTCTTCGTATCGACGGGATCACCCGGCGGCGAATGGTCCGCTTCATTAAAGCTGACGCTGCGCGCCATGCTGACCGAGTGTAGGTGCTTTTCGATGGACATCGATCTGTTTCCTTGAATGCTACCAGCGCCGCTCAAAGCGGTTGCGCAGAATGACCGCGACAGCGTTCATCACCAACAGGAAGCCGAGCAACACCATGATGGCGCCCGATGTCCGTTCGACGAAGGCCCGCTCTGGGCTTCGCGCCCACAAGTAAATTTGTACCGGCAGTACGGTCGAGGGATCGGACAGTCCGTGCGGCACGTCAACGATGAAGGCGACCATGCCTATCATGAGCAGTGGCGCGCTCTCACCCAAGGCTCGCGCCATGCCGATAATCGTGCCGGTCAGCATGCCGGGCAGTGCCAAGGGCAACACGTGATGGGCAACCATTTGCATGCGCGAAGCGCCCATGCCGAAGGCGGCCTCGCGAATCGACGGCGGCACCGCCTTCAAGGAAGCACGACCGGCAATGATGATGGTTGGCAAGGTCATCAACGACAACACAAGCCCGCCGACCATCGGCGACGAACGTGGCAAACCGAAAAACTGGATGAACATCGCCAGACCGAGCAAACCAAACACAATCGACGGTACGGCCGCCAGATTGTTGATGTTGACTTCGATGATGTCGGTCCAGACGTTGCGAGGCGCGAACTCCTCCAGGTAGATCGCAGCGGCAACGCCGATCGGGAACGAGAGCAACAGAGTGATGAGCAGTGTCAGCGCACTACCGGCCAACGCCCCCGCCACACCCGCCTGTTCGGGCTCACGGGAGTCGCCCGACGTGAAGAACGCGGGGTTAAAGCGCAATTCAGCACGCTTCTGGGCTTTCAGTGCATCGACCCACGCAATCTCTTCATCGCTGATCGGGCGATCCGCTTCCGACAACTTCCGATCGATCTGACCTTTGAAGAACGTGTCCACGTGATCGTCCGCCAACAACCAAACCGTCGCGTGCGTACCGATCAACTTGGGGTTCGCCAACACACGATCGCGCAACACCTGTTCGGCGGAGTTGCTGATCATGCCGTACAGGTGACGCAGTGAGGCGCGACCTTCGACGTCGGGGAACTGTGTCCGGAGCGAGGCCTTGATCACCGCCTGATAGTCGGCGTTGGCGAGCGTATCGTGATCGCGCTTGCCTTCCGGGTCGATCGTGTCGGCCGCGTAGTCGACGTCGAGGGCAATGAAGGTCTGTTCAAAGGACGAGTAGCCCTTGGAAATGATCGACGTGAACAGGAACGCTACGAACATTAAACCGACCGCAATCGCGGCGATGCCGTAGGCCCTAAAACGCATCTCGGCGGCGTAGCGCCGCTTGAGCGAGGCCGCCACGCGCTGCTGACTGATCGATGGGGTCGGCACTGAATTAGTCATACTGTTCCCGATACTTGCGTACGACCTTCAGCGCCACAATATTGAGCGCAAGCGTCGAAATGAAGAGCACGAGACCGAGGGCAAACGCTGCCAGTGTCTTCGGACTGTCAAACTCCGAATCACCCACTAAGAGCGTCGCAATCTGCACGGTGACGGTCGTGACCGCCTCGAACGGATTCGCTGTCAAATTGGCGGCTAAGCCAGCCGCCATGACCACGATCATGGTTTCACCGATGGCGCGTGACGCGGCCAACAGCACACCGCCCACGATGCCCGGCAAGGCTGCAGGCAAGACAACGTTACGGATGGTTTCCGATCGCGTGGCACCGAGCGCGTACGCACCGTCGCGCATCGACTGCGGCACGGCGGTGATCATGTCGTCTGCGAGCGACGAGACGAACGGGATGATCATGACGCCCATCACCAGTCCGGCGGAAAGTGCACTCTCCGACACCACCGTCAGCCCCATCGATTCGCCCAACTGTCGCAGCAGAGGACCGACGGTCATCGCCGCGAAGAATCCGTAAACGACGGTCGGAATACCGGCCAAAATTTCCAGCAACGGCTTCACGACCGTGCGCACGCTGCGGGCCGCGTATTCGGCCAGATAAATGGCGGAGAAGAGGCCGACCGGCACAGACACCGCCAAGGCGATGACGGCGATCAGCAACGTTCCGGTGAACAATGGCACCGCGCCGAAGGCGCCCGACGAGCCGACTTGGTCGGCCCGCATCGCCATCTGTGGGCTCCAGGTCGTCCCGAAGAGAAAATCGATGGGCGAGACGAAGTGGAAGAAATGAATCGCTTCGTACAGGACCGAGATCACGATCCCGATCGTCGTCAAAATGGCGACGCCGGAGCTCGCCAAGAGTGCCCATTCACCGATACGTTCGACACGGTTGCGCGCCCGCAGCTCCGGGCGGATCGAGCGCAAGGCCCAAAAGCCCACCGCGATCGCGACCACCAGCGACAGCAGGCCGCCGGCGATGGCGCTCTGGTCCGAAATCGCTTTCCACTGCTGGGCCGCCGCGACCACCGCCGGTCGTGCCATCTCGACGGGTACGGCGCCGGAGACCACGTTGCGGATATCGTTCAGCAGCAACCCGGCTTGGTCCGCCGGGAGATGCTGGAATTCGCCCGGCATCTGCGCGAGGACCATCCCCAACACGACGCGGTCGCCGAACAGGTGCCAGAGGCCGAGCACCGCCAACGCCGGCAAGGCACACCACAGGGCGACGTACATCCCGTAGTAGGCAGGCAATGAATGGAGGTTCCGAATGCTGCGGGTGCCGCCCACCAACGAGATGGAGCGGTTCTTGGCCCACTGAAAGGCCGCGCTGGCGAGCAGCAGAATAGCGATAACGACCGTAGAGCTCTGCATGACCGCCCAGATTGACTTCGAAGGGGTTCCGTCCCGGCTCGAGTCCCACTGACACGGGCGAGCCGAACCGTCCCGCCATTATCGCGGGCAATTATGACATTTTTGTTTCATTTGCATTGAAACCAAAAGAATCAGAGAGTTACGACTATATTTCACCGTATCCAGCCGCTCACCGGACGCCCAGGCGCGGATGGCTTGCTGCCAACGGCGCGGACCCGTATAACTGCCGCCGCACTGGGAGCCGTCATGACCAATACCCTCGAATTGACCCTCGATCTCATTCGGCGCGCATCAATTAGCCCCGAAGACGCGGGCTGCCAGGCGTTGATGTGCCAACGCCTCGCCGCCGCCGGATTCGAGATACATCCCCTGCCCTTCGGTCCCGTGGCCAATTTCTGGGCCACCCGCGGCCCATCGGACGCCCCCACCCTGTGCTTCGCCGGGCACACCGATGTGGTGCCGACCGGGCCGTTGGAGGCGTGGACGTCGCCGCCCTTCGAACCGACCGTTCGCGACGGCATGTTGGTTGGCCGGGGCTCCGCAGACATGAAGAGCGCTCTGGCAGCCATGGTCACTGCCACGGAAGCGTACGTGACCGAGCGGCCGGATCACGGGATCCGCCTTGCCTACCTCATCACGAGCGATGAAGAGGGCCCGTCCATCGAAGGCACCAAGAAGGTCGTCGAGCACCTTATGGCCTGCGGGGAGCGGATCGATTGGTGCGTCATCGGCGAGCCCACGAGTGATCAGGCGTTGGGCGATACGGTCAAGATCGGCCGGCGTGGGTCGCTGAGCGGCATCCTGACCGTGCACGGCACCCAGGGCCACATCGCCTACCCGCATCTGGCGGACAACCCGGTCCATCGATTTGCCCCAGCCCTTGCGGAGCTCTGCACGCATCATTGGGACGATGGAAACGCCCACTTCCAACCCACGTCCTTTCAAGTCGCGACGATTCACGCCGGCACCGGCGTCAACGTGATCCCCGGCGAGCTCGCCGTGCGCTTCAACTTCCGATTTTGCCCAGTCCAGACCGTCGAAAGCCTCCAGGCGAGCACCCAAGCCATTTTGGATCGGCACGGGTTGCGGTACTCGTTGGAATGGAAAATTTCGGGGCTACCGTTCTACACACCGCCCGGCCGATTGTCGGATGCCGTCAGCGGCGCCATTGAGGCCGTCACGGGCCGGCGGCCGGAGTTGTCGACCTCTGGAGGCACCTCAGACGGTCGCTTTATTGCACGGATGGGCGCCGAAGTCGTCGAAATTGGCGTGATCAACGCCTCGATCCACAAGATCGACGAACACGTGCGAGTCGCCGACATCGACGCACTCGCCCAGATCTACCAACGGTTGATTGCCGCGCTGGACGCGTGAGGCCGTTTCAGGCGCGCCCACCGCTGCGCGGCAGCGTAACGTTTGCCCACAATCCGCCGACGCCGAGTGCGACGCCGGCCATCGCGAGCCAACCGGGGATGGAGATGCCGAACAGGGACCAGCCAATCTCCTGACAGTCGCCGCCCCCGTTGACGATGCGGCTCACCACCTCGGTCAGCGGCAGCATATCGACCATCGTCCAAAAATCCGCGCCGCACGAGGCCAGACTGCCCAGCGGTTGCATTTGCATCCAGACATGGCGCGCCGACAACGACACCAAGACGGCCGCGGCGATCAGGATCAGCCCCCCGTACACACGCGCCATCAGCCGCCCCGCATCGTGCAGGGCGGCCAGCAAAAACGCGGCGCCCAACAGTAGCGTCGCACCCCGCTGCAACATGCACATGTTGCAGGGATTCAGTTTCACGTAGTACTGGAACACGAACGCACCCGCCATGAGCCCCGCCACGGCCACTACGCCCACCGTGTTCGCGATCCGGCGGGTGACGATCATCGTGTGCCCTCGAGTCCGTGAATACGCCGATTAGCGTCGTCGATCGAGGTGTGGCGAATATCCTTGCCGTGCACCATGTAGACCACGTATTCACAGATATTCTTCGCGTGATCGCCAATGCGCTCGAGCGCGCGCGACACCCACAACACTTCCAGCGAGCGCGAAATGGTTCGCGGGTCTTCCATCATGAACGTAATCACTTGGCGTTGAATCGCTTCGTATTCGTCATCGATCACGCGATCGTCACTGACGATCGATAGCGCCGCTTCCGCATCCAAGCGGGCGAAGGCGTCAAGGGCCGCATGCAACATCTGATGCACAAGGCGGCCAAGATTCTTCAGCTCCCGATAGCGATCCGTCGGACGCTCCATGAGCGCCAGTCGGGTCGCGATAAAACCGACCTTCTCGGCCTCGTCGCCGATGCGCTCCAAATCCGTGATCGTCTTGATGATGGCGACAATGAGTCGCAAGTCCGACGCCGCGGGCGCACGGGTCGCCAGAATTCGACTGCACTCCTCATCGATCGCGACCTCAAGAGCGTTCACTTTGTGATCGTTGTGGGTCACTTCGTCAGCGAGGGCGCCGTTGCCTTCAACCAAGGCCACTACCGCATCCGACATCTGTTTCTCAACGAGGCCACCCATCTGCAGCACGTGAGAGCGGAGCTTCTCGAGGTCCTCGTTGAAGCGGCGTGAAATATGCGGGCCGAGGGTATTCGCGTCCATCACTATTCTCCAAGCTTTGACAGGTTATAACCCCGTCCGCCAAGGGGATCAATGCGAGAAATCTACGCGCCCAGCGGCCGCAGTGTCCGTGCATCCATCACAGACTCCCCATGCGGCGGAGGAGCGCCGAAAACGAAGCCGGGGAAGTTGCGAGCAACTTCCCCGGGTGGTCCTCACAACGGAGGCCGATTCGATCAGAGCTTGACGGCGCGCAGGTCGTTCGCGTCCTTACGAGCCTTCGCGAGCTCCGATGCCTTCATCGTGATGAGGCCGCGCTCCGCGAGGTAACCGTCCGCGCCCATCGCCTTGTCGCTCAGGAACTCGCTGACGAATTCCTTGATGCCCGGGATGACACCCACGTGCGCCTTCTTCACGTAGATGAAGAGCGGACGCGAGATCGGGTAGCTGCCATCGGCGATCGATTCAAAGGTCGGCGCCTTCCCCTCGACCGTCGCGGCCGAAATCTTGTCGCCGTTCTGGTCCAAGTAGGAGAAGGTGAACACGGCGACCGCATGCGGGTTGGCCTGCAGCTTACCGAGCACCAAGGCGTAGTCTTCCGAGACGTCGGTCCAGACACCGTCCTCGCGAATCTGCGTGCAGACCTTGGCGAAGCGCTTCTCGTCGACGTCCTTCAACGACTTCAGCCAGGGGAAGGTCTCGCAACCGGTCGTCATGACCAGCTCCGCAAAGGCGTCACGGGTGCCGTGGTTCGGCGCCGGGCCAAACATCTGGATCGGCAAGTCCGGCAGCGCCGCATTGACCTGCTTCCAGTTCTTGTACGGGTTCGCGACCAGCGTGTTCGGGTCCTTCGGGTCCGGAACCTGCTTCGCCAGGGCCAGATACAGGTCCTTACGGCTCAGCTTGAACGCCGGGGCGCCCTTCTTCGTCGCAATCGTGATGCCGTCGTAACCGATTTTGACTTCAACGACATCCTTCACGCCGTTGGCCGCACAGGTCTCGAGCTCGGAGGCCTTGATTCGGCGCGACGCGTTGGCGATATCCGGGTACTGGACGCCGATGCCGCCGCAGAAGAGCTTAATGCCGCCGCCCGTGCCCGTGCTCTCGACCTTCGGGGTCTTGAACTTGGTGTTCGACTTGCCAAAGTGCTCGGCCACCGCGGACGCGAACGGAAACACCGTGGACGAACCGACGAGGGCGACGTAGTCGCGACCGGCGTCGGCATGGGCAAGGCTGGCCGCAGACAAGCCGGCCACGGCGAGCAGAGTCAGAGAGCGCTTGAGCACAGTATTCTCCAGAAAAATGACGGGTTGGAATCCGGTCGCGTCGGCGCCGGCCCGGTAGCTGCGCAGTATGAAACCCAATTGTTACAGAGATCTTTCAATGAGGCCGCTTCTGTAACAATTCGTTTTATTCCTTATCTTTCAAATAATTAATTCGATTGATTACGTCCGCTGGATCCGCGCACCGGCTTTCGAGGCATGCGCACGACGGGCCGCGCGGCGGGCCGGTACGGTCCGAAATTCCACCAAATTGGATTCGAATTGCCGAGTGGCCTTGTCCCAGCCGTACTCCTCGGCCTGCGCGCGGCAGGCCCGAGGATCCAAGGCGAGCGCCCCTTCGACCGCCTCGCGCAAATTCGTCCGCAGGCAGCCCGTGACGCCGTCGCGCACCACGTCGATCGGCCCCGTCACCGGATAGGCGGCCACCGGCACACCGCAGGACATCGCTTCGAGGAGGACGAGGCCAAACGTGTCGGTTCGACTCGGAAACACAAAACAATCCGCCGAGGCGTAGGCGGCTGCAAGCTCAGTCCCGTACAGGTAACCGCGGAACTCCACATCGGGATAGCGACGGCGCAGATCCGTCAACTGCGGACCACCGCCGACCACGACTTTGCGAGACGGCAGATCGAGGCGGCAAAAATCTTCGACGCTTTTTTCGACCGCAACGCGGCCGACGTACACCAAGGTCGGCGTCGCCCCCGGCGTTTTCAGATCTGGCCGGGGCACAAACACGCGGGTATCAACGCCGCGCGTCCATGGGACCACACGCCGGAATCCGTGCCGACGGAGATCCCGCCGCATTTCCTCGGTGCCGACCATCACACGCGTGGCGCGAGAATGAAAACACCGCAGGTAGGCGTACACCACCGATTCCGGGATCGGTAGCCGAGCGCTGATGTACTGCGGAAATTGCGTGTGGTACGACGTCGTAAAGGCACGGCCCCGCGCGGTCGCATAGGCCCGAGACGCCACACCCAATGGCCCTTCCGTGGCAATGTGCAGTGCGTCGGGCGCGAATTCGTCCAACCAGCGCGTCACCGAAAAGCGTGCAAACAGGGCGAGACGAATCTCGGGGTACGTCGGACACGGCACGGTGTAACGGCCCTCCGGCGTGACCAAACCGACTTCGTGCCCCAACGCCGACAACTCCGCGGCGGTGCGCTGCAGTGTCGTGACGACCCCGTTGGTCTGGGGGCGCCAGGCATCGGTGACGATCGCGATGCGCATGAACCTTAGGCTGCCTCGTCCATGGAGGTCGACACGGACTGCTCGAGCCGCGGAACGACCGTTAACGACGGCTCGACGGCCGCCGCGTGATGGAACGCGACGTGCAAGCGACCGGCCTGATCCTCGTACAGCATCGAGCAGTTCTCGACCCAGTCCCCGTCATTGCAGTAGCGGACGCCGTCCACTTCGCGTATCCCCGGGTGATGGATGTGGCCGCAAATCACGCCGTCGAGTCCGTGACGGATGGCAGCCGTCGCAGCCGCGTGCTCAAAGCGGCTGATGTACCGGCGCGCGTCGGGGACCTGATCCTTGATCCAGTTTGACAACGACCAATAGCCGTAACCAAAGCGATGCCGAACGTCCTGCACGGTGCGACTCATCCACAAGATGAAATCGTAGAGGTGCTCGCCGATCCATTTGAGCCAACCGGCGAACTTCACCGCGCCGTCGAACTCATCGCCGTGCACCACCAAGTAGCGTTCGCCATTGGCCGTCTCATGGACGAAATCGCGCCGAATCTCGATGCCCTCGAGGCGACCGCCGCAGAGTTCGCGGAATCCCTCGTCGTGGTTACCGGGCACGTAGATGACACGGGTACCGCTCCGAGCAATCCGGAGGATTTCCCGCAGAACCTCCTGGTGGAGGCTCGGCCAGAAGAAACTGCGCCGCAAGCTCCAAAGATCCACGATATCGCCGACGAGGACCAACTGGTCGGCATCCATCCGACGTAGGAAATCAAGCAACAGGCCGGCTTGGCAGCCCCGAAATCCCAGATGCACGTCGGAGATAAAAACCGTTCGGACACGACCCATCGGAGCAGTTGCGCGCGCCATGTAATCCTCGTCTGGCAGCCCGGATGACCTATGCTGCCGTGGGCCGTTGACGCGAATATGACTTTTAAAAGACGAAAATATGACAGCCCATTCAGGGCTGGTGGGCCAGTCGCTCTTCCGGAAAATGGCAGGTGAAGACACTACCACTGCCCTCCACACTCTGCACGTCCAGGGTGGCGCCGAGCCGTTGCAGGGCATGTTTCACAATGGCAAGACCCAGTCCTGAGCCGCCCGAGGTGCGCGCGCGACCCGGATCCACCCGATAGAACCGCTCGGTCAATCGAGGCAGGTGCTCGGCTGCGATACCCACACCCGTGTCGGTCACCGAAAAATGCCCACCCTTGTCGTCCGTCCACCAGCGCGCCGTGACGGTACCCCCGGCCGGTGTGTACTTGAGCGCGTTGCCGATCAAGTTGGCGAAGATCGAGTGCAATTCGGACTCGGCACCCAAAATGCCTTGATCGGCGTCGACCACGAGATCGAAGGTGCTCGACAAATCAGGGCGCGCGAGCACGTCTCGCTTCATCAAGCTGAGCATGCCGACCACGTCGATGAAGGCGTACGGCGCCTCGGTCGCGCCCGCCTCCATCCGCGAGAGTTCAATCAGATCTTCCACAACGGCCTGCATGCGAGCCGACTGGCGTCGCATCTCCTCGAGAACGGAGCGAATTTCCGCATCGACGAGCGGGTCATCCACGAGCGTGTCTACGTAACCGGAAATGACGGTCAACGGCGAGCGCAACTCGTGGGAGGCGTTTGCCACGAAATCCTTGCGCATTGCTTCAATACGTATCTCGCGACTGACGTCGCGAGCGACTAAGAGCTTCTGCCCGTCGCCGTAGTCGACCATCTGCAACGATAAATGCACATCGGTTGTGCCGGCCTGACGCACGACGACCGGCGTCGCGAAGTCACCCCGATCGAGATAGGTGCGGAATTCCGGGTGGCGAATCAGGTTGTCGATACGGTGGCCATAATCGATCTTGCGGCGCAGCCCGAGCAAATGCGCCGCTCGCGGGTTGAACCATTGAATGTCCCGCTCGCGTCCCAGCACCACGATGCCGTCCGGCAATGCGGAGGTGAGGCCGCGAAACTCGCGCACCACTTCGATCAGACGCTTCTTGTGAAATTTCTTGCGGCGATAGATGCGCACGACCAGCGCAATGACGTCGCCCCACGGCCCCGAGAGGTTGGGCGGGTCCATCTCGCGGCGGTGCTTGAGCCACCGCTCCAGCAAAAAGAGCCGATAGTAATTGAGCGCCAAGGCACCGGAGAGCGCCACGGTGACCGCTATGAACACGTGCCCAATGATCAGGCCCAACACGGCCGCGATGCCGAGGACCGTCAGCAGGCGAGGCATCGCGAAGGTCCAAACGGCAGAAATCACGGGCAACCGAACCTGAACTTACAGCGCGCGGGTCGAGAAACGGTAACCGGCTCCACGAACAGTCTGCACGTACCCGTCACAACCGAACGTCTCCAACGCCTTGCGCAGGCGCCGTATATGGACGTCGACGGTGCGTTCTTCGACATACACGTTGCCGCCCCAGACGCGGTCGAGCAATTGCGAGCGCGAGTAGACCCGTTCGGCGTGGGTGATAAAAAAGGCCAGCAAGCGGTATTCGGTCGGCCCCAAGACCACCGTCGCCTCGCCACACAAGACGCGGTGACCGGCGGCGTCCAATCGCAGTTGGCCGACGTCAATGATTTCTTCCGTCGACGCCGGCGACGAACGCCGCAAAACGGCATTGATACGGGCGAGTAACTCCCGCGGCGAGAACGGCTTGGTGACGTAGTCATCCGCGCCGCCTTCGAGGCCGGCGACCTTGTCCTGCTCCTCGGCGCGCGCCGTGAGCATGATGACCGGCACCTCGCGAGTATCCTTGTCTTTCTTGAGCGCACGCGTAAGTTCCAACCCACTCGCATCCGGCAACATCCAGTCGACCAGAATCAGGTCCGGCCGGGAATCCGCAATCGAGGTCCGGGCCGAACGCGTATCGTCGGCTTCCATGACTTCGAACCCGGCCCGACGCAACCCAAACGCGATCATGTCGCGGATAGGCTTCTCGTCTTCTACGATCAGGATTCGACGTGCTGACATTCGTCACACCCAGTTATAGTGAATGAGATCATCGGTAACGGATCCGACGACCGCAGGCATTAAACCGAAGGTTTATGACGCTCCTGTGACTGTTTGCAACATTCCCTGTCATCTTACCGAAATATGACGGTCAGCGCCCTGAGCGCGTCGCCACCTCGTCCCTCAAATAGACCGGTTCCAACGCGGCCGCGTCGACCCCACCACCCGCCCGATGCGCGGCCCGCCCAAGCGCAGCCACCACCGCCGCGTCCGGCAATTGATCCGCGTAACACGCCTGGGCCAGCGGGAACCCGGCCGCAAGATCCGGATACGCTGAAAAACCATGACCCGCCAAGATCGGATGGGCGTCG